>JAWKVL010000042.1:0-38644 GCA_041398065.1 Dongiaceae bacterium | reverse complement strand
CCATGCAGGTGCGGCCAGCGACAGGGCGCACAATCGATTCTGGATCGCAGCGCGTATCGGTTCGCGGTCGTCTTGTTGACTCGGTCTTCATGGGCGCAATGGTGAAGTACGATGTCGCGTTGCCGTCAGGCAACCATATCGCGGTCCTCAGCCCGGACAAGGTCCAACGCCACGTTCTCGCGATCGGCGATGACGTCACAGTGTCCTGGCCAATCGACGGCCAGCGCATCGTTCCGGACGCCTGAGATGCGGGCCGCCTGGTCGCGCTGGTCTTTAACGCTGCCGAGCGGACTCATCTTCGCGCTGCTGTTTGTGGGGCCTCTCGGCTATTTCCTCGTGGTGAGTTTTTGGACGGTTCGGGCTTATCGTCTGGTGCCGTCCTTCACTCTGGGGAATTACGCGCAAGTCTTCACGGATTACGCCGTCCCGCTTGCTTTTACCTTCGTCATTTCGCTGGCGACATCTGCTCTGGTTGTCATGCTGGCATTCACGTTCGCCTACCTCTGTCGGTTCCGGGCCGGCCGATTCGGAACTGTGCTGCTATTCTCAGCCCTGATTACTCTGTTTGGCGGCTATCTCACCAAGATTTATGTGTGGAAGACCATCCTAGGTTCCGAAGGGATCTTGAACACGGCTTTGCTGGGGCTCGGCCTCATCTCCGAGCCGATCAAGGTCTTCCTCTTCAACCCGTTCGCCGTCATCCTGACGCTGACCCACTACACGCTGCCTTTCGCGATTCTGCCAATTTATGGGTCCCTGCGCGCGGTCGACGACATACCGCTCGAAGCGGCACGCGACCTGGGAGCCAGCAACACCCGCGTGTTCTGGCAGATCATCGTGCCGCAATGCCGGGTCGGGATCGTATCGGCCTTCATGCTGACGTTCTTGTTCGTAGCGGGCGACTATGTGACGCCGAAGCTGGTCGGCGGCCCCTATACCTCGATGATCGGGGTCTTCATCCAGAGTCAATTTGGCCACCGCCTGAACCAGCCGTTGGGCTCGGCCATGGCATTCTCCGTCATTGCGATCTGCGTCACCGCGATCATCGTCGTCAGCCTGATCTTGCGGCGCACGTTGAGGCCGAAATGAATTGGCGAGGCGCGACAGTAGTGTGGTGGTGCATTGGTGCCGCGATCACGGCCTTCATGCTGTCGCCCCTGGTGCTGCTCGTCCTGTTCTGTTTCACCGCGGGTTCGCAAGTCAGCTTTCCCATTCCGGGGCTCAGCTTCCAGTGGTTCGCGGCCCTGTTCGAGTCCTCCGAGTTCCGCGATGCGATGCGCAATAGCGTGATCGTGACTGGGACAGTGGGGCTGGTTTCGACTGTCGTCGGCACGATGGCGGCGCTGGCCCTGGCGCGTACCGAAGCGAGAATTTCCGGGCTCATGATTATGTGTTTCAGTATGCCGGTCATGCTCCCGCCACTTGTGCTGGGGATTGCGCTTCTCTCGTTCTTTGTTGAGGTCGGGGTGCCGCTCGGACTCAAGACGGTGATCCTGGCGCATCTCGTCTTCACGCAGCCTTTCGTGATCATGATTGTGCATGCACGGATGGCAGCATTCAACTTTGCCGTTGTCGATGCGGCGCGGGATCTTGGAGCGTCGCGCCTGAAGGCTTTTCTCACCATTACCCTGCCCATTGCCGGCCCAAGCATCGTCGGCGGATGCCTGGTGGCGATGGCCCTGTCATTGGACGATTTCATTGTGACGTTCTTCACGATCGGCGGCGGCAACACCTTGCCGACCTTCCTCTGGGGAATGTTGCGCAAGGGCGTCAACCCGACCATCAACGTGGCGTCGGTTGTTCTGTTGTCCCTGACTGTACTGGCAAGCGTGGTGGCAATGCGCATCACGCGCTATCGTGGATGATGCATTCTAGGCGCCGACTGCGGCCAGGCCGGGCTCGAGATCGATCTGCCGGTGGAGCTCGTCGACGAAGATCTGAGCGGCTGCGGAACGCGGGCTGAGCGGGTTGGTGATGACATACAGCTCCACCTGCGGCTTCTCGGCCGCTGGCGCAACGGGACTCAGCAATTCGGCCTCGCACAGGGGCCTTGCCATCGCGTCGGGTAAGAAGCCCAGTCCGACGCCGTTACGGATCAACCGCAGCGCCTCTTCCAGATACTCCGAGCTGGCGCCCGTCACCTGGCCGAGGCCGAAGCGCAGGCGAAACCCGGTGATTTCGTCCGGCTCGTCTGCGGCGGTCAGCACAAACCGCTCGTTGCGCAGATCGCGTAGATCCGTGACGGTGTGACCGAACATGGGGTGATCGCGCCCGCAGTAGATCTCGTGCTGTTCGCTGCAGAGGCGCACATAACGCAGGCTGGAATTGAAGAAGCGCGTCGGTGCAACGCCAACATCGACCTCGCTGCGCAGCACCATGCTTTCCACCACGCGCCATGCAGAGACGCCCACGATGAACTCCATACCGGGATAGCGCTGATGGAATGTGGTGATGCAGCGGTCGAGCGGGGGAAACACCAAGTTACTGACCAGCTGCACGCGCACCTGCCCGACAAGAGTGTCGGTCAGCTTGGCGAGCTTCAGAGGCAAGTCATGCACGCCCTCGAAGATCGTGCGGCAGAGGTCTGCCACTTCCTTGCCCTCCGCGGTCAGGGCAAAACCGCTCGGCCCGCGTTGGCAGAGCTTCGTGCCGAGCTGGTCCTCGAGGCGCTTCAACGCCAGGCTGACAGCGGGTTGCTGGCGCAGCAGGACGCCAGCGGCACGGCTGACGCCGCCCTGCGAGGCGATCAGGTGGAATACCTTGAGCAGGTTCCAGTCCAGATTGTGGACCAGCTTGCGGCGCGCGAGGTCAAGTTTGCGCATGGCGAGATCGGCTTCCGTGGCGCCGCGCGCGGGCGCCTTGCGTGGTCCCTGTCGTCCTTGCTCCTCGCGGCCCATCCTTCCCCCGTTGTCGAGCTTTGCTCCGGCGGCAATATCCTGCAAAGCACACACTGCGAGTGGCGAAAATGCAAGTCGGATCGCCTGCATTGGCGGCGTTCATAGATGGCATTGACCGATCCGGCGTTGAGAGATTGGCGGCGGGCGGCCATCCTGTCGCTATAGGAAATTCTGCGTGTCTCGCAGAGGGAGAGCGGCAACCATGGCTGTCCTGATTCGCAATGCCCGCGTCCTGACGATGGACGATCACGAGACCGAATTGGATCGCGCGGACATCCTGGTCGAAGGGTCCAAGATCGCGGCAATCGGGCGCGACCTACGGGTGCCCAACAGCGCACCGCTACGGATCATCGACGCAAGCTATAGACTGGCCATGCCGGGTCTCATCAATGGCCACTTCCACTCGCCGGGCAACTTCATGAAGGGGTTTGGATTCGACCAGCCGCTCGAGCTCTACATGCTGTTCGAGGTGCCGCCGATTTCCAGCGAGCCGGCCTCCAAGCGGCTGAACTATGTCCGAACCATGGTCGGGGTCATGGAGATGATCCGCAATGGCACGACTTCGGTCTACGACGACACGAACTACAATCCATATCCGACCATGGATGCGATCGACGGTACCATGGAGGCATATCGCGATGCCGGATTCCGGGCGACTGTCACGCTCAGCAACCCAAATGTCATCGAGTACGACAAGTTTCCTTTCCTCAAGGACCTGCTGCCGGCCCATTTGCGGCGCGCGATGGAGGAACGGCCGAACTACCTTTCGACTGGAGAAATGGTTCAGCTCTATCGGAGCTTCCTCGACCGATGGCACGGGCAGAACGGCAATCGGCTGCATGTCGGCATGTCGATCTCGGCGCCGCAGCGCGTCACCCGAGACTACTTCCAGGCACTGATGGATCTCAGCCTGCAGCGCGACCTCGCTTTCTCGTTGCACATCCTGGAGACCAAGACCCAGCGCGTGCTGGGCGAGGAGAACTACGGCAAGTCGCTGATCCGCTACGTCAGCGATCTCGGTTTCCTCAATGACAAGATGACCGTCATCCACTCGATCTGGGTGGACGAGATGGACATGCGCGCCATGGCGGCATCCGGCTGCTCGGTGGCGCATAACCCGGTCTGCAACCTCAAGATCGGGAGCGGCATTATGCCGTTCCGCCGCCTGCGCGATCACGGCATCAACATCTGCCTGGGCGCAGACGAGATGGGCGCCGACGACAGCTGCAACATGTGGGGCGTGGTCAAGCAGGCTGGCCTCATCCACCGCATCTCTCAGCCGGACTACAATCTGTGGCCGAGCGCCCAGGAGCTACTGTGGTGCCTCACCCGCGGTGGCGCGCGCGCCATGAACCGCGCCAGGGATATTGGCGCAATCGCGCCGGGCTATGAAGCGGACATCATCCTGGTCGATCTTGAGACGATTCCCTTTACGCCGCTCAACGATCTGCGCCGACAGCTCGTCTATTGCGAAACAGGCTCTTCGGTCGTGATGACGATGATCGGCGGTCAGGTAGTCTACGAGAACGGCCGGATTGAGACCATTGACGAGAAAGCGATCTTGGCTGAGGCGCGCGAACTGATCGGCGAGTATCGCGCCGAGGTAACCCGCGCCGGGGCCGCCGCGCGCGAGCTCGAGCCCTATTACAGGGAAATGTACTTCCGCGCCGCAGCACGCGACGTCGGCCTCAATCGTTGGGCCGGCCCAATGGTGCCCTAGGCCTCGGGCAAGGTGCGTCATGGAAGGGATTCTTGACCAGATCGACGTGCAGATCCTGCACATAGTTCAGCCGGATGCAGGCAGGACGCTGTCCCAGATTTCCCGCGTGGTCAAACGATCGCAGGCTGCTTGCTTCAAGCGGCTGCAGCGGCTGCGGGAGCGCGGAATCATTCGCCGCACCGTGACGCTGCTCGACCCGCAAGCGCTCAACGTGGCTGTGACTGCAATGGCCACCATTCAGTTCAATGCCAGTGCTGCCCAGTCGCCTGGCGCGGTGGCTTCGGCGTTAGCGCGGCTACCGGAGGTCATGGACGTATTTCGCGTAGCGGGAAGCAGCAACTTGCTGCTGCGGGTGGTGATGCCACACAAGGCAAGTGCGACGGCACTGACCGGGAAACTGCGCGCGATCGCGCCCGATGGTGCGCTGAACATGACGTTCGTCGACTGCCTTCACATGAAGACGGCGCTGCCACTCGAGTTCGCGGCTATGAGCGCATAGGGGCCGGCGATGGGCGCGATCCTGGTCACCGGGGGGCTTGGTTATGCCGGCCGCCACATCGTCGGCATGTTGGATCGGGCAGAGCGGAAGGTCGTCAGCTACAACCGCGACTACTCCGAGGTCGCCACCGGCAACGTCGTCTCGGTCCAGGGGGAGCTGTTCGATATTCCGCGGCTGGTCAAGACGATGCGCGATCACGAGGTCGCCGGAATCATTCATACGGCGGCGATGTCGCATCCGGACCTGTCGATCGAATTGCCGCTGACCACGGTCGCGGCCAACATCGATGGCACCGTGCATCTGCTTGAAGCATGTCGCCTGGCTGATGTCCGGAGGCTGGTCAACTTCTCATCCGAGACGGTCTATGGTCATGTCGATGGGCCAGTGACGGAGGCATCATCGCTGACGCCGACCACGCCGTACGGCGTAACCAAGGTCGCGACCGAGCTGTTCGGCAGGGTCTATGGCGAGCTCTACGGTATGCAGGTGCTGTCGTTGCGCGTGAGCGAGGTTTACGGCCCCGGCAACCGCATGCCGCAGATCCTGCGGGACATGACGAAGGCCGCGCTGCGCCACGGGAGTTTCAGCTTGCCGAACGGCGGAGATCACGGGTTCCACTTCATTCACGTCACGGACGTGGCGCGCGCCTCGATCTTGGCGGTCGACGCGCGCGATCCGCATGGCCACGTCTTCAACATTTGCGGCGGCCCGCAGGTAACGATGCGCCAGGCCGCCGACATGGTCCGGAGCTTGCTCCCACAGGCGACGATCGGGATCGGGCCAGGGCACTGGCATCTTGATCGTCAAGGCCAATGGTCGATGGAGCGAGCCGAGAGGGAACTAGGCTACCGGCCTGCGATCACTCTCGCGGAGGGCCTAGCCGCTTATGTCGATTGGCTCCGAACCCACGAAGACTAGGCGCAATCGAGGCCCGCCTCGAACACACGCGGAATCCATTGTTCAAGTACGGTGGCAGCTGGCCAACGGATGTCATGGGTAAGAGTATGGGTGGAAATTGGCGATCCCCTGTAACATATTGAAATCATTAGCAGGTAAGCTCCCACTCCCTCCGCCAATCTTCAGATAGCGCCGTCTTCTTCCAAATAGCTGTCGCGTTGCCGTCCGGAAAAGAGGCACGCCGTCATGTAACCACGGGCCGCCATGCGATGACGCCTTCCGTGCGCTTGCGAACTTCGGGCGATGCCAGGCAGGAAAGCAGGGCCTCGTAGCCGGGAGCGCCTCGATAGGGCGCAACGCGGAGCGGGACGCTGTGATTGGCGGGGCAGAAGATGATCGCCTCGTCAGCGCCGATGGAGTCCGGATCCAAGATGGCGCTGGAGCGCGTCAGGATGAAGAGCGGCCGGGCGCCAGGTCCGCGCCGGCGAAGATCGGCAATCACAGCCTCTTGTGTAGCCTCGTCCAGCCCCTGTTCCAGCATATCAACGACCAGGAACGAAGGGCCTTCCGATTCCAGCCCGACCAGCAGGGCAACCAAGGCGTTCGACGCGGCGCCGCCATCCTCCACCAAGCGAGTCAGGGCCTGGTCGATACGTGACTTGAGAGCCGGGTCGACGTCGAGACGCGTCCAAGCCGCCAAGCCATCATCCGCCAGTCGTTCCAGGCCCAGGAAGGCTGTGTTCGGCAGTGCCTCAGCCAAACGCATCGCAAGCCGCGTCTTGCCGCTGCCCAACGGGCCGGTGATGTAGGTCAGCGGTCGGATATCGGGCAATTCAAAGCGTTCGCCGCCCCACGGCCAAGGAAGATCGAACACGGCGTGACACTTGTTGGTGGGCGCCATCGCTTCGATGACGTTGCCGACGGTCGGCGCCTGGCCACGCGCGAGGTCATCCCGAAGTTCACGCACTTTTCCAACCATCGCGACGAGCCCGCGGATTTGTGCTTCAAGTGTCGCCTGGTGAGCGGCCAGCGCTGATTCCAAGCGATCGAGATCGCCGTTCAGCACGTGTGCAACCTGCGCGAGGCTGAAACCGAGAGCCCGCAAGGCCGCGATTTCCGAAGCTCTGCTCATCTCGCCGGGACCGTAGGACCGCCAACCAGCCCCGCTGCGGACGGGCGTGAGAAGGCCACGCTGTTCGTAGAGGCGAAGTGCCTTGATGGAGATGCCGAGCCGTTTCGCGGCCTCGGATGCATTCAGGAAGGCTGCAGGGGACTTCACGACTCACCTCGTTCTTGCCGGCCGCATCCTTATGGAGGCGGCCCCAAGGGACGGGTCAAGAAGCTTTCGTCGGCGCTCCGAATCCAGGCGGATTTTCACCCGCCAATCGGACTCTAGGCCCCCGCCCCGTAGCCGATGATCGCTTTGACGTCCAGGAAATCGTGGATGCCCCAATCGGCATATTCGCGGCCGTTGCCGGACTGCTTGTAGCCGCCGAACGGCGCGAAGGTGTCCCACGCCGGGTAGTTGATCTTGACCTGTCCGGCGCGGATACGGCGCGCGACCTGCCGGGCATGCTCGACATCCTTGGATTCGACATTGGCGGAGAGGCCGTAGACGGTGTCGTTGGCGATCTCGATCGCCTGCTCCTCGCTGTCATAGGGCATGACGGACAGGACCGGGCCGAAGATCTCCTCCCGCGCGATGGTCATGCCGGGCTGCACATCGCCGAACACGGTGGGCCGCACGTAGTAGCCGCGGTTCAGGCCCTCCGGCCGGCCGATCCCGCCGGTCACCAGCGTGGCGCCTTCACGGATGCCGCTTTCGATCAGTTTCTGGATCTTGTCGAACTGGATCTCGCTCACCACCGGTCCGAGATTCGTGCCGTCCGCCCTTGGATCGCCGACCTTGAGCGATTCCGCCGTGTGCCTGGCGATGGACAGAGCCTCCGCCTGCAGCGCGCGCGGCACCAGCATGCGGGTCGGCGCATTGCAGGACTGGCCGGAATTGTTGAAGCAGCCCTGCACGCCCTTGGCGACCGACCAGGCGAGATCGGCGTCGCCCAGGATGATGTTGGGCGACTTGCCGCCCAGCTCCTGGGTGACGCGCTTCACCGTATCCGCGGCGTTCTTTGCGATCAGGATGCCGGCGCGCGTGGAGCCGGTGAAGGAAATCATGTCGAGGCCCGGATGGCCCGACATGGCGTGGCCGACCGAGGCGCCATCGCCATTGACCATATTGTAGACCCCGGCCGGGACACCGGCGGCATGCATCACCTCGGAGAAGATGATGCCGGTGACCGGCGCGATCTCACTCGGCTTCAAGAGCATGGTGCAGCCGGCGGCGATGGCGGGCGCCACCTTGCAGGCGATCTGGTTCAGCGGCCAGTTCCAGGGCGTGATCAGCCCGACCACGCCAATTCCCTCGCGGACGATGCGCGTTCCGCCGCGCGGCTCCTCGAACTCGAAGCTCTCGAACGCCTTCAAGGTTGATTCGAGATGCGCCAAGCCTGCCGCGGCCTGGCTGTCGTGCGCCATGCCGATGGGTGCGCCCATCTCCGCAGACACCGCCTCGGCAATGTCATCCATGCGCGCGCGATAACACTCGACGATGCGCCGCAGCAGGTCGATGCGCTCCGCCTTGCTGGTTTGCGAGAATTTGGGGAAGGCCGCCTTGGCCGCCGCCACGGCGCGATCGACATCCGCAGCCGAGCCGATCGAGATCCTGGTAAAGGGCTCCTCGGTCGCCGGATTGACGACGTCCAGCGTGCGTGGCGTCAGCGGGTCCACCCAGGCGCCGTTGATGTAAAATTTCAGATGATTGGACATGATGGACCTCTGGGGCTGCGTTCGAGGGGTGTGACGTTAGCGAAACTGAGACGCGGACGCAAAGCCGCCTTCACTGCACGTCGGCTAGTACCAAATCGGCGCCCTTCTCGCCCACCATGATGGCGGGCGCATTGGTATTCCCGGACGTCACGGTGGGGAAAATCGACGCATCGATCACGCGCAAATTTGCGAGCCCGTGCACCTTGAGGCGGTGGTCGACCACATTCTCAGTAGGGTCCGGCCCCATGCGACAGGTGCTGACCGGGTGGAACACCGAGTAGCAGCGCGCCCGCATGTCGGCGATGCGCTCCTCGTCGCTTTGAACCGCCGGGCCGGGCCGCAGCTCCTCGTCGATGACCGCAGCCAGCGACGGCGCTGCTGCCAGCTTGCGCAGGAAGCGGGCGCCCGCCAGCAGCTCCTCGACGTCATGGTTGGTGGAGAGATAGTTGGGGTGTATGGCCGGTGCGATATGCGGGTCGCGCGAGCGGATCTCGAGATGGCCGCGGCTGGTCGGGCGGCAAGGCGAGACGCTGGTGATGAATCCCGGAAAGGGATCGGGCTGCATCAAAGCCCGCACACCTGGCGGCGTCTTTTCATAGGTGAGCGGAGAGAAGTAGAGTTGGATGTCGGGCCGATCGAGCTCCGGCCGCGAGCGGAAGAATCCCCCGCCCTGGTTGACGCTCAGCGACAGCGGTCCCTTGCGCGACAACACGTAGCGCAGGCCGGCCAGCATCTTGCCCCACCAGGGATAGAGATCGTCATTGAGGCTCGGCAGCTTGGAGCGATAGACGTGGTCGAAACACAGGTGATCCTGCAGGTTGCGCCCGACCGCCGGGCTTTCATGCAGCACCTCGATGCCTTGCGCGCGCAGCAGCTCGCCCGGCCCGATTCCGGAAAGCTGCAAGAGCTGCGGCGAATTGATGGAACCACCGGCGAGGATGATATCCCGCCCAGCCCGCGCCTCGCATTTCCGGCCGCGTTGCTCATAGGCGATGCCGATCGCACGCTTGCCGTCCAGCAAAACGCGCGTGGCGAGGGCATCGGTCTCGATCCGCAGGTTGGGGCGGCGCCGCGCCGGCCATAGATAGGCGCGAGACGCGGACATGCGCAGGCCGCCGCGCGTGTTGATCTGATAGATGCCGACACCTTCGATGGTCGCGCCGTTGAGATCGGGATTGTAGGACAGGCCCGCTTCCTGCCCCGCCATGACATAGAGATGGGTCAGCGGATGAACCGCCTTGGAAATGTCAGTGACATGGAGCGGCCCGCCCGCGCCGTGATAGGGACCGGCTCCAAGGTCGTGATCCTCCATCCGTTTGTAGAGCGGAAGGACATCCTTCCATCCCCAGCCGGGATTGCCGAGCGCCTCCCAATCGTCGAAATCGCCGGCCTGACCGCGCGAATAGACCATGGCATTGATCGAGCTGGAGCCGCCCAGAACCTTGCCGCGCGGGAAATAGTTCACCCGGTCATTGAGCCCGGCGATCGGCTCTGTGCGGTACATCCAGTTGACGTCGGGATTGTAGAAGGTCTTGCCGTACCCGATCGGCACCTGGATCCAGAATTGCAGGTCGGACCGTCCGGCTTCCAGGAGCAGCACGCGATGCCGGCCGCTCTCGCTCAAGCGGTTCGCCAGGACGCAGCCGGCCGACCCCGCCCCGACGATGATGTAGTCATACTCCGTCACGCAATCCCCCGCTTCCGCTCAACGCTCGATCCGATGTGCGGAATGATCTAGCCGAAGAGTGAAAATGGAATCTAGTCTAGGGGCGTCGAGGCAAACATTCCGGAACCATTCCATGAAGATCAAACGGCTGGAGACCTTCAGCACGCAGTTCGTCGGCTTTGTCCGCGTGACAACGGACGACGGCAAGGAAGGCTGGGGACAAGTTTCAACCTATCAGGCCGACATCACCTGCCAGATCTTCCATCGCCAGGTGGCGCGCTGGGCGCTAGGCGCCGACGCCCTCGACATCGCCCACCTGACGGACACGATTCCCGAGCGGGAGCACAAGTTTCCCGGCTCCTACCTGATGCGCGCCCTGACGGGGCTCGACACCGCCTTGTGGGACCTGCGGGGCAAGCTCGAGGGCAAGAGCGTGTGCAGCCTGCTCGGCGGGACACCCCGCCCGTTCCCGGTCTACGCCTCCAGCATGAAGCGCGGCGAGATCACGCCCAAGGACGAGGCGATGCGCCTGGCCAGGCTGCGCGACCAGCATGGCTACGACGCCTTCAAGTTCCGCATCGGCAAGGAATGCGGCCACGATGAGGATGAGTGGCCCGGCCGCACCGATGAGATTGTCCCCCTGATGCGCAAGACCATGGGCGACAAGGCGCGCCTGCTGGTCGACGCAAACAGCGGTTATACGCCCAAGAAAGCCATCGAAATCGGGCACATGCTGCAGGATCACGGCATCTGTCATTTCGAGGAGCCGTGCCCATATTGGGAATATCACTGGACCAAGCAGGTGGCCGACGCGCTGGATCTCGACGTGACTGGCGGCGAGCAAGATTGTGACTTGGCGCTGTGGCGCTTTGCGATCGACATGCGGGCGGTCGACGTGGTGCAGCCGGACGTCTGCTATCTCGGCGGCATCAACCGGACCCTCAAGGTGGTGGAGATGGCAAAGGCGGCCGGCCTGCCCGTCACGCCGCATTCGGCCAACCAATCGCTGGTTACGGTATTCACGCTGCATTTGATGGGAGCAATCGAGAATGCCGGGCCTTATGTCGAGTTCTCGATCGAAGGCGCGGATTATTATCCCTGGGACGCCGGCCTATATGAGCCTGCTCTGGTCGCACGCGACGGCAAGGTGCAGATTCCCGACGGTCCGGGATGGGGCGTTGAGATCAACAAGGCCTGGCTCGATGCCGCGACCTACCAGAAGAGCGAACTCTAACCTGGCGCTGACTCTGGAGGCGGCGTCCCGTCACTGGAAGTCCGACTCGACGAAGCGCAGTCCTTCGCACCATCCGCTCTCGTCCTGCCGGGACTCGCGGAACGGGGCGGGCAGGAAGGATTCCGTCTCGGGCCAGACCCAGTCCGGCGTCCAGGTCCAGCAATCGTGACGCTGGTATATTTCAGATATGTGACGGGCGTACGTCCGGTCGATTGGCAGGGTCCTAGCCGGCGGCAGGCTGGGTGGACGGTAGCGCCCGGCGAGCGTCGCCGAGCGCGCGCCGTAATAGTGAGAGGTCCAGAGGCGCAGGCCAAGCGTGGCACTGAGGCTCTCCAGCACGCGATACACCTGCACGTGGTCCTCGTGTCCGTATTCGCCCCAAGGATTGTGAGTGTAGATCTCGGTGCCCGGGCGCAACGTGGCGGACAACGCGGATCGCAGTGCCGCAAAGTTCTCTTCGTAACGCTGGCGCGGGGCGTCTGATGCAGTCAGCGCGAGGCCATATTCGGTCGGAACGGGGTGGTCCCAATCGGCACACTTGAGGGAACCTGCTTCCGGGATATCCAAGCAGGTCAGATTCTTATAAGGAAGCTCGGCCATCGCGTCTGCGCGCCGCTGACCGAGACCGGCAACCGCATCGTACTCCTTGAAAGCAATGATGATCCTTCCGACGTGCGGCAGGATCGAACCGAACCACAGCACTTCGTCGTCGGGGTGGGCGACGACCAGAACTGACTCCTCAAGCATCGATGCCTACGGCCATTGCGGGCGCGCGCCGGCGGATCGTGCCTGTGCGCGGGAGGCCATACATGGGCGTCCGCTCGCAACCGAGCGCCGTCTTGAACGGCTCGTCACCGATTGTGAAGTCGTACACATCGCCGCCGTCGTCGAACCAATGCTTCATGGTCTTGGCGAACATGATCATGCCCGGCGAGAACCGGCGATGGGATGCATAGTCGCAGCCGAGGACGAGATAGTGGAAGCGCCGGCGATGAATCACCCCGAACAGGACGGCAACCAGGCGATCCCCGCACGACAGCATATAGGTGCGCGCGAGACCGGAGCGCGCGCCGCGCATCGCGACTTCGACATAGAACGCGAAGGAAGCGTCGTGCTGCATCGGATCGTTCGGGAAGCGGCCTCGACGGAATCGCTGCGCTGCGCTCATGACCTGCCGGACGGACTCGGGGACTGCAAGGTCCAGCCGCAGAGGCCCAAGCTCCGCCAGTCGCCGCATCTTGCGCGCAAGCGCAGGCGCGACTGTCGGCGGCGATGCCATGCGCAGATGATGGGCCCCGAAGCCGAGCGCAATCGGCCGGCCCGGCAACAGCGGCCGCCACGCTTCCAAATCGTCCCGCCGCACCGGTGTGATCTCCAGGCGATCGAAGGCGCCGAGGGCAGCCAGGAAATCCCGTGCCAGCCCGCCGTCCTCGATCTCGATTGTCGTGTCGATCAGGGGAACGGCGTAGTCGCTGACGCCAAGGAAGGCGGACTCGATCGCCACGGTGCCGCCGATCCGCCGCCGGATCAGCGGGACGACGAGCTTGAGCGCACCGGAACCGACGTGACGGCCCACGACGATGAGCGGCCGCGCGTTATACGCAGGCGCCAGAATCCGATAGAACGGCGTCAGCCAATCCGGATGCTGGAACGGCGAGCACCGCGACCGCAGGAATAGCGCCCAATAGGCGTCGGATGCGAAATCGAACTCCGATACCGCGGTTAGATCGATCTTTGCCATCAGGGCCGCCAGATCGATTGGGTCAGCAAGCGCATGAACGTTTGCTGCGGCCGCAGCATGGGATCCTTGATGCGGATCTTGCCGTCGCACGGACCATCAGTGGCGAGCAGCGCGCGCTCCAGCGCATCCTCGCTAAATTTTTGGATGGCGGCGCGCCGGGGATGAATCTCGCGGAACAGCGCGTCGTGGTCCGCGTGGTTGGGATTGGTGTTGATCTCATAGATCTGCGGCCTGCCGTTCACGATCGCGAAATCGGCGCGCCCATAATCGATGTGCGCCAGCTCGAAGGCACGACGCAAGGTATCGGCATGAAGATTCCGTGAGATGAACGCCTGCTCGTTGGCCAGGAACTGCTCGAATTGCGGATGTCGTTCGACTGCCCCGATCTCCCCTGAGTCCTTCACCTGCCAGCGGAAATCGATCACGTTGGTATGGGCAATGACCGTGCCGCCGACGCAATAGGTCTGCAGCCGCTGCCAGACGCCCGGTGCGACTTCCTCTCCGGCATATTCGATCACCAGCTTGCCGACCAGGGAATGCCCCCGCTCTTGCAGATCGGCAAGGGCAAGATCAAGCGCCGCCTGATCCAAGATCAGCGGCGGATTCGCCGCGTCGTGATCGTATTCGTTGCGGATAAAGACCGGAAAAGAGCCGGGCGATGGAAAGGTTTCCGCCCGCCATACCGAGAAGCGGTTGATATCGGCGTTCTTCAACGCAGTCAGCATGTCGAACCGCCGCAGCACGCGCGCCGGATGATTGAGAATGCGGGCGCCGCCCTTCTCCAGCCTGGCCGCGACGCGTGCCGCCAGGCCAAGCTCGTAGGCTGATAGCCGTTCGTGATCGGTGAAGATCCAGGTGCCGCCGGGAAGCCGCTTGTGCTGAAACAAACGTTCGTAGTGATGAATACGGCAACGCCCGTGGCCCAGCCGATCGACCAGATTCGTCAGCGTATAGGCGTGGTCGCGGGTGGTGACGAAATGGATCATGCGCCGCGGAGCCACTCAACTCCAGGCCAGACCATGGTAGAGGTGGATGATGGCGTCGCGCGCGACCTGGACCGAAAAAGCACGCACCCGGTCGGCGCCGCGGCGGATCAGCGCCTGGCTGAGTTCGCGCTGCGACAGCAGGTCGAGCACCATCTTCACGAAAGCATCGGTATCGCGCGGCGGAACCAGCGCGACCGCATTCGGGTCGCCGGCAACGTCGGCAATGCCCCCGACGCGATAGGCGACCGCCGGCACGCCGAACGCCATCGCCTCCAGCAGGATGCTGCCGAACGCCTCCCGCCGGGACGGCAGCATGATCAGTTCCGATATGCTCAGGGCAGCTTTCACATCCGACCGCGGAACGAAACCGGTGACATGCCAGTGCCGGTTGCTCACCTTGCTGCGCAGCTCCTCTTCCAGGTGCTTGCGGCGCGGGCCATCGCCGCAGATCAGAACGAACACGCCTTCCTTCGAGAGGCGATCGACGAATACCGGCAGGTCGCGCCAGCCCTTCTCCTCGCTGATCCGCCCGATATAGGACACGATCTTCGCGCCGTCCGGGATGCGGCAACGCTTTCTGAACTCCGCGATCGCGTTCGGCTCCACCGGCTGACCGAACGACGCGGCGTCGATCGCGTCGGGGATGATGCGCACCTGCCCCAGCTTGCGCGGCATCAGGCCACACACGGTATCGGATTGCCGTTGTGTCAGGGCAACGATGCCGTCCGCGACCGCGAGAGCGCTGGTCTCGAGCCACCGCGCGGGATGAAACCGCGCCTTGGGCGCCGTAGCCGTGACCGCTTCGCCGTCGCTCACCAACGAGACATTGAGGGAGATCACCAGCGGCTTGCCCAAGAGCTTCACGACGAATGCCAGGATCCGGCACCAGATCGAGTGATTCAGGTGAATGTGCACGATCTGGTGCGAACGGAGATGCCGCAGCAAATAGGGAACGAGCGCGACGAACCAAGTGAGGTTGAGCAGATGCGGCGCCAGGAACTCGGGAAGGCTGATCCCGACGCAACGCACGTTCGCGGAGTTGAACAGCGACGTAGCGCGATCCGACCCCGGGATGAATGTGGTCACGATGGTCTGCGCGACGCCCGCCTCATCCAGCGCCTTGACGAGTTGCCAGACCTGATTCTGCATGCCACCGACAGGATCGTACGCGACCGGCCAATTGCCCGCGCGAAAGAAATGCGGAGCCAGTCGCAACACAGAGATCGGCCTGCCCACGGTCGCCTATCCTCGCCGCCGGCCGATCCCTATCCGAAGGAGCGGCACTCGGCGGAAATGGTCGTTTCGGATGTCCCCCAGCCCAAGAGGGGCGGCATTAGAGCCGAAGTTGTGGGGTTGCGCAATGGCCGAGGAGATACCGGCAGCACTGGTGGCAGGCCTGTCTCGCGATTTGGCTTGGCCGCCACCGGCGGAAATGCTTTGTCAAAGTGCCCTCATATCACCCGGTAATAGCAACCATCATGATCGGCACGCAGCATATCCGGCACCACGGCCGGTTCTATCTGGCGGCAGTCGCTGGTGTGGCGGCGTGGTTGCTGGCGGCCTGGAAGACCTGGCCGCTGCCGCCGCTGATCGGCGGGGATGTCTTCTGCGTGATCTACCTCGTGCTGATGGCCCGATTCACGCTGCGCATCACGCCAAAGGGTCTGCGCCGGCGTGCCGGCGTGGAGGATGAAGGCATGCCCGTCATTGTCCTCCTGGCGCTGGCGGCGATCGTGTTCTCTCTGATTGCGATCTTCTCGCTGCTGAACAGCGACCGCGCGCCCGGCGCCACCGAACTCTCGTTCGCCATCGCCAGCATTCCGCTCGGCTGGTTGATGCTGCACACCGTTGCCGCGTTCCACTATGCCCACCTGTTCTATGCGAATGCGGATGACGAACATGCGCGGGATGCCCGCAGCCTCATCTTCCCCACGACGACGGAACCGGGGGCATGGGACTTCCTCTATTTCTCCTTCGTCATCGGCATGACGGCACAGGTCTCCGACGTCGCCGTGCAGACGACGGACATGCGCCGCCGGGTTTTGTTCCACAGCATCGTCTCGTTTTTCTACAACACCGTGCTGCTCGCGCTCGCGGTCAACGTCGCGGCGACACTCGCGCACTGATGGATTCAGCTCGGCATTGCGTCAGCGCGGTAGAGCTCAAGGCAACCCTTCTCCGCCGGTCGCTCCCTGACGCCAAGATCCGGATGGAGCCGGCACCAGCGTTCGACCATGTTCCTTTCGCCGCGCCGGTTGGCATCGTCGATAAAGACATGTCCCGTCCGCGCCAGTTTCGGCAGCAGCTCGGGCCCGGCGGGATAGCGGGCATTGGCATGCTCGACGGCGATCGGACCATCCACCAGAAGCAGGTCGATGTTGGCAGGGATCGCGGCCGCACCGATGTCGTACCAAGCGATCGGCTCGACAATGCCGTCGTAGCGCTTCGGCGCCAGGGGCGCGAAGATCAGCGTCACGTAGCGCTCAAGATCGTGCCGCCGCAATTCGCCGCGCACAAAGGCGGTTGACGGCTCGTAGTTCTCGATCGAATGGATGTGACCGTCGATGCCGAAGGCACGCAACGCCTGCGCCAGTACGATTGTTGAAGAGCCGCTGCCGCACTCGACGATGGTCTTTGGCGCATTCACTTGGATATGGCGCACGACGTGCAGCAGGAAATCGGGCGAGACCGATCGAAAGCGCAAGCTCGGCAAGTCAGCCTTGCCGTCCAGCAGCCGCTGGATGCCGATCAAGGATTCAAGCTGCGGCCAGACTGGATGCCGGCGCTCCCTGCGCTGAGCTTGGCGGATCTTGCCAATCCGCCGTCCGAGCCGCCGTCGCATGCGCCTCAGAATAACAAGCACCGTCACCAGGAGAGCGAGATTGAGAGCGCAGAGGACGATGAGGATCGTCATCATAGCTCAGACGCTTCGAGCCTTGGCCCACACGTCCGCGGCAATGCGCTCACACACCATTTTCTCCAGCCCCCATATTGAGCGCGCGATCTTACGGTCCTGCCGCTTGGCGCTCAATAGAGCTGCGTCCTGTAATCCTCTTCAATCTCAGCGTCGCAGGCGAGGACGTCTTCGTCACGCGGCGGGGCCTCTGCGGCGGCGGTTTGCTCCAGGATGATGCGCGCCAGGGTCGGCATGACCTTGCGGTCAACGATCGCGTCGGCCTGCCACAGGCGCGAGCGGCGGAATGCCTTGGCACAGTGGAAGAGCACTTCCTCCACCGCAACACGGATGGCCGTCTTCGGCTGTTTGCGGTCGACCGTTGCGCGCTCCAGGATATCCGGATCGGTGGTGATGGCGGCCTTGCCGTTGATCCTGAGCGTGTCCTCGAAACCCGGGATCATGAAGATGAGCCCGACATTCGGATTGACGAGGATGTTCTCCAACGTATCCAGGCGGTTGTTGCCCGGCCGGTCAGGAATCGCGATCGAACGGTCGTCCAGCACCTGCACGAATCCCGGCCGATCGCCGCGCGGCGAGACATCGGAACGGCCGCCCTCCCCGGACGTCGCGATGCAGAGAAACGGCGAGCGCGCAATGTAGTCGCGAGCATGGCGATCCAGCATCGTCAGCGTCTTCTTCGCCGCCAGTCCTTCCGCATGTCCATAATGCCGACGCAGGTCGACTGCAGTCGCAATTCGATGCAAGTCCGCCATCCTGTCCATCCCCGTTTGCAAGCAGCTTGCCAACACTAGATCACGGCCATTCCAGCGCCGCAATCCAGGCGACCGGCCCCTGCGCATTTTTGCAGGCGGTCCATGCGTCTCGCGGGTTTGACAGCCGCCCGGCGACATGCGAAGGGACCGCGCCAAGCGGGAAAAACACTGTGAATCATAGCAACCACACGTCCGGCGACGAGACCGGCTTCGAGTTCATCGCCTTGATGGCGGTGATGACGTCGATCATCGCCTTTTCAATCGATGCGATGTTGCCTGCCCTGCCGGAAATCGCCGCCGATCTGGGCGTTGCGGACGTGAACGACCGGCAGCTGGTCGTCATCGTTCTGTTCATCGGCCTAGCCATGGCGCAGATCGCCTATGGGCCGATGTCGGATACGCTGGGGCGCAAGCCCGCCGCTTATTGCGGCTTCACGATTTTCATTGTCGGCAGCCTGATGTGCGTGTTTGCCGGCTCCATCGAGATCATGCTTCTGGGCCGCTTCCTGCAAGGCGTCGGCGCGGCCGGTCCGCGGATCGTTTCGCTGGCCCTTGTGCGCGATCTCTATTCGGGGCGGGCGATGGCGCGCATCATGTCCATGGTGATGGGGATTTTCATCATCGTGCCCGTGATTGCGCCGTCGGTCGGACAAGGTCTGCTGCTGATCGGCGATTGGCGGCTGATCTTCATTGCGCTCCTGACGGAAGGAGTCATCGGTCTTGTCTGGTTCGCCTGGCGGCAGCCGGAAACGTTGCGCGAAGACCGCCGGAGCCCGTTCTCATTGCGGCGCATCTGTGCCGCGTTCGCCGAGGCCTGCAGCAATCCGGTGACTCTCGGCTACACGGTGGCGGCGGGATTGGTGTTCGGCGCCTTTGTCGGATATCTCGCCTCCACCCAGCAGATCCTGGGCGAGCTGTACGGGCTGGGCGCCAAGTTCCCGCTCTATTTCGGCGCCAATGCGCTTGCCTTCGGCGCGGCGTCGATGCTGAACGCGCGGCTGGTGATGAAGCTCGGCATGCGGCGTCTCGCGGGCAGCGGGCTGGCGGCAACCAGTGCGCTGTCACTTGTCTTCTTCATCGCGATACTGCTGCTGGACGGACACCCGCCGCTCTGGGCACTGATGGGCTATCTGCTGCTGACATTCTTCTGTGTTGGCGTCCTGTTCGGCAATTTCAACGCCTTGGCGATGGAACCGATGGGCCACATCGCCGGCGTGGCGGCGGCGGTCGTCGGGTCGCTCGCAACCATTCTTTCGTCGGTTCTGGGCTGGGCGCTCGGGCAGGCCTATGACGGGACGGTCCGGCCGATGATCGCGGGCTTCGCCGTTCTGACCATGCTGGCCGGCCTGGTCATGTATCTCGCAGAGCGCTATCGTCGTCGCGCGTAGGCGGGCTGGCCAGCACTTCCACGGTCAGATGAGCCAGCGGATAGCGCGCCTGCAGCGCAGTCTTCAACTCCGTCGCATCGGTCGCGCGCCGGGTCACGATGGCAACGATCGCGGCGAAATGGCCGGGCCCGACGCGCCAGACATGCAGATCCGCTACCCGGTCGCCCTCGTTGGATTCGACATCGCTGCGGATTCGCTTGGCCAAGTCCCCGCCCGCCTCCATGTCCAGCAGGATGCCGCCGGTGTCACGCATCAGCCCGGCCGACCAATGCAGGATGACGATCGCGCCGACCAGGCCCATCACCGGGTCCAGCCATACTGCACCGAACCAAAGGCCCGCCGTCAGCGCGGCAATCGCCAGGACCGAGGTCAGAGCGTCCGCCACAACGTGCATGAACGCGGCGCGGATATTGTGATCGACGTGGTGGGCGTGGCCATGATCGTGCGCATGACCATGGTCATGCCCCTGAACCGAATGATCATGAGCCGCATGACCATGGCCATGTCGCGACCACAGCATGGCGGCGCTCACGAAATTGACAATCAGGCCGAGGACAGCCACCAGAATCGCCTGATCGAACGCAATCGACACCGGCTGCGCCAAGCGCGTCAGCGATTCCCAGCCGATCAACACGGCCGCCACCGCCAGGATGATGCCGCTGCTGTAGGCGGCGAGGTCGCCGACCTTGCCGGTGCCGAAGGTGAAGCGCGGATTGCGCGCATGGCGCCGGGCGAAGCGATAGGCCAGCGCCGACATGCCCATGGCGCCGGCATGGGTCGCCATATGCCATCCATCGGCGAGCAGCGCCATCGAGTTGAACCAGGACCCAGCCGCGATCTCCACCACCATGGTGACCGCTGTCAATGCCACAACCATCCAGGTGCGCCGCTCGTGCCGCTCGTGCTGGCTGCCCAGGAAGTTGTGAGTATCGAACCAGGATTCGTCCGCGTCGCCGCGCATGATGTCTAAGAACCCTTGATTGCCGCTCTGGTTTCATTCCCGTGTAGCTCTGGAGCGGCGCGGCGTCGAGCGTATCTTGGCCATGGCGGCACGGCGCCGCACGGGATGAGATAACGTAACGCGCCCGATCGGTCGCCAAACCGGCGCACACAGGTTACTCTGGCATCGCTCGAATCGGGGATCCACGACACCGGAAACCGCATGGCCGCCGCCGAGTACCGCAAGCTGGTCGTTGTCGTCTGGGTGATCGTGGCGGCAGCGATGGGCGCGATCTGGGGACCGAAGGCCTGGTCCGGCAAGTCGTGGGACAGTGACGACTTCATGCGCCTGGTCCAGGTGCGCGACCTGCTGGCCGGGCAGGCCTGGAGCGACCTCACGCAACACCGCCTCGACCCGCCCAACGGCACGTTATTGCATTGGTCCCGCCTGCCCGACGTGCCGATCGCTCTTGTCAGGCTTGCGCTGACCCCGGTGCTGGGTCCGCAGGATGCGGTGCGCGCGGCCGCGATGGTGATACCGCCGGCCTATCTGCTGCTGTTCCTCGCGTTCTTCGGCTATGCGGCGCGCCTGATGCTGGGACCAGCGCGTTCACCCATGGCGTTGCTCGTGGCGATTGGTGGTTCGATCGGCATTGTCCAGTTCGTGCCCGGACGCATCGATCATCATGGCCTGCAACTGATCGCGATGATGGCGGCCATGACCTTGCTGGTGTTCGGTCTCGCCCGCGAGCGCTGGGGTAAGGCGATCGCATGGGCCGGCGTGCCGTTCGCGCTCTCGATTTGGATCGGCGCGGAAACCCTGCCTTTGATCGCCGCGTGGTTTGCGGCGCTTGGCCTCGCCTGGTGCTATGTCGGCGGCCGGCTTGCCGGATATGGAGCGATCTGCGGACTGCTCGGCGCCGGCATCGGCGTTGGCATCCTGATTACATCGATGCCGCAAGCCTCCTGGTTCTCGCCGGTGTGCGATGGGTTTTCGCTGATGCCGATCGGCATGCTGGCGCTGCTCGGCGCGGGATTTGCCGGCATGGCAATCCTTGGCCGGAGTGCGCAATCTCCTCTGGCTCGGCTGATCATCGCCGCCCCATGCGGCGTTGTTGTAGGCGGCGCCTTCGCGCTTGCGTTTCCTGCGTGTCTGCGCGGCGGCTTGGAATCCGTGGATCCTCTCGTCATGGATCGCTGGCTCAGCCACGTCGTCGAAGCAATGCCCTTGTCCACGCAGCTCGCAAAATATCCGTTCCAGGGACTGATGAGCGTCTGGACGCCGTTGCTGGGGCTTGGGTATTGCGCGTGGCGTCTGGTGCGCGGCGGCCGGCACGCCCGCGTCCTGTGGGGCGCTGTCGCGGTGCTCGTTTTGGCCGCGACGGCTTTGCTGATCTGGCAAGTGCGGGCCGTCACGTTTGCCCAGGAACTGGCTCTCTTGCCCCTCTCAGGGCTGGTTGGCGATGTGTGGGGCCACATGCGGCGCAGCTGGGTGCGCTGGGCCAGAATCGTCGCGGGGCCGGTGTTGCTATATGTATGCTCGCTGTTGTTTTGGCCCAGTATTCAAGCGGTCTATAGCGCGGCCGCCGCCGTGCTTCCCGGCGCGCCGGCGCCCAAGACACTGGCGACCATGCCCTGCCCGACGATCGGCACCTTGGCTCCATTGCAGGACAGCGGGCCGACGGTCATCCTCAGCTACATCGACATCGGGTCCATGCTGCTGTTCAACACGCCGCACAGCGTTCTTGGGGCGCCCTATCACCGCGACAATGACGGGCTGCGGACGACGATCGAACTCTTCAGCTCGAACGACGACGCATGGATCAAAGCCAGGATGCGGGAGCGTGGAGTCGGCTGGGTCGTCACCTGCCCCGGACTGGAGGAGCGTACAGTCTTCAGGACGGAGAACCGGGAGGGATTGGCCGAAAGGCTGGCGTCGGGGCAGGTACCGAATTATCTCGAGGAAGTCGCCGACCCGGCGCACCCGTCGATGCGATTTTATCGCGTGCGCGCCGGCGAGTAGTCGCGGGTCCGCAGCGGGATTTGCAGGTAAGCCAGGCGCTTCATCTCGCGCCGGGACGTCGTCACCGTCTCCAATATGATCCCGCAGGTGAGCATCAGGAAGGCGAGTATCATGACGCCGGTGGCAAGGATCGCGGTCGGGAAACGCGGAACAAGGCCGGTCTGAAAATACTCGATGATCACTGGGGCGCCCAGCCCGACCGACAGCACCACGAGCATCAGGAAAGTCGCGCCAAAGAAATCCGCCGGGCGTTCCTCCTTCGTCAGGTGCGTGACCAGCTTGAGGATGCGCCAGCCGTCCCGGAAGGTGGAGAGCTTGCTCTGCGAACCCTCCGGCCGGGCGCCGTAAGGTGTGTCGATCTCCGCGATCTTCATTCTGAGCTCGAGGGCATGGACCGACAGCTCGGTCTCGATCTCGAAGCCGGAGGACATGGCCGGAAACGATTTCACGAAGCGGCGCGACAGCACCCGGTAGCCCGAAAGCATGTCGCGGATGTTGCGGCCGAAAATCATGCTGACCAGCCCGGTCAGGATGCGGTTTCCGAAGCGATGACCGGGACGGTAGGCGGCGCTTGCCTGTTCCACGCGCGCACCAACGACCATGTCGAGCTGCTGCTCCAGGAGCGTTTCGATCAGGTGCGGAGCGCTGGCCGCATGATAGGTCCCGTCGCCATCGACCATGACGTAGATGTCCGCTTCCACGTCACTGAACATCCGGCGCACCACGTTGCCCTTGCCCTGCCAGGGCTCGGTGCGGACGATCGCACCGGCTTGAGCCGCGGCTGCGGCGGTACCGTCGGTGGAATTGTTGTCGTAGACGTAGATGCTGGCGTGCGGGAGTACGGCGCGAAAGTCGCGGATAACCTGCGGGACGGCCACAGCCTCGTTATAGCAGGGGATCAGCACCGCAACTTGCGGTCCCATGGTCTCGCCACCATCCATCGACGCTCCCGATTCTCCGCCCATTGTGCGGCGCAAGCGCTGCCGCCAGCGCCCGCCCGGCATACTCTTGCGTCTGGTGGCTAATTTTCCCTGAATCCCCTCCGACCCCGGCCAAAAAGCCAGGGATTTCAACGCGCCCGGGATCGGGTTATTGTGGCTGGCGGAGCGGTGTGCTGCAGCACCCCGGGGGGATCTGGCATGAGTGCGTTCAATGTCCGGTTGATAGCTTGGCTGCGGTCCGCGGTCTTGCTGACGGGTTGTGCTCTGCTCCTGGCCACTGTTGGACCGGCCGTCGCCCAACAGGACCAGGCCGAGCAGACCTCAACAGGCGCACCACCACACCAGGTCGAGCTTCTGCTGGACCTGCTGCGCGACCCGGCCGTCCAGCAATGGCTGGAGAGCCAGCCGACCGCCGAAAAGATGGCCGAAGCGGCAGCGCCGCCTGCTCCACAGCAAGAATCGATGACCGGCTATTTCGCCCAACGGCTAGAGCGGCTGCGGGATAATCTCGCGCTGCTGGGGGCGGAGTTTCCACGGTTACCGGACGAACTGAATCGCGCTTGGATCATCCTGTCGCTCGAGTTCGAGGAACACGGCCTGATCGCGCTGCTGGTGCTGATCGCGGTCTTCCTCGGCGTCGGATTCTTGTGCGCGTGGGCCTATTGGTGGCTGACGACCAGCTTCCGCAACGCCTTGATCGCAAGCGAGATCGCCAGCGTCGGAGACCGCCTGCGGGCGATGATGATCCGGCTCACGTTCGCCACCGGCTGGGCCCTCTCCTTCGCGGTCGGCAGCGTCGGCGTCTTCCTTTGCTTCAAGTGGCCGCCTCTGCTGCGCGAAATAGTCCTCGGCTATCTCGTTGCATTTCTTTGCGCGTGGCTTGCTCGCATCGTCGGAGGATTCCTGCTGGCGCCGGGCGGCGGCCGCGCAGCCCGTTTCCGCATTGTCCCGACGAGCGACGCAGGGGCAAGGTTCTGGCAGAAGAGGCTGATCATCTCGGTCGGCGTGCTGGCCTTCGCCTGGGTCACGCTCAGCCTGCTGCGCACGTTGGGCGTCTCTCCCGTCGGGCTCAAGATGATCAGCTATGTCGCGGGCATCTTCCTGCTGGGACTGGGCCTGGAAGTGATCTGGCGGCGCCCAGTCACCGAACCATTGCACAACCTGACGCAGCGGCGACTGGGCCGGCGCGGGCAGACCGTGCTTGCCACGATACTGTTTCTAGTGATTTGGGCTTTGTGGGCTCTGCATCTGCTCCCCGCTTTCTGGCTGCTGCTGATCGCCTCCGGCTTGCCGTTGCTGCTGTCGGTCAGCCGGATTTCCGTCGCGCATCTGCTGCGCCCGGTGGAGGGCGCGACTGAGGATCGCGGCGCGCCAATTCTGGCTGCGGTGGCGCTGGAGCGAGGCCTGCGCGCTGCCCTCATCATTCTGGCCGCCTTGTTCCTGGCCTATGCCTGGGGCATCGACCTGATCCAGCTGACCGCGCGCGACACGGTGGCAACGCGGCTGATCCGGGGCGCTTTGAGCGCGGTCGTGATCGTGCTGGTGGCAGATTTCCTGTGGCGCCTCGCGCGCGCCTTGATCGACAGCAGGATTGCTGGCGCGATGGCAGCCGGCGCCGTGGATAGCGAGGAGGCGCGCCGCCGGGCCCGGCTGCGCACGCTGCTGCCGATCCTGCGCAACATGCTGCTGGTCGTGGTGATCGCGGTGGCGGCGATGATGTGCCTGTCCGCTCTGGGCGTGGAGATCGGCCCTCTGATCGCCGGCGCCGGCGTGGTGGGCGTCGCAGTCGGCTTCGGCGCGCAGACCCTGGTCAAGGACATCATCAGCGGCGTGTTCTATCTGTTCGACGATGCGTTCCGGGTCGGTGAATACATCCAGAGCGGCAGCTACAAGGGCACGGTCGAGTCCTTCTCGCTGCGCTCCGTGAAGCTGCGGCACCATCGCGGACCGCTCTATACCGTCCCGTTCGGCGAACTGGGCGCCGTCCAGAACATGAGCCGAGACTGGGTGATCGACAAGATGACGGTCGGCATCACCTATGACAGCGATCTCGACAAAGCCAAGAAGATCATCAAGCAGATCGGCAAGGAGCTGGCCGCCGATCCGGAGTTCGGACCGAAGATCATCGAACCGCTCAAGATGCAGGGCGTCGAGCAGTTCGGCGACTATTCGATCCAGATCCGCATGAAGATGATGACCAAGCCCGGCGAGCAGTTCCCGATCCGGCGCAAAGCCTATGCCATGATCAAGAAGGCGTTCGATGCCAACGGCATCAACTTCGCCTTCCCCACGGTCCAAGTGGCGCAGGGCGAAGAAGCACCGGCCGCCGCGCGCGAGGCGCTGGAGATCGCGAAAGCGAAGATGGCATCGGAAGAGGCGTAGCCTCGAAAACGCTGCGGCTTGCTGCGACGCTACGCGTCCCGGTCGAGCGCATAGCCTGCCGCCCGAACAGTCCGGACGAGATCTGCTTCATCGTACCCGTTGATCGCCTTGCGCAGGCGGCGGATGTGCACGTCGACGGTGCGCGGCTCGACATAGACATCGCGGCCCCAGACGGCATCGAGCAGTTGCTCGCGGCTGAAGACGCGGCCCTGATGCTCCATGAGGTAGCGGAGCAGCCGGAATTCCGTGGGACCCAGATGAACGTCGCGGCCCTGGCGGCGGACGCGATGCGACGCCAGGTCCATCGTGAGGTCGTCATATTGCAGAATCTCGCCATTCTCCGCGGGCTGGGCACGGCGGAGGATCGCACGAATCCTCGCCACCAGCTCGCTGGGTGAGAACGGCTTGGTGACGTAGTCGTCGGCGCCGACCTCGAGCCCGCGCAGCTTGTCGCTCTCCTCGCCGCGCGCGGTCAGCATGATGATGGGCGTGCGGCGATGCTCCGGCGAGCGGCGGATCTGCCGGCACACCTCGATGCCGGACAGCGCCGGCAGCATCCAATCGAGCAGGATGAGGTCCGGCCGCTGCTCTTTCACGATCAGCAGCGCCTCTTCGCCGTTGGCCGCGTCGATCACCCGGAAGCCCTCGCGCTCCAGCGTGTAGCGCAGAAGCGTGACCAACGCTGATTCGTTTTCGACGACGAGCACCAGGGCCTGATTCTGTTCGCTTCGCGCCGGCGGCATTACCGGCCCGCTTCTGTCATTCGTCGATCCGAACATCGGTCGTGTCGCCCTTCGGCCGCTCTTCGTCCAGGCTCCGGCCATGGACCAGGTAATAGACGATCTCCGCCACGTTGGTGGCGTGGTCGCCGATGCGCTCGATGTTCTTGGCAATGAACAGCAGATGCGTGCAGGGCCCGATGTTGCGCGGGTCCTCCATCATGTAGGTCAGCATCTCGCGGAACAGGCTGTTGTACATCTCGTCGACTTCTTCGTCGCGCCGCCAGGCGGCCCGCGCCCCCTCCGCGTCCTTCTCGATATAGGCGTCCAGGACGTCCTTGATGATCTGCAGCGCCAGTTGGCTCATGCGCGGGATGGAGGCCGCCGGCTTCATCGGCGCATGGGTCGAGAGCACGATGGCGCGCTTGGCGATGTTCTTGGCGTAGTCGCCGATGCGCTCGATATCGGATGCGATCTTGATCGCCGCCACCACCTCGCGCAGATCCTGGGCCATCGGCTGGCGCAGCGCCAGCATGCGCACGGTCATCTGGCCGACCTCGGTCTCCAGCGCATCGATCCGCTTGTCGTCCTGCACGACCTGGGTGGCGAGGTCGCTGTTGCGGCGCACCAGCGCCTCGACCGCGCGGGTCAACGCCGCCTCGGCCAGGCCGCCCATCTCCGCGATCACGTTGCTGAGGTGCTTCAGATCCTCATCGAAGCTCTTGACGATATGCTCGGCTTGCTTGGCGACCATGATGTCCTCAACCTCCCGGCGCTCTAACCGAAGCGCCCGGTGATGTAGCCCTGTGTGCGCTCGTCGCGCGGGGCGGTGAAGATCTGCTCGGTATCAGCGAACTCGATCAGCTCGCCCAGATACATGAAGGCCGTGTAATCCGACGTGCGGGCCGCCTGCTGCATGTTGTGCGTGACGATGACGATGCAGTAGTCGGACTTCAATTCGTCGATCAGCTCCTCGATCTTGGACGTGGAGATCGGATCAAGGGCCGAGCACGGCTCATCGAGCAGGATCACGCTCGGCTTCACCGCGATGCCGCGCGCGATGCACAAGCGCTGCTGCTGCCCGCCGGAGAGGCTGAGGCCGCTGTGCGAGAGCTTGTCCTTGACCTCGTTCCACAGAGCGGCGCGGCGGAGTGACGCCTCCACCCGCTCCTCCATCTCCGCCCGGTCGAGCTTTTCGTAGAGGCGGACACCAAACGCGATATTGTCGTAGATCGACATGGGGAACGGCGTCGGCTTCTGAAAGATCATGCCGATGCGGGCCCGCAGCAGGTTGATGTCCTGGTTCGGGGCAAGAATGTTCTTGCCGTCGAACAGCACCTCGCCGGTCGCGCGCTGCTTGTCATAGAGGTCGTAGATCCGGTTGAGCACCCGTAGCAGCGTCGACTTTCCGCAGCCCGACGGTCCGATGAACGCGGTCACGCGCCGGTCGTAGAGCGACATGTTGATGTTCTTCAGCGCGTGGCTCTTGTCGTAGTAGAAGTTGAGACCGTGGATGGCGACGCGCTCCGCGCCGTCCTTCTCGTTCTTGTCCGCAGCGCCGTTGCGCTCCCGTGCGCCGGCTTTCAGCTCCTTCGGCGCGATCTGCTGGCTTGCGACAAGTGCCATCGTTATCTCCCACCCGATCCAAGCCCGGCCAACGCGCGGGCGATGATATTCAGAATCAGAATTGTGAACGTGATCAGCAGTGCCCCACCCCAGGCCAGCTGCTGCCAGTCCTCATAGGGGCTGAGCGCGAACTGGAAGATGGTGACCGGAAGGCTCGCCATCGGCGCGTTCATGTCGGTGGACCAGAACTGGTTGTTGAGCGCCGTGAACAGCAGGGGCGCCGTTTCGCCGCTGACCCGCGCAATGGCAAGCAGGATCCCGGTGATGATGCCGTTGCGCGCCGCGCGGTAGGACACCAGCATGATGACCTTCGACATCGGCGCGCCGAGAGCAGAGGCCGCTTCGCGCAATCCGTTCGGCACCAGGTTCAGCATGTCCTCTGTGGTACGGACGACCACGGGCAGCGCGATGATGGCGAGTGCGACGACGCCCGCCCAGGCTGAGAAGTGACCCATCGGCGCGACCATGATCTCGTAGACGAACAAACCAACCACGATCGAAGGCGCGCTGAGCAGAATGTCGTTGATGAACCGGATGATCCGGGACAGGACATTGGTCTTGCCGTACTCGGCAAGATAGGTTCCGGCCATCATGCCGATCGGCGTGCCGACGATGGTCGCGCCGATGGTGAGGACGATGCTGCCGAAAATCGCGTTCAGCAAGCCGCCGGCGCTGCCCGGCGGCGGCGTCATCTTCGCCACCAGATCCAGGTTGACCGCGCTCAGGCCGTTGTAGAGCAGGGTCCACAGGATCGCGACCAGCCAAAACAGGCCGAAGCCGGCGGCACCGGTCGCAATGCCCAGCGCC
Organism: Dongiaceae bacterium; assembly: GCA_041398065.1. Classification (GTDB taxonomy): domain Bacteria; phylum Pseudomonadota; class Alphaproteobacteria; order Dongiales; family Dongiaceae; genus Dongia_A. The sequence continues at coordinate 9,684 of JAWKVL010000042.1, read as the reverse complement.
AGATAGTTCACGGCACGGCGGCGCGCGTAGAGCTGCATGCCGGTTACCTCCCCGCCTGGTTCTGGAGCCGCAGCAGCATCAGCTTCGCGAACGCCAAGATGATGAACGTGATCACGAACAGGATGAGGCCGAGGCAGATCAGCGACGAGGTGTAGAGATCGCCCACCGCTTCGGTGAATTCGTTTGCGATGGTGGCGGATATCGTCGTGCCCGGTGCGAGGATCGAGCTGCTGATCCGGTGCGCGTTGCCGATCACGAAGGTGACCGCCATGGTCTCGCCGAGGGCGCGACCAAGGCCCAGCATGATGCCGCCGATCACGCCGACCCGGGTGTAGGGCAGCACGACTTTCCAGGTCACTTCCCAGGTCGTGGCCCCGAGGCCGTAGGCCGATTCCTTCAGCATGGGCGGCACGGTCTCGAACACGTCGCGCGTGATGGAGGTGATGAACGGCAGCACCATGACGCCGAGAATGATGCCGGCGGTCAGGATGCCGATGCCGTAAGGCGGGCCGGCAAACAGATTTCCGATCAACGGAAGATTGCCGAGCGTGTCGATCAGGAACGGCTGGATGGTCCGCTGCAGGAACGGGGCCAGCACGAACAGGCCCCAGATTCCGTAAATGATGCTGGGAATGCCGGCGAGAAGCTCGATCGCGATGCCGAGCGGGCGCTTCAGCCAACGCGGGCATAGCTCGGTGATGAACATCGCGATGCCGAAGCTGATCGGAACGCCGAACAGCATCGCGATCACCGACGTGACCAGGGTGCCGTAGATCGGCGCAAGGGCGCCGAATTTCTCCGTCACCGGGTTCCAGACCTCGGTGATCACGAAAGCCGGCCCGATGTCCCGCAGGACGGGCCAGGCGCCGACGATCAGTGCGAAGATAACGCCCCCAAGCAGCACCAGAACCATGATCGCGAAGAACATGGTGGCCTGCCGGAATATCGTGTCCTGCGCACGCTGCCGCCGTCCGTGGTCAGCGGAGATCCTCATAGCCGATTTGTCTTCGATGGCGATGTGAGCCATGGCCCTGCTGCCGCGCGAGAGTGGAAGGCGGGCCGCCTGATACGGCGGCCCGCGTCACGACAAGGACGCTTCGTTACCAGATCGCGTTGCCGCTGCTGTCCTTGATGCTCTTCCAGGCGGCTTCGACCAGGGACACCACATTGTCCGGGATCGGAACGTAGTCGAGCTCTTCCGCCATCTGGTCGCCGTTCTTGTACGACCATGAGAAGAAGTCGAGCGCCGTCTTCACCGCTGCCGCGTCGTCGGGCTGCCTGTAGACCAGGATGAAGCTCGCACCTGTTATGGGCCAGCTCTCCGCACCAGGCTCATCGGTCAGCACGACGTAATAGCCGGGCGCATGTTCCCAGTCCGCGTTCGCCGCAGCGGCCTGGAAGGTCTTGATGCTCGGCTCGACGGTCTTGCCGTCCTTATTGACCATGTTGGCAAAGGTCATCTTGTTCTGCTTGGCATAGGCATATTCGACATAGCCGATCGAGCCGTCGGTCTGCTTGGCCTGGCCGGCGACGCCTTCATTGCCCTTGGCGCCGATGCCGACGGGCCACTCGACCGAGGTGTTGGCGCCGACCTTGTCCTTCCAGGACGGGCTGACGGTCGAGAGATAGTTGGTGAAGAGGAAGCTCGTTCCCGACCCGTCCGAGCGGTGCACGACAGCAATGGCCTTGCTCGGCAAGCTGACCTTGGGGTTGAGCGCCTTGATTTTGGCATCGTCCCACTTGGTGATCTCGCCAAGGAAGATGCTGGCAAGCGTCGGGCCGTCCAGCGTGATTTCACCCGGCTTGATGCCTTCCAGATTCATGACCGGAACGACGCCGCCCATGATCATCGGGAACTGCATCAGGCCAGACGCATCGAGATCTTCGGCCTTCAGCGGCATGTCCGAGGCGCCGAACGTGACGGTCTTGGCCTTGATCTGTTTGATGCCGCCGCCCGAGCCGATGGATTGGTAGTTGAGACCGATGTCGGTCTTTTGCTTATAGGCGTCAGCCCACTTCGAATAGATCGGATATGGGAACGTCGCGCCCGCCCCGGAGATATCGGCAGCATGACCGAGGCCCGCAAAAGCGAACGTTGCTAACACCGCAGCAGCCAAGGTTTTCTTGAGCACGGTTTGGTCCTCCAGCAGTTAGTTTGAGATGCACTCCCTGAACGCCCTCGCCTCGCAGGCCGAGCAGCCTCGAGAGAGACGGGAAGCCTAGCCGCTGAATTGGTTACAATTACTGCGGTTGCATGTAGCTTTTGTGACGATTCGGATTGTGGGAAGATTGCCGATCCGTGGCAATTCCCGGACCGGCCCTCAGCCGATGGGGTCCGGCCCTCGGCCGATGGGATCCGACCTAGCGGTTCAGTCCGCGAGCGATTTCCCGGATCACATCCCAGGCGAAAATGATATCCGCCTCTGTCGTGTAGGTTTGCCCGACCACGAAGCGGATGACGAACTTGTCCTGGAAGCGCGTCTGGGTCAGATAGATGCGGCCGTCGTCGTTGATCGCCTGGATCAGGCGGGCGTTGAGCGCATCCAGATCGGCCGCACCGGCCGGCCGGTAGCGGAAGCTCAACAAAGAGAGGATCGGCGGCGTCACCAGCTCGAAGTCAGGCTCCGCCTCGATGCGCGCCGCCAGATCCCGCGCCCAGCGCACATGATCGCGGATCAGGCCCTGCAACTGCTCGACGCCGTAGGCGCGGATCACGAACCAAAGCTTCAGCGCCCGGAAGCGGCGGCCGAGTTGAGGCGACCATTCGCTGAAATTGATGATGCCATCACGCCCTTGTGTTTTCAGATATTCCGGGCGGATGCCGAGCGTCTTCACCAGCGCCTCGGGATCACGCACGAAGAACGCCGTGCAATCGAAGTTGGTCAACAGCCATTTGTGCGGGTTGAAGACGACGCTATCCGCCAGCTCCACCCCGTCCCACAGGGTCCGGAACTCGGGGCAGATCATGGCGCTGCCGGCCCAGGCGGCGTCGACGTGGATATGGAGATTGTGGCGCCGCCCTATCTCACAGACTACCCGCACGTCGTCGCAGGCGCCGACCGACGTGGCGCCGACCGAGGCGACGATCGCGGCAGGCAGATGGCCGGCGGCGCGATCCGCGACGATCGCGCGCTCCAGCGCCGCGACATCCATGCCATACAAAGAGCCGGAGGAAGGCAGCTTGACGAGATTGTCCTGCCCGATGCCGGAGATCCAGCAGGCCTTGTCGATCGAGGAATGCGCCTGCTCCGAGCAATAGACGCGGATTGCGGGCTGGCCGCTCAATCCCTTTCGGTTGCCGCCCCAATCGAGCGCCTTTTCACGCGCGGTCAGCAGGGCGGAGAGTGTCGCGCTCGAGGCCGTGTCTTGGATGACGCCATGGAAGCCGTCCGGCAACCCGATCATCTGGCGCAGCCAGTCCATGACCCGCATTTCCAGCTCGGTCGCCGCCGGCGACGTTTGCCACAGCATGCATTGCACACCGAGGCTGGCGGTCAGGTATTCCGCGAGCACCGAGGGCGGACTGGAATTGCAGGGGAAATAGGCGAAGTGGCGCGGATGCTGCCAGTGCGTCAGGCCCGGCACCACGATCTTCTCGAAATCGGCGAAGATGGCGGCGAAGTCCTCGCCCTGCTCCGGCGGCGCGGCGGGCAGAGCCTGGAGCGTCGCACCCGGCGCCTGCGGCGAACGCACCGGCCGCTCGCGCACGCTCGACAGATAGCGCGCCGACCAGTCGGCGATCCGCGCGCCCCAGTTCCTGATCTCCTCGATCCGCATGGACTCAGCCTTCGTAGTTCGCGACGTAGTCGTTTTCCTCGATCTCGATGATGGTCGCGGTCTTGCGCGTTGCCGCCTTGCGCAGCTGCTCGGGCAGGTCGGATGGTGTCTTCAGCTTCACCGCCTCACACCCGAACCCTTTCGCAAGGAGCTGGAAATCCGGCGTGAAGATGTCGACGCCGATCGGACGGATCTGGCGCGAGATCATATAGGTCTTGATCTCGCCGTAACCGTTGTTGTTCCACAGCAGTACGATGACCGGCGCCTCGATCTCGCGCGCGGACGCCAGCTCCTGGATGGTGAATTGCAGACCGCCATCACCGATCAGGCACACGACCGGCCGGTCCCCGCCCGCCAGCTGCGCGCCGATCGCCGCCGGCAGCGCGTAGCCGAGCGTGCCGTAGCCGGTCGCCGAGCAAAACCAGGAACGTGGCGCTGCCGACGGATAGTAGATACAGCCGGCATAGACCGGCTGCGCCGAATCGCCGACCAGGATTGCGCCGGGCAGGGTGTCGCGCACCGTTTCCATCAGGTGCAGACAAGCGCGATAGGTGCGGCTGAGTTCTCCGAGCACAGCGTCCCGTGCCGCGGCTGCGCGTCCGGCTCCATCGCGTTTCGCCGCATTCAGCAGCGGGGCCAAGGCAGCGCCGGCTTCGGCAGCGTCGGCGATGATCGGCAGGTCCGGCTGGCGCGAGCGTACGATCTGCTGAGCGTCGATATCGATGCGGATGCTCTTGCCATTGAACTTGGCCCCGCCCTGCTCGAACCAGTCATAGTCGGTGGAGCCGAACTCGGCACCAATGGCGAGGATCACATCTGCGCTTTCGATCAGCCGCATGGTGGGTGGCATCGACGGACTGCACGGCACAGCCAGCGGATGGCCCGGCGGCAAGAGACCGCGGCCATTGACCGACATCACGGCCGGTGCGTCGAGGGTCTCAGCGATCGCGCGCACGAATGGCCCTGCATCCTGCGCGCCGCCGCCCAGCAGCAGGAGCGGCGCCTTGGCGTTGTTCAGCCAGTTCGCCGCTTCTCGCAGAGCGGTCGGCGAGGCGGCCGGCGGCGCGGGTGGAACTATCGCGCGGATCGGGGGCAACTTGTCCGCCGGCGCAGTGATGATGTCGAGCGGCAGCTCGATGTGGACCGGGCGCGGCCGACCGCCGGCGAACAACGCGAACGCGCGCGCGACGACCTTGGGCAACTCGAGCGGCGTGGTGACGGTATGGCTGAACGCCGACACCTGCTTCACCAATTGCCGCTGGTCCTGCAGCTCGTGCAGCCAACCTTCTCCGGAGCCGATCTGACCGAGCGCATTGACAGCGGAGATGACCAGCATCGGGATCGAATCGGCATAGGCCTGGGCCATCGCCGTCGCGATATTCGTCATGCCGGGACCGGTGATGATGAAGCACACGCCCGGCCTCCCGCTGACCCGCGCATAACCGTCCGCCATGAAGCCGGCGCCCTGCTCGTGCCGCGGCGTGACGTGTCGCAGCTTGGTGTTCGGCAGCCCGCGATAGAGTTCCACCGTGTGAACGCCCGGGATGCCGAAGATCACCTCGACGCCATAGGCCTCGAGCAGTTCGGCGAGGTACATGCCGACGGTTTTCATGAAAGTCCCCGTTTCCTGATCTTATGGACCTAGGAATAGCGGATCGCGGCCGCTTTGGCGACTGACTCGGAAAGCCGCGCAGGTGGCTCAGAATTTCGGTGGAACAGGCGACCTAAGGGGACTAGCCCACGATGACACGGCCCCGCATCTGGTGGTGGAACCGGCAGAGGTACTCGTACTCGCCCCGCGCCGGGAATACGATTTCCTTCTGATCGCCGGTGCGAAGCGGACCGGTATCGAACGCGTCACCCGTTGCCGTGTGCGGCACCAGATCCCGATTGACGAAGATCACGGCGCCGCCAGCTGCGATCTCGATCTCCGCCGGTGCGAAAGCGAACCGGTTGATTTCGACCGTCGCGGTGGTCGCGCGGGCTGGTCGAGCGAATCCAGTGATTGCCATGACAGCGAGAAGGTGACGCCGGCTCCACGATCGGGAGCCGGCGCCGGCCGGCGCGACAGGCGTCACGACCCGACTTCCGCCACCATCTCGGCAGCATGCTCCTCGTGGGCCTTGAAAGTATCAAGCGCCGAACCGAGCAGGGCTTTCAGCTCGCCATTCTCGGCATTCGGGATGAAGACGTCTCCCACGACGTGGTTGACGGTGTGATGATAGGAGAGCTCGTTTTCGGCGTAGCTCTTGTCGAATGCATGACCGCTGAGCTTGGCCATCTTGGCCCAGGTCTCGTGCGCCCCCGTCATCAACGACTGGCTGAAGGCGTTGTCCTGCGGCTGGGCCTTGAGCTTGTCGAGCAGGGCCAGTGCCGCCTGGTTGACCGCTTCGTGGTCGCGGATCATCAGCACGGCGAACTCCCGCACCTCCGGATTGTCTGACAACGCCAGCGCCAGATGCGCGTTGCGGATATCGATCTCGCCGGCGACATAGGCGGCGTGGGCAATCTCGAGATCGTTCAACTTGGCCGGATCCTGGGCGGTAGCGGCCCCGGCACAGCCAGCCGTCACCAGCGCCGCCAACAGCAGCCCGGCAGGAATGTGTCTCAGCATGAGTGGTCCTCCCCGTTCGGTTGCGATACGGGTTGGATGCCCCCGCCTTGCGCAACGTTCCCGGCCGGGCGCAGGATTGAGAACGGGAACGTTTCGGCTATCCGAGCATCTAACGTGGCGATGGCGACTCTCGATCCGGTGGAACATGGCGGCGGCGAAGCGACGTTGATTGCGCGCGCACTGGCACGCGATGCGTCCGCGCTGGCTGAGATCATGCGCCTGAACAACCGGCGGCTCTACCGCGCGGCCTGGGGAATATTGCGCGACGAGCAGGAGGCGGAAGACGCCGTCCAGGATTGCTATTTGAAAGCCTTTGCCGCCTTGCCGAGCTTCCGTGGTGAGGCGGCGCTCTCCACCTGGCTCACGCGCATCGCGATCAACGAGGCCCTGATGCGGCGGCGCAGACAGCGGGCCCAGGCTGCGGCCACCGGCAACATCATTCCGCTGCGGCCGGAGAAGTCACCGGTCGCGGAGCCGATTGAAGATCCGGCCCAGTCGCCGGAATCCGCGGCGATCCGCGCGCAATTGCGGCCTTATCTGGAGAATGCGATCGGCGCGCTGCCGGAAGAGCAGCGCGCGGTGTTCGTGCTGCGCGCGCTCGAGGAGCTGAGCGTCGAGGAGACCGCGCAGATCCTCGATCTCAAGCCGGAGACCGTGCGGACCCGTTTCCTGCGCGCGCGCCGCAAGCTGCAGGACCGGCTGCAGCGCGAGTTGAAACTCTCCTTCGGCGAGATGTTGCCGTTCGCGGGGCCGCGCTGCGACCGGCTGGTCGAGCGGGTGTTGACGGCGATGGAGCTGCCTACTTCTCCGGCTCGAACTTGAGCGCCGCGCCGTTGATGCAATAGCGCATGCCGGTCGGATCGGGACCATCCTCAAAGATGTGGCCCTGGTGCGCACCGCATTTGGCGCAGTGCACCTCGGTGCGGACCATGAAATAGGAGCGGTCGGTCTGGGTTGCCGTCGCACCTTCGATCGGCGCCCAGAAGCTGGGCCAGCCGGTGCCGCTTTCGAACTTGGTCTTCATGTCATAGGCCGGTGTCCCGCAGGCGGCGCAGACGAACGTCCCCGGCCGCTTTTCGGGCAGCAAGGGAGAGGTGCCGGGCCGCTCGGTCGCATGCTCGAACATGACGGAGAATTGCTCCGGCGAAAGCTGCCGGCGCCATTCCTCGTCGCTCTTGATCACAGCGAAGCCTTCGGTGGGCGCGGTGTGGGACTTGCCAAACAGTTTCATGTCGATGCCTCCGTTGCGGACCATTCTACGCCCGCTGGCGTGGCCTGCGCGAGCCCGCGCCTGAACTGTCCGACAGGGACGCCAGGAACATGGAGAACAGCTCCGCCTGGCTGCCGATGCCGAGCTTGGCGTAGATATTCTTGCGATGGATCTTGACCGTTCCGGGTGCGATCCGGAGTTCGGTCGCGATCGCGTCAGAGGAATGGCCGCGCAATACCATCGCCACCACTTCGCTCTCGCGCCGGGTCAGGCGGTGGCGGCCGAACGCGGCAAACGCCTCGCGCAACGCCGCCTCGGCCGGCAATGTCTCCGGCGCGCTATCGAAGCGCTTGGCAAGGCCGCGCCAGTTGCGCTCCGCCGCAGCGATCACCACCGGCGCCACCATGTGCAAAGCCGACATCTCGCGCGCGTTAAAGGGTGGCGAGTGGCCGGCGCGCATCAGCGAGATCACAACCCGAGCGCCGTCGCCAGTGGCCAGGAAGAAGCCGATCTCCTCGGTCAAGCCGGTCTGTACATAGTAGGACCGGTAATATTCGCTCTGATAGAAGCGGTCGGGCGCCAGATCCCGCATGCGATAGAGGCCGGGCGCGACGTTGCGGCGGCTGGCATGGAAGAAGGGGTCGAGCAGATAGGGCCCGGCCTGGTAGACCGTCACGAAGATATCGCGCTTGTCCCGGCCGAAATCGTCATAGAGATCGAGCGGCCGGTCCTCGCCCCGATAACCGAAAATGACGGTGTAGTCGAACGGCGCGACCTGGCGCAGGGCTCGCGCCAAGGCCGGCGGAAAGCGCGGCCCATCCAGTTCGCGGATTGCCTCCGCCAGAGCGGGATGCCAGTCCAGGGTCCGCTTAAGCATCTATCCCCACAACCAGGGTGAAAACGGCGCCACTACCCCTCTGGAGGTATATACAAGGGCGGGCGCTTGCCGCAACCTGAGGCTCAACAAGGAATAGACCCGGCGATGAGCGCCATCGAGCTCGTCAACCTGGGCGGGGCTGGCAGGGAGTCGAGGTGGGCGTGACCTCAATGGCTGAGCCGGAAGCGGCGGGCGACGCGCGGTCGGCCACGTCTCTGGCGGATGTGGAGTTTCGTGGCGTCACCAAGCGGTTCGGTGCGGTGGTGGCGGTCGATAACATTTCGTTCGAGATCCCCCGCGGCTCGTTCCATTCCTTCCTTGGCCCGTCGGGCTGCGGCAAGACCACCAGCCTGCGCCTGATTGCCGGGTTCGAGCAGCCCGATGCAGGCGGAGTCTCAATCGGCGGGCGGTCCATGGTCGGCGTTCCGGCCTATCGCCGGCCGGTCAACATGGTGTTCCAGCACTACGCCCTGTTTCCGCACATGAACGTCGCGGACAATGTCGGCTACGGCCTGCGTCAGGCTCGCCCGAAGCTGGAGCGCGCGGAGATCGACCGGCGGGTGGCGGAAACGCTGGAGTTGGTGCGCCTGCCCAAGATGGGCGCGCGGCGCACCTGGGAGCTCTCCGGCGGACAGCAGCAGCGCGTCGCCCTGGCGCGCGCGCTGGTCAACCGGCCGACCGTCCTGCTGCTGGACGAACCGCTCGCCGCGCTGGACCGCAAGCTGCGCCGCGACATGCAGATCGAGCTGCAGAATCTGCAGCGCGACGTCGGCATCACCTTCATCCTGGTGACGCACGACCAGGAAGAGGCGCTGTCGATGTCCGACACCATCGCTATCATGCGCGAGGGCAGGATCGTTCAGTTCGGCACGCCACAGCTTCTCTATGACGCACCGGTCAACCGCTACGTCGCGGACTTCGTCGGCGAATCCAATTTCCTGTCCGGTAAGGTTGCGAGTGCAGACGCCACTGGCGCGAGCCTGGCAATCGCCGGCGGCCTTGTCCTGAAGGCGCGTTGGAGCGCCGAAGGCGAGCATCTGCCGGTGGGCGCGGAAGGCGTGGTCGCGGTGCGGCCCGAAGTGATCGGCCTGTGGCCGGTCGGCCGGGCGCCCGGCGGCCTCGACCTCGCGCGGCAAGGCAAGGTGCGCAACCGCATTTATCTCGGCGACCACACCGAGTTCAGCATCCACCTGGCGGAGCTGGGCG
>JAWKVL010000041.1:0-39194 GCA_041398065.1 Dongiaceae bacterium | reverse complement strand
GCCCGGGCTTCAAGAGATCCTCCGGAGTCAGCGTGTTCGACGTGGCCGCCAGCCCCAGCCCGGCGAAGGTACGGTAGATGATGTCGGCCAGCGTGCTGAACTGGTTGAGGATGAGGGCGAAGACCCCGACATAGAGGATCTTCCTGAGGAGCCGGGACATCACATTGGTCTCGGAATCCATCACCCAGAACAGCCCCGCCAGGGTGATGTCGATCCCGATCAGGATCGAGCTCAGCCGCGCCACGTCGTCATTGAGCAGCCCGAACCCGCTGTCGATGTAGCGGATGAAGGTCGCCATGAAACGGTCGATGACGTTAAGGTCGCCCAAACGGATGCCCCTGTTCTTCTAGGTTCTGAATTTCACTCCGGCGTGTAGGCGTGCCCGGACCCGAGAAACCGGTCGGTCGCTTTTCGCGCCGCCTGCTCCGCTTCTGCCTTCCGAGCCTGCTCCAGCGCCTCGGCTCTGTATTGAGCTGCCATCAGGTTCTGGATCTGCAGTTGCTGCTTTGCGGAGAGAGCCACCAGCTGGTTGGTCGCCTGCTGGGCCTGCAGGCTGCCCACCGCGCTGTCGCTGGCTGCGACCAGACGGGCCAGAGTGGCGCTGTCGGCCTGGACGTTCTCCACCACCTGGGCCTGAACCGTCATGGTGTGGCGATACGCATCCATGGCGCTCCGCCAGCGCGCGACCGCGTCATTCACCGCTTCATTGGTGGTCGTCGCGGCGTCGTATTCCTTGGGGAACTGCCGCTGCAGCACAACCGTCGTCTGCTGGACGTCGAAGGCGATGCCCTCCGCTTGGCTCATGAGACGGTCAATCCGACGTAAGGCGCCGGTGATCTCGCCGAGAGACGTGACGTCGAGCTGCTTCAAGTTTAGCGCCATGTTGGTCAGCATCTGCGCTTCGTTCTGCAGCGACGTGACCTGGTTCTGGATCTGCTCGAGCGCGCGCGCCGCCTGCAGCAGGTTCTGGGCATAGTTCGTGGGATCAAAGACGATCCTGGCCGAGGCTGGCACAACGTCCGTGATGCTCACCGCTGCGATGAGCACGGAGGCAAGCAGTCGCATCCGAAGATTCGCTTTCTTCATCGGGTGATCTCCTGTTCGAGGGTTGGAAACTGGTCGATGAGAGCCGCGGCCCAATCGAGACCTTTGGCCTCGAGGAAGCCGCGCAGGAATCCGTCAGGACCGTGGCGCTCGAGTACGGCGTCAATCAGATTCTGGTTGACGGGATCGGACGTGCCGCAGAGGGCGAGCGCGATCGATCCCAGCCCCAACTGGAACAGCCGGTTGCCATGGCGGGATTGTAGGTAATAGTCCCGCTTCGGTGTCGCCGCGGCGATCAGCTCGATCTGCCGGGCGTTGAGCCCGAAGCGCTCGTAGATGGCGCGGGACTGGGGTTCGATTGCCCGGTCGTTCGGTAGGAAGATCCGCTGTGGACAGCTCTCGATGACGGCCGGAGCGATCGAGCTTCCCGCGATGTCAGCCAAAGACTGGGTCGCGAACAGGACGGCGACGTTCTTCTTGCGCAAGACCTTCAGCCATTCCCGGATTCGGGCGGCGAACAGCGGATGGTCGAGGTAGACCCACGCCTCGTCGAGGATGAGCAGGGTCGGCCGTCCATCGAAGCGCTCCTCCAGCCGATGGAAGAGATAGGTGAGGACCGGCGCTACTGCGCCGGTGCTGCGCATCAGCTCCTCGGTCTCGAAGCATTGGACGTCGCCGAAGGTGAACTCGGATTCGACCGCATCCAGCAATCGGCCGTATGGCCCCTCCAACGTGTAGGGCGTCAGGGCTGCCTTCAGCGCATTCGACTGGAGCAAGGATGTGAGACCGGTCAGAGTCCGCTCCTCGACCGGCGCCGACGCGAGGCTCCCCAACGCAGACCAGGCGGCGTCCTTCACCTCCGGCGTCACCGTCACGTTCTCATGGGCAAGCAACGCGGTGATCCACTCGCCGGCCCAGCCCCGCTCATCCGCATGATCGATCGCCGCCAGCGGCTGGAAAGCCAGTGCCCCATCACCCGCGCTTGCACCCAGCCGGTGGTGCTCACCGCCCATGGCCAACACGGCGGCCCTGGCGGAAAGTCCCTTGTCGAAGACGAAGACCTGTGACCGGGCATAGCGCCGGAACTGCAGCGCCATCAGCGCCAGGAGCACGGACTTGCCGGCGCCCGTCGGCCCGACGACCAGCATATGCCCGACGTCGCCGACATGGGTCGACAGCCGGAATGGCGTTGCGCCCGAGGTCTCTGACACAAGCAGCGCTGCTCCACCGAGGTGGTCGTTCCGCTCCGGACCCGCCCAGAGGGCGGAGAGCGGCATCAGATGCGCCAGGTTAAGCGTGTGGACTGGCGGCTGACGCACGTTGGCATAGACATGGCCCGGCAGGCTCCCGAGCCAGGCCTCGACGGCATTGACGCTCTCTCGGATCGATGTGAAGCCGAGACCATGCAGCACACGCTCGATCTCGCGCAGGCGCCGCTCGGCTTCGACCGGGTCCGGATCAGCGATCGTGACTGTCGTCGTCAGATAACCGAAGCCGATGTCGTCGCCGCCCAGGGCCTGCAGAGCGAGGTCGGCATCGACCACCTTGTTCTCGGCATCGGAATCGAGGAGCGCGCTCGGCTGGTTATAGAGCACCTCGCGCAACAGGGCCGCGATCGACTTCCGCTTGTTGAACCATTGCCGGCGGATGCGGGTCAAAAGCTTGGCAGCATCGGTCCGGTCGAGCGCCAGGTAGCGTGTCATCCAGCGATAACCGAAGCCGAGGCGGTTGAGGGCATCGAGGAGTCCGGGACGCGTCAGGTTCGGGAACCCGAGGAGCGTCAGCGTCCGTAGGTGATGATCGCCGAGCATCGGCTCGATGCCGCCGCTCAAGGGTGTGTCCACCAGAAGCACATCGAGATGGGCGGGCGTCTCCGGCACCGAGACCGGATGCCGGCGGGTCGAGATCGTATTGTGGAGATAGGTCAGCGTCTCGGCGCTGTCGAGAGCCGCGATCTCCGGCAGGAAGCCACTGAGAAGATCGAGGGCTCGGTCGGTCTCGGTGACGAAGGCCGCCAGCTCGGCGCGCCAATCGCGTTCCTGCCGGTCGGCATCCCCTTCCATGAGCTTGCGGCCAAGCTGCGCCTGGGCATCCGGCTGCGGCAGATAGAACAGCGTCAGGTGATAATGGCTTTCGTAATGCTCTCCCCGCCTGCCGTCGAACGCGGCGCGCTGTTCCTCGTCGACCAGCCAGGAGGCGGGATCGGGAAACTCGCTCAAGGGGTAGTCCTGACACCGGATGCGCTCCGCCTCGAAGAAGAAGGCCCAGCCCGAGCCGAAGCGACGGAAGACGTTGTTGGCCCGCGCCGACACGGCGATGAGCTCTGCTTCGGTGGCGCTCTCGATGTCCGGCCCACGGAAGCGCAAGGTGCGCTGGAAGCTGCCATCCTTGTTGAGGACGATTCCGGGTGCGACCAACGCCGCCCAGGGCAGATGATCGGCCAGCCGATCGGTCTTGTTGCGATATTCCGCGAGCCTCAGCATGCGAGCCAGGCTTTCTGCCGGAGATGACGGATGAGAACGGGTGCGAAGGATGGATCCCGCCGCGCGGCGAAGACGCTCAAGCTGTGCCCGATCGCCCAGACCAGAATGCCGGCCAACCACATCTGGAGACCAAGACCGAGCGCCGCCGCGATCGTGCCATTGAGGATGGCAATGTTCCGCGGTGCACCAGCCAGGAGGATGGGCTCGGTCAAGGACCGGTGCAGCGGTACCTCAAACCCAGGAAGATGTTGCCCGCTCATGAGACCAGCGCTCCGCCGGCGAAGCTGAAGAAGCTGAGGAAGAAGCTAGAGGCCGCGAAGGCAATCGAGAGCCCGAACACGATCTGGATCAGCCGCCTGAATCCGCCGGAGGTCTCGCCGAAGGCGAGAGTCAGACCAGTCGTGATGATGATGATCACCGCAACGATCTTGGCGACCGGCCCCTGAACCGATTCCAGGACCTGCTGCAGCGGCTCCTCCCAGGGCATGCCCGAGCCGGCCGCGAATGCCGCGCTGGAGAAGAGGAGTGAGATCGCGATAGTGAAGCTTAAAAGGCGGAGTCTACGGTGCATGGAGACCTCTCGCGTTGCGTTCAATCGTTCGGGATGGTGCGGTGGCGAGCTCGGAGAGCCGGTAGTCGCCATGGCCGTCCAGGCCCTTGACCTCGGCGATGGTCTGTACCTGGCGTGAAAGACCGCGGCCGGCGATGAAGACGACAATGTCGATCGCCTCCGCGATCAAGCGTCTCGGCGGTGTGGCGACCGCCTCCTGGATCAGCTGCTCCAGTCGATAGAGCGCGGCATGGGCAGAATTGGCGTGGACGGTGGCGATGCCGCCGGGATGACCGGTGTTCCAGGCCTTCAAGAGATCGAGCGCTTCCGGCCCGCGCACTTCGCCGATGATGATGCGGTCGGGGCGCAGCCGCAGAGTTGAGCGCACCAGGTCGGACAGCGACACGATTCCGGGCTTGGTGCGGAGCGCGACGCAATCCGGCGCCGCGCATTGTAGCTCCCGCGTATCCTCGATCAGGACGACGCGTTCTTTGAGGCCCGCGATCTCGGCCAGCAGCGCATTCGCCAACGTGGTTTTGCCGGAGCTCGTTCCGCCGGCGATCAGCAGGTTCCGACGATCACGGACGGCCTTGCGCAGGATCTCCGCCTGGATCGGAGTGAGTATCCGCTCGCTGACGTAGTCCTCGAGGACGAAGACCTTGGCGGCCGGCTTGCGTATGGCGAAGCACGGCGCGCGCGAGATTGGCGGCAACAGGCCCTCGAACCGCTCGCCCGCGAGGCCTTTGCCATGGGGTGGCAGCTCGGCGCTGACGATCGGGTTGTGCTCATGGGCCTCCACCCGGACATAGGAGGCGACCAGGCGGATGATCCGCTCGATCGCGGCCGAGTCCAATCTATGGCCGGTATCGACGATGCCCTCTCCCAGCCGGTCGAGACGCAAGGCACCGTCCGGATTGACCATGATCTCGATGACTGCGGGATCGGCAAGCGCCGCGGCGATCCTGGCGCCTAAGGCGGTTCGCAGCATGGCGCGGCGCCGATCGCTGGATTCAGGGTTTCGCGTGCCGCTCATGACTCGCCTTCCGGCTGCGGCTCATCCGGACCAACCGCGCTCCGGTCCAGCGTGCGATCGCCACGGGCGAGCTGACGAGCGACTTGCTCGATGAACGCCTGGAAGCGGTCGCGCCCGACGGCCCGCGCTGCCGCGTCGGCTTCCGGCAAGGGCGCGGTCACGTTGAGCTGGTAGCGGATGAAGAGAGCCAAGCTTTCGAGCAGGACCTGACCATCGCGTTCGATCCGGCCGAGCTGCATGCTGATGCGGTTCAAGCGGACGCCGAACCGGTCGTCGAGCTCATGGCCGGCCCAGCGCCCGAGCCAGGCAACCAGCGCGTCGGTCAGGATCGCGGACTTCGAGCATCCTGGCTTGGCCGCCAGAGCCTCCAGCTTTTCGGTCACGTCCGCCGGCAGGAAGAGTTGGTGCCGGACCTTCTCGTGTTTCTTGGCCATGATCAGAACCTCGGCATCAGATCGTCGCTGGCACTGCCTTCATTGACGGCGTGCGCGCGAGCGACCGGGCTCAGTGGGCGCAGGCGATCCATGGCCCGCTTGTCAGCCGCGGCATCGGACTCGTCCTCGCCGAGGCCGAGCGGATCCGAAGGGTCGGCATCGACCGGCCGAATGATCGTCTCCTCGCCAAGCCCAGGGTGCCGTTGCTGCTGAAGACCACCCTCGTCCTCTTCCGGGAGGCCGCACGCGGCTTCGCCAGCGAGCTGAAGATGCGGTCCACGCACCTGCCCGCCCCAATCATCTGGCCGCGGCGCCGGGCGGTCTTCATAGGTCGAGTCACTCAAGGCTGGTGCTGGCAGGACCCGGGCGGTGAAGTTGCGGTCCTCGTAGTAGCGAAGCTTCTTGGCTCGGATTGGAGCGAGCCCCGAGACCAGCACCAGCTCGTCCGAGGGCGGCAGCTGCATGACCTCACCGGGGGTGAGAAGCGGCCGTGCCGTTTCCTGACGAGAGACCATGACATGCGAGAGCCAGGGCGCCAGCCGATGACCGGCGTAGTTCCGCTGCGCCCGAAGCTCGGTCGCCGTGCCCAAGGCATCCGAGATCCGCTTCGCGGTCCGCTCGTCGTTGCTGCTGAAGGCGATCCGGACATGGCAGTTGTCGAGGATCGAATTGTTCTCGCCATAGGCCTTGGATATCTGATTCAGGGATTGGGCGATTAGATAGGCCCGGATCCCATAGCCCGCCATGAAGGCCAAGGCGGTCTCGAAGAAGTCGAGTCGCCCCAGCGCCGGGAACTCATCCAGCATCATGAGCAGCTGGTGCTTGCGGCTCTTCCTCGGATCACCCTCCAGGCGCTCGGTCAGCCGCCGGCCGATCTGGTTCAAGACTAGCCGGACGAGAGGCTTGGTCCGGGAAATGTCCGAAGGCGGGATCACCAAGTACAGCGAGACTGGACGCGCGGCATCGACCAGGTCGGCGATTCGCCAGTCGCAGGCAGCTGTGGTCGCAGCCACCGTCGGGTCGCGATAGAGGCCCAGGAACGACATGGCGGTCGAGAGCACGCCAGAGCGCTCGTTCTCGGACTTGTTGAGAACCTCGCGGGCGGCGGATGCCACAACCGGGTGAACATGGGGCTGATCAGCCGTGCCCAGGTGATTGGTCGCCATCATCCGGCGCAGGGTGTGCGCGAAGGAGCGCTGCGGGTCGGATAGGAAAGTCGCGACCCGCGCCAGAGTCTTCTCTTCCTCGGCATAGAGGACATGAAGGATAGCGCCGACCAGCAAGGAATGACTGGTCTTCTCCCAGTGCGATCGCTGTTCCAGCGCTCCTTCGGGGTCGACCAGGATATCGGCAATATTCTGGACGTCGCGGACCTCGTCCGATCCTTTCCGCACTTCGAGGAGCGGGTTGTAGCGAGCAGACCGCGGATCGGTCGGATTGAAGAGCAGGCAATGCGAGAACCGTGAGCGCCAGCCGGCGGTCAACTGCCAGTTCTCGCCCTTGATGTCGTGGACGACGGTAGAGCCGGTCCAGGACAGCAGCGTCGGGATAACCAGGCCGACACCCTTCCCGCTCCGGGTCGGCGCAAAGGCCATGACATGCTCGGGCCCATCGTGGCGCAGGTAGCGGCGGTCGAGCCGCCCCAGAAAGACTCCCGATGCCTCGAAGAGTCCAGCACGGGCGATCTCGCGGGAACTTGCCCAACGCGAGGAGCCGTAGGTGGTGACAAGGCGTGTCTGCCGCGCGCGCCAGAGCGAGCCGGCAATCGCAGCGGCACAGCCCAAAAACCCGCTGGTTCCGGCCAGCATGCCGGCGCGATTGAAGATGTGCGGCGCGTAGGCGTCATACGAGTACCACCAGGGAAACAGCTCCCAGGGCTTGTAGAGCGGGATGCCAAACAAGACCGCCCATGGCGCCCCAAGCTGGGCCTGGTAGCCGAGCATTGCTGCGGCCCATTGCGTCGCCGACCAGACGCCGGCGATGACGATCGCAAAGACGATGGCGATCTGCCCGATGAGGAGGCTTGTCGGTGTCATGCCGCTTATCCCGGAGAGCGCCGCCCAGACAGCGCGACGGAGACAAGGATTCACCAACAGACAAGAATCTCTCAGCGCCGTTATCTGCGCTCAACTACGCCGACCTGACGCTTTCACGCCGCACGACGTGCTGCGGGCAACAAAGCTGATCGATGATCGTACAGGCGAAGCTCACGTAGGAACTTCGCTACCGCCGAAACTGACTCCAAACGGCTATGAGATTGAAGGTCCTCTCCTTCGACCCATCGTCCAGGAGATTCCACCGTCACTCTTGGCGATGCCGGCGACGTGCTGCCCAAGACTGCGTTCAAGCACCGGCCTCCAGGGCACCAGCGTGAACTCGTGTGATCGCTCGATCAGGGCGTATCGTCCGCTGGCGAGATCAACACGGCGGCGGTAGATGCCTTCTATCCTCCGGCCAGCTTCGCGGGCGATGTAATGAAGCCCAAGCTGACCAGCGAGCTGTCCGCCGACCTTTTGCAGTTCGCGCTCCCTGAGAATGCGAAGGAGATTTGCCCTGTAGACGATGCTCCCTTGCTGCTCAGAGGCGAGGCCCTGCTCGAGCAGCCATTGTCGACGCTGGGCCAGCGCCTGCCGGACGTCTCGGCCAAAGCCACTGTCTCTCAGCACAGCTGGATCGCCGTCAACCAGCTCGTGATCCAGCCAGGTCGCGCCTTCGGCGTCGGTCTGGCGGTCCAGCTTCAAAGTGGAGAGGACCTCCACCTGGACAGGCGCTTTGTGGGCCTGCATCCGCTCGTAGCGGAGCACGCGATCTAGGTGATCGGGCGCAATGGTCCAGGTGCCATCCGCCTCCCGCTCGACGCCGATCCCAGCACGCCTCATGGCCTCCAGCCGGCGGACATGTGTCTCCACGAACGCCTTCGTTGCGGTCGGGTCGTGCTTGAGGTGAAGGTCAGAACTGTAGCGCCCACCATGCGCCTCGGCGATGGCTGCAATGGTCCGATCAACCGGCTTGACGTTCGCCTGCTTGGATGTGACGGCGACGATGCTCTCTTCGGGAGTCGGCTCGGTCGCATCAGCATTGCCGATCTCGATGTAATGGATGCGGCCGTCGACCGCATCGACAACGAGGTAGTGACGGTCCGAGAGCTCGTCGGCGAGACCACGCGTGACGACACGGCCGATCAAAGGAGCGCTGATCTCTTCGGCATCGTGGACCACCAGATCTGTTGAATTCCGGTCGATGCGGGCGCGGGCCAGCTCCTGGTGAAGGGCCTTGATGATGTCTCCGCGCTCGCCCATCCGGCGGAGGACGGACTCCAGGTCTTGAGCCAATCGCCATTGTCCGGGGGAGATCTCTTCCGCCAGACCGAGGCGCTTCAGCTTCTGGAGCCGGCCGGCACGGAGGGTCTGACGGAAGCTGTCCTGGTCTCGACCAGATCGAACGGTGCCGTCGGTCTCCGCTTCCCTCAGGAGACTCCGGTCGAGGCTGGTGAAGCGCTCCTGCTCGACCTCAGCGCGGAGGCGGGCTTGGATTTCGTGGTCGGTACGAGGACCGAGATCGAGCGCTACGATCTCCGCAGCTCGCTCCCGCATGCCCCGGCTCAGATACTCCCGGGCGATGATGAGGTCCTTGCCTCGATCGTCCTTTCCTCTGAGCACGATGTGGGTGTGCGGGTGGCCGGTGTTGTAGTGGTCGACGGCGATCCAATCGAGCTTCGTGCCGAGATCCTGCTCCATCTGGAGCATGAGGCGACGGGCCAGCGGTTTCAGATCTTGGTATTCGATCGCGTCCTCCGCGGACACGATGAATCGGAACTGATGCCGGTCGCCATGGCAGCGACCGAGAAAAGCCGCTCCATCACAGCGGTCCTGTTGGGAGTCATAGAGATCACCGGGCGCCCCTTCGCGTGTGACACCATCGCGCTGCAGGTATCGCAGGTGGGCCTTTGCGCCGTTCAGGCCAGCGCCGGCCAGCCGTATCAACCGCGCCTTGATGACCACGCGGCGAGACCGAAGTGCACTGTAGTGGTCTCTTGAAGCGAGGAAACGACCGGTGCCACTGCCCCGACCTATCCGGCTGCCATCGAACCGGCTCTCGCGGCCTGAAATACGCCGATAGAGGCCGCTTGAGCGCCCAATGGTCGTCTGGATCTCCCGCAGAAAGGTGCTTCGCGGAAGAGAGCGCGATCGGATCTTACCGAGTTTCGGTTCGAATTCGTCGTCATGCTTCACGGGATCGTCCGCCGCAAATGTCAAAGAATATGAGAAGGTGATTGACGAGCAAAGGTGCAAGTTGGAGCGGCGACGATTTGATCATGTGTCGCGAGACAACGAATGCGGATGAGATCAAGCGACCAACGTAACGAGCAAGCAGTGTGGAGGTAGCTGTGAGATTCGGAGTGCTATTGATCAATGTAGCCAATCGCATGCCGTGAGAAGCCCAAATGATATGACAGGGCTTTCAGCCAGAACAGCCGCCCGAACCGGACAGCTTCGTGGATCGTCACCCGGTCGTAACGAATGTTCCCACGAGGAGTTCTACGGTCCTTTCTCACTCGATGTTTTAATCCCATCCCTCCATCTGGCGGCCAGGGAGCCACATCACGCGGCCGCCCTCGACGTCTGGCCTTCGCGAAATAACAGCATAGTTATTCGCCCTCGGCCTCCTCCATTCGCGCCTCAAGCTCATCCAGGAATGGCGAGCGCCCCCAGTTCATTCTTCCGCGGGCCGTGTCCACGTAGCCGGAATAGAGCATGTGGATCTCGTCGCGCGCACGCGTGAGGCCGACGTAGAACAATCGCCGGCTCTCGCGGCGGGCCGCCGGCAGCTCGTTGCGCCAGGGCAGGCTTCCGAGATCGAGCCCAACCATGATCACGACATCATATTCGCACCCCTTCGCAGAGTGCAGCGTCAGCAAATTCAGGTGGAGGGGCGAGCCATCCCGCCCGCCAAGGCTCGCCAGGTCGAGGTCCGCCAGCGCGCCACCGGCGGCAAGCGCCGCCGACATGCGCTCCACCTGCTCGCGCTGATCGGCGAGGCTCGGTTCGGCCGCCATCAGCGCATCGAGCATTCCGGCGCGAAGGCGCGTCACGAACTCCCAGGCAGGTCTCTCCTCGACGCGAAGCGACCAGAGGAGCTCGGTCAGCCGCTGCGCCTCATCTCGCGCCTGCGCATCAGGAATTCGGGCACGATGAAATCCGAGCCAGCGATCCAGCAGACCGCG
The DNA here is from genome assembly GCA_041398065.1 of Dongiaceae bacterium. Taxonomy (GTDB): domain Bacteria; phylum Pseudomonadota; class Alphaproteobacteria; order Dongiales; family Dongiaceae; genus Dongia_A. The sequence continues at coordinate 28,426 of JAWKVL010000041.1, read as the reverse complement.
CAATTGCGGGCGGGCCTCGCGCCAGCCGCCCGCACACCAGGCAGCGCAGTCCTCGATCCAACTGGTGAGCGCGACCTTGCGATAAGGCGCCGCCGTGTCGACGCGGACAAAATCGAGGCCCGCCGCAGCGACGGCCTCCGCCACCACGTCGCCGGCCCGATAGTCCCGATAGAGAATGGCGATATCGCCCAGCGCGCGGCCCGGCTTGGCCGCGAGCGCTTCAGGGATGATCTCGGCGAGCGCATGCGCCGCCTGGCCCTCGAGCCCGTCGTCGCATTGCACGAATTCGATGACCGCCTGCCGTTCCGGGTCGTTCGACTCGTAGCCGCGCGCCTCGCCCAACGCGAACTCCGACGCGCTGACGATGCGCGACGCCGAGCGATAGTTGAGCTGGAGTTGGACGCGCTCGACATCGTCGCGCTCGGCCAGCTCCTGCAACAGGGCTCCATCCGCGCCGGTAAACCCGTAGATCGATTGATCTGGGTCCCCGACCGCAAAGAGCCGGACACCGCCATCGAACGCCACCCGCTTGACGATGCGATGCAATGCCACGCCGAGGTCCTGATATTCGTCGACCGCGAGGACCGGAAACTTCGCCTGAAGCAGCGGCAGCACCCAGTCATGCTCGGACACCAGCCGCTGCCCGAAGATCACAAGGTCGTCGAAGTCGACCAGGCCCTGCCGGCGCAAGTCGGCCTCATAGCCCTCCGCCCATGCCGCGAGTTCCTCCTCGCTGGTCCAGGCGCGCGACCGTCTGTTCAAGACCGATCGGCGATGCCGACCAAGGTCCATCGGCTTGTTGGCATGCCCGACACCGAACAGCCGATCGCCAACCCCGCGCATCGCCTGATCGCTTTGCCGCTGCGTTGCGACCGTGAGCGGGAATGGCACCGGTAGGCCCGCAAGCCGGCCATAGGGCATGAGCAGGTGTCGCAGGCAGAAGCCATGCACCGTCCCGATGAAGAGGTTGGGCGCCTCGCGCAGGCCGAGCCGCTCCAGACGCCGCGTCAGCTCGCGCGCGCATTCCTGGCTATAGGTGATGCACGCGGCTCCCCGTGGCGCGCGCACGTCCTCCGCCATGATCCGCGCAAGCTTGAGCACTAGGGTCTTGGTCTTGCCGCTGCCGGGCCCGGCCAGCACCACACAGTTGCCCGTGGAATCATAGGCCGCCTGCTGGCCTGGATTGCCCGCCAGATCCGTCGCCTGCGCGAGATAAGCGTTGCTGACGCTACGCAACGGCATCGCGGATGTGCTCCAGCGCCCGTCGGATATAGTCCGGGCAATTGTCGTCGCTGGCATGCGGCGCCAGCGCCTGCGCGAAGCGTCCTTTGCCGATCCGCTCGATCAGCGCCATCAGGCGCTCCTCATCGAGCGTGTCGGGATCGTCGACCCAGCCCTGAATGCGGTTGCGAGTGGCTTGGTTGATCGCCAGTTCCTGCTCAATGACCCTCTGCATCGCCTCGGCCAGCCCGCCGGCGAAGAGCTCCGGCTCGAGCGTGTTGCCGTTCACGAAATAGCCGAACGGCGCGGCGCGCGCGATCACCGCGTCGGCGTCCAGTGGCGCGTAGTCTACCTCGTCTTCGAGCAACTCCAGGACCTTGATCAGGCGGCGGCGGACGAACGGCGGGTGTTCCCCGTTCGGGTCCCGGTCGGTCAGAATGACGTGCGGGATGTTGAGGCCCTCCGGGCCCAGCAGCTTGACATAAGGCGTGAAATTCGTGCCGCTGACCGAGCACACCGTGATGCCCAGCATGTCGAGCGGAATGTCCAGTGCCTCCGCAAAGGCCGGCACCAAAAACCGCTCGGCGTCGCCTTCGACCAGGATCACGCCTCGTGCGAAGAAGATCTCGCCGCGGCTCACATCGATGTAGCGCTGGAGGTCCGCCTCGTCGCGTTCGTCGAGCGGCGCACGAGCGGTCGAAACCGCGACCGTCGCCTCCGTTTCCGCGTCGTGACGCAGCAGCACGATCGAGCGGATCGGCGTGACACTGGCGATATGCGGCGAGTGCGTGGTCAGGATCGTCGTCAGCGGCCGCGTGTCCTCGTCTTTCTCTCCGCCGCCGCCCAGGAAATAGCGATAGACGAGACGCTGGACGTGCGGGTGGAGATGTGCCTCCGGCTCCTCCACGACGAAGAACGTATGATCCCGCTCACCGTCCTCCACGAGACGATCGAGCTCGAGGCTCTTGAGCGCCAGGAAGATCAGATTGGCGGTGCCGAGGCTCGCGTCCGGAATACCGCGCGCGCCATTGTCGATCAGCAGGCGCAGGCTGCGCAGCAGCGCATCGACGCGCGTCGGCGCGAGGCCGAGCGTCAGCGGGACGGCATGCTGCTCGCCGGCGATGGCGATCAGCCGTTCACTGATCCGCGTCGCTGTCGCCGCACCTCCTCATGGCCGACGAGCTCGGCCTGCGACTCGTTCACTTGCTCCTGAATCTCGGCGCGCGCCTCCTCGTCGAGCGAGGTAGCCAGCTCCTCGATCAGCGGCCGCAGCGGCGAATTGCGCCAGCTCGACAGGTCCTTTTCGGCATCGCGCAGCGCACCCTGCACGTCGAGCGGCAGCATGCGCCGCAGCGAGGCGCCGATCGACATGCCAGGATCGTCGCCGCCGAAGATGATATACTCATAGTCGGCCAGGCTCTCCGGGTCGCGCCGAGATTGGCCTTCGGCTGAAAGCGATAGGTGAGACGCGCGACCATCGGCGGCCCAGGATCGACCACGCAGTCGTTCAAATGCGCCATCAACCGCGGATCGTCGGTGAAGTCTGTCAGCTCGACCGCGACCTCGATCGTCTCGCCGAGCTTGTCCTCGCCCAGGCCATCCCAGAAATGCTCGAGCACGAGTTGCCGATCGCGCTCGGAAAGGCCGGGATCGAGGATCAGCTGCAGGGCCCGGACGAAGTTGCTCTTGCCGACCTTGTTCTCGCCGACGATGACGATGCTCTCGCCGGTCTCGACATCGATCTCCGAGAAGTTGGCGAAGTTGCTGATCTTCACCCGCGATATGCGCACACGTCTCTCCCCTGGCTCTTCTATTCCGCCGCGCGGTTGGCCCGCGCGGCGATGTCGGCGCAACGCGCCATGAGCGCCTCGAAGGGCTCGGCATCCTCAAGGAGTAGCCCGTCCTCGACCATGCGGCGATAGTCGTCTTCCAGCGCTCTGGAAGCCTCGCCGCCGGGCACGAGCTGCAAACCGCCGTGCACGGCAGCGGCATAGTCGATCGGGCTGCGATCGGCCGCCTTCTCGGCAAAGAACATTCCCTTATGGCGCGCGACCGCGTTCGCTAGCGCATGATCCGCGAGCGCCGCATCCGCGAGACCGGCTTCGTCCAGGCGCACAACGTCATGCCAGTGCCGTGCGAAGCGATCGCCGCGCAGGCGCTGCTGCAGGCAAAAGACATGGATGGCGGTCGCCTTCTCCCAGAAGGTCCGCTCCGCGTGCATCACGCGCGGCCGCGCCGTCGGGAACATGACGCCCTCGACCATGCCGGAAGCGTCGCAGGTGATGTCCCGCACGCTCGCCGGCTCGCCCGTCGAGCGCGCCCCGAACTCGAGCATCACGCTAGGCGCCACATAACCCGAGCCGCCGCTGGTCGCCTCATAGTCGATGAACAGCTTCTCGCCTTCGACGCGGATTGCGGCCGCCAATGTCTCGGCCGCCAGCGCCTCGACGATGATCGGTTGGGCGGTTCCCGCCACCCACTCCGGCAAGCGCTTGCGCACCACGCTCGACCAGCGCTTCTCGTCGCTGCGCGTCTTCGGCAATGCTTCGCCATCGTCGCCGACCAGGTCGGGCGCGATCGCCCGAATGTCGTAGGTCACGTCGACATCCTCGGAAAACCGTCGGATGACCCGATAGGCCTTGGACAGCGACGTGCCGCCCTTGAACACCAGCTGCTCGCCAAGCGTGGACCCGAACAACGCGGCCAGCGCCCAGACCACCCAGACATCCTTCTCGAGAAGATGCGCCGGCCGCCCCGACCGATCGGCCGCGACGCTCAGCGCCTCGCGCCGATCCGCGACGGGAAGCTGGAGAAAGGCGTCAGCCATGCGCGGCCTTGCCGACGCTGCGCGCGAGCCAGGTCGGAAGCTGCGGCGCTACCGCGACCAGCTCGCTGAACGCCGCGGCGGGTAGCTTGCGCTTCAAGGTCGTCAGCGCGGCCTCCGCCTTCTCCGGCCCAAGCCAGGCCAGCGCTCGCACGGCCTCACCAGCCGGCTTATGCGCCAGGGCGAGTTGCCAGCGCGGCGCGTGGCGAAGCTCGATGACCTGTTTGCCAAGGCTCATCGTCCGCGTGCGGCCGGAAGTCAGATAGACCGAGCGGACCGGCACCTGCGTCGTGAGACCGAGCGTGTTGGCGGCCGCCGCCCCGCTCGGAACGATGACTTCGCCGCGCTGACTGGCCAGCGCCTCGACCGCCTGCTCCACCGACGGCGCCCGCGTGCCGAACCGGCTCGTGACCGGGCGGAGATAGACTCCGCGCCCTGCCCGAACCAGTTGGCCCCGTTCCGTCAGGCGCGACAGCGCCTGATCCACCGCGGCGCGATTGCCGAGGTGGAGCAAGCTCTTGGCCGCGACGGGCGTGCCTTCCGGCAGCCCCTCCGCATGGGCGAGAATCTGGTCTGTCAACCGTTGCATGGCCAACTCCTGTCAGAAATATACGCAGATTTCTGACACTTTTCAAGACGACTGCCGGTCGCGGATTTCCCCAAGACACCCATCTCGCTTGCCATGATACATTTGATACACTAAGGTCTCGTCTGTCTCCCGGAGATGATTCGTTGATCGATGCACCGTCCTTCCCTCAGCGTGCCCAAGCGCTCTTCTCGGAGAAGCTCGGCTATGGCCGCCGCTGGAAGACGGCCGCCGCCGAGCAACTCGGCATCGGCCGCGCCACGCTTTACCGCTATCTTGAGGACCCGGCAGGCGTGGCGCCGGATGTCCTCGCCAAACTTGCGCAGCTTGAAGGCCCCCAGGCGCCCGTCCACGGCGTCCGCGAGATGGTCACCCTCATCGCCAGCGCCATCATCCAAATTCAGGCCAGTCTCGACGCCGAAGGGTGGCTGAAGGCGCCCTATCCGCCGCCGGTGCGACGCGTGTTCGACTTGGGCGCTGCACGCAACCTCGCGGACGGACACAACGTCTGGCCTACCGATCTTCACGGGCTCATGCGCCGTGCCCAAGAACCTCTTTTCCGCTGGCTCCCGGATATCAGCTGGGACGTGGGCGGCGACTACCTCGCCGTGCGCTTGGTGGAATCCGGTGAGGCGAGCACAGCATGCCGGGCCTTGGCCCTGCCTGGAGGGGATCCCGAATCCGAGATCGAGGAGAATCTGGGCTACGAGATGTTGGTGGGCCTCTGCCGCGACCGCGTCGATGGCGAAGAACTCTACCGGACCTGGCGGAAGACCGTCATCGAGAACGTGGTCATGACGAGTTGGCCCGCAGCCATCCTCATGGACCCGCTGCTCGCGACCCTCGAACGATCGGACGAAATCGTCGAGGCCTTCTATGACCGCATCCCCGAAAGCTTCGCGATCAACGGCGAGCTGCCGATCTGCACGGTCAGCAAGACGATTCTGCGGCGTGAGGGTCGCGCCTTCCACACCGAGTGTCGCCAGCCTGAGGCAATCCGCAAGGCCCGCGAAGGCGCGCACGCAACGCTCAAATACCGCCCCGGGATGCTCTATTTGAAGCGGGCCTTCCGCACCTTCTGGGCGCTGCCGGGCCTGGCGGAACTCGAGCTCAAACGCCGGCTGGACGCCCTCGGCTGGACGACGAAACTGTGGCCGGCCCTGGATCGGGTCGACCTTGTGGCGGTCGCTCCGGACGGCAGCCAGCGGCTGGCGATCGATGTTAAGGACTATATCTCGCCGGCTCGCCTCGCCAGCCGCTTCAACGGCTTCAAGACCTTCGAGGCCGATCACCACTGCTACCTGGTCATACCCGATTATATCGCCGAGACCGATCCTCGCTTTGAGGCTCGATTCGAAGCTCTGCGTGCGGCCAACGGCCGTCCGGCCGTTGCGCTCACCACCGTATCCGATCTCCTCGATGAGCTGACACCATGAGGACGGATCGCGCCTTCCTGGCGGCTTACCGCAAGGCGCTACGCAGCGCCGATCCCGCCGCGCGAGACCTCCCCGCAGCGGAGGACCGCACACTCGGACTGACCGAGCTGTGCCTTCATTTCCTGGCCCGCCACTGCCCCGGCGAGGACGTGTCAGCCCTGCCCTATCTGCTGCTTGGCTATGCCAAGGTCATGGCAGAAGGGGCCGATTCAGCCTTTCTGCGTGATCTGACCAGCCTGCGACACCTAGCGGGCCGCTACATGTCGGCCTCCGCCTGGCTCGACGCCTGCCGGCGGCACGGCCTTACCCCCGAAACGATGCGCTGCTACGCCATCGACGGCCGCATCCCCACCCTGCGGCGCAGCGCACCCGAGGGCGTACTCGCCGTCCTGACCGAACATCTGGAAACCCCGGCGCCCTGGATCACCCGCATCCTGCAGGTGGCCAGCGCCGGCGACGCGCTGGTCCGCACCAACCGCGGTGAGACCCTGCTCGCCTACCAAATCCCGGCGGTCGATCCGGAGGCGGCGGCCGTGGCCGAGCATGCCCTTCCACGCCGGCACCGGCATGCGCCGATCATCCTGACGCTGGCGCAGCTGCGGGCCACCGCCGAAACGGTCGATGCGCGCGAAGCTCAGCCGGACTGGCCCTCGACTCTCCCGCCGCTTCGGCTGCGCGACCGTCTCAACAAGCTCAAGCTCGAAGGCCTGAAGGAGGGCTTCTTCGACGGCGAAACCCTGACCTTGGCCGGCGCCGTTCATGTCCTCGGCATGCTGTCCTCCGGCAAATCGACCCTGGTGTGGCTCGTCGTGCTGGCCCTGACCCTCGGCGGCGAGGGCAAGCGCATCGGCATCCTCGTCGCGGACACCATCCAAGGGGCGACCATGGTCGCCCGCCTGCGGATGCACGGCGTCGACGCCACAGTGCTCTCAAGCTTCTACAATCGCGACCGCCACCTGAACTCCATCCACTGGCAGCAGGGTTTGTCGTCCTCGGGATGGTCGGTGTCGGCCGTCGGCGACGTCGCCGAAAACTTCAGCGTCGCCTGTCCACTCGACGGCTTTCAGCGCGATCCGGTCGTTGTCCGTGGATCGGGCCAACGGCCCGCTTTCCCCACCTTCAGGGAAAAGCCCTGCCATCGAATCTATCAGCGCCGCCGCGACGCCGAGCTCGCCGAGGACGAGGCGATCGACGACAACGATGACGTCGGCGCGGAACGGTCCTGTCCACTATGGGCGCAGTGCCCGGCTCAGGAGCAGCAGCGCAGCGCCGTCACCGCTCAGGTCATCGCCCTCACGCCCCAAGCCTTCGTCCACATGACGCCGGACAAATGGACCTCGGCGCAGCACCTAACCTTGCCGGAGCTGTTCCAGCACACCCTCGACCTGATGATCGTCGATGAGGTCGATTCCGTCCAAAAGACCCTCGATGACATCTTCGCGCCGCGCTCGCCAATCATGGGCGACGAGCGCGACGTCTATGCGCCGGCAATCGGCGCCAAATCGTCCGAGGCGCTGCGCGAGCGCAGCGGCGTCCAGTTCCGCCGCCAGGTGAACGCACGCTGGCAGGCCAACTTCCACACATTCTATCGCCTGATCGGAACGCTCTACGCTCTTCTCCAGAACGAGCAGGCCTATCTCGCCGATTTCTACCGGAACACGCCCTTCACCGCCGGCGGCATCCTCTATGAAATCTGGCGACGACGGCAGGATGTGCAGGGCCTCGCCCGCCCCGGCCGCAGCTTCGACGATCCGGACTTTGAAGAGGACTTCCTCGAGGTGATCAAGGTCGCTGGAGGCATCTCGCGCTTCTCGCTGGGGTCGGCGGTCAGCCGCGACGAAGCCGAGGAACAGGCCGACGGGGTGCGGCAGGCCTTCCGCAACCCCGCCCTCCAGCCCGCCAGCGACACCCTTCAGGCCATCGCCCGTGACATGGTGGTCAGCGACTACTACGAAGACCTGACCGAACGAGTCCGGGGTCTCCTGGACGGTCCGCTCGCGGCGTTCAACGCCACCGGGGACCCCGGCAAGAAGGCGGCCATGAGCCCGCACGGCAATGCGCTCGCGCTGTTGCTGGCAGTCGTCACCGACCTGGTCCTGTCCCACTATTATTGGCTAGTGAAGACTCAGCCGGCCGTGGCCACCGACTTGGGAATCGACGACGCCCAGCTGCTGAGCCAGGCCAGCAACCTCATCCGCTACTACCGCACGCTACTGCCATCGAACCCGGCCGGGGCGGTATTCGGGCTGCTCTATGACGAGCCCAGCGAGGATCGCCGCGACACGATGGGCGGCAAGCTAACCCTCATCAATCATCTGGGGGTCGGCCGCCACTTGCTCACCCATCTGCATGACCTGCTCGCCAGCGAAGGTCAGGCCGGACCCCATGTGCTGATGCTCAGTGGCACCAGCTGGGCCGGCGGCGCCCAGCGTCAGTTCAATCCGAAAACCGGGAAACCTATGGACTGCGCGTCGCCGAGCTTCGACGTGCAAGTCCCCGCCCAAGGCGTGCTGCTGCAGCCTCAGGCGGAACTCGACGCGATCGGGCGCTCTGTCTTCGAGCTGGTGAGCTTGCGCAACGAGGAGGGAAGGCAGGTTCGGATTTCCGGCCTGCGCGAAGCAGAACGGCGCAGAGCGTTGAGCGGCGTGGCCGCGCGCCTGTCAGCCCGTCGCGACAGCCTCAATCTCATCGAGGAGAACTGGCTGCGCATGGCCCGTGAATGGGGCGAAGAACATCTGCGCGGGCGACGCCGGGCCCTTCTGGTCACCAATTCCTACGCGGATGCCGCAATCGTCGCCGACATGCTGCTCGAGAGCCTCGAGACCCACGGCTTCGCGGACTGGCGGGTGTTCGGCCTGACACGGGACCAAGCCGATGACGCCGGCGCGCCGGACGATCAGCGCTTGCGACGCGCAAGGCCGCTTCCCCGCTCCCTCATCGAAGGCATCGGCGAAGAACCGGAGAAATCGATCCTGGTCGCGCCGATGCAGGTGGTCGCCCGCGGCCACAATATCCTCAATAGCGAGAGCCGCGCGGCGATTGCCTCTATCTACTTCCTGCATCGACCCCATCCGCGGCCAGACGACCTGGCCGCGGTGATCGGCCGGCTGAACCGCTACGGCATCGAGCGCTTCGACCGCGGCATGGGCGCAGATCCCGATCAGCCTGACGAGCGCCTGTCCCAGCGCGCCCGTCGCATGCGCTACGCGGCCACGAACATCGTGCGCTACAGTCTCTATGCGCGCGGCGGCTACAGCGGCCTCTCCACCGAATACAAGGCCCAGTTCGCCTGGGACATGCTGACCCCGCTCTGGCAGACCATAGGCCGCGGCATTCGCAACGGCTGTCCCGTACACATCGGCTTCGTCGACCGTCAGTTCGCTCCGCTCTCCTTCGACGGCGCCACCGATTCCCCCGACAGCAGCGTTCTGGTCCAGGCGCTGCGCCAACTCGACGTCGCCGTGGCTTCGTCCGATCCCACGGCCAAAACCCTCGCGAAGTTGCTCTACCAGCCGTTCCGCGATGCGCTCGCCAAGACCAAAGGCCTCGCTTATGGCTAACGTCAATTCACTCGACCTCAATGTCTGGGAAGCGAACTTCACGGCCCAGGACACCCTGGTCCTGACGCGCTACCGTTTGTCCCCGGACGCGCAGGAAACCTTGCAGGCCTGGTCGCGCGAGAAGTCCAAGCGCCCGAACGACGCCCCGTCAATGCTGCGCCTCGAAGGACTCTCCGAAATCCTCGCCTGGTTCGTACCCGAGATCGCCTTCATGCGGCGTCATCATTGGGACGCGGAGACCCAGAGCCGGCCTCTCTCCTTCTTCCTCGTCGGCGATGTCACTGCGGACGGCGAACTGCGTCTGCGCGTCCAAGCGGCCATCGCACTGTGGCTGACCCTGATCTACCCCGACAAGCCCGCGCCGACACGCGCCGCGATCGCCGCGACCGCCATGGACGCCGCCAGCTGGACCAAGCTGTCGGTGAACGGCGCGCTTCAAGCGCAAGCCGGCGCGTGCCCCACCCCGGCGGAAAATCTGCTGTTCGATGCGATCGCCGCACACGCCTTGGGCGTACTCGCCGGTCAAGACCTTCGCTTTCAGAGCGGCGCACAGCGCGTGCTCGTGGCGAAGGCCGCGCAGACGGACGCCTTTGCGGGCGTGGAGCTGGTCGCCTTCCCGCCACGCCAGACCAAGCGAGGCCTTTGGAGTGAGGTCATCACTCTCTATACGCCCACCTATCCCGAGCGCCCGCGACTTCACCTCCTGGCGCGGCCTTCGATCCGAAACTGGGGTCCTGTGAGCCGGTGGACGGGTCGCAACGATCCCAATCGCGCGCTTGATGTCTTCATGCCCGCCATGGAATCCACCGCCCGAGACGCCTACCGCCACACCTCGTTCGACTTCCGCGCCAGGGGCGGCCCGCCGCCGGCCGAGGGCGGACGCGGGCCCATGGTCGGCTATTGGCCGCACAAGGACGATCAGAAGGTCTTTGACCTGGTCCGTCGCCTGACCGGTCGCGCCGCGCTCGGTCCGGCCGAGCTGGCCCAGCCGGTGGTCGACGAGGATGGACTTTGGGTGCTGCCGCGCCTCGGTACTGTGCACGGCGATGACTGGCTGCCCGGCGGCACCGGCATTTCCTGGCCCGACCGCCACGACATCGGCCAGTCTCTGGATCAGGTGCTGTCCAAAGCCGGCTTCAAGGCGGTCGAGCCGATGACCCGGGCCCGCACCGTCATGCCGTTGGACAAGCCGTTTAACAACAGCAAGGCGGACGACGAGAGCTTCACGGCACGCCGACGCGCCGTCCGCATGGCGCTGGCAGCAGTAGGCGCGCCCACCGCCCAGGTCGATCTGTTCATCTTCCAGCGCCGGGAGGACGCACCCGAACGGCTCACCAGCGCGCTCCTCGAAGAGCTCGGTCCGCCACAGACCCAGGAGGACAGGGCGCTATCGTGGAGCTGTGGTCTCACGATCCGACTGCATCCGGTGAACGCCGGCGTTCTGGCCGAGGAGGTCTCCTGGGCCGACGCGACGACAGAGGAGACGAAAGGCCTCAACCCTGCTCAGCTGCGCAGCATAAGCGACTTGAACCGTTCGCAGGCTTTCGACGACGCGCAAAAGGCCATGGCGAACCACGTGGCCGCGGCCCGCGCCGGAACCACCGGCATCGGCTGGGCGATTCTGGAAATGCCCGAAGCGCTGCAAGGACGGGCGGGCGATCCGTTCCAGCTTGCACGACGGGCGCTCGCGCAGGCCAACCTCCTTCCCCAGGTCGTGCTCACCTCGGTCGAGCCGCTGCCGGAGAGCACGATGAAGGCCAAATATGGATCGGCCCTCAGCGACTGCCTGCGCATGCTCGGCGTGCTGCCGGTGGAGGATCTGCCGCACGATCTCCAGCCGGCCGCCCTCACGGTCATCCAGCGGAACACCGACAGCGTCGCCGGCCAGCAGCGCAAGGGCCACGCTTTCCCGCTCGCCGCCCGCACGAAGGAGGGGCGCCTGGAGTGCGCGCTTCCGGACGAGACCGGCGCGCCGCAATGGGCGCCCTATGCGGTCGCCGTGCTGCGGATCCTGAAGGGCGACTACGGCAAGTTCGGTCGGGGCCGCCAGGAGGAGAACCTCGCCAAGTTCGAGACCTTCTTCACCATGGCGATGGAGGACATCAACCGCATCGGCCCGGCTCTGGTGATTTGCGAGGGCGATACCCTGACCCACAAGCTCTCGGCATTGGCGAACGGAAACCTTGTCTTCGACCAGCTGACAATCGCTAACAGGATGCTGACGCCGAATGACCTGCCCAATCTGCGGATCGTTCGCACCAGTCCCGATCCCCAGCGGCAACCCTATTATCACCACGACACGGAAAACAGTTGGCCGAGCGGCCTCTTCAGCTGGGGCACGGCGACACGCACCTACTACGGTCTGAAGCAGAAGCCGGTCACCGTCTCCAACGCGCAACATTTCGCCGCCCGCGTCTCACGCCACGCCGAGCTGGAAGAGGGCGTACGCCCGCCCAAGGAGAACCTGGGCCGGGTCAGCTCGCAGATGGACGAGATCTGCATCGCCTTTCGCCAAGAGGGAGATGATCCGTTGACCCTGGCGACGCTGGTCCACCGACTGCGTGGGGCGCATGCGCAGTACGACGCCGACACCGCTCGCCCTTTCCCGCTGCACGAGCTTCGTAAGCTGGGCGGCGGCGTGACCTTCTAGGACGCCATCAACTCGTGGGTTCGACCCACCGAACCCTCCCGAAGCTCATATAGACCAGGGCGCCGCGCGGCGCGCCGGTCGCCTCCAGATAGAGCCGAAGTTGGTCCACATGATCGGCCAGCTGCTGTGGGCCCGGCGCGATATCGCTCTTCCAGTCGACGACTGCTTCGAACGCGCCGTCCTCCGCGCGGACCACGGCGTCCGCGCGGCCGGCCATCGGCTGGGCCTCGCCGGCAGGCCCTATCAGCGCGTAGATCGGCAGCTCCGCGCGCAGCCGCGGTCTCAAGGCCGCGACATCGGGCAAGGCGAGCGTGCGAAGCACGGTCTGGGCGAGCTCGCCGACATCCGCGAGGCTCTCGTCGGCCTCGCCCGGAGCGAGGAGCTGCGCGCTCAGCTCCCGCGCCCGCTCGGCGAGCGCGCCGGCCTCTTCTGCCAAACCCTCCTCGAGGATTTCCTCCATCAGCTTGTGCAGCACGAGGCCCCGCAGGCGCCCGCCAGTGGCGATCCATGCCTCTTCCTCTTCGTCAAGGGAGTCCGACACCACCTCGACCCGCTGGGCGCGGTCGGCATCATGGTCGCTGGGCCGCAACCAGGCGATGGGCGGACTCGCCGCGGCGATGCGTTCGGCCTCCGCCGCGAAGGTCGCAGCGTCCTGACCGTTAGCAGGCGGATCGTCCGGGGCCGATGGGCTTCCCGCGAAGGCGCCCAGATCGATCTCCGGCAGGCCCGCAGCGCCGAGCTCGAGCACGCGCGCCCACGACCGCGCATTCGCGTCTGGATGATGCGGCAAGATCAAAAAATCCCGGGCGCGCGTGCACGCCACATACCAGAGCCGCACCTTTTCGCGCTGCTGGCTTTCTGTGTCCTGCCGGACCGTCTCGGCGAGCTCCGGGGCGGCGATGTCGCCGACAAGCCAGTGGAGCGTACCACGATCCGGATGGCGGACGAACCGCTCAGGCGAGCGCAGCTGCACCACGCCGTTGATGGGGATCACGACCGGCCACTCGAGCCCCTTGGCGCTGTGCATGGTGACGATCGAAATGGCATCGCCATCGACTTCGCCCCAGCCCTCGGACGCCTCGCGGTTGTCCCGCCAGTCCGCGTGCAGGTCCGCGGCGAACCGGCGGAGCCCGCGGACCCCGTAGCGGGCCGCACGCTCCAGGATGACGTCGATATTCGCAGTGGCCGCCGCCGCGTGACGCGGATCGTCGCGCAGGGAAAGCGCGACGCGCACGCCCAGCCGCTCGATCGCCTCACCGAGGAGCTGGGCGGGACTGGTGAACCGCGCGCGACGGCGAAGCGCCACGAGCTCAGCCACCACCGCGCGCGCCTCCGGATCGGCGATGTCGTCGAGCGGGGTGGCCACCGTGAAGACGCTTGGCCGCCCGTCCCGCTCAGGCAGAGCCGCCGTGATGTCGAGCAGGGCCTGGTCGGTGAAGCCGACCAGCGGGCCTCGCATCAAGGCGCCGAAGGCGGCCGTGTCCTTGGCGTCGGCCAGCACCCGCACCAGCGCTATCACATCCTGGGTCTCCTGGCGGCGATAGAGTCCCTTCCCCGCTTGGGAGGCAATGGGAAGTCCGACGCGGCGCAGCGCGCGTTCGAACAGCCAGAGGCTGTTGCTGGTCGGCGCGAGCAAAGCGATATCGCGCGCCGCCACCGGCCGAATGCGGCCCTCGGCATCGCGCAGGAGCCGCGCGCCCACCAGCTTCGCGCAGACAGCCGCGACCGCGTCGGCTTCCTCGATCTGCAGGACCTCGCGTTTGGAAGCAGGAGGCGCGCCGATCGTCAGACGAGCAGCGCTCGGCCGCCCAGGATCGTCTCTGCGAGTGGCTTCCAGCTCGACATAACCCGGCTGCGACGCCGCGTTGAGGGCTGCGCGAAAGGCCCCGTTGACATACGTCAGCACGCCCTCGCGCGAGCGGAAATTGGCGCTTATCTGGAGGATATTGTCGGGCCAAGTCCGCACGATCAGCGCCTTGGCGAGCTCGTAGTTAGCAATATGGGCACCGCGGAACTGGAAGATCGCCTGCTTCGGATCGCCAACCAGGAAGAGAGCACCCGCGCGGGGCGCGAGCTCCGTCCAATCCGCCGCCGGCTCGGCCGCCGTGATCCGGAAGATGATGTCGCACTGTCCCGGATCGGTGTCCTGGAACTCATCCACGAGCAGGTAGCGATAGCACGCCGCCAAATGCTGCCGGACCGGTTCATGGGCGCGCAGCAGGCGCCGGGTGCGTATCAGAAGATCGTCGAAGTCGAGGAGCGCCGCCCGGCGCTTATACGCCTCATAGTCGGCCAGCACCTCGTCCAGTTCTGGGAACAGGGTGGCGAAAACGCCGCTGCCGATGCTGCCCATCAACCGCCGATAGGCCGCGTCGGTCTCCTCATAGGCCGCCACCGGCTGCAGATGCTCAGCTGCAGCCGTTGGCCCTGACGTCCCAAGATGACGCGGGCGCAGAAGATCGAAGGAGTCCTTGGCCATACAGCTCAGCTGCGGCGGATGGGCCAGACGCCACAGACGGGGGAAGTCCGGGATGACGGCGAAGCCGTCCCGGAAGTGATGGTCCAGCGCCTCGAGATTCTGTAGGACGACCGTGTTGCGATTGTCGGGCGGTGCAGCGGCCACGGCCCGTCTGAACGTGTCCACGGCGCTGCTGAACACAAGGTCCGGCCGACCGGTCAGGTCAAGCACGGGCGCCGTCGCGTCACGGTGTTTGCGACGGAAATCGGCCATCTGCCGCAAGGTTTTCGTGGACTTGCGCGGATCGCGCTGTGCCAGGATCGCGATCGGATCTTCCGCCCGCCCGCCCTCGCCAAGCCGCCGGCCGAGCCAAGCCTCGAACACTTGCCCGAACGCCAGCTCTTCCCCGTCCCGGTCCAAGACGTCGGCGCCGGGGTCGACATCAGCCTCGACCGCATAGCGGCGCAGGATCTCCTGGCAGAAACCGTGGATGGTCGTGGTCGTCAGGCCGTCGAACGCCGCTGCGGCCGCTTCCAGCGCCCGACGCTGGTCGTCGTCGAGTCCTGCTGGGAGAACCGCCTGCAGCGGGCGCGGGACTCTCTTCGCCAAGAGCTCGTCGATGGTCTCGCGCACCCGACCGGCGAGTTCGTCGGCCGCGAGCCGCGTGAAGGTGATGGCGGCGATGGACGCCGGCGGCACGCCGCTCGCCAGCAGCAGCGCGATCCGCCCGGCCAGCAGCGAAGTCTTGCCCGTGCCCGCGGCCGCCTCCACCAGCAGAGTCGAGCCGAAGTCCGACAAGGCCCGTATACGGGCGGCGGCGTCGCGAAGCTCCGTCATCGCGCCCGCCACACCGCGGCGAAGTCGCCGAATGCACGACGGAAGGCCGCGTCCTTGATCCTGATGAAAGGCTCGCCGATCGCCGGCAGGGCGATACGCAGCTCGTTCCAATCCTCCCAGGGATCGGTCGGACCCGGCAAACTGGTCCCCGCCCGAGCGAGAGCCACGCCCGCGTTGAGATGCTGGACAGCGGCAGCAAGGGCCGCGTCCAAATCTTCGCCCCGAAGCGGGTAAGGCTGCGGAGTCTCCTCCGCCAAGAAGACCAGTCGCGCCTGGATCCGGGTCTCCGGCCGATGGTGGGCCACGGCGACAGCGTACAACACGCGCTGCAGCTCGGCGCCGCCTCCGAGCCGCAGGTCTTGGGGCGCCTTGGGGACCGCTCCCGTCTTGTAATCGGTGACCCGGGCTCGCCGGTCGCCGGTGTCGAGCTCGAGGCGGTCAATGGCGCCGCGGATCGTGAGCGGCGTGCCGGGTACCGGAACGATCGCGCGCGGATCCCAAGGCGCCCGCAGGTCCGCCGCAGGGCCCTCGGGGTCCCCGAACCGCACTTCTGTCCAGCTGCGCGTGCCCGCCTCGAAGCTCGGATCCAGCTGTAGGGCGCGCAACGCCACCGTCCGAGCCTGATCGAGAGTGTAGCGCCACAGCAGCGGCGGCGGCGCCGGCCGCTCGAGCGGCCATTCGACAAAAACCGTGTCGCGGGCCTTGCCTAGGGCGGCCTCGACCTCGTCGCCGGACGCCCGGCCGAAGCCGGGTCCTTGCTCGAGAACATCCACGGTCCGCTGGAGCAACCAGTGAACCAAGTCGCCGAAGGCTCGCGGCTCCAGGTCGAACGCCTGGTCGGTGACGACGGTCTCCCGCCAGCCGAGGGCATAGCGCCACACGAATCCCTGCGGGTCGCGCAGCAGCCGCCGCAAGGACGTCGCCGATTGCGGCTGCTCCAACGCGCGGATCACCATCGGATGGTCGGCTTGAATGATCCCGTCATGCGCGCCGGCTTCCGCCGACCGGCGGGCTCTCCAGCATCCAGTGGCGCGGGCGATGCGCGGGCTCTGTCGCGCCTCCTCAGGCCGAGCGGCCAGCCGGTCCGCAGCGCTGAACGCGTGCTCTGGAATGCGCTGACGGGCCAGCCGAACCGGTGTCAGGTTCGCGGGCAACAGCGGACTTGGCGTCTGCAGGCCTCCGCGGGCATTGCGCCGACTATAGGAGAGGGAAAGATTCTCGGCGTGGCGCACGATCGAAGCGAACGACCGCCGATCGGCCTGTGGCCGTGTCGGCGCCTGATCGTCGTCCAGCGAGAGGATGTGGTCAGGCAGGAGCGGATCCGAGGAAACGCCTCGGGGCCAACCTCCTGCAGTGAGACCAATCAGCCTGACGAAGCGTCGCGGTGCGCCCGCCAGATGCGCGGCCGGGCACCAGACGACGCTGTTTCCCGGGTCCGCGTCGTCGGGAATCCGCAACGCCGCGAGCGAGAAGGCGAGCGCTTCGGCCGGGCCGGCGCGCAAGGCGGCGCTCCAGACCCGCGCCGCGGAGGCCGGCAATAGTCTTTGTCCGGCCTCTTCAGCTGCGGCCCATCCTCGGCTTGCCAGCTCCAGGGCCGGGAGGAGCGAGAGCGCCGGCCGCGCACCGTCGGTCCGCTGGGCCGCAGCCAGGTCAAGCGCCCGGCGCCACTGGGTCAGGTCGTTGAGATGGACTTGGGCCCGGACCCCCGCCAGCGGATGCTCGGGAAACGCCGCCAAGGCGCTGCAGCGCCCCGCGCTATGAGCCAGCCAGCGCCGCACCCGCTCCTGCGAGAGTCCTTGCCCCAAGAGCTCGGCCAGAGCCGCACACGCCTGCCCGTCGACCGTCGAGAGGATCGGCGTCCCGTGGGAGAAATGGACGGGCAGCTCGGCGCTCGCCACCAGGGTCTGCATGGACTCGTCCCACGGGCCTGGCGCCGCCGTGGCAATGGCGATCTCCTCGGGCCTGGCCCTTCCGATCGCGATCAGTTCGCGCGCCCAGCGTAAGGCCTCGACCACTTCAGCATGCGGATCGGCACATATCCATGCGGACGCGGCGGTCGGCGCGCGAGCCGGCTCGTCAGAGGATAGCCCCGTCAAGCTCGTCACCTCACCGAGAGCCGCAACCAAGCCACGCCAGACCGGCGCGATCCAGGCAATATGTTCGAAGGCCACGGGCCCTAACAGATCCGCGCCGAGGCGGACTCGCGAGATGGCGGCTGCCGCCAGGTCAGGCGGCGTGAGGACACCTGACCCGAGGCGGGCTCTGACCCTGCGCTCGATGAGAGCGAGGTCCGAGACCCGCGGCGCGGGTGCCATTGAGCCCAGATCGACCCCTGCCGACCACAGCCGTTCGAAGGTTCGCGCCAAGGCCCGCACCGCCCCCGGGAGACTCTGCAGCGGCGTCAGCTCCGCGAACCTGCCTTCGGTGAGCGCTTCGGCAAGCGCGGGCTCGAGCTCCTCTCGTTGCGCGGGGCGCACGAACCCTCCCGCCAGGCGCGCAGCCAGCTGGGGAAGGCTCACGATCTGATGTCCGACCGCTCCCGCGCGCGCCGCTTTCAACCGAGCCATGCGCATAGCGAGCGGACCGTCGACAACGACGGTCCGGAACAGGTCTGATTGCGCCTGCGCCCTCAGCTCGATGGCCCCCATTGACGTTCCTCTCCCGTCACAACAGCACGCTGCCCTTGTCGAGAAGATCGTCGAGCACGTCCTCTCGTGATGAAATCTGCCCGCTGCGGGTTGCGAGAATGAGGGCCTCGATCACCTTCCGAGCCAGCGACCGCGCCATCACCCGCTCCTGCGTCGAGATGGCGGTCATGGCACGGCCATGCAGGAAAGCGCTTCTTATATCGAAAAGCTGGTCATACTGGTCAGCATAGCGATGCTCGCCGAGCAGACCCGCGATCCGCCCTCGCACTCGATTCGTGGCGCGCATCCCTTTGTGGCGATCGGGGGCGACGCGAAAGCTCATCTGGTAGTCCGCACGTAAGCCGAGCGCCGCCTCGATCGTCGTGATGTGTGCAAGGAATTCGTCCACGCCCTCCGCCAGGAATGCGCGGACGAGGAAGTGGGCGATCGGCGTCTCGAACAAAATCGATCGCTTCGCCCGCTCGACGGTCTCCCATCGGCTCTGGTCCCACACAATTAGTTCGGTCTGTGCATCATCCTCCAGGTGCAGCTCGACCGGGCGCTCTTCTTCGTACGTCCCGCCATACCCATCGTCGTAGACCCGGTCCTCCCAGCTCAGCGTGTCGGGCGACAGCTGCGAAGGGGGACGAACGAAGATGTCGCTGTCGATCGTGTAGACCCAGGGCACACGGAAGCCGCGCCAATCGACTTCCTGCATGGTCGACCAGCTTTCCCAGGGAGCCAGCAGGAGGAAGAACAGCGCATCTTCCAAGGCAGTCGGGAACCGCCCCTTGTGCGGTTCGATCCGCCCCAGATCCTGGCTCAGGTCCATGAAGAGGACCGGGACCGCGCGCTCCTCCGGCTCCTGCTTGAGCACTTCAGCCTCCTCGACTATCAGCCAGTGAAATTCGGAAAGGCGCTCGGTATCGAAATCCTGACGCCCGGATAAAGCCGCCTCAACCTGGGCTCGCTCGATCAAGTCGCGCAACTCGTCCGCGCTCAACCGACGCACCCTGGCCGGACCGAAGGCGAGCGGCGGCAGGTCGGCAGCAAGATCAAGCGGCGCAAGGTGAATGCGCCTGGCGTGAGTGGCGCGCAGCGCCGCATCCAGGCCCTTCGCCGCGTCCTCCACAGGCAAGGCAAGATGGGCCGTTGCCTTCTGCAGGTGACAGGGAAGGCCCAGAGCTCGCAATGCCGTCGAGAGCGCGAAGTTTGGCCCCTTCTTACCGGCATTCGGATAGCCGTCGCGGCAAGTCTCGCGGAGCCGCATGAAGGCGGGATGCGCGAGAATGTTGTCGGGCCCCGGCGGACGTAGCCGCCACAGCTCTGTCATCGCCGCAAGCATCGCTATGCTCGGACCCGTCTCGCTCATCAGGAGATCCGCAGCCGCCGCAACAGCTTGCCGAGAACCGCCTCGTAATCCTCAGGCTTGGAGAAATCGGCGTAGAGCTTGCCTTTCAGGAATTCCGGCAGCTCACACTCCTCGCAGAGCAGCGGCAGCACGACCACCTCGCCGCTGGCAATCTCGCGGTTCATCGCCACGTCGAGTTCCTTCTTCACCCAAGGAGCGCTGATCGACTTTTTCGACAGGACGACCGCGATGTAGCGGCTAAGCTTCATCCCCTCTTCGATCTTCGCGATCAGGGAGTCCCCGATGTCAATCTCGGCCTCGTCCAGCCATACATGCTCCACGCCATGGGCGAGCAGATCCTTGCGAAGCTCGCGCACGAAGGGTTTGTCGACTCCTGTGTGGCTCAGGAAGATGCCGTGATATTTCTCATGCGCCGGATTGACCTTCTCCAGCGCGAGGCTGTCGCGGACAAGCTGGTTCTGGGCTTCCTGCGACGTCGGCGGCGTCAGCAGCCAGCCCGTCGTGGTCCCGAGAGTCACCTGGCCGCCGAGGCTATAGCCCTCGGGCGTCGCGGCGATCGACGCATAATCTTCGCCAGGATCGGACAGGCACAGCGTCCACCCGCCGGTTCGCGACAGAACCTCGAAATAGCGCGCGAAGGGGCTGTCGGGATCAACCGCGCCCATCCTGCGCCCCTTTTTCACGAGTAGCTCCGAACGCTTCACGAAGCTCGCCACCTTGGGCGCCACAAATCCGAGATGGGTCTCCCGATAACCGAAGAAGTTCACCCGCTTCGGCTCCGATAGACACCAGACGACCGTTGCGCCATCTGCAATCGCGGCCTCCATCTCCTTGCGCCGGTCCTCGCCATGGAAGGCAGAGTCGAGATCGTAGCGGTCGTTCACACCCTTCAGCTTGCCCAGCTCGTAGAGTTCGCTTGAGAACTCGCCGGCTTTGCCGAACAGGAAATGCGTGTAGCTCTCGGGATTGATGATGATCGTGTCGTACTCGTAGAGGGGATAGGCCGCCCGCTCTCGATCGACATCGGGCTGGCAGAGCCCGAGATTTTCGAACTCGACCCCTTCGACTTTGTCGCCGGTGTAAGTCACCCCGACAGTCAGCACCCGTTTCATGCGTCGTTCCCTCCGGCCGCCTGCTCGGCTGCCCCTCTCGCTTTCACTTCCAAAACCGCGCCGCGGCTGCCGACGAGCACGATCTCAATACCGGCTAGTGCGCAACGCGGCGCAAGTCGCTCGGCCAAGCGCAAAATGCCGTCGGTCAGTGGCACCACGGCGACCTGACGCCCCTGCGATGGCGTCGCCATCAGCAGGCCTACGGTCTCGCAAAGACGGCGGTAGAACCGCGACACCTGGCGCCTGGATGTCGCGTGTTGATGATGCCGCCCTTGCATTCGGCCGCGATGACATCGTCTCCGACAGCCGCGACGACGTCACCCAGCCGGACTTCGGGTTGATGGTGATCATCTGGCCCGCCGGATTTCGATAGACCCCGCCATAGGCGGTGCTACCGAGATCCGAGACCTTGGTGAACGCTCGCCGCTCCAGCCAACCCGCGAAATCGAACTGTTTTCCGAGTTCCCCGTCGGGATGGACGCGGACGTCCCGTGCGCCCTGCGTGCGGACCAAATGCATCGGGTAGGCGACCATCATAGCACCTTCGTAGAGATGATCCTCGTGGGCACCGTCCGATTTTCCGACGCGGTTCGGCGGCGGCTCCAGCGCCGTCACGAGATCCTCGAAATCCAATCCAGCCTCCCGGCGATATCTGCGGACGCGCAGCGTCCCACCATTGCCAGAAAGTCTTCAAGGAGCAAGACGTTTGACCAAGTTCGTCTCGTGAAAAAGCGATGTGCAGACAATCGCTTGAATATCTCAACGAGATATTGCTTTTATCTTGCCTTCGCGTGACCTCAGCCGGTCCACTTCGCCCTCATAGTGATCACGTGCGCTGATCTTTGACCCAGAGCCGAACGCGAGCGGTTCAGAAGCTCAGGAGAACGATGCTGAAGACCGCTCTCCTGAGCTCAGAATTGGCCATCAGGCGCTGGCCAGGAACACGCTTTCCGCGTCCTCGAAGCTCTCGAACTGCCGCACTTTCAGCAGTGCGTGGGCGTGTCTTTCTTGATCTACAACGCACGTGGCGACGAAGTACCGGGCGCGAAAATACCCGAGCACCGCCACCCGTTCGCACCCCTGATATTCGTCATCGACGCTCTCGAATTCGCCGAGATTCATCTCCGCGAACCGCCCCTCCCAGCAGAAATCCGCCCGCTCAGCTGCGATGAAGTTCTCGACGATCGCGCCGATTCCGTCGCTGCCAAACTCCGCCGTGAGGTCCCGAACCAGGTCGGGAAACCGGTCGAACGCGGCATGATCATGCTGTGATTGAGACATCGTATCCTCCATGGCTGAGATCCTCTTGATCGAGGACAGGCCCTGGAGATCGGCCGGCGAAGCGGCTGTCAGGGACACGGGCGAAGCCCGCAGCCGCGGAGCGGGGCGCGGGGGTTTGCTACCGCATTTTTGGGACCGCGCATCCCAGATAGACGTTTGACCTGGCTGGGCATACGCTGAAAAAACCGAGACGAGCGCTCTCTCCGCCGCTCGCGCCCCTTCTTTTCGGCGGAAGGGGTAGGCGCTGGAGAGGCCAAAGGGATGAACAGCGCGTTGGAGTTGGGTGCCGATTGCCCCGCGAGGTTTCCTGGATTCTGGCCAGACAGTGGAAAGAACAGGTCCTTGCCGGAGGTGACAATCGCCTCTGCCGCGGTGTCAGAGAGGACATTTCCCAGCGTCGCTAGATAGGCTCTGGTCTCGTCAGGCAGAGGCATTCCATTGAGATAGGCCTGATACCGCTCCGGCCCTGCATTGTAGGCGGCGAACATGCCGGCACGGCCGAAGCGCTCATGGAGCTCTTTCAAATACGCCGTGCCGGCGAGGATGTTCTGTTCCGGCTCGGCCGGATCGGGCCCAAGCCCGTAGCGCAGCCGTAGCTCGTCATAGGTGCGTGGCATCACCTGCATCGGCCCGATCGCACCGGCCCGCGACGTGATCGGCTCGCCCTTCACGGTCGTTCTCCCGCCGCTTTCCGCCGCGATGACGGCCCGAACCCAGGCGTCGGGAACGCCAAAGCGATCCGAGGCTTCGTCGATGAACGGCTGCAAGAGCTGCAGCCTGGCGGTGGTTTCTTCGTCGAACTGCGCGACGGCCTGAGCGTGGGCCGGGGCGCTGGTGAGATAGATCGCCGTGGCGGCGACGGCGATGATCCGGCCCTTCACCGGGTCCAAAGCGGCACCAGGCGGCCGATGATGGCGCGCCGTTCCGTGACACCGAAATACCGCCCGTCGAACGAGTCCGGCACATCGGCTGTCAGCAGGAAGAACTCGCCCGCGCCCAAGGTTTCGCAGCCCTCCCACTGCGGCAACGGGCGGCCCATCCGGTCGGATGCGAGCCGGTGTGCAACGACACGGCCGCCGATGGAGATTGCGTCGCCGGACGCGCAGACCACATCTCCCGCAACTGCCGCCACGTGCTTGATGATTGGGACACCGATGGGAGATAACGGCGCTCAGCCGCCAGCCTTCGCGCCCAGTGCGGCGCTCGCGCGAGCACCAGATCACGCGGACGGCGCGCCGGGCGACACGCCAATAGGCCGATCGGGATGCTGGCGCTGGCGTTCCAGACGAGCCGGGCGTCGGGACCAAGGTCGCGGACGTGGCCAGCACGGAGCATGGTCACGCCGAGGACGAGCGCGCGACAGACTCGCCGAGGATATAGGCGACGACCGGCGCGCCTCCGCGCGCTGTTCCCCGCATCACGCATGGGAGGTCGACGTCTTGCAGCGCGCCTCCGACCAGGCATTCAAATCGTCGATGTGATAGCGGACATAGCGGCCGTGCTTGCGGTATTTCGGGCCGCTGCCATTGACCCGCATCTTCTCCAAGGTCCGCTTGGAAAGGCCTATGTAGAAGGCCGCCTGCGCCGTGTTCAGGAACGGGCTGCTGTTCCTCGCCTTGGCCGCGCGTGTCTCTTCGTCGGTCATGTCGCGCCTCGTGCTTGCTGCCATGGACGGCGCAAATGGCCGCTCCGAGGGCGAGCATGACCGCGTGGGCGACGGCCGGGGACGGGCGAAAACGCCCCCTCGAGTTTTCGCCCGTCCCCCGCGCAATACCGCTTGCGTTCGGTGATGCGCCGGCGAGGGTGCGCGAGCTCCGAGGTCCGTTCTGGTGGGATCGGCTGACGTGTTGCCGACCCCGCCGGTTCGGTCCGGCGGGGTCGGCCCGCGTCTCTAGTCGGCGGGGTTCCAGATCACCGCGAAGGCGTCGTCGTCGTCTTGACCGGCGGCCCGGCCGATATTGGCGTAGAGCTTGCGCGGCCCGAACTCGGGTGCCGCGAGGCTCAGGCTCACGTACTCCTTGCCCGAGGTCTCGCCGGTCCTGATCCACCCGGCGCCGATCTCGACGCCCTGTGTCAGCACCCGGAAGTCCGGCTGGTTGTCGGCGCTCTTGGATGTGTTCGGCACCAGGTCGATCTCGGCGCGGATGCTCAGGGTCTTGAGGTGGCCCTTGTAGCCGCCGTTGGCCTGCTTGGTGACGTGTCCGATGGCTGGCATGGTCGTTCTCCTCTTGTTGGATCGCGGGGACCATCCCCTGCGATGGGAGACCGGCCATGGGCGGAACCGGGCCTCGTGAACCCCGCGACCCCACATTCGTCGCGGGGCCGGAACGAAGTGGAGGACCTGAGCGCAGGGGTTTTTTGCAGCGAAGCGGTCGCGAGGAAGCCCGCGCAGCGGGCGGGGAAAAAACCACCGAGCGACGGTTTCAGGAGGGCCGGGGCCGGCCATAGGTCTCACCCCGGAGCAGGGGCATGGCCCCCACGATCATGACCGGGAGAGCGATCCATCCTGCCTCGGCCACACCCGGCAGAGCCATCGCGGCAACGGTCGGCGCATGACGAATTCGGAACCGCGCGTTCGACCGACCGGTACACACGCGCGCCGAGATGAGGCATGTTCCGCGATGACACAGGCGTCGAGATCGGTCCCGGCTGGATCAGGACCGGCGAAGATTTGGGCTGCGAGAAACCTTGAGCCGGAGGCACTGTACCCGCGTTCTGATCCTGTCAGCCCGCGCCAATTTCGGCGCGCGACGGATGGCTACACCTTGGTGGTGATCTGGAACGCCGCCGACTGAGGCGCGGCCGCCCCCCTCCCCGCAAGGGCGAAGGCGGCGCCTGCGCAGGCGCCGCCTCCCCGAATTCCATCGCGGTTAGCCCCGTGGCAGCAGGTCGCGGACGCGTTCCCATTCGGCAACGCTCTCCAAGGTACCGTGTGCGGTGATGGCACGGGCCGGGAACTCCATCCATCCCGGCAGCCAGTTTTCGACCCTAGTCCGACCATTGGCACCGTTAAGACAGTCTCGAATGATCTGCCGCTGGTCCTTGGCCTTGCTGGCGACATTGCCGTCTGCGACCCCCTTCCCGGCCACGGACTCCAGCAGTGCGTTGATCGCCGGACGGTCGCGGACCAGCTCCAGGAAGGTGTCGTCCGCCTGCCATTGGCCCCGGAGATCGAGATTGAGATGGACGCCCACGGCCTCGGCCACGCCACTCCCCGCCTCCAGCGTCTCCGCCATCACCAGGGCGAGAATGCGGAGCACATCCTCATCGGAGAGCGCCAGCAACCGCGCGAAAATGGCAACCGTCTGATAGGGGTCTGCGTTGCCCTGGACGATCCGTTCACGGTCGTCGGAGAGCCCGAGCAACGCCGCGATCTCGGCGCGGCGTGCACCGAACGCCGCCTCGGCGGCACTCTGCTCCACGCTCCTGGCGATGGAATCGTTCTTCGCAACTTGCGGATCGGCTCGTACCTGCCACCGGCCAGACCCACAGATCGCATGGGCCAGCATGAGCCGCAGCGCCGTGCCCGATTCGTCCAGCAGGCTCGCGCGGACGGCGGCGTGACGGTGGAGATCGAGATAGTTCTGCATGACGCTGCTGACCTCCGGATGTTCGGCGGTCGCCTGCTGGCCGTCCTTCTTCGGCGCGTCCGCCCGCTTGGCCCGCGCCGCTTCCTTGCGACTGAGATAGCCCTCGTGAATGACAACCTCGCCACGCTGGGTGACCTCGATATAGACCTTGCCGCCCTTCTTCTTGGCGGTCTTTTCATATTCCCAGGTGTGGAAGTGCTCGCCGGTTTCGAGCACGACCACCTCGCTCCAGCCGGCTTCGAGGAACGCCGCCTTGCGCGCGGCAACCGCCTCGTTCTGCTTCTGCCAGAACAGTGTCGCATTCGCGAAATACCGCTCCTCGCCGAAGAGATCGGAGACGATCTCGCCGGGATAGCCCTCGAGCGGAAAGAGCGCCACCTTGGTCGAGATGGACTGCCCGCCGAACAGCCAGTGCTTCAAGTCCGAGCCCATCGGCGCGTGGGAGTCCTCGCTTTCGAACAGGGCAAGCCACTCCTTCTGCTGCGACTTCGAGGCCAGGGTCAGATGCCGCACCGTCTCGGCATCGATGTGCTCCGCGCGATAAGCCTCGCGGATGCGCGGCAGCAGGTTGCCGAGCGCCATGCGCTGGGTGACCTGCCGCTCTGTGATCCCGAAGGTGGCGGCGATGTCGGATGCGGTCCGGCCCTTCTTCACCAGCTGCGCGAAGGTCTCGTACTGGCTCATCTCGTCGGGATCGAGGCGTGCGATATTCTCGATCAGCGAGGCTTCGAGCGCCGCCGCGTCGTCGCCCTCCTCCATGATCGCGCAGGGCAGCGGCGGCACCTCCCCGCCCTCCTCCTTCACGGTCTTGGCGCTGAAATACCGACGACGCCCAGCGACGACCTCATAGGTCTCCGCCGTTCCGTTGGGCCGCACCAGCAGCGGCACCAGGACGCCACGCGCCCGGATCGAGGGCAGGATGTCCGAGACATCCGGTGCTTTCTTTCCATGCCGCATGTTGAGCGGCGATATGGTGAGGCGTTCGAAGTCGATGTGAGCGAGTTGCATGACATTGCTCCTTATATATAGAGAGCCCGCGCGAACCCGCGGGCGTGGGTTCGCGCGGGCTCAGCCGCGCTCGTTCGACCCATCCGTGGTTGACTCGTCTGGGTCAGACTTTTCGGCCGGCACGATCCCAAGGATCGCGGCGGACTCGGCCAATGCCGCGTCGGTCTCGACAATTCGTCCGCGCCGGTCAGCGGCATGGGCGTAAACCGAGAGCGGATAGCGTGCCCGGAAATAGAGATCGCGCTCGATGCCGAGGCCGAGCCTGCCCGTCACGCTCCGGAGTTCGCTGAGGCTCATATAGCCCAGCTCCGGGCAGCCGAAGCCCAGATCGCAGAGGCCGAAGAGGATGTCCGGCTCGATGCCGTCCGCCTCGGCGGGCATCAGTTCGGTGATGATCCAGGTCGCAGCGCCACACGGATCGAAATACTTCACCACCGGCAGATGATCGGTCTCTTGTGGAACCGCGCCGTTCGCGAGAAGCCGCGCACGGATGTCATCGGGCATCAGGTCCATGGGTATCCTCCTTCAGAACAGGTCGAGCTGGTTGCGCGTGTCCTCGTCGAACAGGCCGATGTTGAGCGGCTTCTGCGGTTTGATTGGTCGAAGCGGTGCGGCCAGCAGGCGCTCAAGGCGTTCACGGAGGCTGACGGGTGCGATGCCCGGCGCCAGAACCTGCTCGCCCTGATCGGTGATTTCGGTGAGCACAGCGCGAGGATCGGCGGCGTTCATGACGCATCTCCGCACTCGACGTGCGCAAACGCCCGGACGAAATCCGCGGCCTTGCTGGCCTGGCTCGCCGCCCGGAAGATGGCGCGGCTATCCTCGCGCAGAACCTCGAGCCAGGACTCGATATAGTCCGCATGCCGGACGGTCGGCACGATGCCGAGCGAAGCGCAGAGGAAGGCGCTGGTCATTTCGGCCACCAATTCCTCACGCGCATAGGGCTGGCTGCCATGCCCGCCCGACAGATCGCGCGCCAGACGCGTCTCATGGCCGGTCCAATGGCCAAGCTCGTGGAAGCAGGTCCGGTAGTAGTTGATCTGCTCGAAGAAGGCGGGCTGCGGCGGGACCTGGATGTAGTCCGCCGATGGTACGTAATAGGCCCGATCTCCACCGACCCGGAAATCCGCGTTGGTGGCGGCGATCAGCTTCTCCGCGTCCTCATGCACCATGCGCGCGGGCAGCGGCGCGGCGCTGGCCGTCAGCGAAAGCGGCAATCCCTCGCACTGCGCCGCATTGAACACGGTGAAGCGCTTGAGGAATGGAATAGAATTCGGCTCGTCGCCTTCCGCCTCAGCCCGCGCGATCTCGTCCTTCGGCGTGAAGCGGTCGGCATAGAAGACGGTCACGCCCCGCTCGCCCTTCCGGACATGTCCATCCAGCGCGAGCGCCTGCCGGTAGGTCAGCCAGAACTGGCTCGGGTATCCCGCATCGATCACCGCCGCCCAGAGAATCAGGATATTTATGCCGGAATAGCGCTGCCCACTCAGGCCATTCCGAGGCAACCCGAGCGCGGCCTTGCCGCTGCCCCACGGCTGCACCCAGGGCACGCGCCCCTGCTCCAGCTCCGCGACAACGCGCGCCGTCACCTCTTCATAAAGATTGCCCCGCTCCGGCCTCTCTCCGCCGCTCGGTGCCTGACGGTCCTGGCGCTGGCCCATGGTCCGCTCCTCTGAAAATCCGCGCGCCTTTCCCCGGAAGCGGGGTGGGCGACGAAGAGCGACCGAAAGGCCCGCGGTCAGAGGCGGGCCGCACCCGAAGGGGCGGAACGAAGTGGAGAAGTCGGAGGCGAAGCCGGAGACTTGTGGACCGCCGCCGCGGGCCTACAAGGGAGCGTCGCCCACCCCGCGAGAGGGGAAAGCCA
>JAWKVL010000040.1:0-40700 GCA_041398065.1 Dongiaceae bacterium | reverse complement strand
ACTCGCGGTCGGCTATGGTGAGGGCGAGATGTTCTTGGGGTCCGATGCCATGGCGCTCGCGCCTTATACCAATCGCATCTGCTACCTCGAGGAAGATGATTGGGCGCTGCTGACGCGCGATGGCGCGACCATCTACAACAACGGCAAGCGCGTGAACCGCGAGGTGCGCCAGACCGCATTGTCGGGTGCGCTGATCGGCAAGGGCAACTATCGTCACTTCATGATGAAAGAGATCGCCGAGCAGCCGACGGTGATTGGCGATACGCTTCAGGCCTTCGTCAATCCGCTCGCGCGCCGCATCGAGCTGCCGAAGCTTCCCATCGATCTCTCCAGGCTCTCGCGCCTCACCATCGTCGCCTGCGGCACCGCCTATCTCGCGGGCTTTGTCGCGAAATACTGGCTGGAGAAGATCGCGCGCCTGCCGGTGGAGATCGACGTTGCGTCCGAGTTCCGCTATCGCACGGCGCCGCTCGATCCCGATGGCGCGACATTGGTCATCTCCCAGTCGGGAGAGACCGCCGATACGCTCGCGGCGCTGCGTTATGCGAAGGCGCAGGGTCACAAGATCCTTTCCGTCCTCAACGTGCCGGAAAGCACCATCGGCCGCGAATCCGATCTGGTCCTCCACACCCTCGCCGGGCCGGAGATCGGCGTTGCTTCCACCAAGGCCTTCACGACTCAGCTTGTGGTGCTGGCGGCGCTTGCGATCGCGACCGCGCGCGCCCGCGGCGCGATCGACGCCAAGCGCGAAGCGGAACTGTCGGCGGCCCTTCTGGAAGTGCCGGCGCGCGCCGCCGAAGTGCTGAACCACGACGCCACGCTCAAGGCTATCGCGCTGAAAGTGGCGGAGGCGCGCGACGTCCTGTTCCTCGGACGCGGAACCTCCTATCCGATCGCGATGGAGGGCGCGCTCAAGCTGAAGGAGATCTCCTACATTCACGCCGAAGGCTATGCCGCCGGCGAGATGAAGCACGGCCCCATCGCCCTGATCGACGAGACGGTCCCGGTGATCGTGGTGGCGCCGAGCGACGATTTGTTCGAAAAGACCGCGTCCAACCTGCAGGAAGTGCGGGCGCGCGGCGGCCGCGTGGTCTTCTTCTCCGATGCCGATGGAATCCGCCGCCTGGGCGCCGAGGCGATGGCGGCGGTCGAGCTGCCCAAGGTGGACCCGTTCGTGGCGCCAATCCTCTACGCGATTCCGGTCCAGCTGCTCGCCTACCACGCAGCGGTCGCCAAGGGGACCGATGTCGACCAGCCGCGTAATCTGGCCAAGAGCGTGACGGTGGAGTGACCGGCGTCTCCTGGAAAGCCACGCTGAACCGGCCTAGGATGGCGCGTCCGCTTGAGTAGGCGGGGCAATCGGTTATGACGAAAGCACGCATGTTGAACTCCTTCCCCGACGGAGGGGGAAGGGGAGCAGTGTGGACTTTGGCGTAGCAGCGCTTCCATTTGCGATCGCCCTGCAGCTTGGGGAGGGATGAGTGGAGATCGGCTACACAGCTCCCGATGACGTGCGCGCCGTCATCGGGTCGATGGGGCGCACCGAAGACGTCAGGTTCTCTCCCGGCAACCGCCGGCTTGCGATCGCGGCGTTCAACCGCGCCCGGATCATCGTCCTGGATGTCGCCATTGCCGGCGGTCGCGCGACTGAAGTGACCTTGACCGGTGTTGCCGAGATCTCCTCTCCGGTTCTGAACTATCCACACGGCCTCGACTTCCTCGACGAGGAGAGGCTGGTCGTTGCAAACCGCGGCGGCGGCGTTGCCGTCTTCCAGCTCCCGCCGAGCGGCGTCAACCGGGAGAACGCGTCGCCGCTCTGCCTCCTCGGCGGCGACGAGAGCTCGTTCGTCAGATCGCCAGGTTCCGTCTCGGTCATCGGAGAGTCGGCATCGCGGCGCGAGCTGCTGGTCTGCGACAACGCCGGTCACAACGTGACACGGCATGCGGTGGACAGCACCGCCGGTTGCTCGATCGAGCGCGGCGGAATCCTGCTGCGCAAGTGGCTCAACCTGCCGGATGGCATCTGCGTCAGCAGGGACAGCCGATGGATCGCCGTCAGCAACCACAATACCCACGACGTTCTCATCTATCGCAACGCGCCGGCGCTCGACGAGCAATCCGATCCCGTCGGCGCGCTGCGCGGCGCCTATTACCCGCATGGCCTGCGCTTCAGCGCCGATAGCCGGCACATCTTCGTGGCCGACGCCGGCGCGCCGTACGTCCATATCTACGCCGCGGACGGCCAAAGCTGGGCGGGCGCGCGCGTTCCGGCGCGCTCGGTGCGGATCATGGATGACGCGTTGTTCATGCGCGGCCGGCAGAACCCGCAGGAGGGCGGCCCGAAGGGCATCGATCTCGACGCCGGCATGCGGATTCTTGCGGCCACGTCCGAGCATCAACCTCTTGCGATGTTCGATCTTCAGCGGATTCTCGGGGACATGCCGCCAAGTCCGCCGGCGCAGGATATCGAGTATGAGCTTGGCATTCTTGCGCATGCGGATCGGCTTCGGACGCGCCTCGCCGAGGAACAGGATCGGGCCGCCAGGGCCGAGGCCAGGGTCGCCAAGGCAAAGGCGCGTCTCACCTCGGCGAAGAAGCGCAATCCCTGGCGCATTGCAGCGCCACTCGGCCGGATATTTTCCGCGCTGAAACGCGCAAATTAGCCCTATTCGGCCGCAATTCCCTGCGCCTGCGTTAAGGCCGGATTAACCATCTGCCGCGACAATTCCCTTTCCTCTGAGCTTGGGGTTTGCATGACGCAGGTTTGGGACGTTTCCGTCCTGGTTGACGGTGTTGGGCGCATTCTTGAGGTGCGGGGTCAGGCGAACCTGCATCTCGGCCAGGACGACAGGGTCTGACCGGGCAATCCATCGCCAATTTCGTCAATGACGGCGATGTCGAGCACTCCAGAGTTTCTTCAAGCTGCGGCCGGTCATCGCCGCGCCGCGCTGCGTCGTTGTTGAACCCCGCCTTCAAGGGATCCCGCTCTATGTGATGCAGGCGGAGCCCGGCAACCAGCTCGACACCTACTGGCTGATGTTCGCGGCCGCGGGTCCGGGCATGTCGGCCGCGGCGATCGCCGATGCCAAGATGCCGGCGACCTTCGCCGACGATGCGCGCATGTTGCGCCTGATCGAGATGGCGGCGTCCGAATCCGATTCCACCATGGACCTGACCGTCATCGCGATCGCCGCCTTGCGCGATCGGCGGCGGCGCAGCCAGCTCCAGGGCAAGAATATCGAGCTGATGGAAGCCGAGCTCGAAGCGGCGATCCTCGACATCGCCAAGGATGGCTCGGCTTCGAAGACCGCGCCCGGCGAGTTCAGCGTCCTCCACAGCCTCGAGCAATCGACCGAGCAGATCGAATCCAACATCCGCGGCGTCGCCGGCAAGTTCGGCGTCGAGGAAGGGGATCTCGGCCTCACCGCGAAGACGGTGAAGATCGAGCCTGGCTCGTCGCCGTCGGCGATCCGGGAGAAGCTGGCCTTCGCCTATAGCACGCTGCGCGACGATATCGACGATTTCGACCGCACCGCGACCTCGGTCGACATGATGAAGGTACTCGCCTTCTGCGTCATCGCCCTGGCGATCGGCGGCATCGTCGGCGCGGTCTTGGCCTATATGCCGTAACGGCGCAGCCGTTCTAGATCCGAGTCTCTATGCACCCACGCACGGGCTGAGCGAGCCGATCGGTAGAGCCGCATCATTGCCGACCGCCGTCTTCAGGCTGAACGAGGCGAGATAGGGGAAGCCCGCGTCCGCGATCGCCACGAACTGGATCTGGCCGCTCGGGCGGCGATAGAGGATGAAGCAGTTCGGCGCGTTGTCGTGATAGTTGGGATAGGCGTAACAGACCTGGCCGTTCTGCATCCACCACTTGCCGGGATAGGTGCAGCCCTTTTCCCAATAGGCGGTCCTGCCGTCGGTCAGGTGATATTCGATCCAGTTCTCGCCATCGACGTAGCGGCCGTAGATGGTGAGGTTGTCGAGCGTCTTCTTGATCTCAGCTGAATCGGTGATCGCCACCGCGTCGGGCGCGAGCTCGGCCGGCGATTCCGTGCCGGCGCCCTGCGCATCCGCCAGCGATGCGACCGGCGCGAGGCCGAGGGCGCCGAACCACAGGGCGAGGGCCAGTCGAAGCGGTCGATGAAACACGGTCGTCATGAACTACCTGGAATGATGGGTGCGATCTTAAACAACTCTATCGTTGGATTGTGGCGATGTCAGGACGGTATCCTTCGTTGCCTCATGCGGTGTCGCGTCACACCGCCGGTTCGCCGCACATCGGCGCGCCGTCCAGCGGCAGATGGTCGGGATTGCCTGCCGCAAGGTCGAGGGCGTTGCTCACCAGCCACTGAGCGCCGGTCGCCGGATCCAGCCACACGAAATGCGTCAGGTGCGCCGACTGATACACGGTGAAGCATTGCGGCCGGCCGCCGTCCCAGCTCGGATAGGCGTAGCAGACCGCGCTGCCGCTCACGCGCCAGGTGCCGGGATGCAGGCAGCCCTCGAACTCCCAGATCGTGCGGCCGTCGGCCGCGCTGTATTCGCGCCACGGGCTCCGCTTCGGCAGGTAGACGCCGTGAACTGTGTGGTTCGCGAACAAGGCGGTCAGCACGGCCGGGTCGGTCACCAGCCTGGCGTCGGCGGGCAGGGGCGCCCACGGTGTCCTGAGGTCACGCGCCTCGGCTGCCATGCCCCCCAGCGCGAGCGACAGGCAGGCCGCCAGAACCAGCAATCCGCGTCCGACAAGCTTCATCAATGACACACGTCCAAAGTCCTGATCCCGCCATAGTGTCGCGTCACCCAATCCGGGGCAACTGGCTTGACAGGCACCAGTCAGCCGAATAGAAAGCGGCAAATATCGAAAATTACCGAACAATCATCGGTCATGGACCATATTGACAAGATCATCATAGACCAGTTGCAGGCCGACGGCACCCTGACCTATGCGGAGATCGGGGCGGCGGCCGGCCTGTCCGCCTCGGCCGTCAACGACCGGCTGAAGCGCCTCAAGGCAGACGGAGCCATCCGTCGCATGACGGCGGATGTCGATCCGGCCGCGCTCGGGCTGAACCTGCTCGCGTTCGTGCTGGTGGCCGTCAACGAACCGACGGGGGAGGGACGGTTTCGCGAGGCCATGAAGGCCGCGCCCGAAGTTCTGGAATGCCATCACCTGACGGGCGATTTCTCCTATCTTCTGAAGCTGCGTCTGCGCGACACTGCGCACCTTGAACATTTCCTGATGGATCGGCTAAAGCCGCTTGCCGGGGTTGTTCGCACCCACTCGCTGATTGCGTTGTCGTCGGTCAAGGAGACTCATATTTTGCCCGCCTCGCTGTCCGGCGCCGATCATGTTTGAGCTGTTGAGATCGCAGGCCTGGGTGCTGGCGAAAGGAACCGGCATCGGGTTCCTGGTTGCCGCCGCGATCGGGCCGATCGCCATGCTCTGCATTCGCACCACGCTGGAGCGCGGCCGGGTGGCGGGCATATCCGCCGGCATGGGGGTCGCGGTTGCGGACACCATCTTCGCCGCGATCGGGGCCTACGGCATCAGCTTCGTCGGCGTTGCGCTGGCCTCGAACGAGACCTGGTTCAAGCTGGTCGGCGGCATGGTGCTGATCGCGTTCGGGATCCATCTCGGCCGCAAGCGTCCCAACATCGCGAGCGAGGACAATCGCGAGGTGCCGAAGAGCCTGGCCGCGGACTTTGCCATGACGCTGGCGCTCACCCTCGCCAATCCGATGACGATCCTGTCCTTCGCCGGTCTGTTCGCCGGCGTGTCCGGCTTGCGCGGGTTCGAATTCAACACCATTCCAACCCTGCTGGTCGGCGTGTTCGCGGGGTCGGCGGTGTGGTGGCTCATCCTGTCCTTCGTCATCGGCCTCATCCGCCATAGGATCAGCGCCGGAGCGATGCTCTGGATCAACCGCGGATCGGCGGCCGCCATCATCGGCTTCGGCCTCTATACATTGGTCGAGCCGCTGGAGGCCTTTGCCCAGCCGCTGGTTGCGAACCTGCTGACCCAATGATAGGGTCCGGCCCGCTTCGCCGCAGGCGGTTCGGACGAAGCCACAGCAACCCCGAAAAAGCTGGAATACCATGTCGTTAGACAGCAAGACCGTTGCCCACATCGCCATGCTGGCCCGCATCAAGGTGCCGGAGGCGGAGCTGGCCGCCCTCGCCACGGAGCTCTCCGGGATCATGACCTGGATCGAGCAACTGAACGAGGTCGACACGACGGGTGTCGAGCCGATGACCGGGGTCCTGCAGCGCAACCTGCCGCAGCGTGAGGACGTGATCACCGACGGCGGCTACCCGGACAAGATCCTGATGAATGCGCCCGAGCCTGCGCATGGCTTCTTCACCGTGCCGAAGGTGGTCGAATGAGCGCCGAACTGAACAGCCTGACCATCGCCGGCGCGCTCGACGGTCTTGCCAAGAAGGAATTCAGCGCGGTCGAGCTTGCGCACGCGCATCTCAAGGCGATGGAGAAGCATCGCGATCTCAACGCGTTCGTGGTCGAGACGCCGGACAAGGCGCTTGCCATGGCGAAGGCTTCGGACGATCGCCGCGCCAAGGGAGAGGTCGGCACGCTCGAGGGCATCTCGCTCGCCATCAAGGACCTGTTCTGCACCGACGGCGTGCAGACCACTGCCGGCTCGCACATCCTCGAGGGCTTCAAGCCGCCGTACGAATCCACCGTCACCGCCAATCTGTGGAAGGCGGGCGCGGTCATGCTGGGCAAGGTGAACATGGACGAGTTCGCCATGGGCTCCAGCAATCTCACCTCCTATTTCGGCGGCGTCGGCAATCCGTGGCGGCGAAAAGGCGACAATAAGCGCCTGGTGCCTGGTGGTTCCTCCGGCGGCTCCGCGGCCTCCGTCGCCGCGCGCATGGCGCTCGGCGCCACCGCGACCGATACCGGCGGCTCGATCCGCCAGCCGGCGGCCTTCACTGGCACCGTCGGCATCAAGCCGACCTACGGCCGCTGCTCGCGCTGGGGCATCGTCGCGTTCGCATCGTCGCTTGATCAGGCGGGCCCGATGGCGCGCAGCGTCAAGGATTGCGCGCTGATGCTGGGCGCGATGGCCGGGCATGACCCGAAGGATTCGACGTCGGTCGATCTTCCGGTGCCGGACTACACCAAGGCGCTGACCGGCGATGTGCGCGGTCTGCGCGTTGGGATTCCAAAAGAATATCGCCTCGACGGCATGTCGCCTGAGATCGAGAAACTGTGGCACGAAGGCGCCGAGTGGCTGAAAAAGCAGGGCGCGGAGATCAAGGACGTCTCCCTGCCGCACACCAAATACGCGCTGCCGACCTACTACATCATCGCGCCGGCCGAGGCATCGTCCAACCTCGCGCGCTATGACGGCGTGCGCTTCGGCCTGCGCGTGCCGGGCGAGAGCCTGGACGAGATGTACGAGAAGACGCGCGCCGAGGGCTTCGGCAAGGAAGTGCGCCGCCGCATCATGATCGGCACCTACGTGCTGTCGGCCGGCTATTACGACGCCTATTACCTGAAGGCGCAGCGCCTGCGCACCCTGATCGCGCGCGACTTCGACCGCGCCTTCAAGGATGTCGATGTGATCCTGACGCCCTCGACGCCGTCGGCCGCCTTCGCGGAGGGCGAGAACACCGACGATCCGATCCAGATGTATCTCAACGACGTGTTCACCGTGACGGCGAACCTGGTCGGCCTGCCCGGCATCTCGGTGCCCGGCGGCCTCGACAGCCAGGGCTTGCCGCTCGGCCTGCAGCTGATCGGCCGCGCTTTCGACGAGGAGACCCTGTTCCGCGTCGGCGGCGTGATCGAGAGCAGCGCCAACTTTACCGCCAAGCCGGCAGGATATTGATCATGAGCGAGGAAAAGAACCTGATCGAAGGCCGCACGGGCAAATGGGAGATCATCCTGGGCCTCGAAGTGCACGCCCAGGTGATCTCCGAAGCCAAGCTGTTCTCCGGCGCCGCGACCGCGTTCGGCGCCGAGCCCAACACCCAGGTCAGCCTGGTCGACGCCGCGTTCCCCGGCATGCTGCCCGTCATTAACAAGCGCTGCGTGGAGCAGGCGGTGCGCACCGGCCTCGGCCTGAAGGCGGAGATCAACCTCAAATCCGTGTTCGACCGGAAGAACTATTTCTACGCCGACCTTCCGGCCGGCTATCAGATCTCGCAGTACACCCAGCCGATCGTCGGCAAGGGCACCATCACGCTCGACATGCCGGACGGCTCGAAGCGCCATGTCGGCATCACGCGCTTGCATCTGGAGCAGGATGCGGGGAAGAGCCTGCACGACCAGCACCCGACCAAGAGCTACATCGATTTGAACCGCGCCGGCGTCGCGCTGATGGAGATCGTGTCGGAGCCGGACATGCGCTCGGCGGAAGAGGCGGCGGCGTACCTCAAGAAGCTGCGCTCGATCCTGCGCTATCTCGGCACCTGCGACGGCAACATGGAGGAGGGCTCCATGCGCTGCGACGTCAACGTCTCGGTGAGGAAGCCGGGCGGCGAACTCGGCACGCGCTGCGAGATCAAGAACGTGAACTCGATCCGCTATGTCCAGCAGGCGATCGAATACGAAGCGCGCCGCCAGATCGAGATCATCGAGGACGGCGGCAGCATCAAGCAGGAAACGCGGCTCTACGATCCGAACAGGGGCGAGACCCGCTCCATGCGCTCCAAGGAGCACGCGCACGACTACCGCTATTTCCCGGACCCGGACCTGCTGCCGCTGGTGCTCGACCCGAAGTGGGTGAGCGAGATCAAGGCGACCCTGCCCGAATTGCCGGACGAGAAGCGCGCGCGCTTCACCAGCGCCTACGGCCTCAGCGATTACGACGCGGGCGTGCTGGTCAGCGAAAAGGAGACTGGTGCCTTCTTCGAAGCCGTCGCCAAGGGCCGCGATCCCAAGCTCGCCGCCAACTGGGTGATGGGCGATCTCGCCGGCCTGCTCAACAAGGCCGGCAAGGGTATCACTGAGTCGCCGGTCAGCGCCGACGCGCTCGGCGGCCTGATCGATCTCATCGCCGACAACACCATCTCCGGCCGCATCGCCAAGGACGTGTTCGCCGCGATGTTCGAGACCGGCAAGCCGGCGAGAGAGATCGTCGAGGAAAAGGGCCTGCGCCAGGTGACCGACACCGGCGCGATCGATTCCGCGATCGACGACATCATGGCCAAGAACGCCGACAAGGTTGCCGAATACCGCGGCGGCAAGGACAAGCTGCTCGGCTTCTTCGTCGGCCAGGTGATGAAGGCGACCGGCGGCAAGGCCAACCCCGCCCTGCTCAATGATCGGCTGAAGGCGAAGCTGGCGGGGTAGCTAGCCTGGGACCAGGGAAGAAGCAGGCATGGCGAAGAGCGAGTCTCCGTCTCAGCTGATCGACGCGCGGATCAAGGAGCTCGGCGACTGGCGCGGCAAGATGCTCGGCCGCCTCCGTGCCTTGATCAAGGCAGCCGATCCCGAGATCGTCGA
Organism: Dongiaceae bacterium; assembly: GCA_041398065.1. Taxonomy (GTDB): domain Bacteria; phylum Pseudomonadota; class Alphaproteobacteria; order Dongiales; family Dongiaceae; genus Dongia_A. Next base: position 31,222 of record JAWKVL010000040.1, on the reverse strand, counting down.
GGAGTGGAAGTGGCGAGGCGTTCCGGTGTGGTCGCACGACGGGATCATCTGCACGGGCGAGACCTACAAGAGTGTCGTGAAGATGACCTTCGCCAAAGGCGCGTCGCTGAAGGACCCTGCGCGGCTCTTCAATTCCAGCCTCGAGGGCAACACCCGGCGCGCCATCGACTTCCAAGAAGGCGCGACGATCGACGAGAAAGCATTGAAGACTCTCATTCGCGCTGCCGTGGACCTGAACAAGTCCAAAGCCAAGCGCTGATCCAGCACATCGTTTGCGTGTTCAGTTGGGCGCGGCAAAGATCGCGCTGCGCCGGGTAACCGACACCCGCGTGATCGACGCCGCGTCGACGGCATCATGGCCAGGAACGCCGACACGATCGCTGAATACTGCGGCGGCAAGGACTGGCTGCTCGGCTTCTTTGTCGGCCAGGTGATGAAGGCGACCGGCGGCAAAGTCAGCCCCGCGCTGCTCAACGAGTGCCCGAAGGTGAAATTGGCTGGCTGATCATCGTCGCTGCAGCGGCGCAACCGAAATGCGATCCAGAAATTCCAGCACGCGTTTGATGAGAAGCGCGGTCGCATTCGCATCGTACGACGGGAGTGAGCTGTCGGCGAAGTAGTGTTGATCGCCGGGATACAGAAAGAGCTCCGCATCTGCCACTTTCTCCACGATCTCGCGGGCAGCATGGATGTCGCCCTCGCCGACGAAGATCGGATCATTGTCCATGCCGTGGATCTGGACGGCAACACCCACCGGCCAGGGCCCGAAGGCCCACTCGCCGCTGATCGGGAGGCAGGAATAGAAGAGCAGGGCTCCACGGGCGCCGGGCCGTGTTTGCGCGAGCTTCTGTGCCGGCAGCACGCCGAACGAAAATCCGGCGTAGACAAGCGTTGCTGGCAGTTCTTCGGCAACGCGAACGCCCCGCTCCCGCATTTCGTCAAATCCGATCTCACGGATGTAGGCGAGACCCTCGTCGATGCTCGGGAACGTACGTCCGCCGAACAGGTCCGGCGTATGCACAACGTGCCCTGTAGCCCTCAATTCATCCGCAAACGCGCGTACACCGGGGGTCAGCCCCTGAGCGTGGTGGAACAACAGGACCTCGGCCACAGAAACCTCCGCGTCAGATGTTCGCTATCCTTGCAGGAACGGCACCAGCGCCTGGAGCACCTCCTGTGGCTTCTCCTCCGCCACGAAGTGCCCGCTTCGGATCACACCGCCGCGCACGTCGGTGGCCCAGCGTTTCCAGATGTCGACGGCCTGGTTCTCGCCGGTCGAGAGGTACTGGTCGCCGGATAGCACCAGCACCGGGCGCGTGATCTTCTTCCCCGCCGCTTTGTCGGCGCGGTCCAGCGCGTCGTCGATGCCATAGCCCGCGCGGTAGTCGGCGCAGCTGGCGGCGATGTTCTCAGGCTTGGCGAAGCAGCGGCGGTATTCCTTCAGCGCTTCGGGATCGAGCGCGCCGTACTCTCCCGCCCACAGCCGCATCAGATAGTCCTGGAAGAACGCCGGGTCCTTGCCGATCAGCCGCTCGGGCAATCCGCCATCGCGCGCCAGGAAACCCCAGTGGAAGGTGTTGACCGCGAAGCTGCGGTCGGCGAGGTCCCAGTATTCCGCGGTCGGCAGGATGTCGAGCACTGCCAGCTTGGCGATTGCCTCGGGGTGATCCAGCGCCAGCCGGTAGGCGACGCGCGCCCCGCGGTCGTGGCCGGCGACCGCAAACCGCGCGTGCCCGAGCGAGCGCATCAGCGCCAGCATCTCTTCGCCCATCACCCGCTTTGAGTAGTTGCCTGAGTCCGGCGTCGGCGGCGGTGCGTCACTGTCGCCGTAGCCCTTGAGGTCCGGGCAGATCACGGCGAAATGCCGCGCCAGATCGGGCGCGATTTTGTGCCAGGTCACGTGGGTCTGCGGATAGCCGTGCAGCAGCAGGAGCGGGCTGCCGCTGCCGCCGATCCGGACATTGAAAGCGATGTCATCGACACTGACTCGCCGCTGCTCGAAACTCGGAAAAAAGCTCATTTCTTCTGTTCCTGCTGCCAACCGGCCAGAATCCGACTATGCTCCAGCCGAAAAATCCGGGCCAGCCCAACCATTCCCAGTCTGGCCGCTTGATGCACAAGGTCCTGTCATGATCGTTTCCGAGCCGCTTCCGCAACCCGACCCGTTGCGCGCCCGCCTGCGCGCGCATTATCGCGCCGACGAGACTGGCGTGGTACAGACCCTGCTGGCGCAGGCCGAGTTGCCGGCCGACATGCAGGACCGGATCGCCCAGCGCGCCCGCGCCCTGGTGCAGAAGGTGCGGGAGAACCGGGTGGGGCAGGGCGGCATCGACGCCTTCATGCACGCCTACGAGCTCTCCTCCAAGGAGGGCGTGGTGCTGATGTGCCTCGCGGAGGCGCTGCTGCGCATCCCCGATCCCGAAACCGCCAAAATGCTGATCAAGGACAAGCTGCGCGACGCCGATTTCAGCGCGCATCTGGGCGAGAGCGATTCGATCTTCGTCAACGCTTCGACCTGGGCGCTCATGCTGACCGGCCGCATCATGCAGATGGATTCGACCAGCAGCGACCTCAAGGGCGTGCTGAAGCGGCTGGTCACGCGCTCGGGCGAGCCGGTGATCCGCCAGGCGGTCACGCAGGCGATGAAGATCCTCGGCCGCCAGTTCGTCATGGGCCGCAACATCGACGAGGCTTTGGAGCGTGCCGAGGCGATGGAGCGCAAAGGCTATCGCTACTCCTACGACATGCTGGGCGAGGCCGCCCGCACTGCGCGCGATGCCGAACGCTATTTCGAGGCCTATGGCAAGGCGATCGCCGCGATCGGCCGCGCCGGCGCCGGCAAGGATCCGATCAGGAGCCCCGGCATTTCGGTGAAACTGTCCGCGCTCCATCCGCGCTACGAGATGGCGCAGCGCCGCCGCACGCTGGACGAGATGGTGCCGCGCCTGATCGAGCTCGCGAAGCAGGCCAAGGCGGTTGATATCGGTTTCACCATCGACGCGGAGGAGGCCGACCGCCTCGACCTCTCGCTCGACGTGATCGAAGCGGTCTCCGGCGATCCTTCGCTGAGGGGCTGGGACGGCTTGGGCCTCGCCATCCAGGCCTATCAGAAGCGCTGCCTGCCGCTGGTGGATTGGCTGGCCGATCTCGCGCGCAAGCATCGCCGCCGCCTGATGGTGCGCCTGGTCAAGGGCGCGTACTGGGACAGCGAGATCAAGATGAGCCAGGAGCGCGGGCTCGCCGGCTATCCGGTGTTCACGCGCAAGGCCATCACCGACGTCTCCTACCTCGCCTGCGCGCGGCGCCTGCTCTCCGACGGCAGCGCGTTCTATCCGCAATTCGCCACCCACAACGCGCACAGCCTCGCCGCCATCATCGAGATGGCGGGCGGCGAAGTGGCGGCGCGCGACAAGCTGGAATTCCAGCGCCTGCACGGCATGGGCGAGGCGCTCTACAACGAGGTGACGCCGGCGGAAGCGATGGGCATTCCGTGCCGCGTCTACGCGCCGGTCGGCAGCCACGAGGACCTGCTGGCCTATCTGGTGCGCCGCCTGCTGGAGAACGGCGCCAACACCTCGTTCGTCAACCGCATCGTCGACGAGAAGGCGCCGCTGGACGAGATCGTCGCCGATCCGATCGCGCGCGTCAGGAAGCTGCCGCAGATTCCGCATCCGCGCATCCCGCTGCCGCGCGATCTCTTTGGCCCCGAGCGCAAGAACTCGGCGGGCGTCGATCTCTCCGATCCCGACGTGCTGACGCCGCTTGCCGCCGCGCTCGATGCCGCCGCCGCGCGCGCCGCGTCCGCCGCACCGATCATCGGCGGCCGCGAGCTCGTCGGTAACACGCAACCCATCGTCAACCCCGCCGACATCCGCCAGACGGTGGGACAGGTGACCAACGCGACGCCGGAGCAGGTGTCCGACGCCGTCGGTCGCGCCCAGCGCGCGTTCGAAAGCTGGTCCATGACTCCGGCCACGCAGCGCGCCAGCTGTTTGGAGCGCGCCGCCGACCTGTTGGAAGGGGCGCAGGCCGAGGTGCTGGCGCTCTGTATCCGCGAAGCCGGCAAGACCATTCCCGACGCGGTGGCGGAGCTGCGCGAGGCGGTCGATTTCCTGCGCTACTACGCGGGGCGCGCCCGCGCCGATTTTGCCCAGCCGCTGCCTCTGCCGGGCCCGACCGGAGAGCGCAACCAGATCCGCCTGCACGGCCGCGGCGTCTTCGCCTGCATCTCGCCGTGGAACTTCCCGCTCGCGATCTTCACCGGCCAGGTCAGCGCCGCGCTTGCCGCCGGCAATAGCGTCGTCGCCAAGCCGGCCGAGCAGACGCCGATGATCGCAGCGCTCGCGGTGCGCCTGCTGCACAAGGCCGGCATACCCGCCGACGTGCTGCATCTGCTGCCCGGCGATGGGCCCGGCGTTGGCGCGCCTTTGGTCAACGACCCGCGGATCGCCGGAATCGCTTTCACCGGATCCACCGAGACCGCGCGCGGCATCAACCGCGCACTCGCTGCCAAGGACGGGCCGATCGCTCCGCTGATCGCCGAGACCGGCGGACAGAACGTGATGATCGTGGACTCATCGGCGCTGCCGGAGCAGGTGGTGCGCGACGTGCTCATCTCCTCGTTCCAGAGCGCGGGCCAGCGCTGCAGCGCGCTGCGCGTCATGTTCCTGCAGGAGGACATCGCGGACAAGCTGACCGAGATGCTGGCCGGCGCGATGGCCGAGCTCAAGGTCGGCGATCCCGCGCTGCTGGCGACCGATGTCGGCCCGGTGATCGACCTCGATGCCAAGTCGATGCTGACCAAGCACGCCGCGCGCATGAAGCGCGAAGCGAGGCTGATCTACGAAGTGCCGCTCAAGCCGGAGCACGCGCACGGCCATTTCTTCGCGCCGGTCGCGTTCCAGATCGATGCGCTGTCCCGCCTGGAACGCGAAGTGTTCGGACCTGTCCTGCACGTGGTGCATTACAGCGCCGACCGCCTGGACGACGTGCTCGATGCCGTCAACGCCTCCGGTTATGGCCTCACCCTCGGCGTCCACAGCCGCATCGACGGCAAGGTGCGCGCCATCACCGAGCGCTTGCACGTCGGCAACGCCTACGTCAACCGCAACATGATCGGCGCCGTAGTCGGCGTGCAGCCGTTCGGCGGCGAGGGCCTCAGCGGCACCGGCCCAAAGGCTGGCGGCCCGCGTTACCTGCACCGCTTCGCGACCGAGCGCACGCTCACCATCGACACCACGGCCGCCGGCGGCAATGCCAGCCTGCTCAGCCTGAACGAGGAGAGCGCGGCCTAGGCGCATGGACGACACCTGGCTTCTCGCCGCACCGGCCATTATCGATCGCCGTGCCACGGTCGTGGCGCTGGCGCACAAGGTCTTCGGCCTGGAGAGCGGCACCACGCTCTCGATCATCGCGCGCGAATATTGGGCGCCCCTCGGCTATCGCTTCCTGGCGCATCGCGGGCTGAAGCCTCCGCCGCCCGGCGACCTCGCCATCCCGCACGTGCCGCTCACCCATCTGCCGCCGCGCTATGCCGCGCTCACCGCGCGCTACCCGCGTGTCATCAATGGGGCCGTCACGAATGTCTCGAAGCGCCGGATCGCCACCGATCTGCTCACGGCCGATGATTCCTATAGCGGCGCAGTGATCGTGAAGACAGACCTCAATCATGCCGGTATTGCCGAACGCCATGTGCGCCGAACGAGACGCAGCGTGCTGGCGCGGCTTGCGGCTGCAATGGAGCGCCGCCTCCCGCGTCACTGGTTCGGCTGCCTGCCGCAGGACAAGTACCTGGTGTTTGACCGCAAGTGCGACGTGCCGGACTGGGTATGGCGCAGCCGCGGCCTGGTGGTGCAGCCGCTCCACGTCGAGCGCCGCGGCGATCTGTTCGCCGTCCACCAATGGTACTTCTTCGGCAGCCACGAATGCGTCTCTACCATGCTTGCGAACAGCCCGATCGTGAAGCTTGCGAGCGTGGTCGACCGTCTGCCCTTGTACTGGGACGTGCCGGACGCCATCCGCCGGCGCCGGGCCGAGCTGAAGTTCGACTACGGCAAACTGGATTACATCATCTCCGACGGCGTGCCGGTTCTGCTCGACGCCAACAACACGCCGAACGAGGGGCTCGAGGACCGAAGGCATCCGCGCACGATGGCGATCTGCGCGGCATTGGCAGGTGGCCTCTCGGAGTTCCTGAGGTAGAGGGCCGACAGCATATAAGGCGCTGAATGCCCCTTGATTGGAGTGGTCGAAAGCAACGTCGGTGGGCAATAGTCCAACGAGAGGAATTTGGCGTAGACTGCATGAATCAGGCAATGCCCGTGGAAGTTGCGTCTCTATGGCGGTTCGGGTATGCTTACAGTACGATACTTGATTGATTTGAGAGGGCGAGTTGCGTCATCGTGGAATCGCGGCGCTGGCAGCTGTTGCGACTATCCTCTCTACGTCAGTTTCAGGGCCCACTCTGGCTGATCTCGATATTTCAGATCCCAGAGCGTACTGTGACCACGTGGCTGAGCTGATCACCAACGGTAGTTTTGACAATCTGACCGCTGACCTACTGGCCCATTCGAATGGCTTCACTTCAGTCGTCGACATGAAGGCGGGGCTAATCAACCTGCAGCCATTCTGGTCGAAGGCTGGAGCGCTCCATTCGCACGAGCACATTGCTGAGACGAAGTACGGCGAAGCGTTCGTCAGGCATTGGTACTTGTTTGTTTATGATTTGGGGACTCTCTTCGTGCGCTGCACCATGTATCGGCCAGGCGACAACTGGCTGTTTCTCGATATGAGCTACGCCGATAAGCCGGAGGACACCGGTCTGACTCACTAGCCCGCTGGTCGACTACAACGGCACCTGACCCTTCGTTGTCTAGGAATTCGATGATCGTCAGCCGCTCTTCGTCGACAGCCGCGTGACGTGCCCCATCTTGCGCCCCGGCCTGATCTCGGTCTTGCGATAGAGATGCAGCTTGGCGCCCGGCTCGGCGAGGATCTGGCGCCAGTCGCGCACCTCGTCGCCGATCAGGTTCTTCATCACCGCGTCGGAATGGCGCTCGGGCGAACCGAGCGGCAGGCCGCAGATCGCCCGCACGAACTGCTCGAACTGGCTGGTGGTGCAGGCATCGATCGTCCAGTGGCCGGAATTGTGCGGCCGTGGCGCCAGCTCGTTCACCAGCACCTCGCCGTCGCGGGTCACGAACATCTCGACCGCCAGCAGCCCGACCAGCTTGATCTCCTGTGCGATGTGGCGTGCGATCGCCTCCGCTTTCACCGCTACCGCCGGCGTGATGCGCGCCGGTGCGATCGTCAGGTCGAGAATGTGGTTGCGATGCTGGTTCTCGACCGGCACGTACATTTCCATCGCGCCGTCGTGCCCGCGCGCGATCACCACCGAGATCTCGCGCTGGAAGTCGACATAGGATTCGAGGATCGCGAGCTCACCGCCCATCTGCTGCCACACCGGACCGAGGTCGGTCTCCGGGTCGATGCGCACCTGGCCCTTGCCGTCATAGCCGAAGCTGGCGGACTTGAGCACGCAGGGCCGGCCGAGTGCCTGGATCGCCTGCGGCAGCGCTTCCTTGTGCGCAACCTCGAGATAGCGCGCGACCGGCACGTTGATGGAGGTGAGGAAGTTCTTTTCGCGCAAGCGCTGCTGGGTGAGGTGCAGCACGCGCGGGTCCGGCCGCGTCGGCTTCCACGCCGCCAGCTTCTCGCCGGCGGAGGCAGGCACGTTCTCGAATTCGAAGGTGATGACGTCGACCGCCTGCGCGAAGGCCCGCAGCGCGCTGAGGTCGTCATAGGCCGCGACCGTGGTCGCGGCCGCGACATCGCTCGCTGGCGCGCCCTTGTCGGGGCAATAGACGTGGCAGCGGTAGCCGAGCCGCGCGGCCGCCATCGCCGTCATGCGCCCCAATTGGCCCCCGCCCAGGATCCCGATCGTGCTCCCCGGCGGAATGCTTTGTCCGGTGTCCGCGGTCATTGTTCCGTGCCTTTTCCGGTCATTATTGATCGCGCGTCGGGCTTTCCGCTACTGCCTCGGTTTGCTGGTGGCGGTAGGAATCCAGCCGCTTGCTCAGCGGCGCGTCGCCGAGGGCGATGATGGCGGCGGCCAGCAGGCCGGCATTGGTCGCCCCCGGCTTGCCGATCGCCAGGGTCCCGACCGGGATACCCGCCGGCATCTGGACGATCGAAAGAAGGCTGTCCTGCCCCTTCAGCGCCTGGGATTCGATCGGCACGCCCAGCACGGGCAGGGGGGTTACCGCGGCCACCATGCCGGGCAGATGGGCGGCGCCGCCGGCGCCTGCGACGATCACCTTCAACCCGCGCTCCCGCGCGCTTTCGGCATAGTGCATCAGGCGCTTCGGCGTGCGGTGCGCGGAGACGATCTTGACCTCGTGGGGAACCTGCAGATGTTCAAGCACATCAACGGCATGACGCATGGTTTGCCAGTCGGATTGGCTGCCCATGATGACCCCGACCAAAGGCTTTGCGGCGCGCTTTGGCATTGACTCCCCGTCCCCCCAAAAAAAGAGGCGGCATTATAGGGGCCACCCGGCCGAGCGCAATGAACATTGCGCGAACAGATTGACCCGGCAACCTGTCCACTTAATTTGGTCTTAACCAAGGCACCCTAGCATCCCACCCGGGATTCGCCTTTACTGTCCGGGCAGCCGCCGGGGCGCTCGAGCATACCCTTCAGGAGTTCTGGAACCCGCGCTGATGAGGATCCGCGACAACCTCCCACCCGGATCGACCGGTCGTGTTTCAGCCGCCAAGCCGGTGACACGGGCGCGAAACGCGGAAGAGGCCAGCGCGGCCGCCGCCACCGGCACCGCGACCCACGCGGACCAGGCGACTTTCCTTGGGCTCAATGAAACCGAGCTGTCGCCCAATGTACGCGCCGCGCTGATGGCGCTGTTGGACGAGGTCGGCCGCCTACGCAAGGAATTGGAGCTGACGCGCAAGCGTATCTCGCACCTGGAGCGCATGGCCGACGAGGATTCCATGCTGCCGATCGCCAACCGCCGCGCCTTCGTGCGCGAGCTGACTCGGCTGATCTCTTATTGCGAGCGCTACGGCACTGCCGGCAGCGTGCTCTATTTCGATCTCAACGGGATGAAAGAGATCAACGACCGCTACGGCCACCCGGCCGGCGACGAGGCGTTGCGGCATTTCGCGCGCATCCTGGTGGCCAACGTGCGCGATTCCGACGTGGTCGGGCGGCTGGGCGGCGACGAGTTCGGCGTCATCCTGGCCCAGGCCGACGACCTGCAGGCGCGCGACAAGGCACGATCGCTGGTCGAGCTGGTCGAGACCGAGCCGGTGACGTGGCAAGGCGAGGCGTTGCAACTTTCTTGCGCCGTCGGCATCCATCAGTTCTCGGCCAAGCAGAATGCCGACGAGGCGCTGAGCAAGGCCGATGCCGATATGTACGACGAGAAGCGCCGCTATTACGCCGAGCTGAACAAGCAGCGCTAGCTGGTTCGGTCCCGCCCGGGAATGTGGCCGCTCGCGCGGCGCCCCCTCGCCGTATGCGGCGAAACCCGCTATCACTGGTGGCATGTATATCGCGTGGCCGCGCCATCTGCCGTCGATCAAGAAGCTCCATGATTATTGGAACCTGTGCCGCGGCAACCGGGTGATGCCGCGGCGCGCCGACATCGATCCCGCCGACATCCCGCAACTGCTGCCATACATCTATCTGGTCGACATCGAGCGGTTGCCGTTCCGCGTGCGCTATCGCGTGGTCGGTACCAACGCGGTCGAATGGCAGGGTCACGATTTCACCGGCTACTACCTCGACGAGCTGCGCTTCAACAAGCCCGACGAGATCCTGGCGCTCTACCGGAGCGCGGCGGACGAAATGGCGCCGAAATTCCGCTCCACGACCTGGCCGACGCCCAACGGCATCACGCGCGCAGTCGAGACCGCGGTATTCCCGCTCTCCGAGGATGGCGAGCACGTCACCCAATGCATCGCGATCGAGGATTTCGAAGAGTTCCGCGACCCCAGCTACCTGTTGTAGAGGTTGGGCGTGCGCCGGGCGTTTCCCCGCGCGTCATCCCGTCGGAGGGTGGCTCGGCCAGGATGACATAGGAAAGCGGTATTGCCTACGCGATGATGTCCGGCAGCAGCTGGCTCTCCAACTTGGTGATCTGGTCCTTGAGCGCCAGCTTGCGCTTCTTCATGCGCTGGATCTGCAGCTGATCGAAGGGGGAGGTCTGTTGCAGGCTTTGGATGGCCGCATCGACGTCGCGGTGCTCGATACGCAGTTCTTCCAGCTTGGCCCGCAACGCGCTGGTTCCGAGAATGATGCTCACCACCTACTCCTCCAGGGGCGCGTATTTTAGCGCATATGGGGGCGGCGCGTCACGAGAATGAACGGGCCGGCTGTGCCCGCTTGCACCGCTCATCCCCACCCTCTAAACAGGGTCGGACCCCTCATTTTCCGGCGGTTTCCGGGGCCGGACAGGATCATCGGCGACGACAATGCCAGACAATTTCGACCTTATTCTCAGCGGTGGACAGGTAGCGACGCCGAACGGTCTTGAATCCTGCGACATCGGGGTCAGGGGCGGGCGAGTCGCGGCGCTCGGAGCCCTGAGTTCGGCTGCCGCCGGCGAGTGGTTCGACGCCGCCGGCCTCACCGTTCTTCCGGGTGTGATCGACACCCAGGTCCATTTCCGCGAGCCGGGACTCGACCACAAGGAGGACCTGGCGACCGGTTCGGCCGGCGCCGCCATGGGCGGGGTCACGGCCTTTTTCGAGATGCCCAACACCAGCCCGAACACGATCGATGAGGCGGCGCTCAAAGACAAGCTGCGGCGGGCCGCCGGCCGGGCCTGGGTGGACCATGCGTTCTTCATCGGCGCGACCGACGAGAACGCCGATCAGCTCGACAAGCTCGAGCTGCTGCCCGGCTGCGCCGGCGTGAAGGTCTTCATGGGCTCTTCGACCGGCTCGCTGCTGGTGGCTGACGATGACAGTCTGGAGGCGGTGCTGCGCCACGGCCGCCGCCGCGTTGCCATCCATTCCGAGGACGAAGCGCGGCTGCGCGAACGCCTCGCTTTGGTGCGCGACGGGGCCGATCCCTCCATGCATCCGGTCTGGCGCGACGAGGAAGTTGCAATCCGCGCCACCACGCGCCTGCTGCGCCTGGCTCGCCGCGCGGCGCGCCGGGTACACGTGTTGCACGTCAGCACTGCCGACGAGATGGACCTGCTCGCCGCCAACAAGGACCTCGCCACGGTCGAAGTGCTGGTCAACCACCTGACTCTGGTCGCGCCGGATTGCTACAAGCGTCTCGGCACCTACGCGCAGATGAATCCGCCGATCCGCGATGCGCGCCACCGTGATGGCATCTGGCGGGCGGTCAACACCGGCATTGTCGATGTCATCGGCACCGATCACGCACCCCACACGCGCGAGGAAAAGGCGCGGCCCTATCCCCAGAGCCCGTCCGGCATGCCGGGCGTGCAGACCTTGATCCCCGTCATGCTGGACCACGTCAATGCCGGGCGGCTCACCTTGCAGCGTTTCATCGACTTGACCAGCGCGGGTCCAGCGCGCATCTACAACATAGCGGGCAAGGGCCGGATTGCCCTTGGCTACGATGCGGATTTCTCGGTGGTAGATCTGAAGGCGAAGCGCACCATCACCAACGCGATGATGAAGACCAAGTCCGGCTGGACGCCGTTCGACGGCATGCAAGTGACGGGCTGGCCAAAAGCGACCATCGTGCGCGGCCGCATCGTGATGCGCGAGGATGAGCTGATCGGTTCGCCGGCCGGCCGCCCCGTGCGGTTCCAGGAGACCTTGCAACAGGAGGACGCGGCATGACCGGCACGTCGATCATTGGTTGGGCGCATCTGCCGTTCGGCAAGCACGCCGACAAGGACATCGAAAGCATGATGGTGGAAGCGGGCGCTGGCGCGCTGAAGCACGCCGGCGTCGCGCCGAAGGATGTCGATGCGATCTTCGTCGGCCACTTCAACGCCGGCTTCTCTGCCCAGGACTTCCCGTCCTCGCTCAGCTTCGGCATCGATCCCGCCTTGCGGTTCAAGCCGGCGACCCGGGTGGAGAACGCCTGCGCCACCGGTTCGGCCGCCATCCATCAGGGCATCAAGGAGATCGCGGCGAGGCAGGCGCGCATCGTGCTGGTCATCGGTGTCGAGCACATGACCAACAATGACGGCGCCGCCATCGGCCGCAATCTGCTGAAGGCCAGCTATGTGAAGGAAGAGGCCGATACCCCCGGCGGCTTCGCCGGCGTGTTCGGCCGCATCGCGGAGCTCTACTTCCAGCGCTACGGCGACCAGTCGGACGCGCTGGCCCGCATCGCCGCCAAGAACCACAGGAACGGCGTCGACAATCCCTACGCCCAGATGCGCAAGGATCTCGGCTACGAGTTCTGCCGTACTGTCTCAGAGAAGAATCCGCTGGTCGCAGGCCCGCTGAAGCGCACCGATTGCTCGCTGGTCTCCGACGGCGCGGCCGCGCTGGTGCTCGCCGACCTCGACACCGCGCTTGCGGCCGATCGCGCTGTCCTGATCCGGAGCGTCGCGCAGGTAAACGACTTCCTGCCCATGCGTGCCCGCGACATCGTGCAGTTCGAAGGCTGCCAGCAGGCCTGGAGCAAGGCGCTCGCGAACGCGAAGCTCACGCTCGATGACCTCAGCTTCGTCGAGACTCACGACTGCTTCACCATCGCCGAGCTGATCGAATACGAGGCGATGGGCTTGACGAAGCCCGGCGAAGGCAAGCGCGCCATCGACGAAGGCTGGACCGAGAAGGACGGCAAGCTCCCCATCAACCGCTCCGGTGGGCTGAAGGCGAAGGGCCACCCGATCGGCGCCACCGGCGTTTCCATGCACGTGCTGACCGCCATGCAGCTCAAAGGCGAAGCTAACCATGCAACTCGGAACCCCAAGCTCGGCGGCATCTTCAACATGGGCGGCGCCGCAGTGGCGAACTACGTGAGCATCCTGGAGCCGCTGCGATGGCTTGCGAGCGAGAAGCCGTCAAAGCTTCGAGGTCAAGGGGAGGCTCGCTATGAAGCCGGGGGATTTCTACCGTTGGCGTGATCTCGTTCTTTGCGATTACAAGATTGCCCGGAGCCGTCCTTTTCTTGTGTAGGCGTTGGCCCGCTTGAGCCTTATCTCGCTCACTGCCGACGCTTCCACAAAGTGGGTAGTGTTTCTGGTGGCGGCATATTTCATCGGCCATCTCATCTTTCTGGTCGGTTCCTACGTCGACCCGGTCTATGGGATTCCTTCGATCGCGATTGGATCCCTATACGAACGAAAGCGCCTATCAATGCGCAGTGGCGATCAGAGATGCCATCATCGACAAGCGTGAACGGCAGGCTCTGAACGCGTTTCAATGGTCTCGCGCAATATTGACCGCTTTGTTTCCGGCGGCGGCGGGTGACGTGCATGGGCTTGAGGCGGATTCTAAGTTCTTCAGAAGCCTAATGGTGGTGTTTGCGCTTTGCGGCGTCGTTTTTCTGTCACAAGGCAAGATACTAGAGGGACTGGCGGCACTGGTGTTGGTCGTGCCATGCTTCTGGCGTTACTACGAGAGGCGACTGAAGAGCACAACTCAAGCATACGTTTATCTCATCACTTTACATCGCCTCGGAATGGTGAAGAGAGCGTCACCAGCGGGCACGCAGATCGAAGACTGATCCCACAAAGGACATAACAGGCCCATGTTCAAAGCCCTTCTGCTGACTGAGAAAGATGGCAAAGTATCGTCGCAGATCACCGAGCTCGACGAGGAGCGGCTGCCGGACGGCGACGTCACGGTGCGCGTGCACTATTCGACGCTGAACTACAAGGACGGCCTCATCCTCAATGGGCTGGGGCGGCTGGTGCGCACCTATCCGCACGTGCCGGGCGTCGATTTCGCGGGCGTGGTCGAGGCTTCGCAGCATCCGCGCTTCAAGCCCGGCGAGAACGTGATCCTGACCGGCTGGCGCGTCGGCGAGGTGCAGTGGGGCGGCTATGCCGAGCGGGCGCGCGTTCGGGGCGACTGGCTGGTCAAGCTGCCGGCCGACCTCACCGCGCGCAACGCGATGGCGATCGGGACCGCAGGCTTCACCGCTATGCTGTGCGTGATGGCGCTGGAGCAGCACGGCCTCACGCCCAAGTCGGGCGACGTGCTGGTGACGGGCGCCGCCGGCGGCGTCGGCAGCGTGGCGGTGGCGGTCCTCGCGAAGCTCGGCTACCGCGTCGTCGCCTCGACCGGGCGCGCCGACACCCACCAATATCTGAAGGATCTCGGCGCGGCGGAAATCATCGACCGCGCCACCATCGAGAAGCCGTCGGGCAGGCCGCTGGAGAGCGAGCGCTGGGCCGGCTGCGTCGATTCAGTCGGCGGCGCCACGCTCGCCGCCGTGCTGCCGCAGATGAAATACCGCGCCAGCGTCGCGGCCTGCGGCCTTGCCGGCGGCAACAAGCTGGAGACCACGGTCATTCCCTTCATCATCCGCGGGGTCAAATTGCTGGGCGTCGATTCCGTCATGAGCCCGCCCGACGAACGCTGGGAAGCCTGGACCCGCCTCGCGCGCGACCTGCCGCCCGACAAGCTGGACTCGATCATCGTTCCGGCCAAGCTCGAAGACCTGCCCGCGCTCTCGAAGCAGATCCTGGAAGGCAAAGTGCGCGGCCGCGTCGTGGTCGAGATCGGCGCTTAGCTCACACTCAATCGTCATGGTCGTGCTTGGCACGACCATCCACGAGTTTCATTGGGCAACGTCGCGATCTTGAAAGCGAACTCGTGGATCCTCGTGCCAAGCACGAGGATGACGGAGTGTTGCGAGGCAGAGCGCGCCTATCCCAGCTCCGCCGACCCCGTGATGCGGTACATCCGCTTCACTTCGGCGGCGGGCAGGCGCTGTTCCTGGTCGGGCGTGAAGCGGCGCACGAAGATTCCGTCGTGGGTGCGGCGCAGGAACTGGCGCACCTGGCCGCGCCCGTCGGTCATCTCGATCGCGACGAAGCAGTTGGGCGTGATCGGGCGGTTGGGATTGACGAACAGCAGCTCGCCCGCGAAATAGCGCGGCTGCATGCTCTCGCCGTCGGCATAGAGCGCGAAGGCGTTGGCGACGCCGCGCAGGTTGGCGGGGCGCTCGACGAATTCCTTGGCGTCGCCGTCGACGAACCAGAAGCCATCGGCGCCTTCGCGAAAGGAACTGTGTACCGGCAAATCGCGCTGCCCCGCGCCGGCGTTGAGCGAAACCGGGCGGGTCGCGGCGGCGGCCGGCCGCGCCGGCAGGTTCTGGCCGCTTTCGAGACCGGCGAGCTGCAGCACGGCGCCCGGCGTCACGCCCTGGCGCACGAACATGTCCTCGAGCGCGCGCGCGAGCTCGAACGGCAGGTATTTGCGCTTGTAGCGATCCTCGTAGTGCTGGTAGCGGGTCAGGCTCCAGCCGAGCGCGTCGGAAACCGACCGCATGGTCAGCCCCGCCTGCTCCCGCAATTCCTTGAGGCGTCGCGCGACCTCCGAGACTTCCGACATTTCACCCCGTCCAACGCAAACCGCAAAGCCCGTAACGCAGTTTACGTTATTCTGGACCCACGTTCAACGCCGGAATCGGGCCTTCAATGGGCCGCGTCGATCATTTTCCTCATTTCCTGGCACTGCGGTGCGGCCTCGTTGGCGCCGGTGCATTTCTGCTTGTACATGGCTTCGCCGACGGCAGGACACTGCTTGATCGCGGCGCGGGACAATTCGGCGGGGTCGCCTTTGTACGGATCGCCTTTGAGGCTGATGGACTGCCGGTTCTTGATCGCGGCCTCGATCTGCCAATACGCCTCGTCGGTCAGGAACGACACCAGCACCGGCGCCATGCATGCGCAGGCCTTGTCGAGCTCGGCGGGCTGCATCTGGTACGCGTTCTCCGCGACACAGCGCGCGTAGAACGCGTTGACGACGGGATCCGCCGAGGCCGGGCCGATTGGCGTTGCGGCCGCCAGAATCGCCGCGGCGCCGACAATGCTGATAATCTTCATGAGCGCTCCGCTCGAAATCGCCGCGACCATATCAGGCTTGGTCGTGGCCGCACAGGCCGCGGCGAACGTGGCGGCAATGTGGCGGGTGCGGCCCTAATGCCGCCATCTTGGGCGGCGAGACAGGAACCACGCGTGCGGGGCGCGGGTTTAGGGCCATGGGGACGTTCCACACAACAGGACCGGGAGAATCGCCATGAGCAATGTCTATGCGATCAGCGAAATCGTCGGCACCTCGGACAAGAGCATCGAGGACGCGATAGACCAGGCTGTCGCGGTCGCCGGCCAGTCGATCCGCAACCTGGACTGGTTCCAGATGACCGAGCTGCGCGGGCACATCAAGGATGGACGAGTCGCGCATTATCAAGTCGCCTTGAAGCTCGGCTTCCGCTATGAGGCGAAGGCGGGATGACGCCAGCCTGAGCAACGACCGCCCAGCCACGGACAGACCGGACGCTTCATGATATCAGCCTCATCGCGACGATCGCGGGCGCTGCGCCTGGCGATCGCGACCGCCGCAACAATGATCACTGCCGCCGCCGCGCGCGCGGATGACCACAGCCGCATCGTCGGCATCGAAGAGAACGATTCGGTACTGTTCGACAGCGACAAGTATTACACGCAGGGCCTGGAGTTCGCGTATCTCGGGCCCGACGTGGCACCCGATAGTGGTTGGATCGGTCCGTTCGATGCACTCGATGCGCTGGGCTTGTTCGACAGCACCGGTGCGAGCGAAACCTCGCGGCGCTACGAAGTGCTGCTGGGCCAGAGCATCTTCACGCCGAAGGATACCGCGCGACAGGATCCCGACCGGGACGACCGGCCCTATGCGGGCTGGTTCTACGGCGGTGTCGGACTGATCCAGGATACCGATCGCCGGCGCTTGGATCATCTGGAGCTGCTGATCGGCATCGTCGGGCCCGACGCCTTCGGCAAAGAAGTGCAGAACGACTATCATCAGTTCATCGGCATCGATAAGTCGCGCGGCTGGGACGAACAGCTGCACGACGAGCCGGGACTGATGCTGTCCTACGAGCGCAAATGGCGCTTCCTGCAGCCGATCGGCAGTGGTTTGGCGGTCGACGCGATCCCGGAAGCCGGCATCACGGTCGGCAACGTGATGGACTACATCCAGGCCGGCGGGATGATCCGCTTCGGGAAGAATCTGCAGGCCGATTACGGTCAGACCCGCATCCGGCCGGCGCTCTCTGGCACGCCCTATTTCAACAGCGACTATCTGGATGGGCCGTTCGGATTCTACTTCTTCGCCGGCGTGCAGGGCCGGGCGGTCGCGCGCAATCTATTCCTCGACGGCAACACGTTTCAGGACAGCCGCAGCGTCGACAGCAACCTCTTCGTGGGCGACCTGTCGGGCGGCCTCTCCATGTTCTGGGGCGATGCGGTCAAACTCGACGCGGTCGTCACCTTCCGCACCAAGGAGTTCGACGGTCAGGATGATCCGACGCAGTTCTGGGGACTCAATATGACGGTCGGATTCTAAGTTCGAATATCAGCAAAAGCTGTTCGGGATGCGTGGATAGCGACCGCCCGGGGGCGGCCGCCTGCGCAGCCGCAACATCCGAACCGCGCGACGTGTCAGCAGGATGAAACGTCTCATCTGAAATACCCCTCTTGTGGTGCAGGCCTGATGGCGCTTCCGGGCCTCTCCGTCCGCTCGGCGGCGGTCTAGCGGCAACGATTCTGCAGCGGGTCCTGCCTGGCTTGGCGGCGAGCCGCCTCTGCGTCGTGGTCGCAACCCAGGCCGGACGCAAGTTCACTCGCCCGCCGGTGCACACGCAGCTCCGGCCCGGGCGTATCGGGCTCGCGACTCTGACGTTGGCCTAGCTGTCCGCCGAACATAGCCCGCTCGTCCATCCTAGTCTCCTGCTTGTTTGTCAGCAGACGTAAACAAGGCAGCGAACTCCTTGTTCCGGCGGAATTCCGGCTTGTCATCGCCACGATTTGGGGTCGACGAGTCGAGCGCGCAAGATGCCGATGAGGCGCTGTGGCGCCGGTTCCTCCATCATCCGCACATAGAGCTGCCTGATCTCTGCCTCGAATTTCGCCGCCACGCGCGGCCGCCCACGCGAGATCCCGCGCGAGGACTGCATCAACGGCCCGCTCTCAAACGCATTCTGCCCCATGGTGCTACCTCCGATTGGACCGGCGTCTCCCGGCACCGCGTCTCTGGGATCGGAAACAGGCGGCCTGCCAATCGGTTGCAGCGTGAGTCTGTAATTTGACAATCAACCTGTGTGGGACCGCGGGCTCCGTACGCACTGTCACAGAGGCCGTGACAAGTCGCACGTCGCCGGAACCATAGGGCGTTGCAGGACTTGGTTTTTGGACCTGCGGCGCCTCGTCTGTTGGCGGGCCGCAACATGCGTAATGGGAGTGTGGTCGGGATGCTGAATGAGGAGTTGAGCCAACTCATCGAGCATGAGATCCCGCGCCTGCGGCGCTACGCCATGTTTCTGGCCAGGGACCCTGAGAAAGCCGACGATCTGGTGCAGGAATGCCTGGTGCGCGCGATCGACAACATCGAGAAGTTCCAGGCGGGCACGAACATCCGCTCCTGGCTCATGACGATCCTGCACAACATCTTCGTCAACGAGACCAAGAAGCGGCGACCGCTGCTGACGCAGGACGGCGTGATCGAACGGTCGATGCCGGTCGAGGGCGGGCAGGAGGTGCGCCATCACATGCGCGATGTCCAGCGTGCATTCGAATCATTGAGCTGGCAGCACCGCCAGATCATCTGGTTCATCTGTGTCGAGCAGATGGACTACAACGAAGTTGCTCAGCAGCTCGACGTGCCCGTCGGCACTGTGCGATCGCGGCTGTGCCGTGCGCGCGAACATCTTCGGACATTGCTGGAAGCGGAAGGGCTGAGGGGAGCGGAAATGCCGGGAAAGGCGAAGAAGCAAACCAAGTCCCGTTCGCGTGGCGGTCCTTCGGCGAGCGACGCGCCGAAGCGAACGGGAACTCGGGGATAGGAACGTTCGCTGCTAGATGTGCCCAGTTAGCAATGCGACGATCGCGACAATGACCAACACGGTCAACAGGCCGCTCGGCGCATAACCCCACGACCGGCTATAGGGCCACGTCGGCACGGCGCCGATCAGAAGAAGAATCAGGATAACGAGCAACACTGTCCCAAGCATGTCGACTACCTCCTGGCTTTGTGGTTCTTGAACGCCACTGCGCGGAGTTTGGTTCCGACATTGGGTGGAAGGTTGGTCCTCGGGCAGCTGGTCGATCAGGTCATGATCGCGCCATTGTCGATGCGCGGTGCAGAAAACGACTAACTCTTCTGCTTGACGACAGTCCCGGTCTTGGCCGTGCCGCCGCTTCCGGAGTCGATCCCTGCGCCGAGCTTCTCGGCCGCTGCATGAATCTGACGGATCCTTTCGGCATTGGCGCCCGGTTGCGCATCGCTGGTCATGTTCTCTTCAGTCGCGACCTGCATCAGATGCAAGTCGTATTCCCACTGACGCAGCAGGGCGAGCTTCTGCTCGCGTGACAGATCCTCTCGCACAAGCAGCGCCTCCGGCGTCGCGAAGTGCTGGGCGACATCGGCGGCCAGCTTGTCGAATGCTTGCTGATCCATGATCGGCTCCACTCAGATCGTCGGGACGCGTGCCTCCCGCAGGTCAACACGGAAAAACCCATGCGGTTCCTGCCGCTGATGGCGCGGCGGATTTCGGTCAGTGATGTCGGCGATGCTGCCGCGGTTGGCGCCCGCATCGGGATCGCAACAATTGGGGCTCGGTTGAATTATAGAGGGTGTGGCGCGCAGCAATCACAGGGCAGTCGTTAATCTCGCGGGAGAGCGATTGTTAATTTGACCAGGATCAAGGCACAAAGAGTGGCGGCCTGAAATAGTTCAAACAGTTGACCGATCTGCCGAGGAGTACGGAGGCGGACGCGAGTCCGCCAGTGTGGTCATGGTTTGAAATCACGTGAGCAACAGGAGGCGAAGATGGCGAGAGCCACCAGGTTCAACAACACCGAGCGAGCCTATAACGACCTGCTGGAGGAATTCGGAAATCTGGTCGAAGCGATGGAAGACGTTTTTTCTGCCGCCACCGACGATTCCGGCCAGAAGTTCTCCGAGCTCAAGGATGAAGCGGAAGCAAGGCTGAAAAAAGCGCGGGCTCGTCTGGGCGCGATGGAAAAGACCGCGGTCGCGAAAGCGCGGAAGATCGCAGCCGATTCGGACGAGTACGTGCACGAAAATCCTTGGACGGCGATCGGTGTCGGGGCCGGCGTTGGACTGCTGCTGGGCCTGCTCATCGGGCGCAAGTAGGCCCGAGAGCGGGCGAGGGGAGGTCCATGTCCCTGCATCCGACAGACAGTATCGTGCGCTCGGGGCGGCGCGTGCTGGCCATTCTCGTGAGCATGGCGCGGACGCGGCTCAATCTGCTCGCCGTGGAGCTCATGGAGGAGAAGAGCAGGATCTGGCTGCTGCTGGTCCTCACGGCACTGGCATTGATCTTCGCGTCGATGGCGTTGTTGATGCTCTCTCTGCTCGTGGTCGTGGCATTCTGGGACGAGCATCGCCTCGCCGCGATCGGTGGCCTGACCTTCCTCTACCTGGCGGCAACGGTCGTCACCCTGCTTATCCTGCGGCGGAAAGCGAAGCTCGGCTCGGCGCTGTTCGCGCACACTTTGGGCGAGCTGTCCAAGGACGAAGATGCGCTAGAGGGGGAAGTCGATGCGGAGGAGGTGGATTTCGATTTCGAACGCAGGCGCCGTCATGGTTAGCGTCCGGCTGAATGCGGCCGAACTTGCGCGATGCCGGCGGGCGCTGATCGCACGGGCGGCGTTCGAGCGCGCGGCGATGCGCGAGGCGACCGAGGATCTTCAAATTGCGGGCGACCGCATCGCGCGCATGGTGGTGGTCGGGATCGACCTGATGCGCCGCTTTTGGTTGCCGGTCGGATTGTTGGTTGCCGTCACTTTGGTCAAGCGCGCCCGGCCTCTGTTGCGCTATGCGCGGACCGGACTTGCCATCTGGCAGACCGTGCAGTTGATGCGCGGCGCGCGGCGCTAGCAACGAGCGGGGCCCCACGCTGTTTACGAAGGGAGTGCGGTGTGCCGCCCTCTTCCATCAATTATCACCGATTGAGGAGTGATCATGAACAAGGATCAGGTCCAGGGTAACTGGAAGCAGCTGAAGGGCAAGGTCAAGGAGAACTGGGGCAAGCTGACCGACAACGATCTGACGGTGGTCGAAGGCAACGTGGAGCAATTGGCTGGCCGCGTGCAGGAACGCTATGGGATCCAGCGCGAAGAGGCGGAACGCCAGATCAAGGAATTCCGCCACCGCAATGAGGATCTGTGGCCCTAGGAAACTCGCACCGACCGTGCGACGAAAACGGCCCGCATCACGCGGGCCGTTTTCACATGCGGAAGATGGACAGTCAGAAGATCTGGCGTGCTGGTCCGCCCTTCTGCAGGGCGCAGACTATCAGTGCGACCAGCAGCAGAACCAGCGAGATGCCGAGCAGCAGCTGCCCGATGCTGACGATCATCGGGGTGGAAGCGCTGAAACCCATGATTCCAAAGCCGAACGCTGCGACCAGGAACAACAAGACCCAACGCATGGTGACCTCCCTGAAGAGGACAGAGCCGAGCGAGTCAGTGGAATAGCAGCCAGACGACGACCAAAACAGGAATTGGCACGCCCAACAGCCAGAGCAATGCATAGCGCATGGGGATTCCCCGCATCTGTTGGATGTCCGGTCGCGCCATCCCGACGCGTTGCCGGACTTCAGGAAGAACCCGGATTGAGGAGCTTTGTTCCGGCGCCGCTAGACCGGTTCGCGCGAGCGGGCCGCGGTGTCTGTTGCAGGCCGAGGCGCTTGACCTTCACCGCCACTTGCCCGAACGGCTTCAAGGCGGAATACCAGCGTGTTAATCGTTCCCGGCGGGCCGGAATTGGTGATCTGCCCGCCAAGCTGGCGCGTGAAGGCCTCGATCAGAGTCTGCCCCATGCTGCCCGGCAGTTCGCCGTCCTGCCGACGATCGGCTTGTCCGATGCCGTCGTCGGCGATGATCAACGTGGCCATGCCGTCTTCTTCGAGCAAGATCTTCACCGAGATGGTGCCGGCGCGCTGGTTGGGAAAGGCATGTTTGAAGGAGTTGGTGAGAAGCTCAGTCGTCAACAGAGCAAGCGGAACCGCGCGGTCGCCGGTCACGCGGACATGGGGGATGTCGACGCTGAGCCGCACGCGCCGCGGCGGTACGCCGGAACCGTCTTGCAGGAGGCTGCACAGGTTGGTCATGAATGGATGGAGGTCGACTTCCTGCATGTCCTGGCTCTCGTAGAGATGCCGGTGCACCAGGGCGAGCGCGTTGATCCGCATCTGCACGTCGGCGAATGCCTGCTTGACGGCGTCGCCGCGCGGGATGCGGGCATAGAGATTGAGCAGGCTGGTTACGGTCTGGAGGTTGTTCTTCACGCGATGATGGATCTCGCGCAGCATCATCTGTTTCTGCGCTAGCGACTGGCGCAGATCGACTTCCCGCGCATCCAGCCGCACCGCCATCTCGTGCAACGTTTCCGCCAGGTTGCGGAACTCGATCGGCGCGCCTTTGAACTCACGCTGCACGGAAAGATCGCCCACGCTCATGGAGCTGGCGGCCTCGGCCAAGCGGTGGATCCACTTGGTGACCAGAACGCGCGATCCGATCAGAGCACCCGCCATCGCCGCGACGGAGACGAACACCAGCACACCGATCTGGATGAGGAGCGTCGTACGCAGTGGCTCGGTAAGCCGAGCGGTCGGCTGCCCCAGCAGAATGAACAGCTCCTTGTCACCGATGACGTTGACGGCGTAGTTGCGCTGGACGCCGTCCTGCCCCACTGAATCGAACGTACGCACGTAGCCGTTGACGACGTTGTTGATGGTCTCGGCGTCGGGCAGTCCGGCCTGCGTATCGAAGCCCTGTGCTTTTGGCCCGACCAGGACGTTGCCCGCGCGGTCCAGCAGATAGACCATGGCGTCGGGCGGCAGACCCGGCTCCTGGCCGATCGAGGACAGCCATTCCAAGCGAATTGCCAGCGACAGGACACCGATCGGCACATTGCGGTCATTCATGACCGGCGCCGCATAGACGATGACGCCTTCCTGAAGCCGGGCAGCATAGAGATAGCCGCTGACCGTGTCGCGGCGGGATGCCATCACCGTCTTGAACCAGTCGGTGTCGGCCATTTCCGCGGGCTGCGCCGCCGGATCCGACTGGCACACCGGCTCACCCTTGGCGTTGCGCAGCACGGCAATCGCGTAGGCAGGATAGGGGCGGATCGCCGTCTCCAGCAGCTGAGAGCATTCCGATCCGCGCGACGGTGTCGCCGCGACCGAGGCGACGATCGGCGGCTGGTGCGCGAGGTTCTGGATGATGCGGTTCGACTGCCACAGCAGGTTGGTTTCATAGTTCGACGCCAGCGTCGCATAGCGCACGGTCGATTCGTGCGCTTGGCGAATCTGATCGTCATAGCGGTCGATGGACGCCACGATGCCAAAGATGCTTGGAACCACAAGAACGATCGCGAGGAGCAGGATCAGCCGGTGGCGCAATGGCTGCAGAAGCTGACCGAACATCGGAGTCAGGTCTCCCTACTCACTCGCGTAGGCCTCCAGCGGGCGCCGAACACTCGGTCCGGCGCCCCAAGGATAGGATGGCAGACAGGCTAGACCGCCTGTCTGCTCTGACGCGGCTGGCCGAAAAAGGACAAGGCCTGGGAGATTGTAACCTTAAGGGTGTCAGGCTCGAAAGGCTTGGTTACGAGATAGGTCGGCTCCGGCCGCTCGCCGGTCAACAGCCGTTCCGGGTAAGCGGTCACGAAGATAATGGGCACCCTCATCGAGTCGAGGATTTCCTTGACCGCTGTGAGGCCCGAACCGCCGGGGCCGAGATCGATGTCGGCGAGCACCAGCCCCGGCCGGCTCTTCTGGGCGAGGCGTACGGCTTCGATCTGACTCGACGCGATGCCCACGACGGAATGACCCATGTCGCGCACCAGTCCGACGATATCGAGCGCGATGACCGGCTCATCCTCGATCACCAGGATGGAAGTCGCCATCTGCTCGTTCACCGAGGACCAGGCAGACGCAAGCAAGTCCGCGCCTTCCTCGTGCGTTACCCCGAGGATTTGAGAAGCGTCCTGGACGGAGAAGCCCTCAAGCGTCGTCAGCAGCAGGATTTGCCGCTCAGAGACCGGCAGAGCTTGGAGTCGAGCCTCGACGGACAGATCTGCAGGGTCGCTTCCGCCATCGGTTCGCTCGGGAACCGAGGCGCGCGACCAGACCTCATGGAACAGCTTGAACAGCTGGAGGCGCACGTCGCCCGTCGCGGAGACCCGGTCCGGCTCTTGCAACAGGTCTTCCAGGCAGATGCGTACATAGGTATCGCCGGTCTGCTGCGAACCGAGAAGCGCTCTGGCGTAGCGCCGGAGATAGCGGAGATTTTCGACAATTTTTTCGGATACGTCTGGCATCGGTCCCTCTCTTGCCACCCGTCAAATTTTTTTGTGACCAAAGGAACCCCGACCCTAACGCGCGGGTTCCCATCGGCAGAGAAAAATGTGCGGCTCGGGTATAGCTCCATATTCCTACCACATGAGGGTTTGCGGGAAAATGGGTTCCGCGTCTAAGACTTCACCCGGCATGCACAGCGGCTTCGGGACGATCGATTCTGCGCCGGGGGTGGGATCAGTGAGTGAAGATGACAAAGACAAACGCGTGAAGAGTGACGTGATAGCATCTCAAGATTCCCAAGGGCCTGCTGAGCATGGTCGTCGGCGGGCGCCCGCCGTGCTCGACCGGTGGTTCGACGCGCAGCTTGGCCGGCTTTATGCCGACGTTGCGGCCGAGCCAGTACCGGTCGAAATGCTTCAACTGATCAGCAAGCTGAAAAAGCCGAAACAACCAGGGTCGTGAACGGCCCGATCAACCCAGCTGGCAATAGCTAGGAAGAAGAGGCATGGAGCAACCGGCGTTCGATCGTATGTCCGCCGAACTGCAATCGGCGTTGCTGGACGTGCTGCCGCACTTGCGTGCGTTTGCGCGTTCGCTGACGCGCAATCGCGATCAAGCCGACGATCTGGTGAATGACGCGATCGTGCGCGCCATCAGCGCGTCGCAGCAATTCACGCCCGGCACCAACTTCAAGGCATGGATATTCACCATCCTGCGCAACCTGTTCTACAACGAGGGGCGAAAGCGGCATTCCAAGTTCTCCTCGCTGGACGACCTCACGGTGAACGAGCCATCAATCGGCGCATCGCAGGAAGCGAGCCTCGAGTTCTGCGACTTCCGCCGCGCATTCTGGCAGCTCAATCCTGACCAGCGCGAGGTGCTCATCCTGGTCGGTGCGAGCGGTCTCAGCTATGAAGAGGCAGCCTTGGTCTGCGGTTGCCGCGTCGGCACCATCAAGAGCCGCGTGTCGAGGGCGCGCGCCGATCTCAAACGCATGCTCGACGACGGAACGCTCTCCACCATCCGCTCCGAGACGGCGCCGGTCAGCGGCGCCGGGTTTGCGGAAGCGCTGGAACCTGCAGTTTCCGCGAAGGCCGGCATGAAGCGCGCGCGCTGAATTCCAGAGCCTCGCAGCTTCACATCGCGGGAATCGCGAGCAGGCGCAACTCCAGCGCCACGGCAACGATCTGACCGAGCATTGCGTCGTCCGCGGCGCCCGAGTGAGCGGCGGCAAGACCGAGACGTGTGTCAGTCCGGGCCGCCGACAGGAAGCGCATCATCGGCTCATCCAGTTCGCGGATCGACAGAGTCCGGTCCGGCCTGCACACCAGCAACGTGCGCGACCGCGGAGTCATGTCGATGCCGGCAAGATCCGGTTCGGGCGCCTGGTGCGCTGTCCAGAGCGCGAGCACCGGCGCTTGCATGGAAACCATCTGTGCGTGACGGGCCGCGCGGATCGGAAGAGCCTCGAGTTCATCGGGCGACAGGCCGCCGAGCCTGTCCGCGGCGAGATATGTTTCGGTCGGCGCATTGTAGGCGGCGATCCGGGCAAGCTCGAAACGCGCCATTTCCGCGACATAGGGCAGGGCGGCCAGTTGCGGCAACCCACCGAGATAGTCCGGAAAGGCTGCGCCGTATTCGAACAGACAGGGTCGCTGCGGTGGATTGGCCGGCACGAAGCGGCGCGCGGCCTGCTCGAAGAACTCGCCGCCAACCAGCTGCAGCGTTACGGGGAAGTTGGCCTTGAGTGCCTCGACAAGGCTGATCAGGAAATTGTTGCGATAGATGCTGAGGCGCTCCGCGCCGTCGAACTCCCCGGCGACAATCGCAGGCGCGAGCGCTGCGCTCTCGCCGGTCACGAGATACGAGCGATAGGCAGCCTGCAAATGGGCGAGCTTCACGCCGCGCTCCTTTTGGCGCGATCGAGGCGCGCCTTGGCCTTGCCGGCCTCGGCGAGCAGGGTTTCGAGCGGCGGCAATGCACTGTCCCATTCGATCAAGGTCGGGCGCGGACCGATCAGCGCGAGAGCGTGTTCGTAGAGCGACCAGACCGCATCGGAAACCGGCGAGCCGTGGTCGTCGATGCGGATCGAACGGTTGCCGATCTGGCGCAGATGGTGGCCGGAAAGATGGATCTCGCCGATCGGCAGGTGCGCGACGGCGGCAAGATAAGCGCGCGCATCGTCACCATGATTCTCGGACGAGACGAACACGTTGTTGACGTCGAGCAGCAGGCCGCAACCGCTGCGCTGGCAGAGTTCGGCCAGGAACTGCGCTTCCGCCCGGTCGGACTGCTTGTGGCGCAGATAGGTCGAGGGGTTTTCCACCATCACCGTCCGCCCGACTGCTTCCTGGAAGCGCATGACATTGCGCGCCATCACCGTCAGCGCTTCCTCGTCGTAGGGGACGGGCAGCAGGTCGTTGAAGTAGACGCCGCCGGTGACGCTCCAGGAGACATGGTCGGAAATCGCGGCTGGTTCGATGCGCCGGACCAATGCCGCGATGCGCGACAGATGGTCCTCGTCCAATCCTTCCGCCGAGCCTAGCGACAGCCCGACACCGTGGAGGCTGATGTCATGGCGCGGGCGCAGGGATTCGAGCAGCGCCGGCGTCGCGCCGCCACCCAGGAAATTCTCGGTATGGACCTCGAGCCACGCGATCTCCGGCAGCTCGGCCGCGACGCGCTCGTGATGCGGCGCGCGCAGGCCGATGCCGGCCGCGACCGGCAGACGCGAACAGGAGGGCAAGCTGGCTCCGTTCACTTCATCCGCCGCTGTAGAAGCCGCCGGCGGAGATCGGCGCGGGATGAGTCGTTCCGCCCCAGATGATGAGCGGCCGGAGCCAGGCCAGCTCCGCGGAATCGTCGTAGCGGATGCCGCCGCCATCGGCCATTGACACGCCGAGGCGGCGCCACAGCGTTTCGAGGTCCATCTTGGAGCCCTTCTCGATATGTTGCTTGGCCAATGCCGCCATCACCGGCTTGCCGAGCAGAGCGTCGCAACGGTCGAGCAGTTTCATGGTCGGCCACTTGGTCGTCACATCGCCGCCCTCGGCAAGGACCGTGCGCAGGCAATCGCTGAAACCGATCTTGCCGCCGCTGGCTTTCAGGGCTTCGATCTCGGCCGACAGCACGAACAGGGCACCGCCCCAATAGACGCCGCCGCGGCCGGCATTCTCCAGCCCGATGTCGGACATCGCCGGCATGCCGCGCGGCATGGAGGATATCCACTCGCGCCACACGTCGTCCTCCGGCTTCCAACCGGCGCGCGCGCGCAGCACCGGCTCGTAGAAGGTCGCGATGCCTTCGTTCAGCCAGGCGCCGGTATCGCGCATCAGGGGCGATCCGAGGTGGAGGAACTCATGAACCAGGACCCAGTCGTCATAGAGGTCGTGGTTGCTGGCCTGCTCGCCGACTAGGACGGTCACGACCGCGCCGCCGAGCGACAGCACACGCCCGAACGGCACGCCACCACGCGGACTGGGAATGAGAACGACCAATCCGCCTTTCACGGGGGAGCGGGCCCAGAAGCGGCGATTGCTCTCGGCGACCGCCGACACCCAGGCGGTCAGCTGCTCGTGCGGGATCTTGAGAGCGCCGGGCGGGATCGCCAAGGTCAATTCGGGATCGCCCGCGACGCGCTCACCTTTCACGCTGCCGAGGATCAGCGGACCGGTCTCGTCCAGCCGCTGCAGAGGCAGTTGGTAGTATCCATCCTTGTCGGGGGCCAGCGCCGTCAGGATGCCGCCACCGGCCGGGAAGGAAACGCGGAACCGCAAACTTATCTCACGCGCGGTATCGGGCAGCGGCAGCAGAAAGCCTGGCGTGACCAGCACGCCGCCGCCGAACAGCATCGCCGAGCCCATGTCGTCTTCGCTCTTGGCGAACGCGCCGAGTTCGTAGGTGAAATGGCCCTTGCCGCCGGCATAGCCCTTGGGGTCGGTCCACCAATGATCGCGATTGCCGAGTGCATTGAACTTGGTGATGTGGAGCGCCGGATCACAGGCGACGGAAATGTCGAGCTTGCTGGCGCCGGGATCCGTGACCGTGACGTCGTAGTCGCAGGTTCCGTCTTCCGCCTGGGCACGCCACGCGATGGCGCACAAAGCCGCCGCCATTGCGACCGTCGTGATGCTACGCCGCGGAGCCGAGCCCATCATGTTCCACCTCGGCGACGATACCCCATTCCAGCCAGCCTTGCAGGATTTGTGCGGCACGGAGCGGCGCCTGATCCGGATCGATCTCCTGCGCCACCAGCTCGCACATGTCGCCGAAGGTGGCGCCGCCCTGCATTGCCTGCAGCGCCGCATGCTCCAGCAGATCGATTGTGCGGAACTTTACGTCATAGTCGATGCGCCAAGCCATGATAGCGCGCTCGCATCGCGCCGCGCGATCCAATGCCCCCTCGGCATTCTCCAGCAGGCGCGGCCGCGCTTCGTCCACTGGCGTCGAGACCGGGAACACATCGAGAGTCGGATGGAACCGGAGGCGCACGCTGCCCCAGAATTCGGGCGGAACGCCGACCAGGTCGGCAAGACCCGCCGCGGTCGCGTCGGGCGCATCGAACGCGAATGCCAGTGCCCAATCGAAGCGCGCCATGTCCGCGAACCAGGGATCGTCCCGATACGGCGCTTCCGCGGCCAGGAACTCCGCAAGCTTGCGGCCGGCCCAGCGAATCGATGGATGCTGCGACGGGTGCTTCGCGATATAGGCGCGTGCCATCCGGTCGAAGGCTGGATCGCCCAGCAGTGCTTTCAGGCCGGGGAAGTCGTTTCCGAGCACCTCGGCCAGCCGCGCCCAATAAGCATTGCGGTAGACGCCGAACATGGTCTCGGCGCTCTCGCGCTTGTTGCCGCGCACAGTGCCGAGAATGTCCTGCGACCGGCCGAGCAAGCCGTCCTGGAATACCTGTTCCGCGCGCAGCAGATCCATCACGCCACCTGCACCGCTCGGTTCAGGGCCTCGTCCGCGACCTTGCGCGCGCGCGCGAGCTCCCGCGTCAGCTCCTCGAGCGGCGGGATCTTGTCGTCGCGCTCGATCATGGTCGCGATCGGGCCCAAACGCCGGACGGCATAGGCGTAGAGGTCCCAGACGCCGTCGACCACGGGATGGTCGTGGGTGTCGATGATATAGGTCTTGTTGTTCTCGTGCCCAGCCAAGTGAATGTAGGCGACCGATTCGCGCGGGATCGCGTCGATGTAGTCGGTTGCCTGGAAGTCGTGATTGAAGGCGCTGACATAGACGTTGTTCACGTCGAGCAGCAGGCGGCATCCGGTGCGCTGAGCGATCGCCCGCAGGAATTCCCATTCCGGGATCGCGTCTTGCGCGAAGGTCACGTAGGTCGAGGCGTTCTCCAGCGCGATCGGCCGGCCGAGGAACGACTGCACCTTATCGACGCGTTCCACGACATGCGACAGCGCTTCCTCGGTCAGCGGCAGGGGCAGCAGATCGTGCATGTTGAGACCGGCGACGCCGGTCCAGCACAAGTGATCGGAAATGATCGCCGGCTCCACCCGCACCGCCAGGGCTTTCAGCCGCGTGAGGTAGTCCATGTTGAGCGGATCGGTCGATCCGATGGACAGCGAAACGCCGTGCATCACCATCGGATAGCGTTCGCGCACGGCCATCAGCTTAGCGATCGGGCGGCCGCCATCCACCATGTAGTTCTCCGACAGGATCTCGAACCAGTCGATGGCGCGAGCGACCTCGGCCGGCCCGTCCAGGATCGCCGGATAGTGCTGGGGCCTGAGACCAAGGCCGAAGCCGAGAGAAGAAACTGCGCGCTCTGTCATGCCGCGACGCCCCACATGCAACCCTGGGGACAGAAGAAACCGAAAGAAACGGGCGCCGGCCGTTGCCGACCAGCGCCCGTCGATCCTAGCAGAAGTCTATCAGCCGTTGATGACGGTGCCGCCGGCAGCCGTGCAGGCTTCCGCGCTGGACTGCTCGAGCCAGCCCTGACCCTTGCAGGCATTCTGGCCTTTGCAGGAATTGCTGGCAGACTTGCAGGAGCTCTGACCCTTGCAGGCGTTGATGCCGGCGCAGTGGACGCTATCGGCATTGGCAGGCGCGCTGGTGAGGCTGATCGCGCCACCCATCAACATGGCTGCGGCGGTGGCGGCGAGCGTGGCGCCGGTGATCTTGCGAATCGAAGTCATGGAACTTCCTCCTGGGCTCAGGTTTTTGGTCTGTCGCAGCTACCGGAGACGGTAGCGTTTTCGATGCGTGGGGATAAATCACCTTTGTGTGAAAAGGTTAACGGCTCGGCGGTTGCGCCCGCACAGGACGGTCTATATGTAGAGTGCATTTCCGATCAGGACAGCAAACTTGCCCTATGGGCTCATTTCACGGCCCCGGAGCTGCGAAGATACCATGAATCATCTCGACCGTCTGGAAGCGCAGAGCGTCTACATCCTGCGCGAAGCCTTCAATCGCATCGACAAGCTGGCCATGCTCTGGTCGCTGGGCAAGGACAGCAATGTCATGGTCTGGCTCGCCAAGAAGGCGTTCTTCGGCCACGTGCCATTTCCCGTCATGCATATCGATACCGAAAAGAAATTCCCCGAGATGTACGCCTTCCGTGACCGCTTCACGAAGGAATGGAACCTGAACCTCATCGCCGACAAATGCCCGCCGGTGGAGGAAGTCGATCCAACCCTGCCGCCAGCCGCGCGGTCGGCCGCGCGCAAGACCCTCGGCCTCAAGACCGCGATCGAGCGTTACGGC
>JAWKVL010000039.1:0-42235 GCA_041398065.1 Dongiaceae bacterium | reverse complement strand
TGTAGACCGCCACCAGCAACCCCAGCGCCAGAAGCAGGATCACCGACAGCACCGAGCCGGTCGGCCAGTCGAGCTGCGAGATGATCGCCTCGTAGATGAGGTCGGGGAAGAACAAGGTGTCGGGCCCGCCCAGCAAACGCGGCGTCACATAGGAGCCGGCCGCCAGCACGAAGCACAGCATGCAGCCGGCGCCGAGGCCCGGCAGCGACAAGGGCAGCGTCACTTCGCGGAAGGTCTGCCACGGCGAGCAGCCGAGCGTGCGGGCCGACGCCTCGAGGTTGCGGTCGATCCCGTCGAGGCTGACATAAACGTTGATGATCATGTAGGGCACGAGGAAATAGACCAGGCCCATGACCACCGAGAAATCGTTGTAGAGCATGGCGATCGGCTGGCCGATCAAGCCGATCCAGATCAGGACCGTGTTTACGGCGCCGGTTTTGCCCAGCACGCTGATCCAGGCCATGGTCCGGATGATGTAGGAAATCCAGAACGGCAGGAACAGCAGGAACAGCAGCAGCGCCTTGTTGGCGAACCGCATGCGCGCGAGGAAATAGGCGGCGGGATAGCCGATCACGGCGCAGGCGATCGTGGTGACAAGCGCCAGCTTGAACGTGCCGTAGAGACCGAGCCAATAGTAATAGTCGGTCGCGACCGCGATCCAGTTGCCGAACTGGAAGGCCGGAACATCGAGCCCGGCCGAGGTGCGCAGCCAGAACGAATAGACGATCACGAACAGGATCGGTGCGACCAGGAACAGCGCCAGCGACAACAATGCCGGCGACAGCAACGCAAAGGCTCTGGCGTTCTGTTGATCCAATCGTCCCGTCCCTGTCCCGCTTCGCTGGCCCATTCGGCACGGCGCTCTTGACGGCGCTGCAACCTGCCCCGGGCGGCTTTCGCGTTGCGTACCCGAAGCCTACGCATGCTTGCCGTAGTGTGCAAGCTGGGCTTAATTGGTTCAGGATTGGTCTAGGAAGCGAGCGCAGATCTCATGGTGCCATTCGCGCGCATGCACGGCAGCGGCAATGACTTCGTCGTCGTCGATGACCGAACGGGGCGTTTGCGACCGCTTCGCAAGATGCTGGCGCAGGCCTTGTGCGACCGGCGGCGCGGCCTCGGCGGCGATGGGCTTGTGCTGCTCTCGAGCGGCGCCGCTGGTCATGTCGTGATGAGCTACATCAATGCCGACGGCATGGATGGCGAGATGTGCGGCAATGGCGCAGGCTGTGCGGTGCGGCGGGCCTGGGAGCTCGGCTTCTTCAAGGGTTCGGAAACAATTCTGGATACCGATGCCGGCGCCGTCGGCGCGAAGCTCGACGGTTTCCGCGTCACGATGCGCATGACCGATCCGCGAGACGAGCGGCTCAATCTCTCAATTCCTACCAGTACAGGCACCCTGCTCGGCCACTACATCGATACCGGCGTGCCGCATGTTGTGCTGTTCGTCGAGGATGTGGCCCAAGCGAATCTCGCCGAACTGGGGCCAGAGATTCGCCGTCACCCGCTGTTTCCGCGCGGCTGCAACGTGAATTGGGCATCAGGGATCGAGGAGAATTCATTCCGCATGCGCACCTATGAACGCGGCGTGGAAGCGGAGACCTTGTCCTGCGGTACCGGGGCGACCGCGATCGCGCTCATCGCCTATCGCCTCGGCCTCGCCAAGCCGCCAGTGAGAATCCGCGCCAGCGGCGGCGGCACGCTCGACATCGAATTCGACGATTCGCCGGCAGGGCCCCTGCGGAACGTCCGGACCACCGTCGAAGTGGAACGGATCGCCGAAGGGACGATCGATCAGGATTGGCTCGCGCGGCGCGGCTTCGCACTCTGAGCAAGGATCGGAGGGCGAACGCGCTTGCAGAGGCTCACGTTTCACAAACGTGATCCCGGCGTTGAGCGCGGATCACGGTTTGAGAAATGGCGCGAGTGTAGAATGCGATGTCAACGCACATGAGCAAGCCAGCCGCCGCACTCGACTGGTCGCGCATCGCCGGCGACCTCGAGGCGCAGGGCTGCGCGACGACCGGGGTGCTGCTGCGGCCCGAATGCTGTGCGCAGCTGATGAAGAGCTATGATGAGGACGCGCTCTTCCGCAGCAGGGTCGTGATGGCGCGGCATGGCTACGGGCAGGGCGAATACAAGTATTTCGCCGCGCCACTGCCGGACATGGTCGCAGCGCTGCGTGAGTGTTTCTATCCGCCGCTGGCGGAGATCGCCAATCGTTGGAACGACAGCCTGGGCATCGCGCAACGATTCCCGGAGACGCTTGGCGACTATCTCGCGCGCTGCCACAAGGCGGGCCAGAACAGGCCGACGCCGCTGCTGCTGAAATACGGTCCCGGCGACTACAATTGCCTGCACCAGGATCTGTACGGCGAGCACGTGTTCCCGCTGCAGATCGCGATCCTGCTGTCCGATCCCGCGCGCGATTTCACCGGCGGCGAATTCGTGCTGACCGAGCAGCGCCCGCGCCGCCAATCGCGCGTCGAGGTCGTGCCGTTGCGCCAAGGCGAAGGCGTGATCTTCCCGGTTCACCACCGGCCGGTCGCGGGCCCGCGCGGCGCCTATCGCGTCACCATGCGCCACGGCGTCAGCCGCCTGCGCTCCGGCCACCGTATGACGCTCGGCATCATTTTCCATGACGCGAAGTGAGACCCGATGTTCGCCAGCGACGCGCAGGCCGGTTCAGTTTGAACCCATGGACGGTTCTTCGCGGTCGTCGGACGCGATCTCGATCCGCGTCGCCTGACGCCAGCGCAGGAACAGAAGAACCGTCATGACCGCCAGCTCCGCCGCCGGCCACAGGATCGCCGACGGATTGGTGACGGTGAACGGCCAGACCGCAGGCAGGAACTTCAAGAACCCGCCGCCGATCAGCAGCATCGGCAGCGGGACATAAGCGATCGCCAGCACCACCAAGCCAGCAAGATCCGCGCGGCTGCGCATCTTGCCGCCGAAGTTCAGCCACAGCAGGAAGAACAGGTCGCGCAGCGCGAACAGCAGCAGCGCGATGAGATTGTAGGTGAAGGGTCCGAGCGC
Organism: Dongiaceae bacterium; assembly: GCA_041398065.1. GTDB lineage: Bacteria > Pseudomonadota > Alphaproteobacteria > Dongiales > Dongiaceae > Dongia_A. The sequence continues at coordinate 39,199 of JAWKVL010000039.1, read as the reverse complement.
GAACCAGTTGACCGCGAGTGGAAGTGTCGACCACCAATGCTCCTGCGGCATGAACTGCCCGCCCATCGCGATCGACCAGACGGTGGCGCCGCCGGCGACGGCGGCGAGCAGATAGGAGATCAGCCACCACGGCATGAATTCCAGCGAGCGCCACCATTGCAGGGCCTTGAAGCGCGCCAGCCCCCAGCGATAGCGCACAGGGTCCTTCGCTTCGGCGAAGAACGCGACATAGGTCAGAGCCAGTCCGGTGATGCAAGCGGCGGCGAAGCGCGGCGTCGGAGGATGGGTCGCCCACGGCACAAAGCCGGCCGCGTAGCCCATGCAGAACAGCGTGAACAGCGTCCACACCCAGGGCCTGTTGACGTACAGCAGCTCGGCCCGCATGAGCCGCCAGCCGGCCAGCAGTGCCCAAGCCGTGAACACCGCCGCTGAAGCGAGGTAGAACTGGTAGGCATCATAGGTGCGGTCGTACCAGGTGATGATGCCAACACCGGCCGCCCAGGGATTCGCCGAATAGTCCCAGCCGACCGCCAGGCCGAACGCCAGCAATCCGGAAATCTGCGCCAGTGTGACCGTGAGACGCCGGCGGAACTGGATCTTGCGCAAGAGGATCAGCGCAACGACCAGCGCCGTCGCCTGTCCCAGCACGGCGCCCAGCAGCAGGGTCAGCACCTGCTGTGACAGCGGAACGCGCATCTCCGTCATCGGCGTCTGCAGCCCGTACCAGACCATCACGCCGAGACAGATCAGTGCGCAATACCAGGGGAAGATCGCGCCGCCGAACAGTTTGCCCCACACCATCGACCAGGCGGAGAGCCCCGACATGCGCTGGCTCTCCCAGGTACCGCCGCCGACCTCTTCCGCCACCGAATCCGCCACCCGCCGCGTGCTCCAGAACGCGAGCAGCAGCACGAAGCCCCAGCGCGCAAACTCCGCCATGTGGCCCGGCGGCGGCGCCATCGCCGACATGGTCGCGGCGACCAGGATGCCAAGCAGGATCGGCGCGGCCAGCAGCCGGCCCCAGCTCAGCTGCAGCCAGACATTGCGCTGGAACTCGGCGCTGAACCACATGGCCTAGCGCCCCCGCCCAATCTTGGGCAGCGACCGCGCAGCCTCGGCCGCGCGCACTTGCTCGAGATAGGCTTCCTGCAGCCCCTGCTCGTCGATCGCGAACTCGATCACGTGCAGGTCGGCGGCCATCAGATGCTTGAGCAGCGTATGACGCGACACCGCGCTCGCCGGATATTCGAAGGTGCAGGTCGAGCCCATCAGTGTGATTTCCGTAACGCCGCCTTCGTGGCTTAGCACATCGACCAGCCGATGCTCGCCGTCCGCCACCTCCACCCGGATGCGCACACGCTGCTTCGACAAGGGATCGAGCGCACGGTGATGCAGGATGCGCCCCTCGCGGATCACCAGCATGTGGGTCGAGTAGTCTTCGAGCTCCGCCAGGATGTGCGAGGAGACGATGATGGTCATGCCCTTGTCGCGCAGGGCGCGCAGCACGGCGGACAGGCCCATGCGCGCTTCGGGGTCGAGGCCGGCTGCCGGCTCGTCGAGCAGCAGAAGCGCCGGCTCGTGAATGATGGCCTGGGCGATGGCGAGGCGCTGGCGCAAGCCGCGCGACAAGGCGCCGGCCTTGTCACCCAGCCGGTCCAGGATCTCCATGCGCTCGGCAGCCAAATGCACGCGCGCCGCCTGGTCGCCGCGCGGCACACCGAGTGCGGCGGCCCGGTAGCTCAGGCACTGGCGCACCGTCAGCTCATCATAGAGGCCGTAGAAATCCGGCAGGAAACCCATGCGTTGATGAGCAAGACGCGGCGCGTCGTGAATGTTGAAGCCGTCCAGTGCGACTTCGCCTGCGAACGGCCGTTCGAGCGCCGCGAGGCAGCGCAGCAATGTCGACTTGCCGGCGCCGTTCGGCCCGACCAGCGCCGTGATGGTCTTCGGCTCGATGGAAAACGACACGTCGTCCAGGGCGCGATGCCCCGGATAGTCGAACACCAGATGGCGGACTGACAGCATGGGTCATTCGTCCCCGAGGACTCGGTCCGGGTCAAGCCCCACCCACACGCCTGGGTGAGGAAACGCGGGTGCCATCATGCTTCGGCGCCAGACAACGGACGGGGCCACTGCCCTACCCGCGCGCATCAGCCAGGGTCGTACGAACGCCGAGCCCAAGCAGGCCGACATCGCTGCCGGGAATGATGAAGCGATAGCCGCGCGCCGCCATCTCCCGAGCGACTTTGCCGGTGGCCGCCGTGCTGCCCAGCAGCTTGCCGCCGGCCAGGATGGCAGCGGCGGCGCGATCGATCTGACCACGGACAGCGGGATCGTCGAACTGGTTCAACTTGCCCAGGGTCGCCGAGAGATCGCGCGGTCCGATGAAGATCACGTCGATCCCGTCCACCGCGGCAATCGCCGGGATGGCATCGATGGCCGTGGTGCTTTCCACCTGCACGACGACCAGCAGGTTCTCGAAGCTGGTTTCGTAGTAGCCTGGATTGAAGCCGTAGTTCATTGCGCGCATGCCGCCGAAGGCACCGCGCATGCCGGCCGGCGCATAGCGGCAGGCTTCAACCACGTGGCGCGCCTCCTCGGCGCTTTGGACGTTCGGCACCATGATGCCGCCGACCCCGGCATCAAGGGCGCGCTTGACGTAGACATGATCGTTGGCGGGGACGCGCAGCAGGCCGACACATGCGCTGCCCTTTATGGCGCGCAGCTGGCCGATCGCATCGTCGATGCTGCCCTGCCCGTGCTCGTGGTCGAGCACCAGGAAATCCATCCCCGCGAAGGCCAGGATCTCCGCCATGTCCGCGGAGGTGCTGAGCATCCAGGCGCCGAGACAGGTTTGGCCCTCCTGCATTTTCCGCTTCAGCGGATTGCCGTTCGGCATTTCATTCTCCCTGGAGAGCCATTGTTCGCACCGCCGGCAAACAGCGCCCCTATTGCAAATATTCTTGCAAATTCAAGATGATCGACGCCACTGCTCGACTTCGCCCTCACCTAGCTTGTCGGACAAAGCGCTGACAAGGCCTTTTTTGTCGCGCCGATGGCGATCATCTTATCGGACCAGGGCCGCCAAGGTGAAACATCACATCATGACTGAATCGGTATCGGATCCGTCGCTCGTTCTTGAAGTCGCCATCCTGTTGCTCCTCATCCTGCTCAACGGCTTCTTTGCCATGTCGGAACTGGCGATCGTGTCGTCTCGGCGCGCGCGACTGAAGCTGCTGGCCGAGGGCGGGAGTCGCGGCGCCCGGCGCGCCCTGCGCCTAGCCGAGCAGCCGACCCGCTTCCTCGCGACCGTGCAGGCCGGCATCACTTTGGTCGGGATCGTGGCAGGCGCCTATAGCGGCGCCATCCTTGCGGAGCCGGTCGCTGCAGCCATCCGGGCCTGGCCTTTGGTCGGGGATTACGCCTATCCCGTCGCGGTGAGCGTGGTGGTTGCGGCCATCACCTATCTATCCCTGGTTGTCGGCGAGCTGGTGCCGAAGCGGATCGCCATGAACCACGCAGAGGCGATCGCGGTGCGGGTCGCCTTCCCGATGATGCTGCTGGCGAAAATCGGCACGCCCATTGTCTTTGCCCTGCGGGTATCGACCGAGGCGCTGCTGCGCCTGCTGGGCGTGCGCCAGAAGGCCCAGAACCGAATCACCGAGGAAGAGATCAAGGTCATGATCGCGGAAGGCACCGAAGCCGGAATCTTCATGCAGCAGGAGCGCCACATGATCGAAGGCGTCCTGCATCTGGCCGACCATTCGGTGCGGACCATCATGACGCCCCGCCCCGATGTCGACTGGCTCGATGTCGAAGACAGCGCTGCCGAACTCATGCCCAAGATCTTGGAGACCGATCATTCTCGGCTGCTGCTGTGCGAGCGCACGATCGACGAGGTCTTGGGCTTCGTCTACGTGAAGGACCTGCTGGCGCAGGTCGCGCTCGACAAGCCGCTGGCGCCCCGCGAGTGCCTCAAGGAGGCGCTGACCGTGCATGAGAGCACGACGATCCTGCGCATGCTCGATCTGTTCCGGCAAAAGGCGACCAACCTCGCGCTCGTGCTCGACGAATATGGCGGCGTGCAGGGGATCGTGACGCCGCGCGACATCTTCGCCGCCATCGCCGGCGAGTTCGCGGAGGACGCGGCGGAGGAGCCGGGCGTCACGCAGCGGAAGGACGGGTCGTGGCTGGTGGACGGCAGGACACGGGTGAACGACCTTGAGCGTGCAATCGGCGCACGCGACCTCGAGGATTCGGAATACGCCACGGTTGCCGGCCTTGTGCTTCACCACATGGGCCGCCTGCCGCAGGTCGGCGAATCGATGGAGTTCGGCGGCTACCGGTTCGAAGTCGCGGACCTCGACAGCCGCCGGATCGACAAGGTCATCGTCACCCGCCTGCCGACCGAAATAGAGCTTTGAGCCCCCGCCCTCGGCATTCGGGCCGCCCGCGCCGAAACGCGAACGGGCGGAGCCGAAGCTCCGCCCGTCTCGCCATTCCATAGCCTGTCTGGGCTACATGCTCATGCAGAGATACTTGATCTCGAGATAGTCCTCGATGCCGTATTTCGAGCCTTCACGGCCGATACCGGATTCCTTCATGCCGCCGAACGGCGCCACTTCGGTGGAGATGATCCCGGTGTTGATGCCGATGATGCCGGATTCGATCTGCTCCGCGACGCGCCAGACTCGGCCGAGATCGCGGGCATAGAAATACGCCGCGAGGCCGAACTCGGTGTCGTTCGCGAGCTTCACCGCTTCCTCCTCGGTCTTGAAGCGGAACAGCGGGGCGACCGGGCCGAACGTCTCCTCGCGGGTCACCTTCATGTCGGTGGTGACGTTCACCAGGATCGTCGGCTCGAAGAAGCTGTGGCCGAGGGAATGGCGCTTGCCGCCCGCCACCACCTTGGCGCCTTTCTTGACCGCGTCGGCGATGTGCTCCTCGACCTTTTCCACCGCCTTCATGTCGATCAGCGGGCCCTGCTGGGTCTCGCCTTTCAGGCCATCGCCGATCTTCAGCTTGGCGACCGCGGTGGCCAGCTTGGCCGCGAAGGCGTCATAGACGCTGTCCTGCACCAGGATGCGGTTAGCGCACACGCAGGTCTGGCCGGTGTTGCGGTACTTGGACATGATCGCGCCGTCGACCGCGGCGTCGAGGTCGGCATCGTCGAATACGATGAAGGGCGCGTTGCCGCCCAGCTCCATCGAGGTCTTCTTGACCGACTTGGCGCATTGCTCGAGCAGGATCTTGCCGATCTCGGTCGAGCCGGTGAAGGTCAGCTTGCGCACGATCGGGTTGGAGGTCATCTCGCCGCCGATCTGGGTGGCAGAGCCGGTGAGGACGCTGAACACGCCGGCCGGAATGCCGGCGCGGTGCGCGAGCTCGGCCAGGGCCAGCGCCGAGAACGGCGTCTGGGTCGCGGGTTTCAGCACGATCGGACAGCCGGCCGCCATTGCCGGTCCGGCCTTGCGCGTGATCATGGCGGAGGGGAAGTTCCACGGCGTGATGGCGGCGACCACGCCGATCGGCTCCTTGGTCACCACGATGCGCTTGTCGGGCTGATGGGCCGGAATCACGTCGCCGTAGGTGCGCTTGCCTTCTTCCGCGAACCACTCGATGAAGGAGGCAGCGTAGGCAATCTCGCCCTTGGCCTCGGCCAGCGGCTTGCCTTGCTCGGCGGTCATCAGGACCGCGAGGTCCTCCTGGTTCTCCATCATCAGGTTGAAGAGCTTGCGCAGGATATTGGCGCGCTCCTTCGCCGTCTTCTTGCGCCAGCCGGCCCAGGCGGCGTTGGCGGCCTCGATGGCGCGGCGCGTCTCGGCAGCGCCCATGTTGGGGATGGTGCCCAACACCTCGCCGGTCGCCGGATTGGTGACGTCGATAGTCTTGCCGCTGTCGGCGTCGACCCACTGGCCGTTGATGTAGCACTGCTGGCGAAACAGGCTGGGATCCTTGAGTGACAATGCGGATGGTTTCTTGAGCGCGGCTTGCGACATGATTTTCGATCCTCGAGTGCCGGGGGAAAGATGGTCGGCAGTATAGCTAGAGATAGGGCGGAATAAAGCGTATTAAAGGCTGCAGTTCCTGCGCCAAAAATGATTTAGATTCTGTGAGTTATCCGGCGTCCCTGAGGTCCGCCTCAGCATCCGGATCGTGCCTGTCGACGAGTGCCTGCCAGAAGCTCGTGGTCTCGAATGCGAAGGTCGGTTGGAGCGGCTCATCCAGCTGCTCGCGCAGCTGCATCAGCCGATGGATGAGCAGACGCGCATCGCGCCGTTTGAGGTCGACGCTGCCGGTCTTGAGCCATGTCTTGAGAGTCACCGCGCGCTCCGCATCGAAGCCGATAGCGGTCGCGGCCTCGAGGATGCTCTCCCACGTGCGGTCCTTGTAGAAGACGCCGCCCGCCGCTTGGAGCACCAAGCGCCGTTCGGACGATGAGAGCACGCCTTGCGCCCTGGCGTGCGACAGCGTGGCGCGCACATTGACCAGCGCTTCGTTGAGCGCGGGGTACCCGACCTCGGCCGGGCCGTGCACCACCGCGACCTCGGCATCGTCGATCAGGGCGCCGCAACGATAGGCGCGGAAGATCAGCCCGACCCCCACCATGCCGAATGACCACAGCTCCGCCGCGCGCAGCGCTCCCATGCTGGAGGCGCCGAACACGTGGATGCCCTGCGACATCGCCCACAGGATTTCCTTGTGCCAGACCGCGGGCTGGGCCTCGAAATAGCCGTCGATGAGCGCGATGGCGCGCGGGCCCTGGCGGGCGGCACGATAGATGTCGCCCTCCGCCGCCGGCGGCAGGAACTCGAAGCCGGTCCCCACCGCATCGGAGCGGCGGATCGACGGCCCGGCGAATATGACGATGCTCATGTCAGGGCCTGCTCGAACCGGCGCGCCCGCTCGCCCAGCGCGTAGTCCGGCGCATCCTCCGGGTCCAGTTCAAGTCCCGGCACCATCAGCCGCACCACCGGAATGCCGAATTCAGGCTTGGTCAGATCGACCGCGCACACATGCTCGACGCCCACCGCCTTCAGCCGGTCGAGCATGAAGGCGAGGTCGGAGTCGAAGTCCTTCAGGATCGTATCCGGCACCTCCGCGAAGCGGCGCGCCGGCACGCGATTCTCCCACAGCTTGTTGGCGAACTCCGCCAGCCGCTGCTGCGCCGGCTCCTCATAATCGTGACGCTTCAGATCGTCACGTGAGCCGGAGATGTAAGTGAGGCGCGACTGCACCGCCTCCGTGACGGCGCGCGACAGAGCGATCCCGCGCGACAGGTGGCAGCCGGCGCCGCAAAAGGCGCCCAGCGGGATTCGCTCGTTGCCGGGCCCTTCGCGCAGGCGGACGAAGAACGCCGCGACGCCGATATCGCTGGTCATGTCCCAGACCGAGAGCATCATCCTAGCATCGGTCAGGCGGTCGATCAGAGCGCGGCAATAGGGATCGTCGACGGTGTCCAGATCGAGCCGGGTGGCTGCACGCGAAGCGCGCGGACGCAGTGCCCATAGCGCATTGGCGTCGCGCTCGATGATCTCGTACAGGCCCGAGCAGATCGCTTCCAGCCGGTTGTTGCCGGAGGCCAGGCCGTTGCTGCAGACCGGGAAGTCGAAGCTCGGCTCGAACTCGCGCACGTCGCGACAGTCGGTGTGGATAAGATCGTAGGGGATCCACATCGCGCTTCCGTCGGTCAGATCCTCGGCCTCGATCCACGGCAGCTCGGTGCGATCGGTGGCGGCGAAATCGAGCGACTTGGGCACGATATCGAGATCGATCACGCGCCGATCCTGCGCCAATGTCTGCCGCGACGCGAAGGCGATCGGCCGGTCGATATGCTCGCCGTGGAAAGTCTCCGCCGCTTCCATGAAGCCGGATACGCGCGCGGCATCTAGGTCCAGCCCCTTGCCTTGCGCAACCGACAAGGCGCGCGAGTTGGGGCGACAAGCCATGATGACGGGAATGCCGAGATAGTCGAGGCCGGTTACGTCGGCTAGGCGCGTGATGCCCATCGGGGCCGCAAAACGACGAAATCGCGCCAACGTTTCCGCTGGCGCGATTGCTCGATGCGTACCGCGCAGATAGCCCTTAGGCGCGGCCCCGTTCGACAGGTCCACGTTGCAAGCGGTCGATCAGACGGCTTGCGGATTGATCGCGCGCGCTGACCGGGTGCACTGACGGCTTTGACGCGCACACTGCCTGCTCTGGCGCGTGCACTGACGGCTCTGCCGAATGCACTGGCGGGCTTGCCGGACACATTGCCGGCTCTGCCGGTCGTCTTCGCTTTCACCAAGCTCTACGGCGAAATCGACCCCGATCAATCTTGAGTCCCGAGCCGCGCCGAGCGCGTCCAACTCTTTTTCCAGCATAGCGAGAACGTCGGTGCCGCCGTCCTCAAGCGGAGCCCCGATCGCCTCCGCTGGGATCAAATAGTGCCGGCCACGGATCTTGACTAGGATGTCGCCGACGCCAGCTTCCCCCTCTAGGGCTTGTGCCCGATCCGCCATGTTCCCCTCCTTACTGTAAAAACATGGTTAGTGAAACGTTTACAGGCTGACCCCCTGTTAATAACCCCTTAACCATAGGTCCTTGTTGTTACAAGTCAAGCAGCCCTACTGCTGAGAAGGGAAATTTCTCAACCTGTGGTGAGCGGGCCATATCGCAAAAGGATTAGTTGCACACGCCCCGGCTACGTCAGGCGCCGCAAAACCACCTAAGGGCCGTGAGAAAGGCGGTCGGATTCTCGAACATCGGCATATGGCTGGCGCCCGGGATGATGGACACCTTCGAATTGGGTGTCAGTGACGCAAAATCACGGTTTGCCATGGAGGTAGACTCATCGAACTCCCCACAGACGAAGAGGCTTGGCACGCCGATCCGTGGCAAGAGCGCGCTGCCGTCATAATCACTGAGTGTGCCGGTGCAGGCGAATTCCACCTCGCCCCAGAGGGTCCGGTAGAGTTTCCCATTCATGTTCCGGAACAACCGGGCGATTTCCGCAGGTTCGGTGTCCATCCGGCAGAAATGTCGCTTCATGAGGACGCCAAGCGCGGCCTGATAGTCAGGAGAACTGGTCGTGCCTGCCTGCTCATGCCGGTCCAACGTGATCTGCACATCGATCGGCAGCACTGCGCGATGGGCGGCGTTATCCGCAACCCAGCGCGGCGTACTGATCAGCGCGCTGGCGAAGATCGCGCCCTCAAGACCGGGAGCGCCACGCGCCGCATATTCGACCGCGATCAAGCCGCCCCAGGAATGGCCAAGCAGGATGCAGCGCTCGATCTCCAAGGCGCGGCGCAGCGCGTCCACTTCGGCGACGAACCGGTCGACGGTCCAGTTGGCCGGATCGTTCGGCTTGTCCGACTCACCGCAATCGAGTTGGTCGTAGAGGATGATCGTGCGTTCTTCACTGAGTTTGGTCAGCGGCAGAAGATAGTCGTGCGAGCCGCCGGGACCGCCGTGGATGGCAATCAGAGGTGCGCGAGTGGACCGCAGATGGCGCACGCCGTCCATCCGCCACCACACGCGACCGCCCGGCACATCGGCATAGCCGGTCCGTTCTGGTCCGGTCGGGGTGATGCTGGCGGCCAGCATGCGCATGTTCCCCCTCGTGAATGCTCCGTTGGTCATAGCGGCGAAATGCGCCGTCAATAAGGCGGGCATCAGCCCGCGATCGCCTGCGCCGCTGCGAATCCGGAGCGAATCGCGCCTTCAATGGTAGATGGCCAACCTGTGTCAGTCCAATCACCGGCCAGAAACAAGTTGTGATGTTGTGTCACAGGGCCGGGCCGGCGACGCAATTGCGCTGGCGTCGCGGCGAAGGTTGCACGCTTCTCCTTCACGATGCGCCAAAGCGGCATCGGCGTCGCGCCAAGGTCGAGCGCCCTCACCACGTCGCGCCAGATCGTCTGAGCCAGATCCTCAGCCGCGCGGTCGATGAGATGTTCGGCCGCGCTGATGGTGACGGAGACGTGCCCTGGCTTCACGAAAACCCACTCCGCGGTTCCGCCGATGACGCCAAGAAAGCTGTGCGGCGCGACGTTGGGAGGCTCGATCCGGTAGTGCGCATTGACGATGCCGCGAAACTCGGTGGGCGCGATCAGTTCAGGCAACAGATCGACCGCAACCGGCGCTGTCACAGCCAGCAACACGGGCTCGTCAGCGGCAACATCAACCTGGCCCTTGGCACCGAAATCGAGCGACGCCACGGCATCGCCCGCGATCGTCAGGGCGCGCAGGCGGTGGCCAAAGGAAACCTCCGACCCTCTGTTCGCCAACAGGGCGAGGGCGGGATCGACCAGGCTCTCCGACAGGCCGTCACGTGGCAACAACGCATGAAGTGCCGCCCCGCCCCGCCCAAAAGTTTCCGCGAACAGACTCCAGAGCAGGCGCGCAGAGGCCTCCTCCGGCTGGGTGTTGAGCGCGGCGACGGTCAAGGGGCGCCACAGCCGGTCGTAAAGGATCGACTCCGTGGGCAGGACCTCGCGCACGCTGGCATCGGGCAGCGCAGCGCGCAGTTTCAGCGCCTGCAGATAGTCCCAGGCGCGAGTGCCGGCGACCCGGCGGTGCGCGAGGAAGATCCACCAGGCCATGCGGTGATCGGTCGGGCGCACCGACCAGCGCTCTCCGGTCCTGAGATCGACGAAGGGAAACTCCGCCATGTCGCGCGCAAGGAAGGTGGCGGCGGCTCCGATTTCCGCCACGTAGGCCATCGCCGCCTCGTTGCCCGAAACCAGCAAATGATTGCCGTTGTCGACCCGGCAGCCGAGCTCGGCATCAATGAAGGAGCGGCACCGGCCGCCAGCACTCTGGGCGGCCTCGTAGAGCCGGACATGGGCGCCGCTCTTGGCAAGGCGCACCGCAGCCGCCAGGCCGGCCAGGCCGGCGCCGACAATATGGATCCGGCGTCCTTGCAGGGATTTGGCTGCGCTCACAGGAATCCGTAGCGGAAAGCGAGCCAGAGCTTCTGCCACTTGGGCAGCGAGATGCGCGCGAAGGGATCGCGCCAATCGGCCTGGATGAGCCGCTCCAGGATCGCGCGATAGACTCCGCCCATGATGGCCGCCGGCCGCATCGGACCCTTGGCGCAAGCCGACATCGCGACATGCGCGGCGGCGAAATGTTTGCGGGCGCGCTGCGCCAGCGCCTGGCAGACGGCGGGGAGATTGGGATGCGCCACGACCTTTATGGGATCGCGTTCGTCGATGCCGGCGCCGATCAGGAGTTCACGCGGCAGGTAGAGCCGGCCGCGTTCGGCGTCCTCGCCCAGGTCGCGCAGGATGTTGGTAAGCTGCAAGGCGCGGCCGAGATGATAGGCAACCTCATCGGCCTGCGGCTCGGTCGCACCGAAGGCCCGCACCGACAGGCGCCCGACCGCGCTCGCCACGCGGTCGCAATAGAGGTCGAGCTTGTCCATCGGCGGCGCCACGATATCCTCGACCGCATCCATCTCCATACCGTCGATCACCGCCAGGAAATCCTCGCGCCGCAGGTCGAACTGCTTGACGCAAGGCAACAGGGCGCGCGCAATCGGATGCTGCGGGACGCCGTCGTAGAGCCGTGCGATCTCTATCCGCCAGCCTTCGAGGCGCCGTTTCTTGTCGGCGATCTCGGCCGGCTCATCGGCAATGTCGTCGACCTCCCGGCAGAAGGCATAGATCGCGAACATGGCATCGCGCCGCGCCTGCGGGAGGAGGCGCATGGCGGAATAGAAAGACGTGCCGGACGCCTGCACCTTGGCCGCGATGTCCGATTGCAGGCCCGCCAGGTCGGCGGTGACGGCGCCATTGCCGCTCATGACGCGCGCTTCGGTCTGGATGTCGACAGCGCCCAGGCAATGCCCTGGATCGCGCACCAGGCAACGGCCGGCTTCTTCAGCTTCACCCGCTCCGCCAGCGGATCGCGCCGGCGCAGATGATCGATCAGCGTGTCGGCAAGGCGCACGATGGTGGCGCTCTCGCAGCGCAGGCGCGTGTCGCGCAACGCAGCCGGCAGCTTGCGGGCGCGCTTCATCAGTTCATCAGTCTCGTCCAGCAGGCGATCCAACACGCGGCGCAGGGCGTGCGAGCATTTCGGTTCTGCCAGGGCCTCGACCCCAATGCCTTCGGCCTGCAGATGATCGACCGGCACATAGACGCGGTTGAGCTCGAGATAATCCGCCTTGCAATCCTGCAGGTGATTGATGACCTGCAACGCGTCGCACAGGGCATCCGAATAGTGCTTGCCGGCGGGATCTTCGCCATGAACGTCGAGCAGGTAGCGCCCGACCGGCGAAGCCGAATAGCGGCAATACTTCATCAAGTCCGCCCAATCGTCGTAGCGTAGCTTGGTCGCGTCCCAGCGGAATGCAATCAAGAGGTCGGTGCAATCGACCGCGGGCACATTGGTCGCCTTCAGGCTTTCACGCATGTCCGCGGCCACCGGCACATCGCGGCGCTCCGGATCCATCAGCACCGCTTCCATCACATCGAGGCGCGCGACCTTGTCCTCCGGCGCCAGAGCGGGATTGTCTGCGATATCGTCCGCCATGCGCGCCCAGCGATAGTAGGCGTGCACATGCGGGCGCAAATCGGCGCGGATTAACGCCGAACCAACCGGGAAATTCTCGGTGCCCTTGTTCTTGCCCGACGGGGTCGCGATATCCAACGCCGCCTCGCTCATCGCAGTCACGCCTGCTTTTGGGCCTGCAGCCGGCCCTTCCATTCGCCGCCGCGCCCCACCAAGTGACGGTGCGCGGAATCGATAGTCGCCGCCAGATAGAACAGGGCTGTCAACGGCAGCAGCGGCGCCCACCACACCGGCAGTCGGTAGTAGACGAGCGTCGGCAGATAGGAGAGCGCCATCAGCGCCCAGGCGGCCAATCCGAAGCTCCGCACGCCGACATCATGCTGAATCGCGAGCAGCGGCGGCGCAACGAACGTGAGCGCCATACCGACGACGCACACCACAAGGATGAGCAGAGAATGCTGCAGCTGGGTGAAAGCAGATCGCGCGATCAGACGCCAGATGTCGCGCCACTTCGGATAGCCGCGCAGCGAGCGTACGCCGTCGGCCAGTCCCAACCAGATCGGCCCGTACTTCTTCAATGCCTTCCCCAAGGCGCAATCATCGATGAGCGCGCTCTTAATCGATGCGATGCCACCGGCTGCCTTGAGCGCCTTGCGCTGCACAAGCATGCAGCCGCCGGCCGCGCCCGCCATCTTCCGCTTCGGATCGCTCACCCAAGTGAAGGGATAGAGCATCTGGAAGAAGTAGACATAGGCAGGGATCAGCGCCCGCTCCGCAAATGTGTCGGTCTTGAGCCGCGCCATCAGCGAGGTGAGCGCGAGGCTGCCACTCTCCGCGCGTGCGACCATGCCGCGCAGAGAATCGGGCTCGTGCGCGATATCGGCGTCGGTCAGCCAAACATACTTGGCGCCGGCCGAGAATGACTCGATCTCGCCGCAGCCCTGATGAACGGCCCACATCTTGCCAGTCCAACGCGCGGGGAGCGGCCTGCCGGACAGCACGCGGACGCGATCCTCCACGCCAAGGTCGGCCGCCATTGTGCGCACGATCTCGGCCGTGCCGTCATTGCTTTGGTCATCGACCAGGATGATGCGCAGCTTGCCCGGATATTCCTGCCGCAAGAGAGACCGGACTGCCTCGCCCACCACCGGCGCTTCGTTGCGTGCGGGCACGACGGCGGCGACCTCGGGCCAGTGCTTCGGCCCTTCGACCGGCGCCCGTGCCGGCCGCTCACGCCAATAGCGGCCATGCAGCAGCACTAGATAAACCCAGATGCCGAGAACCAGGCCGGAAAGCAGGACAATTCCTTCGTTCATGGCGCAAGCTATAGCCAGGAACCCCCGGCCCTGCCACCCCCAAAAAGCGTCGCTACCGGTGCGCGAGAGCGGTGGCGAGCAGGACACCCAGGGCAGCCAGAACAGCACCGATCGCGGTGCGCAGATCGGGCAACTCGCCCACCACCGGGATCGCCAGAAGCAATGCGGTCAGCGGCAACAGCGCCGTGAAAGCCGAGGCGCGGGTGACGCCCAGGATCGCGATGGTACGGGTGTAGACCAGCAGCGCAACGATTCCGGTCAATGGTCCCTGATAGATGAGTTGCGCCCAGAATTCGGGCCAGCTCGCCTCGCGCAGACCGTGGCCCGGCAGCAGCAGATAAATCGGCACGAACAGTGCGCCGGAAATGACGGTGACGACCGCGGTCGCATGGAGGGCATCAATGCCGACACGGCGCGCCTCGACCGTATAGGCGGCCCACATCGCGGCCGAGAACAGGCAGATACCATAGCCGGCCAACTGCCAGCCCGCCGCAGCCAGGATTGCCGGCGCCACGATCAGGGCGATACCGGCCAGGATCAGGCCCAGGCCGACGCGCGCAATCGGCCCGATCCGTTCATGCCCCGTGAGCATGGAGATGAGCGCCACGAACAGGGGAATCGTGCCTGGAACGAGAACGCCCGCCTCAGCCGCGGTCGCGATTTTCAGGCCGTGGGAAACCAGGAGCACATAGGGCACGCCCGCGCACGTGACAATCAGGACGAGACTGCGCCAACCGATCCGCTCCAACGCAAAGCCGCGCCGCCAGACGACCGGCAGGAGAATCAAGCCCGCCGACCCGAAACGCAGGGCCGCCAAGTCCTCCGCGCTCAGGGTGGTGGTCACGGCCACCCGCGTGATGACCAGCCATCCAGACCAGATTGCAACCGCCAGCAGCCCCAGGGCACAACCGGCCAGGGTCCCCAGGGTGCGCTGTTCCCCACCCACGACCGGCGGCCTTCCCAATATTCCTGGCTGCAGCTCCGTCATATGCCCCGAATCGCCCCCGAACGATCCCTGGGGCCTAGATTGATTTCGCACGACTTTGCGCCGCCAATGACCGGCTGGGATCGCCCCATCGCGACGCCTTTCGCTCCGTCTGAGACCGGGCCTGGACTGAGAGATTGTTCCTAGCCATGCGACCAGCCGCCACGTCAGTCGTGCTGCCTTTGGCTCAAAGGCTAACCCAATTTTAAGACCCGTTACTGCATCCTAAACCGATACAAAACGGTGGCGCCAAAAGGCCCATGAACTCGCTGTCAGGCCCGATCCCGGGTGAATTGAGTGAGGTTGCGACCGCCGTCCGGCGGACGCTGCTGCTCACCGTTCGCGATGCCGATTTCGCGGCGATTGACGGCGCGCTGGCCGCACTCGACCGGCCTCCGGCCGAGCGCGTCGACAGCGTCGACCAGGCGATCACGACACTCAGGACCGGCGACTTCGACATCATGATCGTTGATCTGGTCCACGAGGGTGCCCAGCATCTGACGGTGATCGAGAGGCAGCGCGCCGATGCGCTGCTCGCCGGTATCGTGTGCGTCGCAATCAGCGCCGACGTGCAGAGTACCCCCACCCAAAAGGCCATCGAGATCGGGATCGACGATCTCCTGCGCGAGCCGCTGGACCGGTCGGCGGCGCGCTTGTGCCTGTCGGCCTGCCTGGAGCGGCGCAGGCTGCGCGAAGACTCGCTGCGATATTGGATGGCGACCGCCACCGACGAAACCGACGATCATGCGCGCGCCCTGCTCGACGCCCTGCCGGAAGCGGTGGTGGCGCTGCGCCAGGACGGCGCCATCGAGCTCGCCAACACCGCGGCGGAGCGGATGTTCGGGCTCAGCGGTGGCGCGCTGATCGGAACTCCGTTCTCGGCGCTGGCCTCGCGCGCCGTGGATGACGGTCGCGGCGCGGCCTGGACGCCGGAAGCACTGCGGACACTGCGCGGCCCCAGCCTGGCAATCCTGCGCCTGCCCGGCGGATTTACCCGGCCGGTCGAGTTGCTGGCGAGCCCCTATCAGCGCTTCGGCCGCCACCTGAACGCCTGCGTGCTGCGCGAAGTCGATTGGGCGACATCGAAAGCGGCGGCGAGCCAGGCGGTGGCCGCGCACGGAACTCAGGGGGAGAATACGAACGGTCTGCGCGCTAATGCGGAACTGCTGCACGAACTCGCCAAGGAAGTCACCTCGCGCCTCGATCTCATCGGACGCAACATCAACATGATGTCGGATGAGGTGTTCGGTCCGGTCGGCGTCGCTATCTACAAGAGCTATCTATCGGAAGCGTTGGGCGGCATCGATCAGGCCCGCGCACTCCTGGATGGAGCCGCCTATCCGGACAAGGAGCGGCGCAAGGACAATGGGGTCGAGACCGAACTGCGCGAGCTGGTCGCGGACCTCATCGCCAAGCGCCAGAAGAACGCGGAGCGCCGCCGCATCGCGGTGGATACGCAAATCGAGGCGAGCGCAGCCCTGGTCCATCTGCCGCGCCGGCCGCTCAGCAAGCTGGTCGAGGCGTTGCTCGACTTCGCTCTGGGATGTGCGGAGCATGGCGGTGAAATCCTGCTACGCGCGCAATGCGGTTCGGACGAGAAGCTGCTGATGACCGTCCAGACCAGCGGCTGTGCCCAACCGGCCGCAGAGATCCTGAAAGGAGCCCGCGAGCCGACCGACCGCAAATCGGCGCAGCGACCGCTCACCATCGCCTGGGGCGCCTTGCGTACCGCCGCAAAGGTGCTGGACGGCGTCGTGGAGATCGACGTCACCGAAGACAAGGGCGCCATGCTGGTCGCCATGCTTCCCCAGCGGCGAAAATCGGACAAGGACTAGGGCGCAATTACCGGTCCCGCTAAGCGGCACGCACGATCATCTGGATCGGTGCGATGGTGCCAGCTTCCAGGGTGGACATCACGTTGCCGATGCGCTCACGGAAGGTAGGCCCCATCAGTATCTGCTGGTTGAGCGCCGGCATGCCGCTCTTCTCGATCTTCTGACGCATTTCCCGCGCCAAATCGAGAACGAATTCGCGCCGATTCACTTCAGCCTCGATCCTGAACCCTGCCGCGGCCAGCAGGCGGCGATAGGTTTCGGGCGTCTCGACGAAACTGGTTTCGATAGTCAAGGCCCAGGGCATCGGATAAGGCAGAGACTTTTCGCCCACACGCATCACTTCATAGACCCCAAACAACGCGCCCTGCTTAAGCACCCGCCGCACATTCTCGAACAGCTTGGCCTTGTCCGCGATGTTCATGCCGACATGGATCAAAGTCGCGGCATCGAACGTGCCGGCATCGAACGGCAAGTTCAGGGCGCTGCCCTGATGGAAAGAGACGAGATCGCCGAGCCCGCATCGGCGCGTGAGGTCTGCCGCCACGCGTACGAATTCCTCTGTCAGATCGATGCCGGTGACCCGACATCCGTGCGCTTCGGCGAAGACACGCGCGGGTCCACCGAGGCCAGAACCAACATCCAGCACGCGCATGCCGCGCACCAGACCGAGATCCTTTGCAAGCGCGGCGGTCGCGGGAAGCCATCCAAGGTGAAGCTCGTCACCGGTTGCCAGATCAGTTGCCGCGAGCCGATCCGGATTTTTGCCCATTGCCTTAACCGCATCGAGGATCACGTGCTGCAACGAGCCGTGCGTGTAGTGCTTCGCGACCTCTTGCTCCGTATCCATCGCTGCCTCCGCCAGTTGCTATCGCTTGCGTGCCAACAAGATCCCATCATCCGCAGACAGCAGACTGAAATCCACCCGGCTGTCGTCCTTGATCTTGAGATTGAGCGCGCGCAACGCATCGGTATCCGAATCATGCTTCTTGGGATCGGCGACGTCGCCGCTCCACAGCATGTTATCCAGCACCATCAGGCCGCCGGGGCGCAGCAGCTTCAAACAGCCCTCGTAGTAGGCGTCATAGCCGGTCTTGTCGGCATCGATGAAAGCCATGTCGAAACCACCGGCGAGCCCCTCGCTCAGCAGCGTCGCGATGGTGTCGGCCGCGGGCGCAAGCCTGAGATCGATCTTGTGCGCGATGCCGGCCTGTTGCCAGAACTTGCGCCCGATGGCGGTCCACTCCCGATTGACATCGCACGCGATGATCCGCCCGTCTTCCGGCAGCGCCAACGCCATTGCGAGCGATCCTGAGCCGGTGAAGGTGCCGACCTCGATCACGCGCTTGGCGGCGGTCAGCTTGATCAGGAGCTGCAGCAGCGCGTCGGATTCCGGCCGGCTCATCATGCCGGAGCCGGACAGCTTGCGCGTCTCCGCGCGCAGCGCCTGCTGCGCGGCGGTTTCGCGCGACATGGTTTCGTCGATGAAGCGCGTGACCAGTTCAGCTGAACTCAAACGCTGTGCCATTGAAACTCCCTTGATCTTGTGTCGCTTTGATGATGTCGGATGCGACGACTGCCGCGGGTGTGTCACCGATCCGTCATCAGCCCACTATAGACTGCACTGATGATATGCGTCATTCGAGTCGCGATTCAATCCGGGGCCCTATGGCTGGCATGAGGCTTGGCGCGCTCGCGCGGACGATGAGCCCCCTCACCTACGCCGATCCGACCGCGCCTGCCTTCGAACGCATGTTCATCAACATGATCGAGCTGATCGGCGGACGATCGACGCTGGTCGCGCTTTACGAGCACTGGCGGGCCCAGTGGCCGGTCAGCGGGATGTCGCTGTGGTCGAGCGCGCTCTATTGGCTTGGCGTATCGCTGGAGATGGCTGGCGAGCCGTGGCCTCCGCCGGTGCAGCGCCAGGAGCGCCTGGTCATTATCGCCAATCATCCCTATGGATTGCTCGACGGCATTGCCATCTGCGCCTTGGCCGAACGCCTCGGGCGGCCATTCAAGATCCTCGCGCACAGCCAGCTCATGCGCGTGCCTGAAGCAATTCCGTATTTCCTGCCGATCGATTTCAACGAAACCGACGAAGCGGTGCGCAACAACATCGAGGCGCGGCGGCGCGCGTTGGAGGCACTGCGAGCTGGCGAGACGATTGTCATCTTCCCGGCGGGCGGCGTCTCGACCGCGCCGCTCAAGCTGCCGTTGCGGCGCATTGGGCGCGCGGACGACCTGCCGTGGAAGAACTTCGCCTATCGCCTGATCCGATCGGCGCAGGCGACCGTTCTGCCGCTCTATTTCGTCGGGCAGAACGGACCAATCTTCCACGCCGCCAGCAGGGTCAGCCTGGCATGGCGTATCGCGCTACTGGTGGGCGAACTCAACAAGCGGCGCGGCAAGCCACTTCATGTGCGGGCCGGCCGCCCAATTCCCTGGTCGGAGATGCAGGCGCAGCCCTCCGCCGCCCAGGCGATGCGCGAGCTGCGCAGACGGGTCTACGCGCTGGCCAACAACGCCTAGAGGCCCAGACGGGCAATACCACTGGGCGTGGTATCAATATCACAGACTGGGGTGATTCCGGCAGGCAGCGGGGAACCTATCCGTATTGCGGGTGATTTCAATGGGTGCCAACATGTTTCGGCAGACGTGCGGCATCTTGAGGATTTGGGATCTTGGTGGCGCATCTGAACGTCAACGTACCTCTTTTGCGGCGTCCCGTGCGGGAACAAGGGCGGGACGCGCTGCCGCATTCGGCATCTCCGGCGCTCCATAGCCTACTGCAATTCTGGTCCGATTCCGCCGACGCCGATGGCGTGCCGAGCCGTGAACAGCTCGACGCATTGGCGCTTCGGCCGTGGCTTGGACACATCAGCATCTATGAGACCGTCGACGAGGGGCAGGATTTCCGCATCCGCCTGGAAGGCACATCAATCGTCGCAATCACCGGCGAGGACTGGACCGGAAAGCGGGCGAGCGAAGTGGATGCGAGATATGGCTGCCGGATCGCCGAATTCATGCGCGAGATCGTACGCACGCAACAGCCGATGATTCACACGATGCGCGTTTTCCAGAATGACGTGGAATTCATAACGCGCCTTCTCCTACCGGTGCGCTCGCGCACCGGCGGCCCCGTCGATCAGGTCTTCCTGGTGATCTACGTCGACACTCGGCAGGCCGACGCGTAGTCGTCAGCCCCTTTGCACCTGACGCACGAAGGCGTCGGCCTGCTGCTGCAGTTCGGTCGCCTTGGTCGCCAGGTTGTTGGACTCCTCGAGCAGCAGGCCGGCGGCGCGGCCGGTTTCGTCGACCGTCTCGGTCACGACCCGGATGCTCTGATTGACGTTGTTTGTGCGCTCCGCAGCCCGTTGGGCGTTGGTCGAGATCTCCTGCGTCGCGCTGGCCTGCTCGCGGATCGAGTGAGCGATCTGGCCGGCGATGTCATTGATCTTGGCGATCGAGCCCTTGATTCCGCCGACCGCGCCGACCGCCGTCGAGGCGATGCCCTGCATGGAGGCGATCTGCCCGGTGATCTCCTCGGTCGCGCGCGCGGTCTGGCTGGCCAGACTCTTCACTTCGTTTGCGACGACCGCGAAGCCCTTTCCGGCCTCGCCGGCGCGGGCCGCTTCGATGGTGGCATTGAGCGCCAGCAGATTGGTCTGGCTCGCGATCTGATTGATGAGTTCCACGATGCCGCCGATGCCCTCGGCCGCCTTCGCCAGGCCGTTGATGGTATCGGTGGCGCTGCCGACCTGCTTGAAGGCCTGCTCGGAGGCTGCCGTGCTCTCGCGCATCTGACGATCGATCTCGTTGATCGAGGCCGTCAGCTCTTCGGCCGCGGTTGCAACCAGCGAGACGCTGTTGTTGGAATCGTCGGTCGCGGTCTGGGCGGTGCCGACCTCCTCGCGCGAGCTGACGGTGGCGGTCTTGAGCGATTGGGCGTTGGTCTGCAGCATCTTGGCGGAGTTGAGCACCACGCCGACAATGCCGGCCACGCTGGCGGTAAAGGTCGCGGCCAGTTCGTGCAGAGCACGGCGGCGTTCTTCGGCAGCAGCCCTCTCCGAAGCCTCACGCTGATGGCGCAACTGCTCCACCTCGCGCAATTGCGCCTGGAACGAGGCGACGGCCCGGCCCAGGGTGCCGATCTCGTCGGGCCGATTCTGCGCGGGAATCTCGATATCAAGCTGACCGTCCGCCAGCCTGGCGATGGTCGCCGCCATGGCCGACAAGGGACGACTGACGATCTGCCAGATTGCCGCGAGCAACCCAGCAATGAGCGCGCCGGCGATGATCGCCGAAATGCCCACGCCAACCCAGAGGTGGCTGCTGATCTCGGACAGCAGCGAGGCATTGCTCCAAGCCATGGCAAGCGTGCCGACGCGGCGCGCCTGACCCTCCGCGCCATCCATGATCGGCACGAACGCGATGAAGCTGTCGCTCGACTTGCGGATGAAGACTTTACCCTCTTCCACCTTTGGCCGGGCCTCCGACATCAACGGGCCGAAATCGACCGGGGCAGCCTTGGGATGCACGCCCGAGGACAATACTTCGTCGTCGATGCCATAGACCGAAATCGCACTGAGCGCGGAGGCTTCCGAATCGAGATAGCGGGCGTAGACCTTCGCGATCGCTTCCGCCTTCTTGAACTTGACGCCGCCGATGGCTTGCGCCGCGATCATGTCGGCGATCGCCAGTCGGTTGTTGTCGACGACCTCCAGAACCATGTCGCGCTGCGAGATGGACTGATAGGCCAGGACGGATGCGAACCCGATACCGAGGCCGACAAAGACCGTCAGGGCGATCTTGCGGCCGATGGTCCAGAACCGCTTGTGCGCTTCGTTGATCATTCCGCGATTTCCTGATTGACGAATCGATGGAAGGAGGACGGGCCGCGGCCGACCCGTCCTCGCGAACGCCGGTTTCGTGCTACTGCGTCAATCCTTCGGCATCGAGACCGACCGTGATGGCGCCGATCGGCTTGCCGGTCGCCGGATCCACGACGGTCATGCTCGACTGCACCTGGAACTTCTGGGTTGAGCTGTCCTGTTCGACATCGTCGACGAAGATCGCGCCAGGACCCATCGGGAAGGTTTTCTGGTACTTGGCTTCGTCGCCCTGCCAATAGTCGCTGGTCGGATCGCAGATGCCGACATTGAGACCCTTGTCGTCCATCAGAATGATTTCGGTGACGACCCCGCCCGCGCCGCTGCACCAGCCCTTTGCCTTGGCGGAGGCCGGGTTCGCCATCACTTGGTCGATTAGCGGGTGGGAAGCAGCACCCACCTCAGCGCGCCACTGCTTGTCGAGCGCATCGATCTTGGCCTGATCATAGCCGGCGCTGGTGGCGTTGGCGGCGTTGATGGCCGCAATGATGTCAGCGTCGGCGACCCACTTGGCAACCTGGGTCTCGGTGTATTCCTTGGCCTTGGCTTTGATTTCCGCATCATCGGCCATCGAAACGGTCGAGACGGTGACGGACAGAGCAAGAGTGGCAGCGCCGAGAAGGATGGATGTCTTAAACATGGTGCGTTTTCCCAGATTCAGATGGTTAAGGGAGCGATGGTCCAAGTCGCAGCATGCAAAAGCAGTACTAAGAAGAAGTTTATGATGTTGATTTTCGTGCAACCAAAGCGAATGGCACGTAAGCCTTAGAAGGCCATACAGAAATGTCTGTATCTATCTCTCCCCGCCAAGGGATAGATCGTAACAGTTGAAGGAATAAAATCGCAACTCCGCTAGAAGTCTGAGCGCGAGCGCGCTGAACCAATGACCCAGCGCGTTTTCCTATCACATGGCGGCGGACAACATTAGTCGTCGAACCAATCTTCGGCCTTCAAGACGCCAACCAGCGCCGCTCCACCCCGACCGTCCGGCTTGAAGACGGCCATTTCCGCCGGATCGATCTCAAAGCCGATGATCTGGCGCAGCACATTCTCGCCGCCGATCAGAAATGTGTCGGTGCCCGGCGAAGGCGCCACCGCAAGCTGCTGCCGGACATAGTCGGCAAAGAACATGCGCCGGTCGAGCATGGCCCGGCCGAACAAGAGCATTGCAGTATCTCGCGTCCGGCATTCCGGATGCGCGAGAACAAGGCCCGCCGTCACCTTGGCGCGACGCAGGTCCTCCGCCAGCAGGGTAGCTTGATCGATGCCATATGGCGTCAGGTTCCTTTGATGCGTGCAGTCCGCGAAGGCCGCTCGCGGACTGTCGGGGTACAATCCGTCCGGCGGACCTTTGTAGCGCTGAGCGTGCCGCATATAGACGACGTAGCCGCCATGACGCAGCCCTTTGATCAGCGCTTCCTCTGCGAACTCTTCGTGAATGAAATAGGCGGCCGAAGCCATGCCCGACAACAGACAAGCCGCCACCAGCCCCAGCGCGATGCGCTTCAGGATCATCTTTCACCTCCCCGCGGGCGGGGACTGTAAAAAGGGAAGCTGACCGGTCGCTGACGAGTTCGACCTACTGGGCGCTCAGCCTCAGCGCTGGTGCATCGGCAGTCTGATATCCGAATCGGTGGGCGATTTCCGCCGTTTCCTCGGCAATAATGGACAGCTCGTCGGCCGTGAATCGCGGCCGGTAGTAGGTCGGCGCACGAAACCGCTCTGTCGCCTGCGACACATAGGCCGCACTCGCCCGCAGGCGGCAATGGGACAGGATCGCCGCCAGTGTCGCCTCAGGCGTAGCGCACAGGTCCTCATAGCGCACGACGTGGACGGCGGATCGCAGCCCCTCGTCGCCTTCGACCAGCTCCGCGATATGGCGGTGCAGGCGGGACCAGTAACGCGCCCAGCCGCGCACCTCCTCGCCGGCGCGCCAGAGGCCGGCAATCTCCGCCGCCGCTGCCTCGTCGCCGACATTGATCGGCCGCCGGTCCAGGCCGAACTCGAAGTGGCCGACCCGGCGCAAATGGCGGACTGCGCCCGGGTTGCCGCGCTGGCCATCGAGGAACAGTCGATGCTGCTTCATCAGCGATGCGATATGCCAGATCGGATCGCGCACGGGAATTACGAAGCGCGCGTCCGGAAACAGCGCCGCAAGATAAGGGATGCGCGTGACGTTGTAGTTGCCCTTTGCCACGTAGCGGCGCCGGCCGCGCACCGCCAACAGTTTGCGGATGTGATCGCGGTAGAATCGCGCAAATGCCGGATGGTGGGTCGTCCGATCCAGGACCGCGCTGACCGACGGATTGTGCTGGTCCGGGAAAAACGCCGTCCACAATGGCTCTTCGAACGCTTCCGGGCTTTCCGATGTCACTGCGATGCCGTCGCCATGGCTGCGTTCGGCGGGCAGCTCCGGAGCGCGCGGTACCAAATCGAGCCAGCGGTTCCACAGATAGGGCGTGAACAGCATCGGAAAATCACGATAGCGATGGGTCGCGACCTCCGGATGGCGCACCAGGGTCTCCAGCAGGATCGTGGTGCCGGAGCGCGCCAATCCGGTGACGTAGATGGGCCGGTCGATCCGGATGTCCGAGAGTACGCCCGCCAGCAGCCTTGTTTCCAGCGCCCCGAGCCTGGTCCACCAGCCGGTGCGGCGCTCGATATGACCGCCAAGCCGGTCCACCCAAGGCGAGACCTCGAAGCCTTTGCGTGTCGTTTCGGGCATGTCAGGCAATCCGCGCCAGGCGCATGAATAGGAGAGAGGCGATCAGCAATGACGCCAGTGCCACCGCAAACCAGGAACGCGCCCAATCGGGGCCTATCGGCAGATACTGTCGTTCCGGCAATGCAATCGAGACGCCTTCGACCGGGCCGTCATTCGGCAGATAGCCGGCGGGATTCCCCACCAGCAAATTCCACCAATGGCGCTTCTCGATCCGCGTCGCCGGCTTCGCCAGCGTCAATTGCGCAACTTCGGCCCCAGCCAGGTCGCGCAATTCGATCTGCCCGCCCGCGCCGATGGGACGCCATTGAGCGGCAAATGTCTGCGGCTCGACCGCGATGGCAGGCGCCTGCGATTCATCCGGTAAGCGATAGCCATAGGCGCCATCGAGCCACACCAGCAGCGCCAACACCGGCAAGGATGCGACGAGCGCTGCGGGAAAGACCAGCACAACGTGCCGGAGCGCCAGTTTCATCGACTTGCGCATCAATGGCAGCGCGCTTTCCAGGTCGCCGTCATGAGTGCTGAGCCGCCGGCGCGCCTCCTGCGCAGCTGCCTTGGTCTCGGCGATGCGGCGCTGGGGCGAGAGCCAACGGTAGAGCGCCAGCGAGACCATCGCCCCGGCGATCGCCCACAGGATCAACCTGAGGAGCGGCGGCAGGGCCGCAAGGCTCCGATCCACCAGATCGAACAAAGGCGCGGGCAAGTCGAGCAAGCCCATCAGCGGCGCTCTTCCCGATCGTCGGAGGAGTTGGCGAGCATGGAGTGCTCTGTCTCCTCGTCGGGATCGCCGGCATCCCGGCCGTCCCGCGTGGCGTTCGCATGCTTGTTCCGGCGCAGCAACCGGCGGAACGGCCACAGGACCACGAAGCCGATGCTCATGACGACAGCGAGCACGAGCCCCCACAAGGCGCCAAGCAGCGTCAGCCCCGCGCCGGGACCGACATAGGCGAAGGCCGGACAGGCCGCGAACGCGAGCGCGGCGACAGTCGCGGCAAGCAGTGTTCCACGTGGTGTCAACTTCATCGCGAAGCCTCCTTCCTGGTTTCGAATAGCGCGCGAACGTCCGGATCGAGGCCGCGGGGATCGATCCGCTGACCCCAGGTCGCGATGGCGACCATCTCGCCATGCGCGCCGCCGCGCGTGGGATTGACGAAATTCCAGACGATCTCGCCCTGCCGCGTGACTTCGAACAGCCGGCCGCCGTCGGATTCCGTGATCAGCACATTGCCGTTCGGGAGCACCTCGGCGGAGGAGCGCAACGGGCTGTGGAGCGGATGCGCGTCATCGCCCTGATAGCTCCAGACAATGCCCCCCGATCTCGGATCGATCTCCAGCACGCGGGCGCTGTTTCCGTCCCGGAAACCGCCGAGATTGTCGAACAGGGTGATGTGGCCATCGGGCTGCAGGCTGGCATCATGCTGCCACAGCCATGGACCGCGCGTCGCCCAGATGAGCTCCTCGCGCTGCAGCGAGAGCACGGCGACCGCGCTGATGTCGCGGAACGAGATCAGCAGATCGCCCTCCTTCGCGAAGGGAAAATTCCTGGCGAGCTCCGGTGTGATGTATTGCACCGCGTTGGTGTGCAGCGGATCGGACAGCGCGTACCTCGGAATCGCGAGATGCAGGAGCTTGAAGCGCGATCTCGCCAGCGCGCGGGTGACCGAGACCTTTTTCAGTTCCTTGCCATCCGGAGAGAGCACCACGACGAAATCCTCGAGGAACGGCTTGTCGAGCTTGCCGAGGCCGTCGATGTCGTCCGAGCTGAAATTGTTGGTGAGGGCGAAGATGCGGCCGTCCGGCGCGATGTCGAAATCGTGGTGCGTATGGTCGAGGAAGCTCCAGATCACGTTGGAATCGCGATCCAGCTTGACCATGCCATAGCCCCAGGGCGTATCGCCCGCGGCCGCATAGATCGCAAGCAGGTCGCCGTTGGGCAGCAGGCGGGCCTTGTCCCACAGGATGACCTGATCGGGCTGCGGCTTCTTGACGGCCGCCCGGTCGTTCCACACGGCGCTGTACGGGCGGCGCCAGTCATGGACAACGCGGCCGTTCATGTCGATCAGATGCGCCGAGGCCTCGCCGGCGCCGGTGTAGAGCGTGTAGCCCTCGAACGCTTTGCCGGGATCGTGGATCGTGACGCCTTGCTCCCCGTTGCGCGCAACATGCCATTGGTCGGTGACATAGGGATCGGCGACCTCACGGTGCTGCTCGAGCAAAGCTTGGCCCGCCAGATACGCGTCACGCAGATACTGGTGCGGAAATGTCTCGCTCAGCATCGCGAGCGCCCCGCCCACGAAGGCCAGGAAGGCAACCAAGCCCACGAACAAGATCGACCCCAGCCTATCGACCATCAGGCCACCGCACTCTTCAGAGCAACGCTCCAATCAATCCACACAAATCAATCCACACCAAACCGGGACCACGGGTCCAAATCCCCGCGCCACCGGCGCGCGCATGCGCACGGGTTATCTACAACCCCATGGGCGCCGGCTTTGCTCCAACGCGGTTCGTGAAGTTCCTGTGACGAGACAGTGAGAACAAAGGGACGCAAACAGCAAAACGCCCGCCCCCTTTCGGGAGCGGGCGTTCGCCTGCGTGCCTTTCGGCGTGGGCCGTTACGCGACTTCCTGCTTCGGCTCGGCGGCCGGCAGTGCAGCGGGCTTCTGCGCCGCCAGCTGGCGGTCGCGCTCGGCCGCTTCGGCCTTGATCCGGTTCATGACCGAACCGGTGCCGGCCGGGATCAGGCGGCCGACGATCACGTTCTCCTTGAGGCCGATCAGCGAGTCGATCCGGCCGGAAACCGCGGCTTCGGTCAACACGCGCGTAGTCTCCTGGAACGAGGCCGCGGAGATGAAAGAACGCGTCTGCAGGCTGGCCTTGGTGATGCCGAGCAGCACCGGCGAACCCTTGGCCAGACGGCCGCCTTCCTTCAGGGCCTTCGCGTTCTCCTCCTCGTACTCGGAACGGTCGACCTGCTCGCCCGCCAGGAACGTGGTGTCGCCCGGATCGGCGATCTCGATCTTCTGCAGCATCTGGCGAACGATCACCTCGATGTGCTTGTCGTTGATCTTCACGCCCTGCAACCGGTAGACCTCCTGGATCTCGTTGATGAGGTAGGTGGCGAGCGCCTCCACCCCCATCACGTTCAGGATGTCGTGCGGCACCGGGCTGCCGTCCATCAGCAGGTCGCCCTTCTGGACATAGTCGCCCTCCTGCACGGAGATGTGCTTGCCCTTCGGGATCAGGTACTCGCGCGGCTCCTCCGAGGCATCCTCCGGCACGACCACGATGCGACGCTTGGTCTTGTAGTCCTTGCCGAACTCGATGCGGCCCGCGGCTTCGCTGATGATCGCGAAGTCCTTCGGCTTGCGCGCCTCGAACAGCTCCGCGACGCGCGGCAGACCGCCGGTGATGTCGCGGGTCTTGGTGCCCTCGCGCGGGATGCGCGCCAGCACGTCGCCCGCCTTCACGTGGGCGCCGTTCTCGACCGACAAGATCGCATCGACCGACATGAAGTAGCGCGCCTCCAGCCCGTTGGGGAGCGTGATGACGTTGCCCTTCTCGTCGCGCAGCGTGATGCGCGGCTTCAGATCGTTGCCGCGCGGCTGCTGCTTCCAGTCGATGACCACGCGGTTCGAGATGCCGGTGGTCTCGTCCATCACCTCGCGCATCGAGATCCCTTCGACCAGGTCGATGTAGTTCACGATGCCTTCGCGCTCGGTGATGATCGGCAGGGTGTACGGATCCCACTCCGCCAGCTTGGTGCCTTTGGTCACCTTGATGCCGTGATCGGCGAGCAGGCGCGCGCCGTACGGGATGCGATGGCGCGCCCGTTCGCGGCCCTGATCGTCGTTCAGCACGATCTCGCAATTGCGGCCCATCACCACGGGGACACCCTGGCTGTTGAGCACCACGTTGCGGTTGCGCACGTCCACCGTCGAATCGATGGTCGCCTCGATCGAGCTCTGCTCGGCGCCGCGTTGCGCAGCGCCGCCGATGTGGAACGTGCGCATGGTCAGCTGCGTGCCGGGCTCGCCGATCGACTGGGCGGCGATCACGCCGATCGCCTCGCCGATATTGACCGGCGTTCCGCGCGCGAGGTCGCGGCCGTAGCACTTGCCGCATACGCCGGTGCGGGCCTCGCAAGTCAGGACCGAGCGGATCTTCACGATGTCGATGCCGGCGCGCTCGACCTCGTCGACCAGCGGCTCGTCGATCATGTCGCCGGCCTTCACGATCACCTTGCCGGAGAGCGGATCCTTCACGTCCTCCGACGCGGTGCGGCCGAGGATGCGGTCGCTGAGCGCCGAGATCACCTCGCCGCCCTCGACCACCGCCTTGGCGCTGAGGCCCCGGACGGTGCCGCAATCCTCCTCGGTGATGATGGCGTCCTGCGCCACGTCCACCAGACGGCGGGTCAGGTAGCCCGAGTTCGCGGTCTTCAAGGCGGTGTCGGCCAGACCCTTGCGGGCGCCGTGGGTCGAGTTGAAATACTCGAGCACGGTGAGGCCTTCCTTGAAGTTCGAGATGATCGGCGTCTCGATGATCTCGCCAGAGGGCTTCGCCATTAGGCCGCGCATGCCGGCGAGCTGCTTGATCTGCGCCGCCGAGCCGCGGGCGCCCGAGTGGGCCATCATGTAGACCGAGTTGATGCTGACGCCCGAGGCGTTCTTCTGCATCACCTTCATCATTTCCGCAGCCACGTCCTCGGTGCAGCTCGACCAGACGTCGACCACCTTGTTGTACTTCTCGCCCTGGGTGATGAGGCCGTCGAGGTACTGCTGCTCGTACTCCTTCACCTTCTCCTGAGCGGTAGCGACCAGCTTCTGCTTGGACTCGGGGATGATGAGGTCATCCTTGCCGAAGGAGATGCCGGCCTTGCAGGCCTGGGCGAAGCCCATGCCCATCATGCGGTCGGCGAAGATCACCGTCTCCTTCTGGCCGCAATGGCGGTAGACGGAGTCGATGACGGTCGTGATCTCCTTCTTGGTGAGAAGGCGATTGATCAGGCTGAACGGCACGTTCGGATGCTTCGGCAGGATCTCCGACAGCAGCATGCGGCCCGGGGTCGTGTTGATGACCTTGGTCACGCGCTGGCCGTGATCGTCATAGTGATCGACGCGCGCCTTGATCTTGGTGTGCAGCGAGACGACCTTGGCGTCGAGCGCGTGCAGCACTTCGCCGGTGTCCGCGAAGGCCATGCCCTCGCCCGGCTCGCCCTCGGCTTCCATCGACAGGTAGTAGAGTCCGAGCACGATGTCCTGCGACGGCACGATGATCGGCTTGCCGTTGGCGGGCGACAGGATGTTGTTGGTCGACATCATGAGCACGCGCGCTTCGAGCTGGGCCTCCAACGACAACGGCACGTGGACCGCCATCTGGTCGCCGTCGAAGTCCGCGTTGAAGGCGGTGCAGACCAGCGGATGCAGCTGGATCGCCTTGCCTTCGATCAGCACCGGCTCGAACGCCTGGATGCCCAGGCGGTGCAACGTCGGCGCGCGGTTCAGCAGGACCGGGTGCTCGCGGATCACCTCTTCGAGGATGTCCCACACTTCCTGCCGCTCCTTCTCCACCATGCGCTTGGCGGCCTTGATGGTGGTCGCCATCGCGTAGAGCTCGAGCTTCGAGTAGATGAAGGGCTTGAACAGCTCCAGCGCCATCTTCTTCGGCAGGCCGCACTGGTGCAGCTTCAGCTCCGGACCGACCACGATGACCGAGCGGCCCGAATAGGTCGACGCGCTTGCCGAGCAGGTTCTGGCGGAAGCGGCCCTGCTTGCCCTTCAGCATGTCGCTGAGCGACTTCAGCGGACGCTTGTTGGCGCCGGTGATCACGCGGCCGCGACGGCCGTTGTCGAACAGCGCGTCGACCGATTCCTGCAGCATGCGCTTTTCGTTGCGCACGATGATGTCGGGCGCGCGCAGCTCGATCAGCCGCTTCAAGCGGTTGTTGCGGTTGATGACGCGGCGATAGAGATCGTTCAGGTCCGAGGTCGCGAACCGGCCGCCGTCCAGCGGAACCAGCGGACGCAGCTCGGGCGGGATGACCGGAACGACGTCCAGGATCATCCACTCTGGCCGCGAGCCGGATTCGACGAAGGCATCGACCAGCTTAAGCCGCTTCACCAGCTTCTTGCGCTTGGCCTCCGACGAGGTCTCGCGCAGGTCGGCCTTCATCTGCTCGCGCTCGGTCTCCAGGTTGATGGCCGAGAGCATCAGCTTGAGCGCCTCGGCGCCGATCCCGGCCTGGAACGCGTCCTGGCCGAACTCGTCCTGGGCGTCGAGATACTGGTCCTCGGTCAGCAGCTGATGCAGCTTGAGCGGCGTCAGGCCCGGCTCGATGACCACGTAGTTCTCGAAATAGAGGATGCGCTCGAGATCCTTCAGCGTCATGTCGAGCAGGAGGCCGATGCGGCTCGGCAGCGACTTCAGGAACCAGATGTGCGCAACGGGCGAGGCAAGCTCGATGTGGCCCATGCGGTCGCGCCGCACCTTGGAGAGCGTCACTTCGACGCCGCACTTCTCGCAGATGATGCCGCGATACTTCATGCGCTTGTACTTGCCGCACAAGCACTCGTAGTCCTTGATCGGACCGAAGATGCGCGCGCAGAACAGGCCGTCACGCTCCGGCTTGAAGGTGCGGTAGTTGATCGTTTCCGGCTTCTTGATCTCGCCATACGACCAGGAGCGGATGCGCTCCGGGCTGGCGATCGAGATGCGGATTTGATCGAAGGTCTGCGTACCAGTGGGCTGGCCGAACACATTCATCAATTCATTGTTCATCATCTTCTCCTCGGGCTTGCCCGGCGGGACGCGTCCGCCCCGCCGGCACAGCCGATCCGATCAATCAGTACTGGTTCTGCGTCAGTTCGACGTTGAGGCCGAGCGACCGCAATTCCTTCACCAACACGTTGAAGGATTCGGGGATGCCCGCCTCGAAATTGTCGTCGCCACGCACGATCGCTTCGTAGGTCTTGGTGCGGCCGGAAACGTCGTCGGACTTCACCGTCAACATCTCCTGCAGCGTATAGGCAGCGCCGTAGGCCTCGAGCGCCCACACTTCCATTTCGCCGAAGCGCTGACCGCCGAACTGCGCCTTGCCGCCCAGCGGCTGCTGGGTGACGAGGCTGTACGGGCCGATCGAACGCGCGTGGATCTTGTCGTCCACCAGATGGTGCAGCTTCAGCATGTAGATGTAGCCGACCGTGACCTGGCGATCGAACCGCTCGCCGGTCCGGCCGTCGGTCAGGATCACCTGGCCCGAGTTCTTCAGGCCCGCGCGTTCGAGCATCTGCACGATGTCGTCCTCGCGCGCGCCGTCGAACACCGGTGAAGCCACCGGCACGCCCTTGCGCAGCCCCTCGGCCACCTCGACCAGCTCATTGTCCTCCAAGTCCATCAGGTCGGTCTTGTAGGTGCGCTCGCCGTAGATGTCCTTGAGCTGCTTGCGCAACTCGGCCGGCTTGTGATCGCCCTTGTGGACCGCGTCGATCATCTGGCCGATCTGGCGGCCGAGATTGGCGCAGGCCCAACCCAGGTGCGTCTCGAGGATCTGGCCGACATTCATGCGGCTGGGCACGCCCAGCGGATTGAGCACGATGTCGACCGGCGTGCCGTCTTCCAGATACGGCATGTCCTCGGCGGGCGTAATGCGCGAGACGACGCCCTTGTTGCCGTGGCGTCCGGCCATCTTGTCGCCGGGCTGCAGCTTGCGCTTCACCGCGACGAACACCTTGACCATCTTCATGACGCCCGGCGGCAGCTCGTCACCGCGCTGCAGCTTCTCGACCTTGTTCTCGAAGCGCTTTTCGAGGGCCCTCACGGAATCCTCGAACTGCTTCTTCAAGCCCTCGATCTCGGCCATCCGCTTGTCGTTCTTCACGCCGATCTGGCGCCACTGGCCAGGGGTGAATTCCGACAGGGTCTTCTCCGTGATCTTGGTCTCGGCCTTCAGCGCCTTCGGACCGCCGGTGGCGGTCTGATTCATCAGCAACTCCTTCAAGCGGCTGTAGAAGTTGCGCTCCAGGATCGCCTTTTCGTCGTCGCGGTCCTTGGCCAGACGCTCGATCTCAGCGCGCTCGATCGCCAGGGCACGCTCGTCCTTGTCGACACCGCGACGGGAGAAAACACGAACCTCAACGATGGTCCCGGATACGCCCGGCGGCAGGCGCAGTGACGTGTCACGCACGTCGGAGGCCTTTTCGCCGAAGATGGCGCGCAGCAGCTTCTCTTCCGGCGTCATCGGGCTTTCGCCCTTCGGCGTGACCTTGCCGACCAGGATGTCGCCCGGCTTCACCTCGGCGCCGATATAGACGATGCCGGCTTCGTCGAGGTTTTTCAGGGCTTCCTCACCCACGTTCGGAATGTCGCGGGTGATTTCCTCCTGGCCCAGCTTGGTGTCGCGGGCCATCACTTCGAATTCCTCGATGTGGATCGAGGTGAAGACGTCGTCCTTCACGATCCGCTCGGAGATCAGGATCGAGTCTTCGAAGTTGTAACCGTTCCACGGCATGAAGGCGCACAACACGTTGCGGCCGAGCGCCAGCTCGCCGAGGTCGGTGGACGGACCGTCGCCGATGATCTCGCCCTTCTCCACCACATCGCCCACCTTCACCAGCGGACGCTGGTTGATGCAGGTGTTCTGGTTGGAGCGCTGGAACTTCAGCAGGTTGTAGATGTCGACGCCCGGCGCCGCGGTGTCGGTCTCTTCCGTTGCGCGGATGACGATGCGGGTCGCGTCGACCTGGTCGACGATGCCCTTGCGCCGCGCCACGATGGCGACGCCGCTGTCGCGCGCGACCGTCCCTTCCATGCCGGTGCCGACCAGCGGTGCGTCCGCCTGCAGCAGCGGCACGGCCTGGCGCTGCATGTTGGAGCCCATCAGCGCGCGGTTGGCGTCATCGTTCTCGAGGAACGGAATGAGCGCCGCGGCCACCGACACCAGCTGCTTCGGGCTGACGTCGATGTACTGCACGTCCTCGCGCCGGGCCATGACGAACTCGCCCGCGCGGCGGCAGGAGATCAGGTCGTCGGCCAGCTTGTTGCGGGTGTCGAGCCGCGCATTGGCCTGGGCGATGGTGTATTTGCCTTCCTCCATCGCCGAGAGATAGATCACCTCCTCGGTGACTGCTCCCTTCTCCACCTTGCGGTACGGGCTCTCGATGAAGCCGTACTGGTTCACCCGCGCGAACGTCGCGAGCGAATTGATGAGGCCGATATTCGGGCCTTCCGGCGTCTCGATCGGGCAGATGCGGCCGTAGTGGGTCGGGTGCACGTCGCGCACCTCGAAGCCGGCACGCTCGCGCGTCAGACCGCCCGGACCGAGGGCCGAGAGGCGACGCTTGTGCGTGATCTCCGACAGCGGGTTGGTCTGGTCCATGAACTGCGAGAGCTGCGAGGAACCGAAGAACTCGCGCACCGCCGCCGCCGCCGGCTTGGCGTTGATCAGATCGTGCGGCATCACCGTGTCGATCTCGACCGAGCTCATGCGCTCGCGGATCGCGCGCTCCATGCGCAGCAGGCCGAGGCGGTACTGGTTCTCCAGCAATTCGCCGACCGAGCGGACGCGCCGATTGCCGAGGTGGTCGATGTCGTCGATCTCGCCACGGCCATCCTTGAGGTCGACCAGGACCTTGAGGATCGACAGGATATCGTCCTTGCGCAGGACGCGGATCGAATCCGGCGAGTTGAGGCTGAGCCGCGAATTCATCTTCACGCGGCCGACCGAAGACAGATCATAGCGCTCCAGGTCGAAGAACAGGCCCTGGAACAGGGTCTCCGCCGTGTCGAGGGTCGGCGGCTCGCCCGGGCGCATGACGCGGTAGATGTCGATCAGAGCCTCCTCGCGCGAGGAGTTCTTGTCCGCCATCAGCGTATTGCGCATGTAGGGGCCGACATTGACGTGATCGATGCCGAGGGTCGGCAGGTCCTTCACGCCCGCGGACTCGAGCTGGTCGAGCACGGCCTGCGTGATCTCGGCGCCTGCCTCGACGAAGATCTCGCCGGTCTTCTCGTTGATGATGTCGACGGCGGCATAGCGGCCGTGCAGCTCTTCGGGCTGCACCAGCACTTCCTTGAGGCCGCCTTCCTGCAGCTTGCGGCCCAGGCGCGGGGTCATCTTGGCGCCGGCCTCCGCCACCGCCTTACCGGTCTTGGCGTCGACCAGGTCGGCGACCAGCTTCACGCCCTTCATGCGCTCCGGCTCGAACGGCGTGGTCCAGCCCTTCTTGCCGTGGGTGAACACCACCTGGCTGTAGAAGAAGTTCAGGATCTCTTCCGCCGACATGCCGCCGAAGCGGCGATCCTCGTCGTGCAGTTCACCGCCCTTGGCGAGCTTCTGCTCGACACCCTTGCTCCACAGAGCGAGCAGCAGCGTCGTCGCCGGCAGCTTGCGCCGGCGGTCGATGCGCACATAGACGAGGTCCTTGGCATCGAACTCGAAATCGAGCCAGGAGCCGCGGTACGGAATGACGCGCGCGGCGAACAGGTACTTGCCGCTGGAGTGAGTCTTGCCCTTGTCGTGGTCGAAGAACACGCCGGGGGAGCGGTGCATCTGGCTTACCACCACGCGCTCGGTGCCGGCCACGATGAACGTGCCGCTGGAGGTCATCAGGGGCATGTCGCCCATGTAGACGTCCTGCTCCTTGATGTCGCGGATCGAGCGCGCGCCGGTCTCCTCGTCGTGATCCCACACGACTAGGCGCAGCGTTACCTTCAGCGGCGCGGCGAATGTCATGCCGCGCTGCTGGCACTCCTCGACGTCGTATTTGGGCTCTTCCAGCTCGTAGCGGACGAACTGCAGCTCCGCCTTCTCGGAAAAGTCCTTGATCGGGAACACCGAGCGGAACACTTCCTGCAACCCGATGCTCTCGCGTTTCTCAGCCGGAACGCCGATCTGTAGGAACTGGTCGTAAGAGCTCTTCTGCACTTCGATCAAGTTCGGCATCCGCGTGATCTCGCCGATACGGCCGAAATCCTTGCGAATGCGCTTGCGTCCGGTGAAAGGTTTTGTCATCAGCGACCTCTGTCTGCTTCGCAGCGCGACGCGTCCGTCGCGCTATCCAATCCGATCCAATGGGCTTGCGCCCTTCAACTTGTCGCCTCTTTGCCCTCGGCGCGCCGGTCCGAAGCGTCCGACCAGCGGTCCGATCCATTCTTCGCGCCGATCGGAGAGGCGCAATTTCCTATAACTTGAGGACGCGGGAAGCGCCGATCGTGAAACCGGCGCTTCCCCCGTTCGAACAACTCAGCTGAAGGCCCTACTTCAGCTCAACCTTGGCGCCGGCGTCTTCCAGCTTCTTCTTGATGTCAGCAGCTTCCTGCTTGCTGACGCCTTCCTTCACCGGCTTCGGCGCACCCTCGACCAGGTCCTTGGCTTCCTTGAGGCCAAGGCTGGTGATGGCGCGGACTTCCTTGATCACGTTGATCTTCTTCTCGCCGCCATCGACGAGGACGACGGTGAACTCGGTCTTCTCCTCGACCGGCGCGGCGGCAGCGCCACCACCACCGACAGCGGCGACCGCAACCGGCGCGGCGGCCGAAACGCCCCAAGCCTCTTCCAGCTTCTTGGACAGCTCGGCGGCTTCGAGGACGGTCAGCTTCGAGAGCTCGTCCACCAACTTCTGCAAATCAGCCATTTTGATCTCCTAGGCTTATCTCGTTACGCGTTGCTTGAACTTCAATTCGGAACCGCTTGAAGAACTGACCGTCACGCGGTCTCGCCCTTCTTGGCATAAGCCCCGAAGACCCGCGCCAATTGGCCGGCCGGCGCCTGCAGCACACTGGCGATTCTGGTCGCCGGCGTTTGCAGCATGCCGATCAGCTTGGCGCGAAGCTCGTCGAGCGACGGCAGGGTCGCGAGCGCCTTGATCCCGTCGGGACCAAGAACGTCCGTACCCATCGAACCACCGACGATGGTGAGCTTCTCGTTGCTGTTCGCGAAGGCGACCGCGACTTTCGCCGCGGCAACCGGATCGCTCGAATACGCGATCGCGGTCGGCCCCTTGAACAGCTGTTCCAGGCCTTCGTACTTCGTGCCTTTCAGAGCGCGCTGTGCCAGCCGATTCTTAGCGACTTTGTAGCCGGCCCCTGCATTCCGCATCTTGCGCCGAAGATCGCTCACTTCGGCCACCGTGAGGCCCGTCTGCTTGGTGATGACCACCAAGTTGGCGGAGCTCAAGGCGTTCTGCAGATCAGTGACCAGCGCCTGTTTGCCAGATCGGTCCACTGTTCGTCTCCGAATCTGGATGCGATGAACTGCCATCGCATCCGGTTGCGCTTGGACCTTTCGATCCTTGCCCGGTCGGGCAAAGCCGGAAGATCCGGTTTGCCTGTCCCAGAAGCTCAAGCCGCGCTTCGCCCAGGGAACCCGGACAACCACGATGGGTTATCCGGCTTTGAACGAAATCCGGTTCAACTCCCGTCTATTGCAGGCGATTGCTCATTACCCCCGCCCCGAACCATCGGATTGGGGACCTGCAGTCTCGGACAGGGTGGAGAGGTTGCCCTCTCCGATCGCCGCCGCGGCCGAAGCCGCAGTGACGAAACTCATGGCTGGCGAGCCTCAGCTCACCAGCGAACTCCGTCGGCGTTAGCCGACAATCGAACTGACCTCCAGCTTCACGCCGGGGCCCATGGTCGACGCGATCGACACCTTCTTGATGTAGGTGCCCTTGGATCCGGACGGCTTCGCCTTGTTGATCGCCGACACGAATGCCTTCACGTTCTCCACCAGCGCCTTTTCGCTGAAGCTGGCCTTGCCGACACCGGCATGGATCAGGCCGGCCTTCTCGGCGCGGAATTCCACCTGGCCGCCCTTCGCGGCCTTCACCGCCTCGGCGACATCGTTGGTGACGGTGCCGAGCTTCGGGTTCGGCATCAGGCCTCGTGGTCCAAGGACTTTGCCAAGCTTGCCAACCGTCACCATCATGTCCGGCGTGGCGATGACGCGGTCGAAATCCATCTGACCCGCCTGCACCTTCTCCGCCAGATCGTCGGCACCCACGATGTCGGCGCCCGCCTTCTTCGCGATCTCGGCCTTCTCGCCCTTAGCAAACACCGCGACGCGCAAGGCCTTGCCCGTGCCGTTCGGCAGGCTGACCACGCCGCGGACGTTCTGGTCCGAATGGCGCGGATCGATGCCGAGATTCATCGCGATCTCGATGGTCTCGTCGAACTTCGCCTTGGCGCTCGCCTTGATCAGCTTCACCGCCTCTTCGACGCCATAGAACTTGTCGCGATTGATGGTCGCGAGCGACGCTTTGAATTTCTTGCCGGCCATCGCCTAGTCCTCCACCACTTGCAGGCCCATCGAACGGGCGGAGCCTCTGATCATCTCCGCGGCCGCCTCGATGCTGTGCGCATTGAGATCAGCCATCTTCTGCTTCGCGATCTCGCGGCACTGCGCCATCGTGACCGAGCCGACCGAGCCGCGGCCGGTGGTCTGGGAGCCCTTCTCGATCTTCGCCGCCTTCTTCAAGTAGTAGCTGGCCGGCGGAGTCTTGGTGACGAAGGTGAACGAACGGTCCGAAAAGGCCGTGATCACCACCGGAATCGGCATGCCCGGTTCCATCTGCTGGGTCGCCGCGTTGAACTCCTTGCAGAACTGCATGATGTTCAGGCCGCGCTGACCCAACGCCGGACCAACCGGCGGGGATGGATTGGCCTTGCCGGCCGGTATCTGCAACTTGATGTAGCCTTCAATCTTCTTTGCCATGTCCTATCCTCAGGACTCCGAAAGTCCTAGGTTCGCGGTGCGGCACTTGGCTGGCCTCCCGCAAGTTCCGGCGAAACCGTCGCCGCGCGGTTGTCCGCAGACCGGAAGGATCAAACCTTCTCGACCTGCGAATATTCGAGTTCGACCGGCGTCGCGCGTCCGAAGATCGACACCGCCACCTTGAGGCGGCCCTTCTCTTCGTCCACTTCCTCCACGAAGCCGGTGAACGAGGTGAAGGGGCCGTCATTGACCCGCACCTGCTCGCCGATCTCGTAGATGATCGCGCGCTTCGGCCGTTCCACGCCTTCCTGCACCTGATGCAGGATGCGCAAGGCTTCCGCCTCGCTGATGGGCGAGGGCTTGCCCTTGGCGCCGAGGAAACCGGTCACCTTGGGCGTATTCATGATCAGATGCCA
The DNA here is from genome assembly GCA_041398065.1 of Dongiaceae bacterium. Lineage (GTDB taxonomy): Bacteria > Pseudomonadota > Alphaproteobacteria > Dongiales > Dongiaceae > Dongia_A. The sequence goes on along the minus strand of JAWKVL010000039.1, from coordinate 818 downwards.
GGTGTCGTCGGTCAGCTCCATCTTCACCAGCACATAGCCGGGGAAGAACTTGCGTTCCGTGTTCACCTTGGCCCCGCGACGCACTTCCACCACTTCCTCGGCCGGAACCAGGACGTCGGTGATCAGCTTGTCCATTCCCTTCTGCACCGCCTGTTCCTTGAGCGACTGCGCAATCTTGCGTTCGAAGCCCGAATAGACGTGCACGACATACCAACGGTGCGCCATCGACTTACTTCCACAAACCCAGCAGGTAGGTCACACCTGTGCCGAGTATCCAATCCACGACCAGGAAGAAGATCGAAGCCAGCACGACCATCGCGAACACCATCGCCGTAGTGACCCAGGTTTCCTTCCAGGTCGGCCACGTGACTTTCTTGCGCTCGCTATTGACCTGACGGCCGAATTCAACCGGGCTGATCTTTGCCATCTAATTCCTGACCAATTCCATCGAACCTTCGTCGCGCAGTCCGCGATCCCCTTCGAGATCGCTGGCAGGAGTGGAGGGGCTCGAACCCCCAACCCCCGGTTTTGGAGACCGGTGCTCTACCAGTTGAGCTACACTCCTATGCGCGCCGGGCTCTCCTTCTAACGCCGATCCGGCGACCGCTTTCGCCGCCGCCGGAACGAGCAACTCTCAGGCATCGCGATCCCTCCCATGAACCGAAGGGCGGGATCGCTACGCCCCTTACTCTATGATGCTGGCGACGACGCCTGCGCCGACGGTTCGGCCGCCTTCGCGGATCGCGAAGCGCAGCCCCTCGTCCATCGCGATCGGCGCGATCAGGTGCACTTCCATCGACACGTTGTCCCCCGGCATC
>JAWKVL010000038.1:0-42640 GCA_041398065.1 Dongiaceae bacterium | reverse complement strand
AGTTCATCACCGGCTCCAGTCTGACACTGGTCATCGATCTTTTCTTCACCATCGTCTTCCTCGCCGTGATGGCCTGGTACAGCTGGTGGCTGACCGTCATCGTGCTGGTCTCGTTGCCGCTCTATGCCGGTATCAGCCTTGCTCTGACGCCCTTGTTCCGCGCCCGGGTCGAAGAGCGATTCCGCCGTGGCGCGGAGAACCAGGCGTTCCTGGTCGAATCCGTCACCGGCATCGAAACCTTGAAGGCGATGGCGGTGGAGCCGCAGATGCAGCGCCGCTGGGAAGAGCAGCTGGCCGGCTATGTGAGTTCCTCATTCCGCGTCTCCAATCTCGGCAACTATGCCAGCCAGACCATCCAGCTGATATCCAAGCTCGCGACCGCCGGCATTCTCTATTTCGGCGCGAAGGCGGTCATCAGCGGCGACCTCACCGTGGGCGAACTCGTGGCCTTCAACATGCTCGCCAGCCGCGTATCGCAGCCGGTGCTTCGCCTCGCCCAGGTCTGGCAAGACTTCCATCAGGTGCGCCAATCGATTCAGCGTCTCGGCGATATCCTCAACACACCGCCCGAGCCGACTTCGATCGCGGGCCGCGGCGCACTGCCCACGATCAGGGGCAACGTCCAGTTCGACCATGTGAAGTTCCGCTATCGCCTGGACGGGCCCGAGGTGCTGCACAGCATCAATATCGAGATTCCGGCGGGCCAGGTCGTCGGCATCGTCGGCTCCTCCGGCTCCGGCAAGTCGACCCTGGCGAAGCTGGTGCAACGGCTCTACGTGCCGGAATCCGGCCGCGTGCTGGTCGACGGCATCGATCTCGCCATGGTGGATGCGAGCTGGCTGCGCCGGCAGATCGGCGTCGTGTTGCAGGAGAACGTGCTGTTCAATCGTACGGTGCGCGAGAACATCGCGCTCGCCGATCCGGGCATGCCGCTGGACCAGGTCGTCACAGCCGCCAAGCTCGCCGGCGCGCACGACTTCATCCTGCAACTGCCCGAGGGCTACGACACCTTGATCGGCGAGCGCGGCGGCACCTTGTCCGGCGGCCAGCGCCAACGCATCGCCATCGCGCGCGCACTGGTCACCAATCCGCGCATTCTCATATTCGACGAGGCCACCAGCGCGCTGGATCTCGAATCCGAGCAGGCGATCCAGCGCAACATGCGCCATATCTGCAAGGGCCGCACCGTCCTCATCATCGCGCACCGGCTCTCGACCGTGCGTCATTGCGACCGAATCATCACCATCGAACAGGGCCGTATCGTCGAGGATGGCAAGCACGACGATCTTATCCGCAGCGGCGGCCGCTATGCGCTCCTGCATCGCGTCCAATCGGGCGAGGTGATCGATGCAGCGTGACAATGCCGCGCATCGCCCTGCAGGCCCCGATGCCAATGGGCCAGCCAATGACTCGCGCGATTCGCCGCTCAACAGATTGTTGCGCAAGCCGGGCTCTCCAACGCCGCAGGAGGCGCCGGCTGACGAGCCGGTGACCATGCAGTCCGCTGCGGCGGCACCTCTGGGCAAGTCGCAGCCGGTACAGACGAGTGCACCGGCGACGCCCGTCAATGAACCTAACGAGATGCGAGCTTCTGCGCCGCAATCGACTGGCGCGAAGGCGCGGACTGCGGTCCCGTCTCCGGCGGAGATGCTGGTCAATAAGCTGCGCGGCAGGCACCCCTCTCTCACACCGCCCACGTTCGGCGGGCCGCTGGCAGCGCGGCCAGCAACAGGCAAGCCATCGAATGTGCAGGATCCCGCGCCGGAAGTGGTCGACGAAAAGCCGGTGGATGCGGAGTTCACTCCGATCGACAGCCCGGCCAGTGCGAAGCTGGATGAGCAGGGCTCGACGGCGCCTTCTCGTGACACGCTGCCGCTGCAGGACGCTGCGCCAGCGACGGCAAATGCCACGCCAACCCGCGCACCCGAAGCCGCGTCGAAAACCGTGGCCTGGAAACCGCTCGATACGACCGCCGGCGCGCCGGATGTCCTGGTCGATCAGCCGGCTCCCAAGCCGGAGAGCACATCCGAGACGCCCGCCGGCGGGTCATTCGGCGCCCGGAACGCGGCTCTACAAGCCACAGGGGCGAAGCCGGATGGCAAGACGAATCCGGCGCCGGACCCCGCTATAGAAGAAGCCGCTCCCAAGCGGGACCCAAGATCCGAAGCGCCTTCTGCGCAGCCAGCTGCCGCTCAAGAATCCGCTCCGCAGGCGGATGCCGCAAAGCTGGCCAATACTGCCGAGCCCTTGTCGGATTCACCAATCGACGCCCTGCTGCCGAAGCGGCAGCCAGCGCATGAGATGTCCACCGACGAGCCGCTCGGCGCGCTGGGCTCCGGCGCGACGGCCGTAGGCCGGCTGCGGGCAAGGCGCGCTGTCGAACCGGACATGCCAGACACGCAGCTGTCACATGCCCGTGGCACCGCGGTGGTCAAGTCCGCCGGCAAGCTGCTGCGCCTGCCGAACCGTACGCGGGACGAGCGGGAGTTCCTGCCGGCGGCATTGGAAATCGTGGACACGCCGCCGTCGCCGGTCGGTCGCGCCATCGGCTTCACGATCATCCTGGTCGCGGTCATCGCCATCTCCTGGGCTTGCATCGGCCAAGTCGATATCGTGGCGACCGCGAGCGGCCGCATCGTGCCGGAAGGCAAAGTGAAGATCGTTCAGCCGGCGGACACCGGCATTGTCACCGCCATTCATGTCGCGGATGGCGATCACGTGAAGGCCGGCGACGTGCTGATCGAGCTCAACTCGACCCAGAGCCAGGCGGATCGCGATCGTTTCGTACGAGACCTGTTGCAAGCCAATCTGAGTCTTGCGCGTCTGCGCGGGCTTGCCGCGACGCTGCCTGGATCGCCCGGCGAGAGGCGCAAACCGAACCTGGTCGACCCGCCAAAAGAGGCCAAGCCGGAGGATCTCAAGCTGACATTGGCCGCCATGCGCGCTCAGGCGGCAAACGAGACCGCCAAGCTTGCGGACCTGGATCAGCAGATCGAGGCGAAGCAAGCGGAAGCGGCGGAGGCCGCGGCGGCCACCCAGAAGCTGCAGGCTTCGTTGCCCATGCTGGCCAGCCAGGAAAAGCTGCTGCGCACCATGCGCGATCAGAAGATCGGCAGCAAACTCGATTGGTTCCAGGTGAATCAGCAGCTGATCGAGCAGGAGCATGAGATCGAGGTACTCTCGCACCGCAAGGACGCTGCGGAAGCGGCTCAGCGCGCCCTGCAGGAACAGCGCGCCGCGGAGGCTGCCCAATACCAGATGTCGGTGTTGGCGGAACTCGACAAGACGCGAGCCCAGGCCAGCGAGCTGGAGGCCGAGCTCGCCAAGTCCTCGCAGCGGCTGAGCCAGAATGTCCTGTTTGCTCCCATCGATGGCACCGTTCAGCAATTGTCCGTCCACACGATCGGCGGCGTTGTCACGCCGGCCGAGTCGTTGATGGCCATCGTGCCGGATGGCGGCAAGCTGGTGGTCGAGGCCGCCGTGCAGAACCGGGACGTCGGCTTCATCAGTGCCGGCCAGCCCGTGCGCGTGAAGGTGGAAGCGTTCAACTTCACACTCTATGGCTTGATCGACGGAACCGTGCTCGACATCACGCGCGACGCGGTCAGTCACGCGGGCGACGACAACAAGGGTGGCAAGTCCGGCGATCAGAATGCCGGTGACGGTGTCGCCTCGGACGGCAGCTCCGGCCCGGTCTATTTGGCGCGCATCGCCCTGTCACAGGACTGGATGGTGACCGAGAACGGGAAGGTGAATCTCACTCCCGGCATGGCCGTCACCGCCGAAATCCAGACAGGCGAGCGCCGCCTCATCTCCTACCTGTTGTCGCCCGTTATCCGCCGCGTCTCCGAAAGCATGCACGAGCGCTAGGGTCGGTCCGTCGATGCCCTGATTCGGGTGGGCAATGCGCCGCGATCTGTGCCAAGATCGTGGTGGTTCCGGCATGCGCGCGGCCATCCGATCGCGCCAGCGATCGGAAGAGTTTGCGCACCATACCGATCTCCATGAACGACAGCACACCGCGTCGCCTTGACGTCATGCGGACCTCGGCCATCGCGCCGTTCAGATACCGCGTTTTCCTGGCGCTCTGGCTTGCCAGCCTGGTTTCGAATTTCGGCGGGCTGATCCAGTCGGTCGGCGCTTCCTGGCTGATGACCTCGCTATCTCCAACCGCCGACATCGTCGCGCTGGTGCAGGCCTCGACCGTCTTGCCGTACATGCTGTTCTGCCTGGTGGCGGGCGCGGCGGCTGACGTGTTCGACCGGCGGCTGTTGATGTTGGCGGCGCAGACCCTCGCCCTCGTTGTTTCGATCCTCCTGACCGTGTTCACCTTCGCCGGCACCATGACGCCGCTCCTGCTGCTGACCTTCACGTTCCTGGTCGGATGCGGCAATGCGATCTATGGCCCCGCCTGGCAATCATCGGTGGGTGAAGTCGTGCCGCGTTCGGAACTGCCGGCGGCGGTCTCTCTCAACAGCGTCGGATTCAATATCGCGCGCACCGTAGGTCCGGCGATCGGCGGCTTCATCGTGGCCGCGTTGGGTTCGCAGGCGGCCTTCCTGGTCAACAGCCTCAGCTACATCGCCCTGATCACGGTCCTGTTCCGCTGGAAACGGCCAGTGGAGAAGCGGTCATTTCCTCCAGAAAGCATCCCGGGCGCCATGTTGGCGGGCCTGCGCTACGTCGGTCTGTCGCCGACCATCCGCAGCATCCTGGTGCGATCGGTGGTGTTCGGCACGGCGGCCAGCAGCATCTGGGCGCTCATGCCGCTGATCGCGCGGGACCTGATCAAAGGCGGTCCATCGACCTACGGGCTGCTGCTCGGGTCCTTCGGGGTCGGCGCTGTGCTCATCGCCCTGTCGAGCGCACGCCTGCGCGCCCGCTTCACGACCGAGCAGATCGAGACCATCGCCGCGTTGCTGTTCGCCGCCAGCAGCATCATTGCCGCATTCAGCACCAAGCTGCCGATCACGATGGCCGGCATGGTGATGGGCGGCGCCGGCTGGGTGTTGGCGCTCTCCACCTTCAACATCTGTGTGCAGCTATCCGTGCCGCGCTGGGTCGTGGGGCGGTCGGTCGCGATCTATCAGACCTTAACCTTCGGCGCGATGGCACTGGGCAGCTGGCTCTGGGGTCTGGCGGCGCATCATGTCAACCTGACTTTCAGCCTGGCGCTGGCCGGCGGCGTGCTGGCGGCATCGCCACTGCTGTCGCGCCTGTGGGCGATGCCGAGTGTCGGCGGCGAGAATCTCGAGCCGCGGCTGCCCGACACGATGCCGACGTTGGATACCGCCATTCCGCACCGTGATGGACAGGTCGTCCTCACGATCGAATACCGCGTGGCGCTCGCCGATGCGCCGCGTTTCGCCAGTGCGATGCGCCGGCTCGCCCAGGTCCGCCAGCGCAATGGCGCGCGCCGCTGGTCGCTGATGGTCGACGTCACCGATCCGGAGCTGTGGATCGAGCGGTTCCAATATCCGACCTGGGTCGACTATCTCAGGCAGCGGCAGCGCGGCACGGTCGCCGACCGCGCCATCTGGGAGCACGCCAGGACCTTTCACCGCGGCGATGCGCCACCGAAAGTGCGCCGCATGATGGCGCAGCCGATCGAGGACATCGCTGCAAGGTCCACTTCGGAGGGCCCGCACGCGCCGACGATCTCCATCACCGATCCCATCTTGCCGCCGGAGCCCGCGCCGACCGAACCTTCGCCGACCGAACCTTCGCCAACGGGGCCCGCTCCGGCTACAGGGTCATCGACCGTGGATTTCCCGACAGGAACTCCATCCGACAGAACTCGATGAACGCGCGAGCGGGCGACGACAGTTCGGCGCTCTTGGACCAGGCGAGCCCGACATCCATGGTCGGGATCTGAGCGCTCACCTCGCGCGATTCCAGCTTGTCGCCTTCCAGGGACCAGGGGCGGTAGACCATATCGGACAAGATGGTGACGCCGGCTCCCGTCGCCACCAGGCTGCGCACCGCTTCGACCGAATCCGTGCGGAAGACGACGTCGGGCGCCAGATTGTGCTTGGACCAGTAGGTGAGGGTGGTCTTCGCCGCCTCGTCAATCGTGAGCTGGATATAGGGTTCCTTCGCGACGTCGCGCAGTGTCACCTTCGGCTTGGTCAATAGCGGGTGATTGGTGGAGGTCCAGAGGCGCCGGCGCGATTTCGCCAGCGTCTCCGTCGCCAGTTCCCGCACATGCTTCAGGTTCGAGACCAGCAGGATGCCGAGCCCTAGCTGGCCGTTCACCAGCTGCTTCTCGATCACATTGCGGTCGAGCTCGCGCACCGAGACCTTCACGTCGGGGAAGCTCCGCCTGAAGCGCGCCAGCGGCGCCGCGAGAAAATATCCGGCGACGGTGATGGTCACGCCGACCGTCAGTTCGCCCTCGACCCGCTTGCGATTGGCGCCGACCGCGACCGTCGCCGCGCTCAGGGCGGAAAGGACGTTGCGGCAATGCTGCAGAAAGACATAGCCGTCATAGGTCACCTTGATGCCGCCGCGATGGCGCGTGACCAGGCGCGTCCCGACCGTCTCCTCCAGATCCTGGATCGCCTCGGTGATGGCGGAGGGAGAGATGCCGACGGCGGATGCCGCGGCGACGATCTTTCCCGCCTCGGCCGCGGCGACGAAATAGCGGATCTGCCGGATGTTGAAACTCATTCTTAGGATCAATCGATTTTCGGAATTTCCGAAATCCTAACTCAATAGATCGCCCTTTACAAAACCCTGGCGAAAATCAGGATTTGCCGCAATCGCGAGATCGAGGCGCTGAACCGGAGCGCCGCGATGGATCAGGGCCGGCATGGGAACGCAGTCCCGTGCCATGCGCGAAGGATCAAACTGCAGGGAGGGTTCACATGAAGAAGTCGCTTACGCTGGCGGCCTCCGCCGCCGCGCTCGTTACTCTGTCGGTCGGCGCGTTCGCCGCCGCCAATTGGTATCCGTACAACATCGAGGCTTGGGAATCGTTCGATATGGCGAGCAAGCGCCATACGATGGAGTACTCGCCGTTGGAGAAGGCGTCGCAGAAATGGAAGCTTTGCGTCTCCTTCCCGCACATGAAGGATGACTATTGGCTGGCGGTCGATTACGGCGCGATCGACGAGGCCAAGCGCATGGGCGTCACCATGCAGGTGCTGGAGGCTGGCGGCTACACCGAGCTTAACAAGCAGATCAGCCAAATCGAGAATTGCGTCGCGGGTGGCGCGCAGGCCGTGATTATCGGCGCCATCTCCTACGATGGCCTGAACAATCTGGTCGGCCAGCTCGCCGACAAGAAGATTCCCGTCATCGATGTCATCAACGGCATGTCGTCCGACCGCATCTCGGCCAAATCCCTGGTGTCGTTCGGTGAAATGGGTGGCAAGGCCGGCGAGTATCTCGTCAAGCTGCATCCGAAGGGCGGCGAGAAAGCCAAAGTCGCCTGGTTCCCGGGACCGGCCGGCGCCGGCTGGGTCGAAGCGGGCAATGCCGGCTTCACCGCGGCCGTCAAAGAGGGCGAGATCGAGGTGGTCGACACCAAATACGGTGACACCGGCAAGGAAGCACAGCTGGCGCTCCTGGAAGACGCGCTGACCGCCCACCCGGACATCAACTACGTGGTCGGTACGGCCGTGACGGCCGAGGCGGCGATGCAGCTGATTCGGGACCGCGGCCTCGAGGACCAGGTGAAGATCCTGTCCTACTACTTCACGCCCGGCGTCTATGAGGGCATCAAGCGCGGCCGCATTCTCGCCGCGCCGACGGACTCCGCCGTCATCCAGGCGCGGGTCGCGGTCGACCAGGCCGTCCGCATCCTGGAAGGTAAGGAGTTCGAGAAGCATGTCGGGCCGCAGCTCTATGTGATCGACAAGTCGAACATCGAGACTTTCGATCGCAATTCATCGCTGGCGCCGGCCGACTTCAAGCCGGAATTCAGTGTGGACTAAGAACGCGCCGTGACCAACGGCCAATTGCCTAGTCAGGTGCCTCCCACGGCACCCGCCGGCGTCGTCCTTCGGGGCGGCGCCGGCGTCCCTTTGCTGCGGACGGAAGGGCTGTGCAAGCACTATCCGGGCGTCGATGCGCTGGTGGACGTGGATTTCGAACTGGCGCCGGGCGAGGTCCATGTCCTGTTCGGCGAGAACGGCGCCGGCAAGTCGACGCTCATCTCCATCCTCGCCGGCGCCAACCAGCCGACGCGGGGCCGGCTCTATGCCAACGGGGAGCCGGTGAGCTTCGGCAGCGTGCGCGAGGCGCGCGATCGCGGCATCTCGGCGGTGTTCCAGGAATTCTCGTTGGTGCCGCAGCTGACGGTGGCGGAGAACCTGTTTCTCGGGGCCGAACCGACCAGACATGGCCTGCTTGACCGGGGCAAGGAGATCAAGCACGCCCAGGAACTGCTGGAACGGCTCGGATTTCCGCTGCGCGCCGACCGCCAGGTGCAGTATCTGTCGCGCGCCGAGCAGCAGATGGTCGAGATCGCCAAGGCCTTCCGCAGCGATCTCTCTGTCCTCATTCTCGACGAACCCACCGCGTCGCTGACAGAGCGCGAGACGGAATCGCTGTTCGCCCTGATTGCGCAGGCCAAGGCGCGCGGCGTCGGCATCATCTACATTACGCACCGCATCGCGGAGATCCGGCGCATCGCCGATCGCGTGACCGTGCTGCGGGACGGGCGCAAGATCGGAATGCTGAACGCCGCCGATGCCGATGAGACGACTCTCATCCAGATGATGTCTGGACGGCCGATTTCACAGATCTTTCCGAAGATCGAGTACAAACCCGGCGAGGTGCTGCTGCGCGCCGAGCGCATCACCACCCAGGACGGCACAGTCCGCGACGTCAGCATCGAAGTGCGCGCCGGTGAGATCGTTGGCATTGCCGGCCTGGTCGGCTGCGGCAAGTCCGAAGTGGCGCGCGCCTGTTACGGTCTGCTGCCGCTTTCCAAGGGCAAGGTCACATTCTGCGGCCGGGACGCGACCGGAGCGACACCGCGCCAGATGCTTGATCGCGGCTTCTCCTATCTGCCGCCGGATCGCCACAAGGAGGGGCTGGTGCTGAGCCGTTCCTCGGTCGAGAACGTATCCCTGCCGGCGCTGCATCTCGGCAGCTTCTCCAGGGGCATTTTCCTCAGGCGCCGCGCGGAGCGCCAGACCGTCTCGGATCTCACGCGCGATCTGCAGCTCCATCCGTTCGACATCGACCGCGATGTCGGCACCTTCTCCGGCGGCAACCAGCAGAAGGTGCTGATCGGCAAGATGCTGACCCGCGAAGTCAGGTTGTTCGTGTTCGACGAGCCGACGGTCGGCGTGGATGTCTCGACCCGCGTGTCGATCTATCAACTCATCGCGCAATTGTGCGAAGGCGGGGCGGGCGTGCTGGTGATCTCCTCCGACCTGCCGGAGATCCTGCATCTGTGCAATCGCGCCTACGTCATGTTCCGTGGCCATGTGCAAGTCGAACTTCAGGAGGGCCAGATCACGGAGGATCGGGTATTGTCGCATTTCTTCGAAAGGGCGGCCTGATGGCAGAGCGGGTGATGGATCGCCAGGCGCAGGGCTACGAGCAGAAACTCCAGCAGATCTTCGTCGCAGTCGGAGTGCTGCCGATCCTGCTGGCGATTGCGATCATCCTGTTCTCGCTGATGTCGGATCACTTCCTCAGCTTTGCCAACATCGCCAACGTCCTGCGCCAGAGCTCCTATCTCACCATCGTTTCCCTGGGCCAGATGGTGGTGATGGTGACCGCGGGGTTCGATCTCTCGGTCGGCTCGACGCTGGCTGTCACCTCCGTCACCAGCGCTCTTGCCATGTCGAGCATCGCCGCCGGAAATCCCGATGCGCCCTGGCTCGCCATTGGAGGTGGCGTCGTGGTCGGCTTCGCGTGCGGGCTCGCGGTCGGGGTCATCAACGGCCTGGGCGTCGCGCTGCTCAGCGTCTCGCCTTTCATCATGACCCTCGGCATGGCCTCGGTCGGCTTCTGCGCCGCGCTCTATCTGACGGCAGGCATGCCAGTCCGCGGCATTCCGTACGAGTTCGCGGACACCTTCGGCAGCGGCAAGATCTTCGGGCTGACAACGCCCGTATGGGCGGCGCTGCTCCTGTTCGTGACCGTCTATCTGCTGATGACCTGGACCCGCTTCGGACGGCATTTCTACGCCGTCGGCGGCAACATCAAGGCGGCGGCGCTTTCGGGCGTCAACACGCGCCGGACCTTGTTCCTGGCCTACGCGATCTGCGCGGCCTTGACCAGCATCGCGGGCCTTCTGCTGACCGCGCGCATGGAAACGGGCGAAGCCAATATCGGCACGTCCATGCCGCTGCAGTCGATCGCGGCATGCGTCATCGCCGGCGTCTCGCTGCGCGGCGGCACCGGCAAGGTGCCCTACGTCGTGCTGGGCGCGGTGTTCTTCGGCGTGGTGGAGAACGGGATGAACGTCTCCGGCGTCAGTTCGTATCTGCAGATCGGCGTGACCGGCGTCATCCTGATCTTCGCCGCGGTGGCCGACGAATTCCGGCAGCGCCTCAGCGTGCGCTCCAAGGCCTAGAAAGTACGAGTGGAGGAAATTGCCATGGCTTTGATCAATTGCGACATGGGGGAGAGCTTCGGCCTCTATCAGATGGGCGACGACGAGGCGATCATGCCCTACATCTCCGTCGCCAATGTCGCCTGCGGCTTTCACGCCTCCGACTTCAACCACATGCGGCTGACGGTTCGCCGCGCCAAGAAGTTCGGCGTCAAGGTCGGGGCTCATCCCTCGCTGCCGGATCTCCAGGGCTTCGGCCGGCGCGAGATGAAGATCGGCCGGGAAGAGCTGGCGAACTGCGTCCTCTACCAGGTCGGCGCGCTCAAGGGGTTCCTCGATGCCGAAGGCATGCCGCTCAACCACATCAAGCCGCACGGCGCGCTCTATGGCATGGCGGCGCGGCAGGAGCATGTGGCGCACGCGATCTGCGACGCCGCGGAGGTCTACAAGGTGCCGCTGATGGGCATGGCCGGCACGCTGCACGAGAAGATCTACAAGGAACGGGGCTTCAAGATGATCGCCGAGTTCTATGCCGATCTCGACTACGCCGACGACGGCAACCTCATCATCACGCGGGTGCACGAGGCGAAGGACCCGGCGGAGGCGGCTGCGCGCTGCATTCGCGCGCTCAAGGAGCGCAAGACGAGGTCGGTGGGCGGAAAGGACATCGCGGTGGGCTCGGACGCGATCTGCGTCCACTCCGACACCCCCAATGCCGTCGCCATCGCATCGGCGGTGAAAGAGGCGGTGAAGCCGTATCTGGACGCGGCCTAGATGCGCTAGGCTCAAAAGAAGATCACGAATCGGAGACACATCGATGGCGACCAAGCAAATTCTCTCGCCTCTCCCCGGCACCTTCTACCGCAAGCCGGCGCCCGACAAGCCGGCCTACAAGTCGGACGGCGACAAGATCGCGGCCGGCGAGGTGATCGGGCTGGTAGAGGTGATGAAGAGCTTCAACGAAGTGAAGGCCGACATCGCCGGCAAGATCGTGAAGTTCCTGGTTGACAACGAGGATGCCGTGATGGCCGGCCAGCCGCTAGCCGAGATCGAGGTGTGAACCCTTGATCAGGCGTCTGCTCATCGCCAATCGCGGCGAGATCGCGGTCCGCATCATCCGCGCCGCGCGCGAGCTCGGCATCCGAACCATCCAGGTCTACAGCCAGGCCGACGCGGATTCGCTCGCGGTGAAGCTGGCGGATGAATCCGTCCTGATCGGTCCGCCGCAGGCGGCGAAATCCTATCTCAACATACCCGCGATCCTCGATGCCGCGCGCCGCAGCGATGCGGATGCGGTCCATCCCGGCTATGGCTTCCTCGCGGAGAACGCAGGCTTTGTGGAGGCGGTCGCCGGCATCGGCCTCATCTTCGTCGGCCCGAGCGCCGAGGCGATCCGCCTGATGGGCGACAAGGTCGCGGCGCGCCAGGCGGCGAAGGCGGCCGGCGTCCCGACTGTGCCGGGCAGCGATGGCCGGGTCGACGACCTGGCGACCGCGCTGGCCATCGCCAAGAACGCCGGCTTTCCCATCATGATCAAGGCGGCGGCCGGCGGCGGTGGGCGCGGCATCCGGATCGCCCACGATCTCGAGGAGTTCGAGCGCCTGATGCCGCAGGCCAGCGCTGAGGCGCAGGCGGCCTTTGGCGATGGCGGCCTCTATCTCGAGAAGGTGATCGAGCGCGCGCGCCACATCGAGGTCCAGGTGCTGGGCGACGGCGAGCGCGTGATTCACTGCTTCGAGCGCGAGTGCTCGCTGCAGCGCCGCCGCCAGAAAGTGTGGGAGGAGGCGCCATCGCCGGTCCTGCCCGACCACATCCGAGAGAAGCTGTGTGCCTCCGCCGTCGCGCTGGCCGAAGCGGTGCGCTATCGCGGTGCCGGGACGCTCGAATATCTCTATGACGACGAGACGCATGATTTCTACTTCATCGAGATGAATACCCGCATCCAGGTCGAGCATCCGGTGACGGAATTCATCACCGGAATCGATCTGGTGCGCGAGATGATCCGCGTCGCCGATGGGGAGAAGCTGCGCATCGCTCAGGATGATGTGCGCCGGGCCGGCCATGCGATCGAGGTGCGCATCAATGCCGAAGACCCGGCACGCAACTTCATGCCGTCGCCGGGGACGGTGGGCGAATTGCGCGTCCCCGGCGGCAATGGCGTGCGGTTCGATAGCCTGCTCTATGCCGGCTACACCATCCCACCGTTCTATGATTCGCTGCTTGGCAAGCTGATCGTGTGGGACGAGACGCGGGACGCGGCGATCGCGCGGCTGAAGCGGGCACTGTCGGAGCTGGAGATCGTGGGCGTGCGTACGACCACGGGGCTGCATCAGGCTCTGGCCGCGGACCCGGAGGTGGTCGCGGCGCGGTTCGACACGCGCTGGCTGGAACGCTGGCTGGAACAGAATGCATCGCGCCTGGCGGAGCCGGGCGACGCGCAGGCGAGGGAGGTGGCGGCGAGATGACCAACCGATATTCCTTTGGCGGCGACGAGCACATCTTCGTCGAAGTGAGCGAGGAGATGTCGCTCGAGGCTTTCTTCAAGAGCCTCTCCATGACCAATGCCGTGCGGGACTCGAAAATCAAGGGCGTGACGGAGATCTGCCCCGCCAATGCCTCGTTCCAGATCAAGTTCGATCCCGACATGATCAGCCCGGACGACATGCTGGCGGAGCTGAAGCGCCTGGAGCAGAGCGCGGAGAAAGCGGAGTCGGTGCTGAAAACCCGGATCATCGAAATCCCAGTCTTCTACAACGATCCCTGGACCCACGAGACTCTGATGCGCTTCCGGGAGCGGCACCAGGATCCGAAAAGCACGGACATCGAATATGCCGCCCGCATCAACGATCTTGGCGGCATCGACGGCTTCATCAAGGCGCATTCCGGCTCGCCGTGGTTCGTCTCGATGGTGGGTTTCGTCGCTGGACTGCCGTTTCTCTACCAGATGGTCGACCGCAAGCGGCAGATCGAGGTGCCGAAATATCTCCGCCCGCGCACCGATACGCCCAAGCTGACCGTTGGCCATGGCGGCTGCTTCGGCTGCATCTACTCGGTGCGCGGCGCCGGCGGGTATCAGATGTTCGGCATCACACCGATGCCGATCTACGACCCGCAGCAGAAGATCAAGTATCTGCGCGACTTCATGGTGTTCTTCCGCCCCGGCGACATCGTGAAGTGGAAGCCGATCGACCGCGCTGCCTACGATGCGACGGTGGCGGAGGTGGAAGCCGGCAAGTTCGCGCCGCGCATGCGCGAAGTCACATTCTCGCTCGATGAATTCCATAAGGACATCGACGGCTACAACCACAAGCTGGAGGGGGCCCTCAATGGCAATTAACGTCAGAGCTCCCGGCTTGGCGACGACCGTTCAGGACCTCGGCCGGCCCGGCTACTATCATCTTGGCATTCCGCTGTCCGGCGGCATGGATCGCTTCGCCTTGCGCGCGGCCAACATGCTGGTCGGCAACGATGAAGGCGCGGCCGTCCTCGAGGCCGTCTTCATGGGCCCGGAGCTGGAATTCACCGCGGATGCGACGGTCGCTGTTACAGGCGCTGAGCTGCCGCCGAAGGTGGATGGCGAATTGCGCGAATCCTGGACCTCGTTCCGGCTGAAGGCGGGACAGGTCCTGTCCTTCGATTTCCTGAAAAAGGGCGCGCGCGCCTATATCGCCGTCTCCGGCGGCATCGACGTGCCGGTGGTGCTCGGCAGCCGATCGACCTATGCGCTCGGTGCGCTCGGCGGTCACGAGGGGCGCAAGCTGCAGGCCGGCGACCAGTTGCCGGTCGGAAAATCAGCGCGGTCAGTCAAAGAGGGAATGTCGGTGCCCGCCGCTCTGCGTCGTGGTCCCGGCAATACGGCAGAACTGCGCGTGCTGCCAGGCCTCTATTGGCATCGCATCACCGACGCGGCCGGCAAGCACTTCTTCGAGGATACCTGGAAGGTGGCACTTGAGGCCGACCGCATCGGCTACCGCTTCAAGGGCGGACGGTCGCTGGAGTTCGTCCCACGCACGCCGCCATTCGGCGCCGGCTCGGACCCTTCCAACATCGTCGATGCCTGCTACCCGTACGGGTCGATCCAGGTGCCGGGCGGCACGGAGCCGATCGTGCTTCACCGCGATGCGGTTTCGGGCGGCGGCTACTTCATGGTGGGCACGGTGATCTCCGCCGACATGGACCTGATCGGCCAACTGCAGCCGCACACGCCGGCCAGGTTCGTGCGGGTCGATATGAAGGCAGCGTTGGCGGCGCGCCATGAACGCACCGCCATGCTCGGCAAGGTGCGCGCCGCTTTGGGCTGACTATTCGGCGGCTTCGGGCCTCGAAACCTTGACCTGCTGCTCGGCGAAGTCGAGCACGGCTTCGCGGATAGTGCCCCCGATCTTCGGGTGGTTGAGCGCATAGGCGATATTCGCTTCGATGAAACCGGCCTTGTCGCCGCAATCGAAGCGCCGCCCCTCGAACCGATAGCCGTGGAACCGGCCGCGGCCGCACATCTGCGCCATCGCGTCGGTCAGCTGAATTTCGCCGCCCGCTCCCGGCGATTGCCGGTCCAGATGCGCGAACACGTCCGGCTGCAGGATATAGCGGCCGATGATCGACAGGGTCGAGGGCGCAACGTCAGGCTTCGGCTTCTCGACCAGGCCCAGCGCCTCGACCAGCCGCCCGCTCTCCTTGCCGGTCTGCAGAATGCCATAGCGATCCGTGTGGGCCCTTGGCACATCCATGACAGCGACCAGATTGCCGCCGACTTCGTTGTATAACTCCACCATCTGCTTCAGGCAGGGCGTCCCGGCCTGCACCAGATCGTCCGCCAGCAGCACCGCGAACGGCTCGTTCCCGACCAGGTTGCGTGCGCACCAGACCGCATGGCCAAGGCCGCGCGCCTCCTGCTGGCGCACATAGGCGAACTCGCCTGGCTTGGGCAGGAGGTTGTCGATCAATGCGAGCTCGGCATCCTTGCGCCGCGACTTCAGCAGGTCCTGCAGTTCGTAGGAAAAGTCGAAGTGGTCCTCGATCGCGCTCTTGCCGCGGCCGGTGACGAAGATCATCTCTTCGATCCCGGCGGAACGCGCCTCTTCCACTGCATATTGGATCAGCGGCTTGTCCACCACGGGGAGCATCTCTTTCGGCATCGACTTGGTGGCGGGCAAAAATCGTGTCCCCAGCCCGCCAACCGGAAAGATCGCCTTGCGCAGCGGCTTTGTCATTTCTTACCTCTTCTTCGTCGCAATATTGGCACGTGCTGCCGCATATAACGCGGCGCGTCAATCAAGGTTGCAATCAGACTATGCATAAAGGGTACCGCACTCCGGATTCAACGCGACAGCGAAGTTTTGGTGACGATGATCGCTTTGTGTCACAAAACGTACTAGCATTCGACGCGCTGCCGCTGCGCTTGGGGTGCCTATTCGCGCGCCAATCTTGACAGCGAAGTGCCCAGAAACCGGCATGCCGATCAACAGTCACCGAAGCAGGGATCGGCCAATCGCCTGTGACATTTCAGGGGCAGCCGCGCTCCTGCATAATCGCCTTGAGACCGGCATTATGGGCTCTTCATCAATCCAGGGCACGGTACAATTCTTCGTATCGATGCTGCGCAGCACTGCGCGGAAGTCCTGATGCGCCCATGGACGAGGATGAGCGATCCAGCAACGGACGCTTTTCAAATTGCGCGGCGGCGTCGGTGAATGAGTGTTGACTGGACCGCCTGCGACCGATCCAAGGCGGCGCGTCAGCTGGAGCGCCGGCTGGGGGAGCCCGAAGTACCTACCCGGCGTTCCGGATCGAATTGCTGCGGCGGAGGACCTGCGCGATGTTGCGCGCGGCTTGGCGCAGGCGCTGGCGGTTCTCGATCAGGGCAAAGCGCACGTAGCCTTCGCCGCCGGCGCCGAATCCGATGCCCGGCGCCGCAGCCACCTTCGCCTCGGTCAGCAGGTGTTTGCAGAACTCCAGGCTGCCAAGGGACGCGAAATCGGGCGGCAGCCGCGCCCACACGAACATCGACGCATTGGGGACCGGCACCTGCCAGCCGGCGCGCGCCAGGCCTTCGATCAAAACGTCGCGCCGATCCTTGTAGCGCTGGCGGATCTCCGCCACGCAGTCCTGCGGGCCATTGAGCGCGGTGGTGGCTGCCACCTGGATCGGCGTGAAGGCTCCGTAGTCGAGATAGGACTTGATCTTGGCCAAGGCCGCGATCAGGCGCGGATTGCCGGCCGCGAAGCCGATGCGCCAGCCCGCCATGTTATAGCTCTTGGAGAGCGACGAGAACTCGATCGCGATCTCCTTGGCGCCCGGCACCTGCAGGATCGAGGGCGGCGGGTTGCCGTCGAAATAGATCTCCGCATAGGCCACGTCGCTCACGATCGTGATATTGAGCTCGCGCGCCAGGGCGACCAGGCGCTGGTAGAAGTCGAGGCCAACGGTGAGGGCGGTCGGGTTGGCGGGAAAATTGACGACGACGCAGCGCGGCTTCGGCTCCTGCCGCATCGCGCGCTCGATGCCAGCAAGCAGATCGATGTCGGCCGCAATCTGAACGGGGCGCAGGGTTGCGCCGGCAAAGATCTGGCCGAAAGCGTGGATCGGGTAGCAGGGGTCGGGCGCCACCACCACATCGCCCGGCGCGACGATCGCCTGGGCCAGATTGGCGAGGCCCTCCTTCGAGCCGAGGGTCACGACCACTTCGGTCTCGGGATCGAGGCCGACCCCGAACCGGCGCTGGTAGTAGCCGGCGAGGGCGCGGCGCAGGCCCGGAATGCCGCGCGAGGTGGAATAGCCGTGCACCCGCGGGTTGTTGAGGGTCTCCGCCAGCTTCTGCACCACATGAGGCGGTGGCGGGCCGTCGGGATTGCCCATGCCGAGGTCGATCACATCCTCGCCACGGCGCCGGGCCGCGGCCTTCATGGCGTTCACTTCCGCGAACACGTAGGGCGGCAATCCACTCAGGCGGAACAGCTCCTCAGCCACGCATCTCCTCCAGCGCCTCACGTCTCGGGGGCGCGATCATACAGGCGATCTTGGCGCTTGCATGGCGAAAGTCGGGCCAAACGCCACCGTAAGCCGGATTCTTGCTGCTCTGTTTCCATAAGGGGAAACGAGTTTTCCTGGCAGTCATAGGTTGATCGATCGATCAACCCCGGTCTCCGGCACAACGTTGTCCAGCCTACGCCATCCGGCCTAGCGCCACGTTATGTTTATCTTAGAAGTCGTGGCGTAAGTCTTAATGCACGGCTCCGGCGGCCGCATCACCGGAGAAAAAAAGCAAGTGTCGAAGCGCCTTCTTTCGATCGATGACGATCCCGGCATTCTGTCGCTCATTCGCGGGGTCGCCCGCGAAATGGAGCTCGATGTCGATGTGGTCACGCACGGCAGCTACTTCATGGCCGCCGATGTCCGCAAGAAGCCGGACGCAATCACCCTCGACATCATCATGCCGGACATGGACGGAATCGAGCTTCTCCGCTGGCTCGGCGACGTCGGTTGCACGGCGCACGTGATCCTGCTGTCAGGCGCCTCCTTCCAGTACGCGAAGATGGCAAAGCGGCTCGGCGAAGACGGCGGCCGGCTGAATGTGTCGTGTCTCTACAAGCCGTTCTCGATCCACGACCTGCGCACGACTCTGGCCGCTTGAGGCCGCACTATCGCGCCAGCTCCGCCCGCAGATCTTCGATCTCGTCCAGGTGGGCCGCATCGTGCGCCATCATCGTGTCGGCCAGCTCTTCAATCGTGATCTGCCTTGTGCCCGCCATCAGGCCGGTGCGCCGCCGGTCCTCCGCAGTCAGCTTGGCAAGGCGCGTCGCGATCTCCCAGCGGATTGCAGTAAAGGCGGCAAGGGCGGCTTCGACATCCTGACTCTGGTACTCGCGATCCCGGGCGAGGGCGTCGCCATCGATGTCCGGGAGCGTCGGGCATTCCTCCTTGAGCATCCGGTCCAAGCGCACGCCATAGCCGTCTGCATCGAGGTCGCGCAGGTGGCAGACATGCTCGACCAGAGAGAATCCGCCAGCCGCCGGCCGTGCCTGACACAGGCCGCCGCCGATCAGGGCAACGTGTTCCTTCAGCCTGGCTGGCATGGCGCCAAGCGCCGCGGCGATGATGCCGAAATCGTCCGGACGCCGCGCGACCAGATCCTCGATGCTCCGGCCCAAGGCACGCGCAATCCGGGCCATCACCTCGATCGTTCCGGTCCGCTCGCCCCCCTCGATCTGCGTCAGGTAGGCGCGGCTGATTCCCACCAGCGCGGCCAGCTGGGCCTGGTTGAACCCGCAATGTTCACGCCAGGCCCGCAGCGGATGCGCGCCGCCGGCGATGGCGTCCCGGACCGCATCTGGAATTGACGGAGATGGGGGAGTTGCGCCGCGGTCCTCGGCCGCGTGCAGCAAGGCCTGATAGTCCGCCCAAGTCAGGATTGCATGCTGGGCAGTGCCATCGGCGTGGCGGAGAATGGTGACGGTCTGCTGGCTCATTGTTCGCTCCATCAGGCGAACAATAGTAGCGTTTTGCTACTTTATCAAGGCAAATGTAGCGTTTTGCTTCTCACGCCCATCACGTAGGTCGCCGAAACCGCACGATCATCCCCCAGCATCATCAAGGCAAACAGTCGCTCCTCCGGCGCTCTTGCAACTTGGGCGCGGCGTTGGAGCACCGGCGTCGCGGCAAAGTCCAGAACCACGCAATCGGCTTCTTTGCCGGTCGTGAAATTGCCGATCTTGTCGTCGAGCGACAGGCATTCCGCGCTGCCGAGTGTGGCGAGCCACAGCCCGCGCCAGGCGTTGAGACGCTGGCCGCGAGTCATCAGCACTTTGTAGGCTTCGGCCAGTGTCTGCAGCATCGAGTAGCTGGTACCGCCACCGACATCGGTGGCAAGACCGACGCGCACGCCCAGCCGCCGCGCTGCTTCGAGATCGAAAAATCCCGACCCGATGAAAAGATTCGAGGTCGGGCAGAATGACATGGCGCTCTTGCTCGCCGCAAAGCGTGCGCGGTCCGCATCGTCCAGGTGGATGCAATGCGCGAAGACGGAGCGCGGCCCTAGCAGCCCGAAGCGGTCATAGACGTCGAGATAGGAGCGTGCCTCGG
This sequence comes from Dongiaceae bacterium, assembly GCA_041398065.1. Classification (GTDB taxonomy): domain Bacteria; phylum Pseudomonadota; class Alphaproteobacteria; order Dongiales; family Dongiaceae; genus Dongia_A. The sequence continues at coordinate 23,046 of JAWKVL010000038.1, read as the reverse complement.
GGAACAGCTGCTGTACCCAGCGGATCTCGTCGACATTCTCAGCCAGATGAGTCTGCATCCAGAGGCCGGGCATTTCGGCATAGAGCCGGCCGATCATCGCCAGCTGCTCGGGGCTCGACGTGGGCGCAAAGCGCGGCGTCAGGGCGTAGCCGAGCCGATCCTTGCCATGCCAGCGGCGGATCAGGTCGCGGCAATCCGCCTCCGCGCCGGTCACGTCGTCGCGCAGATAGTCCGGGCTGTTGCGGTCCATCAGGATCTTGCCGCAGACCATGCGCAGCTTGCGCGCCTGTGCTTCTTCGAAGAATGCGTCGACCGACTGCTTGTGGACAGTAGGATAGACCGCCGCGGTCGTGGTGCCGTGACGCAGCAGCGTATCCAGGAACAGCCCCGCAATCCGTCGCGCGTGCTCGGGATCGGCGAAGGCGCGCTCCGCCGGGAAGGTGTAGTCGTTCAGCCAATCGAGCAATTGCCGCCCATAGGATGCAATCACGTCGACCTGCGCGTAGTGCACGTGTGTGTCGACGAAACCCGGCAGGATCAACTTGCCGCGGTGATCGTGGAGTGCGTCGTTGGGGCGGCGGGCTTGCAGGATCTCGTCTGCCGGCCCGACCGCGGCCACGCGGCCGTCCACGATCCGCAGGCAGCCATCTTCCCAATATTGCCATGCCGCCGGATCCGGATCGGAGCCTGGATCGCGCAGGAAATGCAGAACTTGTCCACGCAGAAAGAGCGACCCCGGCATGAGGCAGTAGTTCCGTCCATGGTCCGTTGCGGTTCCGCACTCTAGCCGAGCTGCATGGCCGGCCGCATCAACGGTTCGAGGATTCGGCTTCAAGCGCCTCGCGACAATGGGAGCCTAGTCCGGCAGGACCAGCCCGCGATCGAGCAAGGAAGCCCAGGCCTCCTCCGCGCTGTCGCAGATCGTGAACAGGTCCAGGTCCTCCTTGTCGATCATCGCGTGGTCGACCATCCACTGGAAATTCACCATTCCGTTCCAGTAGTCGCGGCCCACCAGCACTACCGGCTTGGGCGATGACTTGCCGGTCTGGCGCAGGGTCAAGATCTCGAACAGCTCGTCCATGGTCCCGAACCCGCCCGGGAACACCGCCAGCGCGTTGGAGCGCATCGCCAGATGCATCTTGCGCATGGCGAAGTAGTGGAAGCGGAAGGTGAGGTCCGGAGTCGTGTAGGGGTTGGGATATTGCTCGTGCGGCAGCGAGATGTTGAATCCGATGGTCGGCGCGCCGACTTCCGAGGCGCCGCGGTTGGCCGCCTCCATGATGCCCGGACCGCCGCCGGTCGCGATGACGTTGTCCCGGATCCCGCCCTTCGGATTAAGCGCGCCACCCTGCAGCGAAACGATGCGGCCGAATTTTCGCGCTTCCTCGTAATAGGGGGCGAGCAGCAGCCTGCTATCCGCAGTCGCCTTGTCGACGCCCTTCACCTTGCCTTCGCGCAGCAGCTCGGCCTGCTCGGGCGACGGGACCCGCGCGCTGCCGAACACGATGATGGTGGAGCGGATACCCCAGTCGCGCAGCAAGAGCTCGGTCTTGCTGTATTCGAGCTGGAAACGCATGCCGCGCAGTTCGTCGCGCAGCAGGAAATCCTGATCCTCGATCGGCAGCTTGTAGCTCTGCGAAGCCAGCTGGCGCGGGGTGTTGTCGTGATCCATCGTGAAAGCCTGTTCCGACCCGTATCGATCTTGTTCTCTAAATTTGGTCGGATGGGGTGAGCAGCCCGACGCGGCCAAACCAGTCCTCTATGCTATGCCGCCTGGATAAATCGTGGGTTAAGACCTCGCAATCGATATTTCGCAAGGATTTCAAATAGGTGTTCCCGGCAGGCCGCCGCTCGGGAAAATGACGCTATTCCTCGCGGTCGATCTCGGCGGCGCGCTCGAGCAGCTCGCGGGCGAAGGCATCACAGGCCCGCTCCTGCTCGCGCAGCTTGGGCAGTCCGACGATGTCGTGGAACGCCGCGAAATGCAGCATGCGCTCGGTCAGCGCTGCCGTGTCGCCGGCGGCATGAAGGTCGGAAAAGAACTCGCGCAACGCCTTTGCCGCCACATAGCTGGCCGAGACCGGAAAGGCGACCGCGGCGTAGCCGATCTCTTCCAGCCGCGTTGCCGACAGGATCGGCGTCTTGCCTCCTTCGACATTGTTGGCCAAGCAGGGGGCGGCAATATCCGAACAGATATACGCCATCTCATCGGTGCTGAGCGGCGCCTCGACGAAGATCATGTCGGCGCCGACCGCGCGATAAAGCTGCGCGCGCTCGACCGCGGCCTCCAATCCCTCGATGGCGCGGGCGTCGGTGCGCGCGACGATCATCAAGTCACCGTCGACGCGTGCGTCGAGCACCGCCTTGATCTTGGCGATCATGTCGGCCATCGGGATCACGCGCTTGCCGTCCATGTGGCCGCAGCGCTTGGGGGCTACCTGATCCTCGATGATGAGGGCCGCGACTCCGGCCCGCTCGTAAGTCCGCACGGTCCGCGCCACGTTGACGCAGTCGCCAAAGCCGGTATCGGCATCGGCCAGAATCGGAATGTCGACGCTGTCGGTGAGGCGCCTGTAGTGATCCGCCATCTCCGCAAGGCCCAACTGTCCGATGTCGGGTGCGCCGATCAAGCTGGCGGTGGCGGAATAACCGCCGCCGACCAACGCTTGAAATCCGGCCGCAGCCGCCAGCCTGGCGCTGAGTGCGTCGAAAATGCCAGGGAGAACCAGAATCTCCTCGGCCTCGATCAGATCGCGGAACCGCTTGGTCAGTCGCACGTTAGTCCCCTGCTGTAGCCGGGGGTGGGACAAGGGTGCAGCATGCCCGAATCGCACGCCCGGATGACGGTCAACCCCGTCTATCAATGGCGGAATTCTGCGGTTTGGACGACAAAAAAGAGGTTGCAAACCGCCTTCGGTCGCCGGAGACTAGGCCCGGTTTTTCGTCAAAACCCTGAATCGGACAACCAAGAACCAGAAGGGATGGCCAAAATGTCCAAGAAGTTCTCCCGCAAGCTCCTGGCGGCAGCGCTGGTGGCTGGCGTGGCCGGCACCGCCGGCGTCGCGCTTGCTCAGGATTCGAGCGCGAAATGGACCCAACTCCAAGAAGCGGTGCGCCTGGCGGAAATCTGCCGTGGCGTCACGCATGACGCCGCCACTTGGCGCACGCTTGCCACCAAGATGGATGTGATGGTCAATCACGAGATCGGCGGCGGCGAGCGCCTGACGCTGATCGAAACCGCGAAGACCGACGCGCGCGTGCTTGCGACCAAGAAGGGCTGCGATAGCGCCGACGCGCAGGCGCTGCTGAAGGACTACGACACCCTGGTCGGCAGCTGATCGGCTCTCTGGTTCTTTGAACCGACAACGGCCCCGCGCAAGCGGGGCCGTTTCGTTTTGGCGCTGTTCATTCCGCAGCGGGCGCTTCGGCCATCCTGTCGAATAGGCTTTGGCCGCTGACATAGGGAAGCCTGGGCGCGTCCAGAAGGTCGATCAATGTCGGCACGATATCGAATGCACTGGCGGTCTCGATGTCGCCAAGCGGCAGGCGGAGCGTCGAGAAGTAGGCGATGCCGGTGCTGCCGGTATGGCCGCCGGTGCGCCGAAATGGCGCCGGCCCGATCAAGCCCAATCGTCTGTGCTGGAACGCGAGGTGCGAACCGCGCCATGTGACCACAAGATCGGCCTCGGTCGGACCGGCCCTCAGGGGATCCGCGGCGACCGGGCGCGTGATCGCTCGGACGACCGGTTCGTTTGTCCAAGGGTCCCGGCACTCCTCGAGGAGCGCGCACAGCTCATCGAGTTTGGCGCTGTAGTTTGCGGCTGGCACCCGCCCCTGGTGCTCGCGGCCGGCCAGACTAAGCCGAATTCGCCCGTCGTAGTAGGATGGCAGCGCGAACGCCTCCATCTCCGGCCAGTAGCGTCGGTACGCTGTTGCCGGCATCCAATCGAGTGGCAGCTTCTCTCCGGCGCGTCGGCGGCGATGGCGCAGGCAGGACTTGACGGCGGTATCCCAGACTTCGTCTTGAGACAGCAGCGGGACCGAGCCGTGTGCAACGCGCCATTCCGGGCGCGGTTCGAACAATCCGCGGCCGAAGCTGGCGCGATACATGAGTTCCGGCAATAGCAGCATTGTCGCCACGTCCGAATCGTTCGCGCCCATGCCGTGCATGGAGAACACGACGATATCGACATCGGGCATAGATCGGCGATAGAGCCCGAGCATCCGGTCGAACGCCTCGTAGACGCCGAGGATGCCGGCACGTGCAGGTTCGGCTGAGGGCAAATGATGCAGCGGATGCGTCGCATCATAGCCGTGCCACAACGCTTCGACCGCCGAGTGAAATTCGCTTACGACAATGACAGCCATATCCCACCCGCTGAGCCGTTCAGTGCACAGCCAGTGGCCGATGACGCTGCGCCGCTCAACCGCTTCCACAAGCGCCGCCGCCATCGCGCGCGTCCGCTCCTCATTGGGCCAAACGAAACCATAGATGTAGGGCGTTGCGGGATATGGGCCGAACTTTGCCGTCACTTCCTCGGACAATCCAGGCGGCGCACACAGCGGCGCGACTCCTGCGTCATGCGCCCCCCAGCCTACCAGGCCCACGCAGTTCGGCGCCGCCGGCAGGTCGAAATAGGGTGCGTCGAAGATCAGAAATTTCTTGGAGAGATCGGCAGCAAACGGCTTCGACTTCGTTCCTTCCTGCGTGACCCGATAAGTGGTCGGCTGGAAATCCACCGCTGCATGGCGTCCATAGGCCGTTGGCTCCTGTCCAACGGCGAAATGCTCCCACGCCAGCCCAGTGCGCTTTGCTTCGCCATGATCGAGACGGCATCGCATGCTGTCGCGCGCCAACGCCTGCAGGTTCGGCATCCTGCCGTCGGCCAGCAGGCTTTCCGCAATGCTGGGCTCGTAGCCGTCGAGGCCGAGGACGAGAATTGACCGGCTCATCTGCTCGGCCGTCGAGCGCCGTGACGAAGCACGCGCAGTTCGCGTCTCGCCGCGAGCTTCCCGCTCAATTCGGCGGACTGCTTGAGTTCCCGGATCCAGGTCGCGCTGTCGCCGGTCATTCTGCTCCACAGATAGCGCGCATAGGCGCGAACCCACCGCCACCGTACGTCAAGGTTGCTGGATCTCCGCCTGGTTGGATCACCGATGATGCGAGCCCGCGCCAACACGTAACTCGAGCCCGCATAATATCGACGCAGATAGGCGACGGATTGTCTCTTCGAGTCAATCCAATGATCGACCCGCGCGCTCGAAATCCAGGTACCCACGCCGCCCGCACGGCAGATGCGCAGGAGGCAATCCGATTCCTCTCCGCTCAGGATGCGCGATCCCGGCTGGCGCCCGAGTGTTGGGTCATATCGGAATAGGTACTGCTCCTGCGCGCGTGTCGCCATGTTCGCGCCGAAGGGCAGTTGTCTGGAGGCACGATCAAATCTTGTCTCGTCGTCAAATTCGTCCCGTCCCGCAAAGGCGCTGTAGACTTCGCGCAGACCCGTCACAATCCAGCGCGGCGGATTGCCCTCGAATCGCGGCAGGATCGGACCGCCGAAGAAGGCGGCCTCTGGGTGGCGTTCGAAGGCGGCCTCATAGTCGCGGATCCAGTTGCCGTCGACCGTCACGTCGTCATCCGTCCAAATGAAATAGTCGCATGCCGTCGCAGCAATCGCGGCGTTCCGGGCATGAGCCAGACCCGTGCGCGGCTCCACAAGTATCTCGACGGGCAAGCGGTTCTGGAATGATGCAACGACTCGACTGGTCTCTGCGCAACCGGAATTGTCGACCACGACCACGCGCCAACTTGCGCGCCGAGGTGGATCGCAACGGCATAGCGACGCAAGTGCCCGCTCGAGAGACCGGGCCCTTCGAAGCGTACAAATAACGATGGCGATCTTCACGTTGCCAATCTTGGGCCGTTCTTTTGGCGATCGCCATCATAGCCCAGCCGCTGGAACGGCGGCTAGGCACGCCGAGCTATGGGGGAGAGGCTGTTACTTGCTTTCGCGTCGCCACGCGAGCATCACCAGGCCCAGAGCCAGCAACAGCGCAGCCCAACCGGGCAACAATGGCATGTTGGTAACGCCGGTGACGGTATAGTCGCTGTTCTGCCGGAGCCCGAACCAGCCGCCGCCGGCCATCGTGCCGCCCATCGGGACGCGCCGCCAGGCCGGCTGGCCGTTCATGCTGACGGCTTGCACGCCGCCGCCGGTCTCGTCCACCAGCGACTTCAATAGATCGGTGCTGGCGCGCGGATCGGCCCATTCCTTGGAATTGAGCGCTCCGGAAGCCGCAAAGGCCTGCCGCGTCCCATCAGTCACCTTGTAGAGGCCTTGATCAGTCGCCGCGATCGAGCCGGTGGCGCGGCCGCGACCGTCATCTTTCAATTTCACTGTCTCGGTCGTGCCGTCCGGGTGCGTGACGGTCGCTTCCTCGATCTTGGTGGTCAGGCTCTGACGGCGGATCTCCAACCTGCCGTCGATCACCGTTGCGCGCAGATCCTCCTCTTCGAGATCGGGCTCCTGCATCAGCCAATGCGCGATGCGCCGGATCAACTCGGCGTGCGGACCGCCGCCCTCGAAACCCTTCGACCACAGCCAGAGCTGATCCGAGAACAGCTGCGCCACGCGACCCTTGCCGACGCGATCCAGGATCAACAGCGGCAATCCGTCGACGCCGCTCATGACCGTGACGCCGCGCGACGAACTGGCCGGCATCTCACGGAACCAGCGGCCCCAATGCGGCTTGTCATCACCCTGCGGCAGCAGGTCCGCGGTAACCGGATGGCGGAGCCCAACCGGGGTCACCTGCGGCTGGAAGCCCTGGGTGCGGATCTCGCCCGTCGGCTGGGCTGCGAAAATCTGCTCCAGCGGCGTGCGATAAAGGCTGAACTGGCCGGCGGAACTCGGTCCCGCCGATTCAAATACCGCACCGCCTTCCTTCACATACTCGACGATGTGCTGGAAATACTCGTCCGGCAGGATGCCAAGATGCTGGAACCGATCGAAGATGATCAGATCGAATTCGCGCAGCTTGATGTCGAACAGCTCGTCGACCGGGAAGGCGATCAGCGCCAGCTCGTTAATCGGCGTCGCATCCTGCTTGTTCGGCGGCCGCAGAATGGTGAAATGGATCAGCTCGACCGACGGATCGGACTTCAGCAGGTTGCGCCAAGTGCGCTCGCCTGGATAGGGTTCGCCGGAGATCAGCAGCACTTTCAACCGGTCGCGCACGCCGTTGACCGCGAAGACCGCCGCGTTGTTGGCGAGCGTCAGCTCGTGATCGGACTTCGCGACCTCGATCTCGAACACGGTCTGGCCGCCGTGAATGATGTCGAGCGGAACGCTCTGCGGCTTGCCGACCGGCGCATCGATCTCGGAGACCTGCTGTCCATCGCGGCGGATGGTGACTTTCGCGACACCACGCGCCGGGCTGCCCAGATCATCAACCTGAAACGTGACATCGACACTCTTGCCGACGAGACCGTAGGTCGGCGATTGCGTGACGACGATGCGCCGATCCTTGCCGTTCGGATCGCCGGTCATGGCGAGATGCACCGGCGCCGTGACGCCGAGCTCGCGCGCGGCGCTCGGCACGTCATGCACCTGGCCGTCCGTCACCAGGACCAGACCGGCAAGGCGCTTCTGCGGAATGTCGGCCAGCGCCTCGCGCACCGTGTCGAACAGCTGCGTACCCTTTTCGGCATGGTCCGTGCCGCCCTTGGTCTCGACGACGCGCAGATCGAGATCCTCGAAGTTCTTCGCTGCTTCGCGCAATCTTGCCACCGTCGCGTCGGCGTCCGCTCTCCGATGTTCAAGGGTCTGGCTGGGGGACCGATCGACGACCACCAGGCCGATATCCTTCTGGTAGGCCCGTTGCTCCTGCACCAGCGAAGGATTGAGCAGGATGGCGGTCAGCGCCGCACCAGCCAGCAGGCGCAGCAGGGCGCCGCGCGCCCTCCGTGCCAGGGCATAGGCGACAAGTACCAGGAACGAGCCGGCCAGAATCGCAATCAGCCACCAGGGCAGTACCGGGTCTAGGGCGATGGAGTAGGCGTCACGGATCATGCTACTGCCCCAGCCGTTCGAGGATCGCGGGCACGTGCACCTGATCCGATTTGTAGTTGCCGGTCAGCGCATACATGATGATGTTGACGCCGAAGCGATAGGCCATCTCGCGCTGCCGCTCGCCGCCCGGCGTCACCGGAAATAGTGGCTGCCCCAGTTCGTCGGTGGCCCAGGCCGCGGCATAGTCGTTGCTGCCGACCAGCACACCCGAGACGCCGTCATTCACGCGCCCGCGCGGCACCTCGACCCAGATCGTTCCGCCGATCCAGCGTCCCGGGAAATCGCGCATCAGGTAGAACGACTTCGTCAGCACATGATCCGGCGGGATCGGCATCAGGCGCGGCACGTCGAGGCCCGGCGTCAGCTCGGTCAGGCGCTGCGCGCCTGGGCCCATATCTCCGCCGGTCATGCCGACCAGATTCTGGTCAGCGGTATCAAAGAAGATCATGCCGCCGACTGCGAGATACTTGTTCAACTTCTCGATCGCCTGCGATGTGGGCGTTTTCTGGCCGGCGGTAACCGGCCAATAGAGGAATGGATAGAAGGAGAGTTCATCCGCTTCGACGTCGATGCCGACCGGATCACCGACATCGACCGAGGTTCTGCGCAGCAGCGTCTGCGTGAGGCCATAGAGTCCCGCCCGGCTGGTGGCGTCTACCTGCGGCACGCCGGTGCGAACATAGGCCAGGTGCGTCGTCTCGGTCGCGGCCAGGATGTCCTGGTCCGGCAGCTGCTGGGCGTCCGATGGCTGCGGCATCAGCAGCAGGGCGATCGCCGCAGCGGCCGCGCTCGTCGCCAGCGCGCCGCGCCGCCGCAGCAATCCGCGCAGCGCCAACGCGACGAGCATGTCGGCGATCAGCAACAGGAAGGCGATCAAGAACATGGAAGGACCAAGCTCCAGCGTGCGGTCGGCCGCAAGCTGCCGCGCCGGAACGGTGAGGGGCGCGAACACCGGCTGCGACGGCGCCAGATTGAGCGCGCGATGCTGATTGTCTGGACCGTAGAAGCCCGGCGGATGCTGCGGCGTAACTTTGGTGTTCGGCAGATCCTTGGCGACGATTGCGACGGCGGTGGCGATCGGCGGCGTCAGCTGGCCGAATGCACTCAGAGTGAGCGCCGGCGCTAGCGGCCGGTTCTCGTCGGCATTGGTGACGACACCGGAGGCCGTCATCACGAGGCGGTCGAGCATTTCGACGAACAGGCCGGAGATCGGCAAATTCGACCAGTCGGCGGTGCTGCCGACGTGGAACAGCACCGAAAAACCGTTGCCGACGCGCTCGCCGGTCACGAGCGGCGTTCCATCGGTCAGCCTGGCCCAGGTCTTGTTGCCGAGGTCGATGTCCGGCTCCGCCAGCACCTGCCGGCTGATCTCCACATCCTTGGGGATCGCGAGGCCCGCGAACGGGGAGGAGTTGGGGAACGGAGCCAAATGCGCCGGCTCGGTCCAGGACAGGGCGCCGCCCAATGTGCGGTCACCGGGCCTGAGGCGCACCGGCAGCAGATCGTCCTTGGGATCGCTCGCCAGCTTCTCGCCGGCGAACCGCACCACCATGCCGCCATGCTCGACCCATTTGCGCAGCGCGGTTCTGTCGCCGTCGGCGAACGCCGAATGGTCGGTGAGGACAATGACCGCGAGTTCCTGTTTCAGCAGAGTCTGCAAGCGGTCGGCGCGGACCTCGTGATTGGGCGCCAAAGCGCGCTCGACGAAATAGATCTCGCCCAGCATCGGCTGGCGCGACAGTGCAGGGTTGTCGGTGACGAGACCGATCGGCTTGCGCCCGCCGCCATCGTCCAGCAGCGTCACCGCACCGGCCGTAGTGCCATTCTCCAGCGCGATGCGGCTGGCGCGGTTGGCAAGCTCGATCGGCAGGTCGAGCTTGACGCGCGCAACCCGCTCTTCCGGGCGGAAAGCGCCGTCGGAAATTCCGAGCGTGCGGCCGTCGCGGTCCAGCACCCGCAAGCGCACCCGCTGGGCTGTGCCAATCTGCGCGCGCGAAACCTGCACCCACAATCCGTTGGGATCGCGCTCCGGCGGCAGCAGCATCGGCGGCAGATCGAGCTTCAAGCTCATGACGTCGAGCGTGCCATGCTCCCACAACGCATCGCTGAACGCCGAATCGATGTCCGCTTTCTGGCTGCCAATGCCGTCAGACAGCCAGAAGATGTTGAGGTCGGACGGAAGATTGGCCTTCGCTAGTCTGTTAGTCGCCGCCGCGCGGTCCGTCGGCCAGGGTGAGGGTTCGAGCGCCGCGAGTTGCGTCGCGGCGGTTGCCGCCGGCATCGGCGTCAAGCCGAAGCCGGAGGTGCTTTCCTGCGGTGCAGTGGTGAACAGGATGACGTCGCGCCCATTGCGCTCGGCCCGGTCGATCAGCGCCTGCGCGGCGTCCTTGCGCTGGTCCCAGCCGTGCGCGGCGGCCCAGCCATCATCCAGCACGATCATGACCGGGCCCGTGCGCGGGAAGCCGAAATTCGCGTTCCATAGTGGTTGGGCGAGTCCAGCGATCACCAGGCCAGCGATCAGCAGGCGCAACAGGATCAACCACCACGGCGTGCGATGGGGCGTTTCCTCCTTCGGCCGCAGCAGGAACAGCAACCGGATGGCCGGAAAGGCGACGCGGCGCGGACTGGGCGGCGTCAGGCGCAGCAGCCACCACAGGATCGGCAATGCCACCAGCGCCGTGAGGAGCCAGGGTGCCGCGAAGGTGAGGCTGCCGAGCGTCAGCATGGGCCCTCTATTGCTGTGCCGTCGGCCGATGATCGGCCGCCAGCCACTGATAGGCCTCCAGCAACGACTTTGCCGCTGATTGATCCGTGATGTGGCGCGACACGCTCCACCCTGCCGACTGCGCCAGCAGCTTCAAGCTGTCCCAGTGATGAGCCAGCTCCGTCTTGTAGTCTTCGCGGATGTTCTCCGCGCGGCTCATCAGCAGATCGCCTTCGCCCTCGACGCCCTCGAATCGCACGCGGCCACTATAGGGCAAGTCAAGCTCGGCCGGATCCAGCACTTGGATCATGTGGCCACGGCAATCGGTGCCGGCAAAGCGGTTGATCGCAGCTTTCAGCTCTTCGGGCGGCGCCAGGAAATCGCTGATGAGCACGACATGCGCGTGCGGCGGCATGGCGGTCCGCGGCGGGATCGAGAATTTCTGCTCGGAGGATCCCTCCGCCTGGTTCGCCAAGTGCGCCAGACGGTGCGCGATCGATTCGAGGACGAAGCGGCCCGCGCTTGGCCGCTCGCCCGACCCAAGCAGCGCAACCCGCTCACCGGCGCGTGACATCGCACCGGCGAGAGCGAGGGTCAGTACCTGCGCTGTCTCTAGCTTGGTTGGCAGGTCGCGGCGGCTGGCAAAGCGCATGGAGGCGGAGAGGTCGCACCACAGGAACGCCGTCTGCGCCGCCGACCATTCCATCTGGCGCAGGAACAACCGGTCGGACTTCGCCGACTGGCGCCAGTCGAGCCGGCGCAGCTCGTCGCCCGGATAGTACTGCCGGAACTGCCAGAAGGCCTCGCCGCGTCCGACGCGCCGGCGGCCGTGTACGCCTTGCTCGATGGTGGCGGCGATGCGCCGGGCAGCCAGCAGCAATGGCGGTACGCGCTCCGCGATCTCCGCTGCCTGGTATCTTGCCTTTTCGAAGGTCGCCGTCGCCATGCGCGTCTAGCGATCCCTTTCGTTCATCTAGCCGATTTCGGCAATCAAGCGATCGATAATCGCCTTCGGCGTCGCACCCTCGGCGCGCGCGCCATACGTCAATGCTATGCGGTGGCGCAAAACGGGATGCGCCAGCGCCACCACGTCGTCGATCGAGGGCGAGAAGCGGCCCTGGATCAGCGCCCGGGCGCGAGTCGCCAGCATCAGCGCCTGCCCGGCGCGCGGGCCGGGACCCCAGGCCAAGCCCTCCTTCACGTCCTTGATGGGGCTTAGCTCGGGCCGGCCGGCGCGGACCATCTTGACGATCGCATCGACCACCTTTTCTCCCACCGGCATGCGCCGCACCAGGCGTTGGATGGCGAGCACGTCTTCCGGCGACAACACGCGGGTCAGGGCGGCTTCCTGCGATCCGGTGGTGACGATCAGCATCTGCCGCTCCGCATCGCCCGACGGGTAGTCGACGTCGATCTGCAGCAGGAAGCGGTCGAGCTGCGCTTCGGGCAATGGATACGTGCCCTCTTGCTCCAAGGGGTTCTGGGTAGCGAGAACGTGGAACGGTTCCGGGAGGTTGTAGGTATGGCCAGCGACCGAAACCTTGCGTTCCTGCATCGCCTGCAGCAGCGCCGATTGGGTGCGCGGGCTGGCACGATTGATCTCGTCCGCCATCAACAGCTGGCAGAACACCGGCCCCTTGATGAAGCGGAAGCTGCGCCGGCCGGACTCGCTCTCCTCCAGCACTTCCGACCCGACGATGTCGGAGGGCATCAGGTCGGGCGTGCACTGGACGCGTTGGGCGTCGACGCCCAGCACCTGGCCCAGAGAATCCACCAATTTGGTCTTGGCGAGGCCGGGGACACCGATCAGCAGGACGTGGCCGCCGGACAGGATCGCGATCAAGGCCTGTTCGACCGTCTGTTCCTGGCCAAAGATAACTTGGCCGAGCTGTCGCCGCACCAGGTCGATGCGCTGGCTATAATTTTCGATCAGGCCCCCCAGATCGGCTGCCGAAGCGGCCCCGGCGGCGCCTCCGAATTGTGCTACAGGCCCTTGTGAAGACATGGAAATTTGTCCTTCCGTCATGGCCACCTATACCTCTCACTATAGCGCACGTAAGATGATTAAAGCGTAAACTGTTAACCACAATTATGTCCAACCCAGAGTCCGCACCCCGGTTCTCCGAGCTGCCAGCTTGTGGCGATTTTGACATGCGAATCGCCCGCGATGGCACTTGGTTTTATCGCGGCACCCCGATCAACCGGAAACCTCTGGTCAAGCTGTTCTCCACGGTCCTCCGCCGCGAAAACGACGGCGAATATTGGCTTGTCACGCCAGCCGAGCGCGGCCGCATCGCGGTCGAGGACGCGCCGTTCACGGCTGTCGAGGTGGCTGCGGCCGGCGCCGGGCGTGACCAGGTGCTGACTTTCCGGACCAATCTTGACGAATTTGTGATCGTCGATTGCGATCACCCGATCCGGGTGGCGCACCAACGCAACGCCACCAATCAGCCGGGCGGCGAGCCGCGACCCTATGTCCTCGTGCGGCCGGGGCTCGAGGCGCTGATCCTGCGCGCAGTCTTCTACCATCTGGTAGAATTGGGCGAAGTGCGGCGAATCGAAGGCGTCGAACAGCTTGGGGTATGGAGCCAAGGGCAGTTCTTCGCCTTGGGCCACCTGCAGGATTTCGACTCGGCGGAGCGGACCGAAACGGCGCATTGATGGAACGGACCTTCGTCAGCCAGCGTTTTGCCCTGGCGCCCGCGCCCGGACGACGCGCGTCGCCGGGCAATGAGGCAAGCGTCAACGTCGCTGCGGTCCCGCTCGCCGTGGAGCAAGCGCGGCGCGGCGATCACGATCTCAATCCCGACATGCGGCCAACCCGCGCGCTTGTTCCTGCCGCTGTCCTGGTCGGTTTGGTCGAGCGGCCGGAGGGAATGGCGGTATTATTCACCAAGCGTACGCCGCACCTCAGTGACCATGCCGGGCAGATCAGCTTTCCGGGCGGCCGGGTCGATACCGGCGACGCCGACGCCGTCGCGGCGGCACTGCGCGAGGCGGAGGAAGAGGTTGGCCTGCCGGCGCGCAATGTCGAGATGATCGGGTGCCTCGACACCTACGTGACGCGCACCGGCTTCGAGATCACCCCGTGCGTCGGGTTCGTCCATCCGCCTGAGCTTTATCGGCCGCAGCCGCTCGAAGTGGCGGAGGTATTTGAAGTGCCGCTCGCTTTCTTCCGCGATCGCCAGAGCCGCAGGCTGGAAAACCGGATGGTCCAGGGAAAGCAGCGCTTCTTCTACGCATATCCTTGGCACGGCTACTACATCTGGGGCGCCACCGCCGGCATGCTGAACAATCTCATCGAAGTGCTGGGACACCTCGATGAAGCCTGACCTGCACCGGCTGCCACAGCCTTGGATGACCGAAGGACCAGCTGCCCGCGTCATGCGGGCACTAACCGCGGAGGGCGACGAAGCGCGCTTTGTCGGCGGCTGCGTGCGTGATGCCCTGGTGGGGCGCAAGATCCGCGACATCGATATCGCGACGCCCCTCTCGCCGCAGCGTGTGACATCGCTTCTTGAAAAGGCCGGGCTGAAGGCCGTGCCGACCGGCATCGATCATGGCACCATCACTGCGGTCGCCGACAAGACCGGCATCGAGGTGACCACGCTGCGCTTGGATGTCGAAACCGATGGGCGGCGCGCCAAAGTAGCCTTCACCGACGATTGGCAAGCGGATGCCGCGCGCCGCGACCTCACCATCAATGCGCTGTCGGCGGACAGCAGCGGCCAGGTGCACGACTATTTCGGCGGGCTCGACGATCTTGCCGCCGGCCATGTCCGGTTTGTCGGCGACGCCAAGCAGCGCATCGTCGAGGATTATCTGCGGCTACTGCGCTTTTTCCGGTTTCACGCCGACTACGCGGCCGGCGCGTTCGATCAGCCGGCGGTGGCCGCCGCAAGGGAGCTGGCGCCGAACCTGAAGTCGCTGTCCGGCGAGCGCCTGCGCCAAGAGACTTTGCGCTTGCTGACCGCATTGCGCGGCCCGGAAGTGTGGGGCGAGATGCTGGGGCTCGGCATCGTGCAGCACTACCTGCCGTGGGCCACGTCGCTCGATCGCTTGCGGTGGGTGGCGGAGCTTGAGCAGCGTCACGGGCTGGCGCCAGACCCGATCCGCAGGCTTGCCGCGCTCACCATGACCGGCTGCGGCCGCGAAGTGGCGGAACGCCTCAAGCTCTCGCGCGCGGAGGGCGAGCGAATCATCGATCTCGACGCTGCCCGCGACGCTTTCGACGCATCAACTCCCCAGGCCGTGCGGCGGCAGATCTATGCCTGGGGCAATGACGGTGCCCGAGACCGTCTGCTGCTGGATTGGCTGGACCGGATCGATACCGCGGCCGGGGCTGCCGCTCTCGCTCTGATTGACAGTTGGGCCCGGCCGCGCTTTCCGCTCAAGGGTGCCGACATCGTGAAGTTCGGGGTGCCGGAAGGCCCCCGAATCGGAGAAATCATAGCTAAAACAGAGCGTTGGTGGATCGAAAGGGACTTCGCCCCGGATCGCTCCGGGTGCCTTGATTACGCCCGAAATCAGGTGTGATCCGCCACACAGCCGCCGCGATCCCCGTTCACCATATTCAGGTGATGCGGTATGTGCCGCCAATCGGTCTAGGAATATAAGCAATGGAGCGGAGTTCCACGGCGATCGAACATCAAGACCAGATCGCGAACCCGATCCTCCGGCAGATCTTTGTCTATTGGCAGGCCAAGGCCGCCGAGCGCGGTGCCCTGCCGGCGCGGGTCAGCATCGATCCGGTCGATCTAGCGGGCACTTTGCCGGCGATCAGCCTGATCGAGGTGCGCCGTGATGTGATGGGGCGGCCGGGGCGCCTGCGCTATCGGGTGATGGGCGGCTTCCATGTGGAGATCATGGGCCGCGATGCGACGGGCGAACTGATCGATCTCGGCTCGGCGGAGAACGATGCCGCCGCCGAAGCCATCGCCACCGGCCGGGCAATCCACGCCGAACGCAAATTCTCGCCCGCCAACGGCGTCGCGCTCAGCTTCGAAGCGCTGGTTTGCCCGCTGGCCGCTGACGGTCGTACGGTCGACATGCTGCTCTGCGCCGTCGCGCCGCACTACAAGGCGAACGACCTACCCGTCGCTCGCGTCAACCGCTTCGCCCGCGCCGCTCTCGAAACGGTGGCTCGTCGCTAGCGTGCTAACGCTCCGCGCCTGAGGGCGCTACCATCGTTTGCTCTCTGGGAGAGGAAACGATGGAACATCCGGCGATCTTTCGACCGCTGCAGCTTCGGCACCTCACGTTGCGCAACCGCATCGTGTTCGGGGCGCACACCGCGAACATGAGCGTCGACGGCCTGCCGGGCAACCGCCACCTCGGCTATTACCGCGAGCGCGCGATGGGTGGTGCCGCGATGATCGTGGTGGAGCCGATCCCGATCCACAGGACGGCAGTGCTGACGCGCGGCAATTTCCGCGCCGACGATGATTCCGTCATCCCGCATTTCCGGCGCATTACCGAGGCTGTGCACGCCGAGGGGGCGCACATCATCCAGCAGCTCTATCACGTCGGCGCGCACGGCGACTGGGACAATTCGCTCAGCTACAACTGGTCGCCGTCCGGCCTGCCCTCGATGCACGATTCCGACGGCAGCCATGTCATGACCCATGGCGAGATCGCGGAGATCGTGGCTTCGTTCGCGCGCTGCGCCGCGCGGGCGAAGGCTAGCGGCTATGACGGCTGCGAACTCATGGCGGCGTACAATGCCCTCATCGAGCAGTTCTGGTCGCCGGTCACCAACCGGCGTGACGACCAGTACGGCGGCAGCTTCGAGAACCGCATGCGCTTCTCCGACGAAGTGCTGCGGGCGATCCGCAAGGCGTGCGGCGAGGATTTCGTGATCGGCATGGCGGTGAGCATCGATCCGGCGCGACCCGATGTGCAATCGATCGAGAGCCTGCAGGAAGTGGTGGCGTGGCTCGACCGGCATCAACTCTGCGACTATGTCACGGTCGGGACCGGCAGCTACTTCGATTTCACGCGCATCATCCCGCCGGCGATCTATGAGGACAAACTGGGCGCGCCCTACGCCGCCGCATTGAAGCAGGTGGCAAAGAATGTCCGTATCCAGGCGGAAAGCCATATCCGGACGCCCGACAACGCCAACTACATTCTGGCCTCCGGCGGTGCCGACATGATCTCCATCGTGCGCGGGCAGATCGCCGACCCGCATTGGGTCAACAAGGCGAAGACCGGGCGCGCAGCGGACATCCGGCCGTGCCTGTCCTGCAACCAGATGTGCTGGGGCCGCCGCTCGCGCGACTATCACATCTCCTGCCTCATCAATCCGAGCGCAGGGCGCGAGTTCGAATGGGGTGGCGACCGTTTCACGCCCAGCCAGCAGCCCAAGCGCGTGCTGGTGGTCGGCGGCGGACCCGCCGGGCTTGAAGCCGCGCGCGTGGCGGCGGAGCGCGGCCACCACGTCACGCTGGCGGAAGCCTCCGACAAGCTGGGCGGGCAGTTCCGGCTCGCGGGAATGCAGCCGCGCCGCGCCCAGATCCTCGATTTCCTCGACTGGTTCGAAGGCCAGCTGCAGCGACTGCAGGTCGAAGTGAAGCGCAACACCTATCTCGAGGTAGGCGACATTGCGGGCGCCTACTACGACATGGTCATCCTGGCGACCGGCTCGCTGCCGACCGAGGCGCCGACCCAGCGTTACTGGGTGCAAGCGGAGGCGGATGCCGCGCTGCGCGGTTCCCATGTGTGGCCGGCGGAAGCGGTCATGGCGCGCGAGGCGCGGCTGGGCAAGCGCGTGCTGGTCCTGGATGAGGGCGGCAACTACAAGGGCGTCGGGACCGCATGGCACTTGGCCGAAGCCGGGCACCAGGTGGCGATCGTGACGCCCGATCCGCAGGTCGGCAAGGAGCTGATCCGCACGGCGGTCGATGGGCCGGTGCGCATACGCCTTGCCAAACTGGGCGCCAAGTTCTTCGTCGAATCGGCACTCGCCGATTTCAAGGACGGCCGGGCGCGGATCGTCAGCCTGCTGGATGGCAGCGAATCCACGATCGACATAGACGACATCGTGACAGCCCTCACCAACGTGCCCAACGATGCCCTCGTGCGCGAGCTGCAGGCGAAGGGCCTGGAGGTCGTGACGGTCGGCGACTGCATCGCGGCGCGCCATGCGGCGGCGGCGCTTTATGATGGCCGTCGCGCCGGGATGGCGGTGTAACGCCATGCTGTGGCTGGACGCGGAAGCTGTCTTGCACTTCGGCGATTTCCGCCGGCTGGTGCCCGCGATCCAGGAGATGAACCGCCTCGGCACCGACCGGGTCGATCGGATGCTCTTGAGCCAGCCACTCGGTGGCGGCGCACAGAACGACTGGCTGATGCTGCCGGCATGGCAGTACGACACGTGCTTCGGCATCAAGATCGCGAATGTCTTTCCCGGCAACGCGGCGAAGAACATCGCCAGCGTTCAAGGCGCTTATCTGCTGTTCGACGGCGCGACCGGGGAAACCCTGTGCGGTCTGGACGGCGCGATGCTGACGCTGCGCAAGACCGCCGCGAATTCCGCGGCTGCCGCCGATTGGCTGGCGCGCAAGGATGTGGAGACCTTGTGCATGGTGGGTGCGGGTGCGCTGGCGCCGCATCTCATCGAGGCTCATTGCGCCATTCGGCCGATCCGGCGCGTCTTGTGGTGGAACCGCAGCAGGCCGGCGCTGGAGCGCTCTGTCGCGGCTCTCGCGCCGCGCTTGCCCAAGGTCTCGATCGTGGCGGCGGACGATCTGCAGGATGCGATCTCGTTCGCGGACATCGTGTCCACCGCGACCATGGCGTCGGAGCCTCTGGTCAAAGGCGTGTGGCTGCGGTCCGGCGCGCATCTCGACCTGGTCGGCGGCTATCGGCCGGACATGCGCGAAGCGGATGATGACTGCATCGCCTTCGCCGCACGCCGCTACGTGGATGCGCGTTTCACCACCATCGACGTGGCGGGCGACCTCACGCAGCCGATCGCGTCGGGGCTGCTCGATCCGACATCGGTCATCGACATGGAGGAAGTCGCGCGCGGCCAGAAGCCGAAGCGCATCTCCGACGACGAGATCACCTGGTTCAAGTCCGGCGGCGGGGGACACGAAGACCTGGCCACGGCCTGGGCGGTCTATCAGGCGTTCAAAGCACCCTGATCTCGATGCGCTCCTTGCCTTTGCCGATATTGACGCGCTTGAGCGTGATGGCGCCGATCTCGCCCGTGCGCTTGAGGTGCGTCCCGCCGCACGGCACGTGGGCGAAGCCCGCGATCTCCCAATAGCGGCGCTGGTTCGGTTCGTCGCTGAAGGCGCTGATGATCGGATGGTCGGCCGCGATCAAGTCAGTGGCCTTCTCCTGCATCATGGGGAACAGCTTCGAGATGTTCTCCGGCCATTCGAAATCGATGCGCGCCTTGTCCTCGGCGATATGCGCGCCGATCTTCTGGATGCCCGGCAGGTTCTGGTAGGCCAGTTCCAGGATGATCTCCGCGGCCAGATGCAGCCGCATCAATTTCAACCGTCGCGCACCGTCGATCTCGACATGCACGGCATCGCCCGGCTTCAGGCCATGGGCGGGTTCAAGCGTATAGAGGATGTCGCCTTCATCCTTGCGCGCTTCCAGCACCTTACGGCCGCCGATGGTGCCGTGGTCGCTCTCCTGGCCGCCGGAGAAAGCGTAGAAGATGGTCTCCTCTAGCCGCACCGTGTCGCCCGCGACCGCAGCGATGCGCGTGTCGAGCGACATGCGATAGGGGTCCTGCCAGAAGAGTTTCGCGGCCATGCTCTGCCTTATCTGCTCGTCATGGCCAAGCTTGGCTTGGCCATCCACGAGTCTGCCGCGACAAACTCGTGGATGCCAAGGCCACGCCTTGGCATGACGGAGCAAAACGGGCCGCGCGCGCCTCACCCATTCCGGAACAGATACGAATAGCCGTTGATCGCCGGCACGCCGCCGAGATGGGCGTAGAGCACTTTCGATCCCGCCGGGATTTTCTGCTTGCGGATCATGTCGATCATGCCCTGCATCGATTTGCCTTCATAGACCGGGTCGGTCATCATCCCTTCCATCCGCGCGCAGAGCCGGATCGCGTCCAACGTCTCGGCCGACGGCACGCCATATTCCGGATAGGCGTAGCGCTCGTCCAGCACCACGTCTTCGTCGGTGATGCGCCGGCCGAGTTCCACCAGCTCCGCCGTGTTCTGCGCGATGCGCTTCACCTGATCGCGAGTCTCCTTGGGCTTGGCGGACGCATCGATGCCGATGACCTTGCTGGCGCGGCCGTCGGCGGCAAAGCCGACGATCATGCCGGCATGGGTCGAACCGGTCACCGAGCAGACGAAGATATAGTCGAACTTGAATCCGAGTTCCTTTTCCTGCGCGCGCACTTCCTCGGCGAAGCCGACGAAGCCGAGGCCGCCCAGCTTGTGGTCCGATGCGCCGGCGGGAATCGCGTACGGCTTGCCGCCGTGCTCGCGCACGTCATCCAGCGCCGCTTCCCAGCTCTTCTTGAATTCGATGCCGAAGCCTTCGTTCACCAGTTTGACTTCGGCGCCCATGACACGGCTCATCAGGATGTTGCCGACGCGGTCATAAACCCCATCGTGCCAGTTGACCCAGCTCTCCTGCACCAGCCGGCATTTCATGCCGAGCTTGGCGGCAACCGCGGCGACTTGGCGGGTGTGGTTGGATTGCACGCCGCCGATGGTGACCAGCGTGTCGCAGTTCTGCGCGATCGCTTCCGGCATGAGGTATTCGAGCTTGCGCACCTTGTTGCCGCCGAAAGCGAGGCCGGAATTGCAATCCTCGCGCTTGGCCCAGATCTCCACACGCCCGCCGAGATGGTCGCTGAGGCGCTGGAGCTTCTCGATCGGCGTCGGGCCGAAGGTGAGCTTGAGACGTGGAAACTTGTCGAGCCGCATGACTGCCCCCTTCCGACTTGGCGCCAAAAAGGCTAATCACAGGTCGGCCTCCGATCAAATGCGTTATTATTGGATTGGACGCAGAAATCCATCGCGCTGATGGAAATTATGTGATTTTATGGCCTTGATAAGACAAAATACGCAGGAAAACTGCACATGAGCGAACCACATAAGCTGGACCGCATCGACCGCAACATCCTCAAGCATCTGCAGCGGGATGCCGATCTGACCAATGCAGAGCTCGCTGGCCGCGTGAATCTCTCGCCGACCGCGGCGATGCGCCGGGTCGACAAGCTGAAGGCGGACGGAATCATCCGCAAAGTGGTGGCGCTGGCCGATCCCGCGAAGCTCGACCTCACCACGCTCGTCATCGTGGGCGTGGTGCTCGACCGCTCCACGCCGACCTCGTTCGCGGAATTCGAAGATGCGGCGCGCAAGGTGCCGGGCTGCCTCGAATGCCACCTGGTCGCGGGCGAGTTCGACTACTTCCTGATCGTGCGCACCAAGGACCTGGAGCGCTTCAACAAGCTGCATGCCGACGAGATACTGACTCTGCCCGGCGTGCGGCAGATCCGCACCTTCTTTGTGGTGAAGCAGATTCTGTCGACGACGGAATTGCCGGTTTGATGGTCGCTCTGACTTTCTTTCTCGTCATGGTCGGACCAAGCATGACCATGACGAACAGAAGAGTGTGGCGACCGCGGCGCTACGGCCACATCACTTCCGGCGGGAGCGACATCAGGATCGCGTCGGTGTTGCCGCCGGTTTTCAGGCCGAAAATGGTGCCGCGGTCATAGAGCAGGTTGAACTCGACATAGCGCCCGCGGCGGATCAGTTGCTTGCGGCGCTCCTCGTCGGTCCAGTCCCTGTTCATGTGCCGGCGCACAATTTCGGGATAGATGGCGAGGAACGCTTCGCCCACCGCGCGGGTGAATCCGAAATCCTTGTCCCAATCGCCGGTGTTGAGATTGTCGTAAAAGATGCCACCGAGGCCGCGCGGCTCCTGGCGGTGTGGCAGATAGAAATACTCGTCGCACCATTTCTTGAAGCGCGGATAGTAGGCCGCATCGAACTGGTCGCAGGCGCCTTTCAAGGCAGCGCGGAAATCGGCAGCGTCGGCGGCGTGCGCTTCGCGAAACATCGGCGTCAGATCGGCGCCGCCGCCGAACCAGCTCTGGCTGGTGACGATGTGGCGCGTGTTCATGTGAACGGCGGGCACGTGCGGCGAGCGCATGTGCGCGACCAGCGAGATGCCGCTGGCCCAGAAGGCGCCGTCTTGGCTCGCCCCGGGAATCTGCTTGCGGAACTCCTCGCTGAACGTACCGTGGACGGTGGAGATATTGACGCCGACCTTCTCGAACACGCGCCCCTTCATCACCGCCATGGTGCCGCCGCCGCCATCGCCGCCGCTCGCGTCCGGCCGCTGCCAGGATGTCCGTTCGAATCGTCCTGCCGGCAGATCGCGGT
Source organism: Dongiaceae bacterium (assembly GCA_041398065.1). Taxonomy (GTDB): domain Bacteria; phylum Pseudomonadota; class Alphaproteobacteria; order Dongiales; family Dongiaceae; genus Dongia_A. Next base: position 892 of record JAWKVL010000038.1, on the reverse strand, counting down.
GGCGCGTTGCGGAGAGCTCATCCTCCAGCTGCTCGAATGCGGTGCAGATGCGGTCGCGCAAGCGTTCGAACCAAGCGCTCGCTTGCGCCTTATGATCCGCCGGATAGGCGCTCATGACCCGGGAAATCCCAATTGCCGCATCGCTTCCCCCGCGACGATGGCCGCCGCCATCGCCACGTTAAGCGATCGCAGGCCCGTGCGCATCGGAATCCGCAGCTCGAGATCGGCCGCGGCGTGGACCTCTGCCGGGACGCCAGCGCTTTCCCGGCCGAACAGCAGCGTGTCCGCCGGCTCGAATCGGCACGCGGTATAGGGAGCGTCGGCTCTTGTGGTGAGGAGAATGAGCCGGCTGGCATTCTTGGTCTTGGCCGCAAGGTAGGCCTCCCACGAGCTGTGGCGATACATCTCCACATGCTCGAGATAGTCCATGCCGGAGCGCCGCATGCGCCGGTCGTCGAGCGCAAATCCGCACGGCTCGATCACGTCGACCGGCAGCGCGAAGCAGGCCGCGAGACGCAGGATCGCGCCGGTATTCTGAGGGATGTCGGGCTGGTAGAGCGCAAGCCGCATGGACTGGCCTGATCCTTTGCAAATCAAGGCCTTTTCCATTATACCGGCGGCCGGGGTGAAGCCAGTTGGAACCGCCAAGCACGGAGCTGCCTGCCCAATGCGGCGACTTGTCGCAATTGGGTCGGGCGGCAGCCTCCGGGGCGCGTGATATAAGGCGGCACCCAACGGACAAGGGTCGCCGAACCGCCGGGAAAAAGTGGGCTTTCGGGCATTTGCCTGCACAAGTCCAGGGGCTCGCGGAACAGGGGAAGGCGGCCGGTTAAGGGATGATAGTAATGGTGGATACCACGCATGGCGGGTCGGATACCTCCGGCACCCGCCG
>JAWKVL010000037.1:0-42641 GCA_041398065.1 Dongiaceae bacterium | reverse complement strand
GGATGGAGCGCCGGTTGGCGGGCACCGAGAACGAGACGATCTCGTCGAGGCCGAAGCGCGCGAAGCCGGCATCGAGCGCGGCCTTGGCGCCTTCGGTGGCGTAGCCCTTGCCCCAATGAGCACTGGCCAGCCGCCAGCCCACCTCCACCGCCGGCATGAAATGCGCATCGAAGCGCGGGACCGAGAGCCCGATCCAACCAATGAACGGCGCGACGCCGGGCACCTCGACCGCCCATAGCCCGAAGCCATTGTCGGCGAAGCCCTGCCGGATGCGCGTGATGAAGCTGTCGACCGCTGGGCGCTCCTGCACCGGCTCCAGGAACTCCATGACCTTGGGATCCGCGAACATGGCGGCGAAGGGCGCAATATCATCGTCGCGCCAGGGACGGAGGATGAGGCGCGGGGTGGAAAGCGTGACGGCATCCATGCGCGGGCAGATCCGTTGCGGGTTCAGACGTCCAGTCCGATCAGCCGATATCCTTGGCGCCAGTGCTCGCGGTCCTCTTCGCGCTCGCACAGGCGGATGTGGCTCTCGAACAGCAGGCGCTCGTCGTAGCTCGGCGGCAGCGACGCGCGATACTGCGCCAGATGCCGTTCGCAGGCCTCCTTCTCGCCCAGCTGGGCGTAGGCGATGGCGATCTGCTGGTGGACGTAGAAGATCGGCAGCTTCAGCATCGATTCCAGGACTTCGATCGAATCCCGGTATTGCCGGAGCATGTAGTAGGATTCCGCGAGAATCTCCTTTCTCACATTCTCCTGGCTGAACGGGTCGAGCCGGACTGCGCGGTTGTAGGTCTCGATCCCGCCTCTCGGGTCGCCGGTATAGGCCTGCAGCATCGCCCAGTCGGCCAGCACCGCCGTGCTGTTGGGATTGAGCGCCATCGCCTGTTGCAGGTGCTGGCGGGCGATCGCGTGCTTGCCGAGCTCGCGCATGGTTGCGCCATAGGCGGCGTGCGCCCGGTAGTCGCCCGGGTCGAGCTCCAGCGCGCGCTTCGCGGCCGCATAGGCGCGGTCGAGCGGATTGTCCTTGTAGGTGGAGAGGTCCCAGACCGACATGCCCTCGGCGATGGCGATGGCGGCGTAGGCAGCCGCGAACTCCGAGTCGATCTTGATCGCGGCGTGGTAATATTCCAGCGCCTTGCGGATGCTGTCGCCGCGGCGGGCGAGTACATGGTTGCCGCGCAGCAGGTAGTCGTAGGCGGTCAGGCTTTCCGGCGGCTTGCGCCGGCTGAGCTCGGCGCCGGCTTCCGCGATCCGCCGCGGCAACACCGCAACAATGGCGCGCACGACGTCGTCCTGGACCTCGAAAATATCCTCGAGCTGCCGGTCGTAGCGGTCGGCCCAGAGATGGGTGCCGGCGATCGCATCGATCAGCTGCGCGGTGACGCGCACCCGGTTGCCCGCCTTGCGAACGCTGCCTTCCACGACGTACTGAACACCGAGCTTGCGCGCCGCGTCCTTGATGTCGACCGCCTGTCCCTTGAACGTGAAGGACGAGTTGCGCGCGATGACGAACAGCTCGGAGAATCGCGACAGCTCGGTGATGATGTCTTCCGCCAGGCCGTCGGAGAAATATTCCTGTTCCGGGTCACCGGACATGTTGGTGAACGGCAGGACCGCGATCGAGGGTCGGTCGGGCAGGTGAACCGAGGGTGCGCTCATCTCGCCATCCGCGGTGGCCCGGGGGCTCCACCGATAGATTCTGACCGGCCGGGCGATGTTCTTCAACTGCTGCTCGCCGGCGTCGGCGAAACCGGCGCCGAGCCGCTGCCCCAGGCTCTCATGGACGATCGCCGAGATGCAGATGCCGCCGGGTTCGGCCAGCTGCTCGAGGCGCGCCGCGACATTGACCCCGGCGCCATAGATGTCGTCGCCTTCGATCATCACGTCGCCGAGGTTGATGCCGATGCGCAGTTTCAGCTTGCCTGCCGGGTCCTTGGCCAGCGCCGACTGGATCTCGATCGCGCTGCCGACCGCGTCCGAGACGGACGCGAACTCGACCAGCGCGCCGTCGCCCATCAGCTTGACAATGCGGCCGCTGTGGCGCGCGATGGCGGGATCGAACAGCTCGGCACGGTGCGCCTGCAGGGCGGCGAGGGTCGCGGCCTCATCCTCGGCCATCAATGCGGAATATCCGACAATATCGGCCGCAAAGATCGCGGCAAGTCTGCGTGCCAAGGATTATCTCCCGGGGGGTATCTCCCGTTTCCCGGCACAATATCATTGACGGAAGTCGAAGTCACAGATTGCGCTATGCCAGCACGGCCCTCCGGTCGCGGGCTCCGATCCGTCCTTCGCCTCAAGCGTCCTTGTTCGGATCGCGTCACAGCACTGAGTTCGCCCGATCCGGCATTTCTCGAAGCGATCCGGCGCGCTCTTCAAGGTCCTTCAGCGCGCGCCGTCAGACACCTTCGACGATGATGATGTCGTTCTCGCTGGACAAGGCCTGGTGCTTCTGGGCCTCGCGGTATTCGGGCGAGTTGTAACAGGCCAGCGCGGCCTCATAGCTGTCGAACTCGATCACGACATGGCGTTCTCGCGCCTTCCCGACCACGCACTGGAACCGGCCGCCCCTGACGATGAACCGCCCGCCAAATTTCTCGAACGGTACTGAGTTCGCGGATTTGTAACGTTCGTACGCTTCAGGATCATTCACCGTGATATGACCAATCCAGTAGGCCTTTGCCATGACATCAATCTCCCGTCTCGTTGCCAGCAGGATCTCATTGTGCGCCGTGCACCATATTGCAGGCGGCGGACCGTCTCAAAGGCGGCATCGTGGTTGCCGCCGGCGCTCCCGGTCTCGAGACTCCATCTTCCATTCAGGCGCCGTTCATATATCTAACTGTACTGGCGTGGATTGACCCGCCGCCGGCTTCATATGGGAGGGCGCCATGATCGAGACGTCGTTCACGAGGGCATTCGGCGTCGAATGTCCGATCGCGCTGGCGCCGATGGGCGGCGCGGTGTCCGTCGACCTCATCTGCGCGGTGGGTGAGGCCGGCGGCCTCGGCATGCAAGGCGTTTCCTGGCACGAGCCCGCTGCCATCCCGGTGGAGATCGACGCGATCCGGCGGCGCACCGCGCGGCCGTTCGCGGTGAACATGGTGATGGAGTGGGACCAGCACGCGCGGCTCGCCCAATGCATCGAGGCCGGCGCGCCGGTGATCTCCTTGGCGTGGGGCGACCCGACCGCCTATTTCCCGCGGCTGCGCGCCGCCAAGGTCAAGACCATCGTCACCGTGGCATCGGCGGACGAGGCCAAGCGCGCCGCCGACCTCGGCGCGGATGCGGTCTGCGCACAGGGTGTGGAAGCGGGCGGCCATGTCTGCAGCACGGTCGGCACGATGGTGCTGCTGCCGGCGGTGGTCGACGCGGTGGCGCCACTGCCGGTGATCGCCGCAGGCGGCATCGCCGACGGGCGCGGGCTCGCCGCGGTGCTGGCGCTGGGTGGCGCCGGCGCGTGGATCGGCACGCGCTTCCTGGCGACGCCGGAAGGCGACGCGCACGACGACTGGAAGCGCCGGATCGTGGCAGCGCGCGAGACCGACACGGTCTATACGGAGCTGTTCGATATCGGCTGGCCGCATGGGCCGCACCGGGTGCTGCGCAACAGCACGTACGAACGGTGGGAGGCGGCGGGTCGCCCGCCTTCCGGGCAGCGGCCGGGCGAGGGCGAGATCACGGCGCGGCAACCTGACGGCACGCCGCTGCCGCGCTACAGCTTCGAGTCGCCGCTGCCGGGCACCAGCGGCGACATCGAGGCGACCTGCCTCTATGCAGGCCAGTCGGCCGGCCTGGTGCGCGACATCGTCCCGGCCGGCGCGCTCGTCACACGCATCGTCGCGGAGGCAGAAGCCGCGCTCGCACGCGCCGGCGCACTGCGCCGGACGTGACGACTGCGCCCGCCGCGAACGCCGCCCGGCGCGCCGCTACTGGACCGGCTGGCACACCACTTTGATCGAGCCGATGCCGTTTGCCGGCGGCTTGACCCAGCACACCGACATCGCGCGGCCGGTCAGCATGTCGAACTGCATCAGCTGGCCGTTCGGCATGGCGACGGTCTCGATATTGGCGATGCCGCGGTCGGCCGCGGCCTGCATGCGCGGCGGCAGGCCGACCACCAGGATCGCGAGCGCGATCAGGGCGAACCCGGCGAGAATGGCTTTGGGCATGGTCATGGCAAACCTCCCTGCGAGCTGGATGAATGGCGGTGAGAGCGGATGAACGAGATTACATCGCGACGCGATGCGACGGAACATGGCGGTTGGTTCGAGAACGCGGGAGGTCTGAGACGTCGACTCCGACCCCATTCCTTTCCAATGCCACGGACTAGAAGGCGCCGCCCGCTCAAGGCCGGGCTATCGCGGGGGCCGCGGCGGGGCCTATAATCAGGCCAGCGCGTGCGGGGCCGATGGAGGCGGGGGATGTTCAATCCGACCAGCTTGCTAGCGGAATCGTTGGGGCGCCATCTCGCGGAAACCTACGACCGGCGATATGGCGGCCGGGAGCCGGAATACGGGCGCATCCTCGAGAGCGCCGGAAAGCTGGTGATCGAATGGATCGCCAACAGCGACGCGCTCTATCACAGCACCAACCACACCGCGCTGGCGACTTTGGTGGGCGAGGCGATCCTGCGCGGGCGCCTGCTGCGCCAGCCGCTGGAGCCGGCCGACTGGCTGCATTTCACGCTGGCGCTCATCATGCACGACATCGGCTATGTGCGCGGCGTGTGTCCCGGCGACGAGGCCGACCGCTTCGTGATCGACGAGAGCGGCGCCACGGCGACGCTGAAGCGCGGCGCGTCCGACGCGGCGCTCGGGCCCTATCATGTCGACCGCTCGAAGATCTTCGTGCGCCACCGCCTGAAGTCGGTGCCCGGCGTGGATGCGGAGCGCATCGCGCATGCGATCGAGATGACGCGCTATCCGGTGCCGCAGGACGGCAAGCATGACGAGACCGACACCGAAGCGGGGCTGGTGCGCGCCGCCGATCTGATCGGGCAGCTTGCCGATCCACTTTATCTGCGACGCCTCAACGCGCTCTACGCCGAGTTCCTGGAGACCGGCATGGCCGAGCGCTGCGGCTATACCAGCCCCGCCGACATGATCGAGAAATATCCGGCCTTCTTCTGGAGCTGCGTCGAGCCCTATATCGGCCCCGCGCTCGAGCTGCTCGAGCTCACCATCGAGGGCAAGCAGTGGATCGCCAACCTCTACAGCCACGTCTTCACGATCGAGCACCAGCGGCGCAGGCTCGGGCCGCAGCTGGGGGCGAGAGGTGGGGAGCGGTCGTAGCGGCGACAAGGGCCTGATGATGGCGGAAGAGCGCATGCAACGTCATTTGGCGGCTATTCTTGCAGCCGACGTGGTTGCATATACCCGCCTCATGGAAGCCGACGAATCCGATACGTTCGCGCGGTTCAGGGCGCACCGCAATGAACTGTTCGAGCCGGAAATCAAGAAACATAACGGGCGCATCTTCAAACTCACCGGTGATGGGATGCTGGCTGAGTTCGGGAGCGTGGTCGATGCGGTGGAATGCGCTGTCGTCCTGCAGCGTGGCATGGTGGCGCGCAACGAGGGCGTGCCAAGCGACCGGCGCATCGAGATGCGTATCGGCGTGACGCTCGGCGATGTAATTCTCGATGGGGAGGATTGCTATGGCGAGGGGGTCAATATCGCCGCCCGCCTGCAGCAGCTGTCGCCGCAAGGCGGGATCTGCGTCTCGCAGACCGTGGTGGATCACCTCGGTAACAAGCTGCCGCTCGACTTTACGGACCTAGGCGCTCACCAAGTCAAGAATCTGGCCAAGCCGGTGCACGCTTGGCAGGTGCGACTGGACGGGTCGCCCTTGCATCGCGGACGACCGACGAACACCGCGCGAAAGCGGTCGTGGCTGGTCGCAGCCTCCATTGCAGTGGCGGCACTTGCGGCAGGCATGATCTGGGTTCTGTATCCGCGCGACATCGCCGTTCTGACCCATACGACGCAGCCGCCACTCTCGCAGGTCGCGGCGCAGTCGGTTGCGGTGCTGCCCTTCACCAACGTCAGTGGAGATCCGGCTCTCGACTACTTTGCCGATGGCGTCACCGAAACCTTGACGGCCGGCCTGTCGCGCTCTCCTGCCATCCGCGTTATCGCGCGCACCTCGGCCGCCGCCTACAAGGGCAAGGCGGTCGACGTGCGCCAGATCGGCCGGGAGCTGGGTGCGCAATTCATCCTCGAGGGCAGCGTCCAAAAGGGCGCCGATAAGGTGCGGATCGTGGCACAGCTGATCGACACTGCAACCGGCGACCATGTCTGGTCCGACCGATATGACGGCGAGGCGGCCGACGCGCTCGCTCTGCAGGACGAGGTCGCCGAGATGGTCATCGGATCGGTGGGCGGCAATCATGGCCTCATCCGGAAACAGGAGTATGAGCAGGCATGGGGCAAGGACCAGGCGAATTTGGACGAGTACGACTACTTTCTGCGTGGCCAGCAGCTTTTCAGCCGTTTCACCAAAGAGGATACGCTCCGAGCGCTGGCGGTCTGGCAGGAGGGCCTCGCCCGCAACCAGGGCTCGGGGCTGCTGCGCATCGTCGTGGGGTGGGCTCACTTCCAGCTGTTCTACGGCGGGTGGAGCGAGGCGCCCGATGCCGATCTGCAAAGGGCTTTCGAACTGGTGGAGCAGGGGCTGGCGACCAGGCCGCTCCCGCCTATCGGGAAGTACAACGGGCACCTGCTGAGAGCCTGGCTCCAGGTCTACCACAAGAAGGATTGGGATCAGGCGTGGCACGAGCGCGACATCGTGCTGGCGCTGAATCCAAATGACGCCTCGACAATCGTAAGCATGGCGGAGCTGGCGATCCAGAGCGGCCAGCCGGACGAAGCAATCGCGTCGCTGTCGCGCGAGGGCATTTCCTGGGATACCAGCTACATATTCTCCTCGCCGCATGTCCATTTCGGCATGGCCTACTTCATGAAGGGCGAATACCAGACCGCACTGGAGCACCTGCAGCGGGAACCCAATCTCGATCCGCTGTACACCCTCGCCTTCCTGGCGGCGACCTATGCGGAACTCGGGCAGCTTGAGGAGGCCCGCGCGACGGCACGGAAGATCCTTGCAGGCAATGCGAACGCCACATTAGCGCTCATGCGCGCGGTCTGGCCATTTCGCCGAGAAGCCGACAGCGAGCGTCTCATTGGTGCGCTGCGCAAGGCGGGCCTGCCGGAGGGATAGAAGACGAGACCAACAATGCTCCGACCCCATTTCCCTCAGCTGGGCGCGAAGGGCGAGGAGCGGTCGTAGCGGCGCGGTTGCGCCGACGCGCTGGCCCAGCTACGTGCGCTGGTTGACGCGACCCACCATGCGCTTGCCTTGCCAGACCTCGATGGCCGGGAAATCTTCGGACACGACAAAGGTCGACGGAGCCTTGACGAGCGCATCGTCATCGTCGCGCGCGTCCAGATAGACCGCGGCTCCGATCTTGTTCTGCTGGCTGAGCAGATAGAAGCGGTAGGATTCCAAGCTGCCCTCCCCCCAAGGCGCGCTCTGGTGCCAGCTTAGAGCAATCCGCTTGGTGGGCTAGTCTGTCAAAAGGCTAGGGAGGGCAATTTCCGGGGAAAGTCGGCAAGCTCACACCATTGGCCGGAGGGGCGCGAACGCGCGGGCGGTCGGCAGGACCAATAATACTCCGGCCCTATTTCCCGCCTGCGAATGTTCCCGCGCGCTGCCCAGAGAACCGGCTCTGGCCCCATTTCCTGTTTGAGCGGCGCGGTGCGATCGGTCAGGCGATGACCGTGCTGTCGTACGGATAGTCCTGGTAGGTGACGTTGTAGCCCAGGTCGGCGAGCGACATGACGCTGAACTGGGACAGGTAGTTCGAGTTGTTGATGTAGCCGGTCATCAACTCGTTGCCCAGCGACTGCTCGTCCCAATGCGCGCCCGCGGTTCCCGAGCCGCCGTCGCTTTCCACCGGGATGAAGTCGGCGGTGGTGCCGAAGTAGCTGTTGTAGGCGGCGAGGGCGTTCTCGCCGGTATATTGGTAGTTGGTCACCAGGTCGTGCGACTGGTAGGTCCAGAGCGAGCCGAAACCCAGAACGTGCATCATCTCGTGGGTCACGATGTCGTCCCACAAACCAAGCCCGTAGAAGGTGGTCGCATCGGCGCTGTCGAACTGCATCGTTCCAGCCGCGGTCAGATCGGTGGCGCTCCACACGGCGGTCGGGCCGGCCTGGCCCAGAATTCCGCCGGTGCCGTCGATGGCCTTCAGCTCGGCGGTGATGTACAGATCGTCGATGGTCTTGCCGTGATAGAGGCCGCCGCCGCCGATGTCGGCGGTGATCACGGTGACGAAATAGTCCGCCGCGTTCTTGAACGCCGCCTGCAGGTCGACCGTCCAGGTGCCCTTGAACTCGATCCAGATGTCGTACCCGGCGGTGCCGTCGTCCGCGCCGGCGAAGTAGTTGGTGAGGACGCCGGGATCGCCGCCACCCGAGCCGCCGCCGCCCGGACCACCCGGCACGCCGCCCCTGGCGTCGAAATCGGTGTCGAGCGGCGTGATGCCGGCGCCGGAATAGGCCGGCGCCGCGCCGGCGAAGTGATGGCCCGGCGTGAAGCCCGCTGAGCCGAACGGGTGCGCCCCGCTGTCGAGCAGGTCGGCCGCGTCCAGGACGGTGCCAGACAGTGCGCCGAACGCTTCGGAATGATGCGTCGCAGCCGCATGCAGCTGCGCGTCCGCGCCCAGGTGGCGCCATTCGACGGGGATTGAATCGTACGCGAGCTCGACGGCGAACGGATTGGCGCCATCCGGCAGCAGCAACGCCGGATCGAACCGCGGATCGAGCTGCGGGTCGCCCGCCGGATCCAGCAGGGGATCGAGCAACGGGCCCTCGTCGAGCGCCACCAGCAGCGTCTCGGCCGGATCGACGGGCGGCCAAAGTGCAGGATCGAGCGCCGCTTCCTGCGCGAGATGGAGAGAGGGGAACGCATCGTCGGCGCCGGGCATCGCGAGCGGCGCAGGCTCCACGTCAGCAGGCGTCTCATGCAGATCGGCCAGAGCCTGCAAGCCGCCGGCATCCACTGCGGCGAGCCGCTCTGGACTCTGCAATTCATCGACAGGCGCGATTTCGGACAGAACAGGATTCGCTGACATGGCATGCCCCCTTGCTGATCCCCGAATGGCAAAACCGTAAGGCGGGTGTTGGGGAAATCAACCGGCATGACGTGGCCGGGAGCACGTAAGCCGTGCCGCTATACTTTTGACACGGCGATGCGCGTGCCTCGCTCATCTGCGGTTCATCTGCGATTCACCTGCGGTTCATCTTGCGGCCGCGCGCGCCGCGATCCAGCGCGGCGGCGCACGTTCGGCGATCGCGTCAGCGCTTCGCGCGCTGCGCCCGGTCGCGCCACGCCGTGCGTCTCGCGATCGGCGAGCACCAGCGGCGCAGGCTGGGGCTACAGCTTGCCCCGAAAAGCGGCGAGCGGCCTTGATGCGCGACTGATCCCGCTAGCGGGGCTTTCCACGAGCGAGCCTGTTTGCCTGCAAGCGTGCGGTGTACCAAGATCGCTGTCGATTCTTGTGACAGCGGAGTTGGACGTGGCCATCACATCGGAGATGACGGACGCGCTGGCGCAGCGCCAAGCGCTGGCGCGTCACCGCGCCTTTGCGACCGCGCTGCTGGGCGCGATGGGCCTGGTCTATGTCGCGATCACCTGGTCGGGCGAGACCGGCTTCTGGATCGGCCTGGTCAAGGCCGGCGCCGAGGCCGCCATGGTCGGCGGGCTGGCCGACTGGTTCGCGGTCACGGCGCTGTTCCGTCGGCCGCTGGGGCTGCCGATCCCGCACACCGCGGTGATCCCGGCCAGCAAGGACCGTATCGGCACCGGCCTCGGCACTTTCATCGAGCGGCATTTCCTGGAGCCGGAGCTGGTGGGCGCGCGCCTGCGCAGCGCGGGCATCAGCCGCCGCCTCGGCCTGTGGCTGGCGGACGGCCGCAACGCCGACCTGGCGAGCGACCGTCTCCTCCTGATCGCGGCGCTGGTGCTGCGCTCGCTGAACGATGCCAACCTGCAGCGCTTCGCGCAGGTGATGCTGCGCCGCGAGCTGCGCAAGGTCGAGCTTGCGCCGGCGCTGGCGACGCTGCTGGACGTCCTGCGGCAGAACGGCGCGCACCAGCAGGTGCTCGATCATCTGCTGGATGCGGTGCGCCGCCATGTCGCCGCGAGCGCGGACCAGATCCTGGAGATCGTCGAGCAGCGCAGCCGCTGGTGGGTGCCGAAGCGCGTCGACCGCAGGATGGCGGCGGCGATCACCGAGGGCATCGTCGGCTACATGGGCGAGCTGAAGGCGCGCGATCACGCGGCGCGCGCGACGTTCGACGATGCGGTCGCGCGGCTGGTCGCCGATTTGCGCGGCAACCCGGACTACGCCGCCAGGGTGAACGCGCTGCGCGACCGCGTGCTCGCCTCGCCCGAGGTCGCGGAGTACCTGGCGAGCCTGTGGCAGAGCACGCGCGGCACCATCGAACAGGAGCTGGCGGCGCCCGGCTCGCGCCTTCGCCAGGCGCTGTCGGGCATCCTGCGCCGGGTCGGCGCGGCGATCGCCGAGGATGCCGCGGTGCAGGCCAGCATGGACGAGCGCTTCGAGGAGACGGTCATGGCGCTGGTCGTGCCGTTCCGCAAGGACATCGGCCGCTTCGTCGCCGACGTGGTGAAGAGCTGGGAAGCCGGCACCATCGTCGACCGCGTCGAGCTGGCGGTCGGCAAGGACCTGCAGTTCATCCGCGTCAACGGCACGCTGGTGGGCGCGGCGGTGGGATGCGCGATCTATGTGGCGACGGAGTTGGCGCGGTGAGCTTCGCGAGAGCGCATCGGGCAGATGGGCTGGAGGCGTACTACGTCGGGAACAACTTGTCGAGATCGGGGCGGTCTTGCTGCGTTGGCTGTTCCAGCGCCGCCTCGACCATGTCGGGATCTAAAGGTCCGGATAGTGCATCGAGCCACGCCCAACTCTCGGATCGCGGCAATATCCGCGTCTTCTTGGCGCGCGTGTAGCTGCCGGCGCCACGAACCTTTCGGCCGCTCGTTCCGCGCGTCTCTTCATGGTTGCGTTTCTTTGGCATGTCGGTTCATCTTATTGAGACCCGCACCTCAGCTCAACAAGAGACAGGAAGATGCCCCAAATTGGTCCGGTGCAGCCGGGTGAAGTGCTTCTCGAGGACTTCATGAAGCCGATGGGCATCACCCAGTACCGGCTGGCGAAGTCGATCAAGGTGCCGGCCTCGCGCATCCATGACGTGGTGCACGGCAAGCGGCCGATCAACGCCGAGCTGGCGCTGCGGCTGGCGCGATTCTTTGGGACCGACGCGCAATCGTGGGTCAATTTGCAGGCGCACTACGATCTGGAATGCGCGGAGATCGCACTGGCGGCGCGGGTGAAGAAGGAGGTCAAGCCGCATGCAACGAGATAGATCGACTCTGATCCCACTTCCTTCACCACTTCCTGTCATGGCCCAGAGGCGGGACACGACGGCCCTTGGAAACGCAGGTGAGCACCTGGTCATGGCCGAACTGCTGGCGCGCGGTTATCAGGCGTTCTGGGCGGATCGCGGCAATACCGCGTTTGATGTCTCTGTCGTCGCGGGCAACAGGCATTCGCTGATCCGCGTGAAGACGAGCGCATCAACGCATCTGCAATGGTCGACCAAGCGTGACGGCACGATCTTCCCGCAGATGCGGAAGTCCGGCGACTATGTCGCTATCGTCACAGTCAAGAATGGATCGATCCGCGACGCCGATATCTATCTCGTGCCGACGCACATTGTCGATCGCGAGATTCGCAAGTGTCAGGCGCACTGGGTGGCACAAGCCCCAACGGCGGCGGAACGTGCCCGGCGCGAAACCTTCCGGCATCGCGGAATGATCCTGTCAGGCATTCCGACAGCCAAGAACATAGGGCGAGGCTACGCGGAGAAGTGGCGGCGATACCTCGAAGCGTGGCATCAGCTGGACGGAGGGAAATAGCCGTAAGCCCACGCAAGACATCGCGCGGCAAATTCGCTCCGCCCTTGTTTCTCCTATCACTCTCTTCTTTCGTCCGCTGGGCCTAGTCGTCAACCCATTGCTCGGCGCCGTGCCTAGTGAAGCGATAGCGGTCAATCGTGTGACGTCCAGCCGCCTTATCAAACGCTCTGATTACAAAAGAGCCATCCGAAGCCATCTTCACTTTGCTGCCGAAATACAGCCTGGCCATGGTACCCAATAGGTTAAGGGTATTTGCTATCGCCAATTCCAGTAGCGATTGGTCAACGTCTGGCAAGATGACAAGACCGGGGCTGCGGTGAAATGGGAAGCGTTGATCATCCCAAAAATCTTTATCGTGGGTGAGGATTGTTCTCTTTTCCTGCCAAGCATATGCGAATATTTCTTCATCGGAATGGCCTCCAAGACCGACCTCCTTCGCATATACCGTATTCCAGCCCAAGTCCTTGATCACTTCGGCAACCGTCTGGCCAAGTCCTTCGTCAACAAGAAACCGAGCTTTCTTGGCATAGTCACGCGCGAGCGCGGCTGCTTCGTTGTCTTCTGGTATTTCGAGCCTGACCCATCCCATCGCAGCGCCTGTGTAGTCTAGGAACAATTCCGCTCCGACCCTATTTCCACAACGCCTATCCTGGTCGTGCAGTTCGCGTTGCCAAGATACTTGGTCATTGGGACGGACCTCTTGCAATGCGGACCTGTACGCTCAAGTCGCTGCAAAGCCGCTCGGCATCATGCGGGGTAAGAATTACGATGAATTCGCCCCTGTCGCGCCTTCTCAGCTTGAATCCCACGAGAGCACCGACTGCTGAGTGGCATATGCCAGCATACTCGAATTGCAACTCATCCATAGACGGCCTCCTCTGCTTGTACGAGACACAAGTGAGCGCACAGACTGCGCCACCGACCTTCCGCTCCTAAGAGCGCTCGCGCGCTGCGCGCTTGGCGGCGCGGCCCCCTCATCCAGCTTCGGCTAAGCTCGCTGTCGCTCGCTAAGCCTGCGCATTCTTCCCCCGCGAGGGGGAAGGGGGAGTTAGATGGTCACCCGCACTTGCTGTAGCCGCAGCTGGTGCAGAGGTCGCAGCCTTCTTGCCTGATGAGTGACGGCGAGCCGCATTTCGGGCAGTGCGGCAAGCGCCTGCCGCCGGCGTCGCCGTTGCCGAGGCCGTCGGCGAGGTTGGCGACCTTTCTGGCGGCCATGCGTTCGAGCTCTTCGCGCTCCTTGCGCGGGTCCGGCAAGAAACCGATGGCGATCATGTGGCGCTCGATCACGTCGCCGATCGCGGCCAATAGCGAGGGCACGTATTTGCCGTCGACCCAGGAGCCGCCGCGCGGGTCGAACACGGCCTTCAATTCCTCGACCACGAACGAGACGTCGCCGCCGCGGCGGAACACCGCCGAGATCATGCGCGTGAGGCCGACGGTCCACGCGTAGTGCTCCATGTTCTTGGAGTTGATGAAGATCTCGAACGGGCGGCGGCGGCCGTCCTGGATGATGTCGTTGAGCGTGATGTAGATGGCGTGGTCGCTCTCCGGCCAGCGCACCTTGTAGGTCTGGCCGGGCAGCGCCTCGGGCCGGTCGAGCGGCTGGGTGATGTAGACTACGGCGCCGGCCTCGTAGATGTCCTGCGGCTTGGTCGCGGCCGGCTTGTAGGCGAGCGGCAGCTCCGGCTGGCGCGCCTTCTCCTTGTCCGGCCTCACCTCGAGCACGGCGCCCGTCACCTCGTTCGGGCGATAGGTGGTGCAGCCTTTGCACCCGGTCTCGAACGCCATCATGTAGACGTCCTTGAAGGCGTCGAACGACAGGTCGGCCGGGCAGTTGATGGTCTTGGAGATCGAGGAATCGATGTGCTTCTGCACCGTCGCCTGCATCAACACGTGATCCTGCGGCGAGAGCGTCTGCGCATCGACGAAATAATCGGGCAGCGGCGCATCCTCGCCCCTCAGGCGATGGAACAGGCGATAGGCGTAGTCGCTCACCTCCTCCGCCTGGCGCGTGCCGTCGGGCATCAGGACGTTGCGGGTATACTTGAAGCTGAAGACCGGCTCCAGCCCCGAGGAGACGTTGTCGGCGAAGAGCGAGATGGTGCCGGTCGGCGCGATCGAGGTGACGAGCGCGTTGCGGATGCCGTGCGCGGTGATCGCGTCCTGCACATCGAGGTCGAGCGACTTGACGAACGCGCTGTTGAGATAGGCGTCGCGCTCATAGAGCGGGAGGCGCCCTTCTCCTTGGCAAGCTCGACCGAGGCGAGATAGGCGGCCCTGGTCAGCGCGCGCATCCACTGGTCGGTCAGCTCGACCGAGCGCTGCCGTGCTGCGCCTCGCTCATGATGAGCGCGTCGGCAAGCCGGTGACACCAGGCCCGTGCGGCGCTTGGAGCGCGCCTCGTGGGTCTGCATCGGCAGCGGGAAGTTCGACACGTCGATCACGTTGTCCATCATGCGGACGGCGACCGCGACCAGGCGCTGCAGCTCCTCGATGTCGAGATGCGCGTTGGCGGTGAAGGGCTCGCGGATCAAAGTGGTGAAGTTGATCGAGCCCAGCAGGCATGCGCCATAGGGCGGCAAGGGCTGCTCGCCGCACCGGATTGGTGGCCTGGATGGTCTCGCAATAGGCGAGGTTGTTCGAGCGGTTGATGCGGTCGATGAAGATGACGCCCGGCTCGGCCGCGGCGTAGGTCGAGCGCATGATCGCTGTCCCACAGCTCGCGCGCGCACCACGCGGTAGGTGAACGCCGCTGAACTTCAGCTCCCACGGCCCGTCCTCCTTCACCGCCTGCCAGAAGGCGTCGGTGACCAGGACGGAGAGGTTGAACATGCGCAGGCGGCCCGGCTGCTGCTTGGCTTCGATGAAGGCCTCGATGTCCGGATGGTGCAGCGCATGGTCGCCATCATCGCGCCGCGGCGGTGGCCGGCCGACATGATGGTGCGGCACATCGCGTCACACATCCGCTGAAGGAGAGCGGGCCGGGAGGCGTCGGCGCCGACGCCCTTCACCGGCAGCGCCCTTGGGACGGAGGGTGGAAGAAATCGTAACCGATGCCGCCGCCCTGCTGCATGGTGAGGGCGGCTTCCCTCAGATGCTCGAAGATGCCGCTCATGTCGTCGGGGATGACCCCCATGACGAAGCAGTTGAACAAAGTGACGCTGCGCTTGGAGCCGGCGCCGGCCAGGATGCGGCCGGCCGGCAGATACTTGAAGCCGGAGAGCGCCTCGTAGAACGCCTCCGCCCATTGCGCCTGGGTGCTGGGATCCTCCGCCTCGGCGAGCGCGGCCGCGACCCGGCGCCAGCTGTCCTCGATCGTCTTGTCGAGCGGCGCGCCGTCCGGCCCCTTGAGCCGGTATTTCATGTCCCAGATCTGCTGCGAGATCGCGGCTACCTGCGCCATCGCCCTAATTCCTCAGCCCCAAACCTTGAATATGGCCCCGAACCCCGCCCTTAACCATCGCGGGGCGAAGAGACTAGCAAAACCAGCCAGGGTGCGCCACCCGGATGTTCGCACTTTGTTCAACAAGGTTCAGGCGAACTTATCCCCAGATGGGTCCCATTAAACTATTGGGGAACATTATGAAAACAAAGTTATCCACGTTATCCACAGAACGCATGAGAACGTTTCGGCGCCATCTGTGGAGAACTCGAACGCGGTGCATTGGATAGAGCGAACGCGAGGCAGTTATCGACAGCAGGGCGCGTTCGTCCTATGTTATAACAATTGTTATAACGAGGAGCCGCTTCCATGGTGAAGTTCAAGGTCGCGCAGGTCGGCAACTCGCTCTGCCTGATGCTGCCGAAAGAAGCCGTCAACAAGCTGAAAGTCGCGAAAGGCGACGAGGTGTTCGGGATCGAGACGGCGGACGGCTACCGGGTCGCGCCATACGACCCCGAGTTCGAAACCCAGATGGAGGCGGCACGCAAGATCATGAAAAAGCGCCGCAACGTGTTGCGCGAGCTCGCCAAGTGAAGGAGCCCGCGTGGCTCTCCAAGGCGCTGATCCTGGCGATCCATGACGAGCAGCTGGCGGAGCATGGCGGCGGCGTGGGCGTGCGCGACGATGGCTTGCTCGAGTCGGCGCTGGCGCGTCCGCGGAATCGCTTTGCGTACGATGAAACGATGGACCTCACGACGCTGGCAGCCGCCTATGCATTCGGCATCGCGCGCAATCATCCGTTCATCGATGGCAACAAGCGCACCGCCTTTGTCGCAGCGGAACTGTTTCTCGATCTCAATGGCATGACACTGACCGCGAACGACGAAAGCTGCGTACTCACGATGCTGCGGCTCGCCGCGGGCGAAATCGAAGAGGCCGTGTTCGCTGACTGGCTGCGCGCGAATGTGGTCTGGCAGGAGTAGGGCAGCGGCTACAGCCAGCGCCGGACGCGCGTGCGGTAGGTGCGATAGACGTCGCCGAACTTGCGCTCGAGATAGGCTTCCTCGCGCGCAACGACGCCGTAGCGGATGACGAGCGCGAACGGCACCAGCGCGATCAGCAGCCAGAGATCGTCGAACCCGACCGCCAGCCCGACCAGGCCGAGGAACATGCCGAGATAGATCGGGTTGCGCGTGAAGCGGTACGGTCCGCGCTCGACGATGGTGGTGGTCGGGCGGTTGGTGGGCACGTTCGAGCCGGCCCTGGTCATGGTCGCGACCGCCCAGATGCCGAGCACCAGCGCGAGCACGAACACGATCGCGCCGATCCAGCCTCCGGGCAGGCCGGCCGGCAGGAACGGCAAGGGCAGCAGCCAGCCAAGCGCAAGGCCGGCGACGATCGCGAGCCCCCACGCAATCGGCGGGTGGATGATGACTCCAGCGGTGTCCGGCGTGCCGGTCATGGCGAGACCGTGAGCAGTTTCTTGGCGGCGGGTTCGAGGCGGCGCTCAAGCTCCGCCATGAAGGCCTTGCGGTCGAGGCCGGGCGGGATCGGCGGAAGGTATTCGATCGCGATCCGGCCGGGCTTCTTGACCCACGCCTTGCGGCCCCAGTAGAGGCCGGAATTGAGCGCAACCGGCACCACCGGGACATTGAGCTGGCCGTAGAGCGCGGCGATGCCGGGCTGATAGGGCCGGTGCGCGCCGGGCGCGACGCGCGTGCCTTCGGGGAAGATGATGATCTGCCGGCCTTCGGCGAAGGCCGCGTTGGCGTCCTTCACCATCTTCTTGAGGGCGGCCGCCTTGCCGGCGCGATCGACCGCGATCATGCCGACCTTGCGGATGAACCAGCCGAACAGCGGGATCATCAGCAGCTCGCGCTTGAGGACAAAGGCCGGATGGCCCAGCCGGCGCGAGAGGAACAGCGTCTCCCACGCCGATTGATGCTTGGCGGCGATGATGGCGGGACCGTGCGGCAGATGCTCGGTTCCGAGCTCGCGGTGCCCCAACCCGCAGAACAGGCGCAGCAGGAACAGCGTGCCGTCGATCCAGATGTGCCCCGCTTTCCACACCCACGACGCCGGCGCCAGCAGCAGCGGCAGGCAGACGATGTGCATGAACGCCGACCACAGCAGGTAGGAGAGGTTGAAGAGGATGGAGCGGAGGAGGGGCATGATTGTTCGGCCCGCTCCCTAGTTCGTCATGGTCGTGCTTGGCACGACCATCCACGAGTTTGCTCGCCACGTCCGCGCACTGCCCGACGAAACTCGTCGATGGGCCGCCGACAAATGTCGGCCTGCGCCGACGGACCAAGCCCGACCATGACGGAGTGGGGTGCGTGTTTCGGCATTCTTCATGCGAAGGTCGATGCAGGTTGCATCACAGCCCGGCCATCGCGCCGATGCGGTTGCTGAGGCTGGCGATCGCGTCGCCGAGATCGGAGATCTTTGCGCGGCCGAGGGCGGCGAGATATTTGTGGTACTCGTTGAACATCAGGAAGACCGTGCCGGGCCGCGCGAACCAGTACGGGTCCTGCATCTGGCGCGGGAACACCGGATTGGGCACGATGTCGATGCCCGACATCACGCGGCGGAATTCCAGCAGGCTGCGGTTCATGTGATAGTTGGCGGTGACGAGGCGGATCGAGGTGAAGCCGTTCTCGCCCAGCCATTTCAGGGTCTCGCGCGCATTGCCCTGGGTGGAGCGCGCGTCGTAGCCGAGCGTGACGCAGCAATCGAGCACGGCCTGGCTGGGCTGCGGATTGCCGTTCAGGGTCTTCAGCAGCGTCGGCATGTCGACCCCGCTGGAGACGCCGGTGATCAGCATCTTCTTGGCGATGCCGCGGTCGAACAGCGCGAAACCTTCCGCCAGCCGCACGTCGCCGCCGGTCAGCACCACGATCGCATCGACCGGCCGGTCGGGCTCCGCCACCTTGGGCGGGATCGCGGCGGCGAAAGCGAGGAAGCCGCCGAGCCACACCACGATCAGCAGCAGCAGCCAATGCACCAGCCGCCGCCCCAATCCCGGCGGCTGATCTTTGAAAGTGATTCGCGCACTTCTCATGGGCGATGGGTCTTAGCAGAGGAGGGCGGCGGTGTCATGCGTCGGAGGCCGCGCACCAACTCTGTTGAATGTTCCTCCCCCGAGCCGGGGGAGGTTAGGTGGGGGCGATGCTTCAGCTTGGCGCAAGCGTGCGGCAGAGAGGACAACCCCCACCCCGACCCTCCCCCAGCTTGGGGGAGGGAGCACTTCGTAAGGGGAAAGAAATGGCAGCGCTTCAATACGCCATCCGCCGCAGCGCGGTGGTGACTGCGATGCGGACGGTGATCATGGCGATGAGGATGGCGGCGAGCGGGATCAAGGCGAGGGGCCAGATCATCCACAGCTCGAACGCCTTGATCGCGGCGCTGATCGGGGCGGCATTGCGCACCGCGAACACCGCGGCCGCGAGCAGCGTGGCGGCCGCCAGCAGCGTGCCGATGAAGGCGCCGAAGAAGCCGTAGCGGAAAGCCTGGGCCTGGAACTGGCGCGCGACGTAGGAATCGTGCGCGCCCACCAGATGCACGATCTCCACGATGCGGCGATGGATCGAAAGCCCGGCGCGCGCGACGAACGCGACGACGCCGGCGGTCGCCGCCAGCACCAGCGCCAGCACGCTGACCGCCATCGCCTCGATGGTCTTGAGGAAGTTCAAGGCGCTGGCGTTGAAGGTGGCGTGGTCGTCGATCACCGCGCCGGGCGATGCCGCTTGCAGGCGCGCCGCCAGCTCCGACAGATTCGGATGGATGTCGGGCGCCACCGACACCGCGACCAGGTCGGGCAGCGTGACGCCGAGCTGATCGG
Organism: Dongiaceae bacterium; assembly: GCA_041398065.1. Taxonomy (GTDB): domain Bacteria; phylum Pseudomonadota; class Alphaproteobacteria; order Dongiales; family Dongiaceae; genus Dongia_A. Next base: position 23,409 of record JAWKVL010000037.1, on the reverse strand, counting down.
TCTCGTCGCCCAGCCAGGGCTGCAGCAGGCGTTTCACCTCCGACTGGTCGAGCAGGCGCGTGCCGATGATGCCGTTGGTGTCGGTGATCTCCTCCACCGCGTCATCGACGCGCTGCTTGCGCTGGCCGGAATCTTCGCCGACGACGGCGGGCAGCTCCACCGTCATCTGGCCGCGCAGATCGCGCTGCCAGCGCTGCGACACATGCTCCACCACCAGCGCGACGGTGGCCGCGATGATCGCGATATAGACCATGAAGCCGATGATCCACGGCAGGAAGCGCGCGGTCGAATCGCGATCGAGCGGCAGGTCGGTGCGGAAGCGCAGCATGGCTCAGGCGCTCTCGTGGTGGTGCCGCGCCTGGGATTCGGCGGCCGGCGCTTCGGGCGCGGATGCCTGCTGCGCCGGATCTTCAGCCGCCGGCTCCGCGGGCGCAGATGCCCCAGGCGAAGACGCATCGGGCGCCGCCACGTCCGGCGCGGCGCCGGCGTTGGGATCGACCAGGCGCACCGTGCCGCCCATGATGCGCAGCTGGCGATGGGTAAAGCGGCCGACCAGCCCCTCATTGTGGGTGGCGATGACCACGGTCGTCCCCATCTTGTTCAGTTCTTCGAACAAATACATCAGGCGCACGCCGATCTGGTCGTCGACATTGCCGGTCGGCTCGTCGGCCAGGAGCAGGCTGGGGCGGGAAATGACGGCGCGCGCGATCGCCACGCGCTGCTGCTGGCCGCCCGAGAGGGTGGCGGGCAGGGCGTCGAGATGGTGCTTGAGGCCGACCCAGGCCAGCAACTCCGGCACGTGGCGCTTGATGTCGCTCTCCCGCACGCCGGCGATCCGCAGGGGCAGGGCCACATTGTCCATGGCGGACAGATGGTCGATCAGGCGGAAATCCTGGAATACCACCCCGATCCGGCGCCGCATGGCGGGGTAATCGGCGCGCCGCAGGACCGAGACGTCGCGCCCGAACAGCTCGACCCGGCCGGCGGCCGGTCGGAGCCCGAGATAGATCAGCTTCAGCAGCGAAGATTTGCCGGCGCCGCTCGGCCCCACCAGGAAGTGGAACGAGCCCGGCGCCAGGGTGAAGGAGATGCCGCGCAAGACTTCCGGCCCAGCGCCATATCGCACGGCGACGCCGTCGAACAAAACCACGTATCCAGGCCCCTAACCCGACTGCCCGAGTCGCCCTCAGGCGGGGCAGAATTGCACGCGGCGCCCGACTAGGTCCAGTTCTCAGGTCCAGGCTTGCCGGCCCGGACATGCGAGAACTATAACCTTTTAGAAGCGCTTACAGGGGACTCTTAAGAGCGTGATCATCGCCTGCCCGTCCTGCGGAGCCCGGTTCAACCTGGATCCGGCCAAGTTGCTGCCCGCCGGGCGCAATGTGCGCTGCGCCAAGTGCGACCACCGCTGGCGGCAGATGCCGGGGGATGCGGAGGGCGCGCCTGCGGTCGAAGCGGCCGCCTTGCCGCCCGCGCCGCCCCCCGAACCGCCTGCCGTGCCGTCCATTCCGGAACCGCTCCCGCCGGCGCCGCAGCCGCCCCAGGAGCCACTGCCGCCGGAGGAGGCCGAGGACCATCCGCCGTCGCCGCCCGAGACAGCAGCGGAAATGGCGCAATCGCTGGCGGCGATCGCCGAGCAGGTGACCGGCGCGCGCGGCGACGACTACACGGTGCGCGACGCGGGCGCGGAGAATCCGATCGCGCGCATGGCGCGCCGCGTGGGGCCCGGATCGGCCACGGGTCCGATCACCGTGCCGCCGCGCATGCGGCCGATGCGGCCGGCCAAGCGCAACTCGCATCTCGGGCTGATCCTGATTGCCGGTCTCGTCATCGGATTGCTGGTGGCGGGCTATGTGTTCCGCCACGTGATCGCGCGGTCGGTCCCGGGCGCCGACGTGATCTATTCGCTGTTCGGCATGTCGACCGACGATCCCTCCGCGTCGCTCGACATCTCGGTCGATGATTGGAAGCTCGAACCCGGCGCTGAGGCCGGCGAGAAAGTGTTCAAGCTGTGGGGCACGGTGTTCAACAAGTCGGAATATCCGATGGTCCTGCCGGCGCTGATGGTGACGCCGGTCGACGGCGCGGGCAGCCAGATGGAGCCGATCAAGTTCCGCCTGCAGGAGACCAAGATCGAACCCGGGCAGAATATAAAATTCCTTAAATCTTTCGAAAATTGGCCGCCGTCCGCGCCGCGCTTCGACATCAACTGGGCGGAATCGGGCTGAAACGCCCCCTCACCAATTGTTAAGTGCGGCCCGACTATCCTGGGTGCGATGCGGTGTTGACTGGGCAATCTCTGCCCCGACCCAAGGACGAGTTGAGCCAGAATGATCGATGGGCTAGACCGGCAGCCGGAATGTGGGGACAACCCGGACAGCGCCGGCCAAACAAGCGGTGACTCTGTGGCAGCAATCCTGCTGGCGGAAGACGACGAAGCGGTGCGCGAATTCGTCAGGCGCGCGCTCGCCTATCACGGCCACAACGTGACGGCGGTGGGCGACGGCGGCTCCGCGCTCGCGGCGCTCGAAGAGGCCGCGTACGATCTGCTGCTGACCGACATCGTGATGCCCGGCATGGACGGCATCGCGCTCGCCCTGAAGGCGACCAAGGACCGGCCCGCTCTCCCCGTCGTGCTAATGACCGGCTTCGCCGCCGAGCGCCAGCGCGCGCACAACCTCGACGCGCTGATCGACCGCGTGGTCTCGAAGCCGTTCTCGCTGAAAGAGATCTGCGCCGTGGTCGAAGACGCACTGCAGGCGCGCGGGATCGCGTAGGGGCGCACCGGCGCCGGCTTCCAGCAATCAAGCGTGACGTCGCGAAATATCTCGTGCTACGCTTTGCGCGTTTTGTAGCACGGGGACGGCCTACAATGTCTCAAGTCAAATCGCGGCGAGGAAAAGCGGTGCACCCTACTGGTGCCAAGACCATCGCCGCCACGATCCAGCGCAGCCGCGCCGATCTCATCATGAGCGAGGCGCGCAGTGCGGGTCTTGTCGGTGGACCCAAGGACGCGGTGATCCGGGGACGGGTGTCCACGGCGCTGGTCAAGGCGGCGAAGAAGCGCGCCGGCGTCAGCACGGATACCGAGCTTCTCGAACTCGCGCTCTCGAACCTGGCGCTGGCCGACGATTTCGGCGAGAAGTTCCTGAAGCGCAAGGGTGCGGTCGATCCGGACCTCGACCTTGAGTTTTGATCTCAAGCGGTCGGAGCGGGCACTCAAGCCGCAGCAGGCACGCCGCGCCCTCAAGGCGCGCGCCGCGGGCGCGTTGCGCTGGGCGGCCAACGAGCCGAAGGCCGGCGGGCCGCTGCTGCTCGACACCATGGTCTATATCGACACGCTCCAGGGCACGTCGCCGGCGGTGGTCGACGATCTGCTGCGCTACCGTAGCGTCTTCCATTCCGCCGTCTGCCTGGCGGAGCTGACCCACGCCTTCGGGCGGCTCGATCCCGCCCATCGATCTACCAAGGCGGCCCTGGCGGCGATCGCCGGCACGATCGATGAGGACATACCGCGCCATCGGTTGTTCGCGCCGGATGTCGACACTTGGGGCAAGGCGGGGATGCTGGCGGGCAAGGCGCTCCGGCTCGGCGGCATTGCGCCGGGCCGGGGGCAGGAGCGCAAGCTGCTGAACGACAGCCTGCTCTATCTCCAGGCCCGTAAGGTCGGCGCCGCGATCCTGACACGCAACGTGCGCGACTTCGATCTGCTGGAGCAGCTGGCGCCGAGTGGGGCGGTGGTTTTCTATAGGCGGGGGCAGTGACCGGCGCGTGTTATGGGGTCAAATCGACGCTGACCCCACTTGTCCCATTGCACAGCATGGATGGTTGCTAGCGTCTATCGGGGGAAACGATGGCAGCGTACGAAGGACGGCAGGGAGATGGCATGTCTTCTGCAATCAGATTTGTCCTGGCTCTACCTTCATTGGGCGTAGCCACCCTTCTTGCATGCGCTATGTGGTGCGTAGTTTACGCTGGCTATGTCGGCTACATCGGCGACCATCAACCTAGGGCAGTTGGTATTGACCTTCCCCTCTTGGTATTTGGTCTGATTGGCAAGCTGGACAAAATTGGCGCGCCAGTGATGCAGCTCATCTTTTCCATGTGGCTAGCTGACCACCCGCGAATGGATGTAATTGCGGGTGGCTTGCTTTGCGGTACGCCTTTTGGTGTCATCGGTGGGCTGTATCTTGTTGCATGGAACGTCGAGCGGGCCTTTCGAGATTTTCCGCAAGGCGTAGCAGTTAAGGATACGTTGCGCTCGATCAGCATAGCATACCTAATTGTGGTTTGCCTGATGGTCGGCTTCGGCCTGTGGCAATTGCTGGCGGTAGCAAGGTTCTTTTCGGATTGGGAAACCGTAGGGATTGTGCTGACTGCTGGCGTTCTAAGCAGTGTGGGTATCTTGTGCCTATATGCGGTGCTCAGTTGGATCGCATATTGGGCTACTATCATGGGTCATCGCCTCCTGAGCTCTATTCGGAAATATCGCTGAAGGTTGTCAATTGTCAGCATTTCGATGAAATGTTCAGCGCTCACGCGCTCATGCGCTGCTGATCGCCGCGCGGCCCCTCATCCAGCTGCGCCTAAGCTCGGCTTCGCCTCGCTAAGGATCCGCATCCTTCTCCCGCGAGGGGAGAAGGGGAGTTCACTGGAAAAAATTTGACTCAGAACTGCCGGAGCAGGCGGTCGAGGTAGTCGCGCTCGTATTTGGGGCGGCCGGTCTCGTTGCGGCGCTGGCGGAGCTCTTCGAAGATCTGGCGGCTGCGGTCGAGCTGCTGGTTGAGCGGCACCACGTCGGAGCCTTCGCGCGCGAAGGCATCGCCGCCCGGGCCCTCGTCGTCGCTCAAGGCGCGGCCAAACGGATCCATCGGATCGCGCTGGCCCGGGCCGCGCTGGGCGCCCATCTGCTGGCGCATCATCTGGTTCATCTGCTGCATGCCCTGCTGCAGCTGCTCGAGCGCGTCGTTCTGCGCCTGGGCGGCGCTGTCGAGCTCTTCGCCGCGCAGGGCGTCGGTGGCGCCGCGCATGAACTGCTCGGCCTGGCCCAGGCCCTGCGGGATCTCGCCGGTCGCGTTGGAGAAGCGGCGCATCAGCTCGCCCAATTGCTGGCGCAGTGCTTCCTGTGCCGCCGCGCCGTTGCCGCCGCCCTGCATCTGGCCCTGGCCTTCGCCCGTGCCCTGCTGGCCCTCACCCGACTGGTCGCCCGGCTGCTGGCCGCGCTGCCGGCGGAAGGTGTCCTGCAGCAATTGCTGCTGCTGCTGCATGATCTTGCCGAGATCGTTCAGCATGCGCTGCGCCTGGCCGTTGCCCTGGCCCGGCATCGGCATCGCCATCTGCAGGTTCTCCAGCATGTTCTGCAGCTGCTGCAGCATCTGCTGCGCGGATTCGCGCGCGCCGTTCTGCGCCATGCGCCGCGCCTGGTTCAGCATCTCGTTCAGATCCTGCTGCGACAGCTGCAGCGAATTCGGATCGAGCTGCTGCATCTGCATGCCCTTCTGCATGGCTTCCGCAAGCTGCTGCTGCATCTGGCGCAGATATTCGTTCATCGCCTGCTGCAGCTCGTTCATCAGGCGCTCGATCTCCTCGTCGGACGCGCCGCGCGCCAACGCGTCCTCGAGTTCGTGCTGCAGGCGGCGCAGCTCGCGCATCGCCATGCTGACGCCGCCATCCTCGAGCGCCAGCGCGGTGTCCCACATCAGCTGCAGGACATTGGCGAGCTCTTCCTTGTCGAGCGGGTTGGAGGTCAGGCGCTTGACCGTGAAATCGAGCCCCAGGAAGGTCGCGATGTTGTTGTCGAACGCGTCGGGCTGGGTCATCAGCTGCGCCAGGCGGCGCGCGACCTGCAGGGAGGCGGCGTTGCCGTCCTTGGCGAGGTGCTTGCGCTGCTCGATGATGGCGCGCGCGACCGGGTGATAGAACTTGCGCTCCGGCAGGGTCATCGCGACCGGCGCCGAGGCACCGATCTGGCCGAGCGCATCGCGCGCCACGGCGCGCAGCTCCACCTGCAGGCCGGCCCAGGGATGCGCGGTCAGGTCCTGATAGCTGGCGCCCTTCACCTCGCGCGGGTCGGCGCCCTGGATGGTGAGCGGCAGGTCGACGGTCTCGTTGCCCTGGGTGATGGAGAGGCGCATCTCGCTGACGCCGAAATCGTCCTTGCCGCCATAGACCACGTGAAGCACGCCGCGCTCGGTCGCGGTCGGCTCCTGCAACGCGGCGGTCGGCGGCAGGTCCGGGCGCAGCGCGATCGGCCAGCCGACATTGAGCCCGCCGCCGGCGATGCCGATGCGCTCGCCTTCCTTCAGCACCAGCTCGGCGCGCTGGGTATCGCTGTCCAGCATCTCCATCGGCTTGGAGGCGTTGTTGGCGTTGAGATTGGCGGCGGCCGACAGGCCCTGGATCTGCACCAGCAGCTTGCTGCCGACCGGAACCTCGATCGGGCTTTCGTCGGCGGCCGCGGGCTGCGGGGCAGCGGAATCGGCCTTGAGCGCGATCGGCGCCAGGCGGGTGTAATCGGGCGGCGTGATCCAGGCCTCGACCGTGATGCCGGTCAGATCGGGCGTGCCGCGCGGCTGCGGCGCGACCGAGGCCCACAGGCGGTCGGCCGATTGCCCCCAGGCGATGCCGATCCCGAGCGCCAGCAGGAGAACCGCGAGGCCGCGCAGGGCGAACGGGTCCTTGCGCGCGATCTCGCTCTTGGGCGGATTGAGGGTCAGCTGGCCGAGGCCGGCGAGCAGCTTCTTCTGGTAATGCGCCCACAGGACGGTGGCCCAGGGATCGACCAGGTTGCTGGCCTGGCGGTCGGTCAGGTGGGTGAGCGGCCGGTGGACGAGGCCGCTGTCGGCCTCCAGCCGGCGCAGCGCATCGCCGCGGCCGGGCGCGCGCCAGGTCCGGAAGCCGAACCACAAGGCGCCGAACAAGGCGAGGCCGAACAGGGCCAGCAGGCTCCAATGCAGCCAGAGCGGCAGAATGCTGAAAACGTCGAACAGAGCGAGGATGACGAAGGCCGCGACAACCGCCACGGCGGGCACCAGGGACCGGCCGGTCTGCTCCAGGAACATCAGCACCCAGGCGGCCCAGCTCCAGCTCCGTACGCGCGCCGGGAGCGCCGCCATCAGGTCGGGGGCGGCCCGGGAGCGCAGAGATGGCCTCGGGTCTTGCATGGGTAGCGCCGGCTTTCCGATCCGATCCTAGCCCAAATATGTTAACAATGTAGCCGACAAGCCGTTCGATTACGAGCGGTTACGCGAGCCAGTCAGGAATCTTATCTAGGTCAATAATGTGGTCATAAGATGGCCGCGGCCGCACCACGTCGAAGCGGTCGCCCTGGACCAGGACCTCGGCCACCGGAAGGCGCGTGTTGTAGGTCGAGGACATCACCGCGCCATAGGCGCCGGCCGTGGTGAAAGCCAGCAAATCTCCGGGTTTGACCGGCGGCAGGGGCCGCTGCTCGGCGAACCGGTCGCCGGTCTCGCAGATCGGTCCGACCACGTCGCAGCGCTCCACCGGCGCGTCGTTGGCCGGCTGGGCGATCGGGATGATGCCGTGATAGGCCTCGTAGAGCGTCGGCCGGATGAGGTCGTTCATCGCGGCATCGACGATCACAAATCTGCGACTGACGCCCTGCTTCACGTTGATGACACGGGAGACCAGAAGGCCGGCATTGCCGACGATGCTGCGCCCCGGCTCGACCTCGATCTTGGTGCCGAGCGGCACGATCAGCTCGTTCACCAGCGCCGCATAATCCTTGAGCGCGATGGTCGCCTCGTCGCGATAGGCGATGCCGATGCCGCCGCCGAGGTCGATGCGCTCCACCGGGAGGCCGGCCTTGCGCAGGGTCTGGGCCAGCTCGGCGATCTTGGCGAAGGCGGTGCGGTAGGGCGCGATGTCGGTGAGCTGCGAACCGATATGGAGGGCGAGGCCGGTGATGCGGATGCCCTTCATGCGCGCCGCGGCGGAGTAGAACTGCGCGGCGTGGTCGATGTCGATGCCGAACTTGTTCTCAGCCCTGCCGGTGGAGATCTTGGAATGGGTCTTGGCATCGACGTCGGGATTGATGCGCAGGGTGATCGGCGCCACCACGCCCATGCGCGACGCGACCGCGCTCAGCGTCTCCAGCTCGCCGAAGCTCTCGACATTGAACTGGTAGATGCCGGCCTTCAGCGCCTCTTCCATCTCCAGCTCGGTCTTGCCGACGCCGGCGAACACGATCCTGCCGGCGGGCACACCGGCTTTCAGCGCGCGATGCATCTCGCCCACCGAAACGACGTCGGCGCCGGCGCCGAGAGTCTGCAGGGTGCGGATGACGGCCTGGTTGGAATTGGCCTTCAGCGAATAGAAGATGCCGACGCCGAGCGCGCCTAGGGTCTTCTCGTAGGCGCGGTAATTGTCGGTGATCTGGGCGGTCGAATAGCAATAGAACGGCGTGCCGACCTGCTCGGCGATCCGCCGCACCGCGACCTGTTCGACGTGCAGTTCGCCGTCGACGTACGGGAAATGGGTCATGTGCGGAAGCCGGCCCTCAGCTGCTGAACACGCCCGTCTGCGGATCGGCGTTCTTGGGGTATTTCTGCGGGAACTGGTCGGTCTCACCCGGCGGCAGGACCGGCGCGCCCTTCTTGCCGCAAGCGGCGGTCGACAGAGCGAGCCCGCCCAGCAGCGCCGCCAGCATTATTCGCACCAACATCGTCCTGCGTGTCATTTGAACCGCTCCCGCGCGTCTTTGATGGCGCGCCGCACAGTGTCCGGCGCCGTCCCGCCGTAGGAGGTGCGGCTCGCCACCGACTGGTCGACCCCGAGGACGGAGAATAGCCCATCGTCGATGCGCGGCTCCACCTTTTGCATGTCCTTGAGCTTCAGGTCCTGCAGCCGGCAGCCCTTGGATTCGGCGAGGCGCACCAGCTCTCCGGTCACGTGATGGGCATTGCGGAACGGCATGTTGAGCTTGCGCACCAGCCAGTCGGCGAGGTCGGTGGCGGTGAGAAACCCGCCGTCGGTCGCCGTTCGCATGCGATCGGCATTGACGCTCATGTCGCGCACCATGCCGGCCATCGCGGCAATGCTGAGCGCCATCGCATCGCTGGCGGCGAAGGTCGGCGCCTTGTCGTCCTGCAGATCCTTGCCGTAGCTGAGCGGCAGCCCCTTCACGATGATGAGGAGCTGGGTCAGCGCGCCCACCACCTGGCCGACCTTGCCGCGCACTAGTTCGGCGGCGTCGGGGTTGCGCTTTTGCGGCATGATGGAAGAGCCTGTGGTGTAGGCGTCGCTCAAGGCGATGAAGCGGAAGCCGTCGCTCATCCAGATCACGATCTCCTCCGCCAGGCGCGAGAGATGCGCACCGAGGATGGAGAGCGCGGCGAGATATTCGAGCGCGAAATCCCTGGCCGACACGCTGTCCATCGAGTTGGCGGTCGGCCGGTCGAAGCCGAGCGTCTTGGCGGTTGCGCGGCGGTCGATCGGGAACGGCGTGCCCGCGAGCGCGGCCGCACCGAGCGGACACTCATTCAAGCGCTTGCGGCAATCGGCGAGGCGGCCGAGATCGCGCCCCAGCATCTCGACATAGGCCATCAGGTGATGGCCGAAGGTGACGGGCTGTGCGGGCTGCAGATGGGTATAGCCCGGCATCACGGTCGCGGCATGTTCCTCCGCGCGGTCGAGCAGCGCATGGATCAGATCCTTGAGCGCGGCGCTCGTTTCGTCGATGGCGGTGCGCACCCACAAGCGGAAATCCGTCGCGACCTGGTCGTTGCGCGAGCGCGCGGTGTGCAGCCGGCCGGCGGCGTCGCCGATCAGCTCCCGCAAGCGCTGCTCCACATTCATATGGATGTCTTCGAGCGCCGCCTGGAACTCGAACTTGCCCTGGTCGATCTCCTTGCGGATGCGCTGCAAGCCGTCGGCGATCGCATCGCCGTCGGCCTGCGTCAAGATGCCCTGTTTCACCAGCATCGCGGCATGGGCGAGAGACCCGGCGATGTCTTCCTTGTAGAGTCGCTTGTCGACGTCGATCGAGGCGTTAATCTGCTGCATGATTGCAGCCGGGCCGGCCGCGAACCGGCCGCCCCACATCTGGCTGGCGCCGGATTGCGTATTCTTGATGTTCGCCGGTTTGGAGGGTTTCTTGTTCATCGCCCGCATTTGCTTCCCCGATCGCAACCCGTTGCGATCCGCGCCCCGACTTGTGACGGAGCGCCGCCGCCGGGTCAAGCCGGGCCGGGAAGGCGGGCGGAGCGGCCACCGATGATCCGTACCCGGTACCTGGTCATTGCTCTGATCGTGGCCTTGGCTGGCTTGGTGGCCGTTTCGTTGCTCTATCTGCGGACGCCGGCGCCGATGCCGAGCGCGGCCACCATGGCGCCCGCGGCACCGGAGGCCCGGTTCGTCGAAATGCATGGCGCGGATTTCGCGCAGGTCATGCCCGTGGACGGGAAAGGCCAACCGGCCGACATGGCGCCTTATCGCGGCAAGAAACTGCTGGTCAATCTGTGGGCGACCTGGTGTGCGCCCTGCATCGAGGAGCTGCCGTCACTCGGCAAGCTGCAGCAGGAGCTGGGCGGCGACCGGTTCCAGGTCGTGACCATCGCGATCGACGAGCGCGATCCCAGCAAGATCGAACCATTCCTGGCGGCGCACGGCGCCGGCAACTTGCCGGTGCTGGTCGACATCAACCGCACCATCGACAAGATCGCGAAGGTGAGCGCGCTGCCCACCAGCCTGCTGATCGACAGCGACGGCAAGGCGAAGGCGATGCTGATGGGCGATGCGCACTGGACCTGCGGTAAGGCGCTGGACGCGGTCAAGGCGTTCGTCGCCGACGGCACGATCAGCCAGGACGTGCTGGAAAAGTGCGATGGGTGATGCGGCGTCGCGGGAAAGCCCGTACCTCGTGATGTGACGTTGAACGGCACAGCCATCCCGGCACGGTCGACAACAACGATTGCATGACAGCGAACCAAGCGAGTTGACTTGCATCGTGGGCGCCGGTCCGCAATCTGGCGCAGTTGCCGATCGGTCGGCGTTCGACGCCACTACCCGAATGGGACAATCGTGCCGCCAAAATTACGTCCTGCTGCTTCACCCGGCATCCGGCTCGGCCTGCGCGAGAACTGGCGGCAATTTTCGCTGCTCGTCCTTATCAACGCCTTTGTCGGCGGCATGGTCGGTATGGAACGGACGGTTGTCCCGCTGATTGGATCCGAAGAGTTCAAGATCGCCTCAACCACCATTGTCGTCTCGTTCATCGTCAGCTTCGGCGTCGTCAAGGCCGTTGCCAATCTCGTTTCGGGACATTTCGCCGATATCTACGGTCGCAGGCACGTGCTGATCCTGGGTTGGCTGATCGGCCTGCCGGTTCCCTTCATGATCGCCTGGGGGCCGAGCTGGAGCTGGGTGGTCGCAGCGAACGCGCTGCTCGGCATCAACCAGGGCTTCTCCTGGTCGATGACGGTCATCATGAAAGTGGATCTCGTCGGGCCCAAGTCGCGTGGACTGGCTGTGGGCCTCAATGAGTTCGCGGGCTATCTCTCCGTCGGTCTCACCGCTTTTCTCACCGGCTATATCGCCCAGCGCTACGGCCTTCGGCCCGAACCCATTTATCTCGGCATCGGCTACGCGGCCCTCGGGCTCATCCTCTCGATCCTGCTGGTGCGCGAAACCCGAGATCACGTGGGTTTGGAGGTTTCCCGTCACGCGGTGACCCCGGAGACGCTCGGGTTCTGGCAGATTTTCAGCCGCACTTCCTTTGGCGATCGCAATCTGTTCGCGGCATCGCAAGCCGGGCTCGTCAATAATCTGAACGACGGGATGAGTTGGGGCATTTTCCCGCTCTTCTTCGCCGGCTTCGGCCTCGGCGTTGAGAAGATCGGCATTCTCAAGGCGGTCTATCCCGCGGTCTGGGGCGTGCTTCAGACCGTGACCGGACCGCTGAGCGACCGTTGGGGCCGCAAGGGCCTGATCGTGGCGGGTATGTGGGTGCAGGCGGGTGGGCTGTTCCTGACGGCGGCCTCCCACGATTTCGGCTGGTGGCTCGTCGCCGCTGTGCTGCTCGGCATCGGGACCGCCATGGTCTATCCGACGCTGATCGCTTCGGTGTCCGACGCCTCCCATCCTGCGTGGCGCGCCCGCTCGCTCAGCGTCTACCGCTTCTGGCGCGACCTTGGCTATGCGGTTGGCGCGCTCGGGGCCGGAATCATGACCGACCTGTTCGGCGCCGCCGCGGCCATCGCCGTCGTTGGCGCGCTTACCTTTGCTTCAGGCGCCGTTGTCGCCGCCGCAATGCGCGAGCGCTCGCAATAGAATGCCGTCAAGACCGTGACGCCCGAACCAGCCGACCCTCCTCCATTCGCCGCAGTGCGTGATCCTCTATGGGGTGACGCTGAACGGCGCCGTCATGCCGGCCGCATAATGGCCCGGCACGTTGCAGATGAGCAGATAGGATCCGGGGGCGAGCGCTACGGTCAGCGTCTTGGAGGTGTTGGGCTCCAGGTCCCCGGCCTCTCCCAGCACCTTCACCTGATCCTCCGCCACGCGCCCTTGGGAATAATCGTACGGCAACGGCGCGGCCGGATTGTCCACTGACACGACGAGCATTTCGTGCAGGATGCTACGGGACCAGTTCGTCACGTCGAACGAAATCGTGCCGGCCTTGACGGTGCTCTTGTCGGCGCGAATCGTCATCATGCCGCCGCCCATCATCATGCCGCCGCCCATCATGCCGTAGCCGCCCTGGCCCTGACCCATCATGCCGGGGCCCATCATGCCGTAACCGCCTTGGCCCTGACCCATCATGCCGGGGCCCATCATCCCATAATAACCCTGGCCTTGGCCCATCATGCCCGGGCCCATCATCCCGTAGCCCATCATGCCCATGGGCATGACACTCGACATGTCGAGCAAGGCGACCTTCACGGTCGTGTTCTCGTCCGCCGCATCACCCGGCGTCGCAGCAGCGGACAAAGTGAGCAAGGCAACTGCAAGGGGTGCCATGAACCGTCGCATCTCGTAACCTCCCAATCCAGCAGCCGCGACCGGCGGCCGCGCCAAAAAACGCAATCAATCTCGCACGCCGGAAGCAGCGGCACGTTGACTGAGATCAACCGACTTGACGGCATGCAGATCCGAGCGGGCATGGCGGACGATCTGCCAACCGCCGCTGACCCCGAGGCATGCCATGATCGCCGCCACCGCGAGGTCCGGCCAGCCCGAACCGGTGCCGAAGACGCCAGCCGCCGCCGCGATCACGGCCAGGTTCCCGATCGCGTCATTGCGCGAACAGATCCAGACGGAGCGCATGTTGGAATCACCGGTGCGGAACCGATAGAGCATCAAGGCGACGCCGGCATTCGCCGCCAGCGCGAGCAGTCCGATGCCGCCCATCCATTCCGCTTCCGGCAGGGTCCCGGCAACAGCGTGCCAGACGGTCGACGCAATGACCCACAGGCCGAGGGCCAACAGGGCCCAGCCCTTCAGCAGCGCAGCGCGGGCGCGCCAGCCGAGGCCAAGCCCGGCTACGCCCAGGCTGATGGCGTAGTTTGCGGAATCGCCGAGGAAGTCGAGCGCATCGGCCTGCAAGGACGCGGAGCCGGCGGCGGCGCCCGCGACGATCTCTGCGGCGAACATCGCTGCATTGACGACAAGGGCGATCCACAACGCTTTTCGCCAGGCCGGGCCGGTATGCGCCTTGCCAGGGCGCTCGCCCGCGCACCGATCGTCATCACAGCATCCCGTCACATGCAGTTCCTTCAACCAAGCTTGGCCCCACACAACCTGCTACCTATATGCACCCTGTAGCAACTACAGGGTCAAGGCGGCGGGGCAGGACTCCATCGTCCTGGACTGCCATCTCCCACAGGAGCAATCGATGGTATTGCAGCTTTCCATCGGCGATCTGGCCAAGGCGACGGGCACGAAGGTCGAGACCATCCGCTACTATGAAAGGGTGGCGCTGTTGCCGGCGCCGGCGCGCACCGCCGCCAACTACCGCAGCTATGACGCCTCTCATCTCGCGCGTCTCGGATTCATCCGGCGATCGCGTGAGCTCGGCTTCTCGATCGAGGAAGTGCGCGACCTGTTGAGCCTGTCAGACCAGAAGGACCGGTCTTGCGCCGAGGTCGACGTGATCGCGCGCAAGCATCTCGAGGATGTCGACGCGAGGATCGCGACCCTCCAAAAGCTGCGGCACGAGCTCGATGCGATCATCCGCCGATGTCACAGCGACACCATTGCGGATTGCCGCATCATCGAAGCGCTCGCGCCGCAGATGGACGCATCCTCCGAAGCGGCGAAACGAAATGCCGGCCGTGCGCGGCACTGACCGGCGCTGCGCGCTGGCCTGCGCGCAGCGACACGATCGCCTCAGATGAAGATGATCACCAGCGCCACCAGCACTGCCACGACGATCCACGCGCTGGTTACGAAATGGTGGCCGCGCGCGTGCTCGAGAAGCACGTCGCGGTAGGAGTCCGACGGCAACATGGCGCGTCCTCCGAACCTAATCGCTGTGAAGACCGGGTCGCCCGAGCTTCGATGCTTCAGGACGATGCCGCACATGTAGGATAGCGCAGCGGCGTCTGCTGTGAAGTGCTTCACGCCTTTGCGCTGACAGCTTTCCCACGCGAAGGCTTCGATGGCCGCACCATGAGCAAACTGTCCCACGCCGCCATCGCCGACTCGACCACGTCGGCCAGCGCGTCGCGCCCGGCGCCATCGCGGGCGCGCAGCGACAGGCCCTGCAGCACGGTCATGTAGAAGGCTGCCATCGCTTTGATGTCGGCGCCGGCGGGCACGTCGCCCTCGGCGATGCCGCGCTTCAACCGCGCTTCGAGTCCAGACTGGACGTCACGCCGGCGCTGGCAGAGATATTGGCGCACGCCGTCATTCTCCGGCGTGGCGTTGCTGTCGCCCAGGATCAGGAGACAGCCATGCGGCGCGCCGGGGCGGGCGAGATTGGCGACGCTGTTCCTCAACATGGCGTGGATGGCGGCGCGCGCGGTCGGCTCGCTTTCCAAGATCGCCTTGCCCTTGCTGTCCTCGGTCTCGAGATAGAGGCGGACCGCCTCGCGGAACAAATCTTCCTTGGAGCCGAAGGCGGCGTAGAGGCTGGGCGAATTGATCCCCATGGCCTCGGTCAGGGCTGCCATCGAGGCGCCCTCGTAGCCCAGTTTCCAGAATGTTTTCATGGCGTTGCCCAGGGCTTCGTCGCGATCGAAGCTGCGCGGGCGGCCGCGGGTGGCCATTCGGTCTCCTATTTCTGTGTCGGTTAATACATAATTCACTTGACGGCGGTTGGCAAGGCTCCTATCTGTTCTGTATCGACCGTTACAGAAATGAGGATGCCATGTCGAAGCTCAGCGGAAAAGTCGCGATCGTGACCGGCGCCAGCTCGGGGATCGGCCGCGCGACGGCCAAGTTGTTCGCCAAGGAAGGCGCCAAGGTCGTGATCGGCGCCAGGCGCGAAGCCGAGCTCGCGGCCCTGGTGCGCGAAATCAGGGCGGAGGGCGGCGAGGCGCTCGCCTTGGCGGGCGACGTGCAGTCCGAGCAATATGCCAAGGACCTGGTCGCCGCGGCGGTGAAGCAGTACGGCCGCCTCGACATCGCCTTCAACAACGCCGGCACCATCGGTCCAGCCGGGCCGACCACCGGCATCGAGGAGAAGGACTGGACCAGCGCCATCGCCATCAACCTCACGAGCGCGTTCCTCGGCGCCAAGCACCAGATCCCCGAATTGGTGAAGCAGGGCGGCGGCTCCATCATCTTCACCTCGACCTTTGTCGGCTATACCAGCGCGTTTCCAGGCGTCGCCGCCTATGCTGCGAGCAAGTCGGGCTTGATTGGATTGACGCAAGCGTTGGCCGCAGAGTTCGGTCCACAGGGCGTACGCGTGAACGCGATCCTGCCAGGTGCGGTCGACACGCCGATGTATCAGCAGGTCAACAACACGCCGGAACAGCAGGCCTGGCTCACCAATCTCCACGCGCTGAAGCGCGTCGGCAAGCCGGAAGAACTCGCACGCTCGGTGCTCTATCTGGCGTCCGACGATTCCGCGTTCGTGAGCGGGACCGCGCACCTGGTCGACGGCGGCCTTTCCATCACGCGCACCTGAGTCTGGCGCGTGACAGCGACCACCGCGCGGCTCTCCAGCATCGCCGCGCGGTGGCATCGCGCGCAATCGCTCCGAGGCACGGGGATGATTTCGCATCCCAGCGCCGCGGATTGGGCTAGACTGCGCCGATGGTTGGAATCGTCTACGCGCTGCTATCGGCGGCCTTGTTCGGAGTGAGCACGCCGTTCGCGAAAAACCTGCTCGGCGGCGCGTCGCCATGGCTGCTCGCCGGCCTGCTTTATTGCGGTTCTGGTGTGGGCCTTGCGATCGTGCGCCTGCTCTGGCGCTCGAAAGAAGCGGGGCTCAGCCGGCGCGATCTGCCCTGGCTGGCGGCGGCCGTGCTCTCCGGCGGCGTGGCCGGGCCGGTGCTGCTGCTGTTCGGCTTGGCGCGCACCGCCGCGGCGGACGCCTCCCTGCTGCTCAATCTCGAGAGCGTCTTCACCCTTGTCATGGCATGGGTGGTGTTCAAGGAGAATGTCGATCGGCGCTTGATGATGGGCGCGGTCGCGATCGTTGCTGGCGCGATCGTGCTGTCCTGGCCGAGTGGAGCGAGTCTGGAGCCGAGCTGGGGACCCGTGCTGATCGCAGGGGCGTGCCTCGCCTGGGCGATCGACAACAACCTCACCCGGAAGGTCTCGGCGGCCGATCCGATGCAGATCGCGATGGTGAAGGGACTGGTGGCGGGAGCCGCCAATGTCGCGATTGCGCTGCTGCTGGGGGCCGCTTGGCCGAGCGGTCCAGTGCTGGCGCAGGCGGGACTGCTCGGCTTCCTGAGCTACGGTGTCTCGCTGACATTGTTCGTGCTGGCATTGCGGCATCTCGGCACGGCGCGGACCGGCGCGTATTACGCGCTGGCGCCGTTCATCGGGGCGGGCACCGCGATCCTGCTGCTGGGCGAACCGGTGACGACCGCGTTCATTGCCGGCGGAGTTCTCATGGCCATCGGCCTGTGGCTGCACCTCACCGAGCAGCATCAGCATGCGCACGAGCATGAGCCGATGGAGCACGAGCACGTTCACGTGCATGACGCGCATCATCAGCATGCGCATGCACCCGGCACGCCGCCGGAGCCGCATGTCCATCGTCACCGGCATGGCAGATTGCTCCACCGGCATCCGCACTATCCGGATCTGCACCACCGCCATACCCATTGAGCGCAATCCGGCGGAACTGCTCATCCGAGCGAACGCGGCTCTTCCATCGCCATGCACCTCTGTCGAGCGCGCGACAACGGACGCCGCGCGGTGGCTGTGCTATTCAGCAGCCGCCAACGGTCGCGCGGGCGGTCCTGATTGTGCAGCGATGTGCCATGGCAGCAGCACGGAGACCGAGGTGCCGACGCCCGGCTCGCTGGAAAGCGAGAGGCTGCCGCCATGGAGTTCGGCAAGGCTCTTCGCCAGAGGCAGGCCCAGGCCGGTTCCGATCGACCGGCGCGCCAGCTTGGAATCAACCTGGCCATAAGGCTCCAGCGCGCGGGCCATTTCCGCGGGCGTCATGCCGATCCCCGAATCGGTGACCGTGATCGTGACGCCCGATTTGCCGCGAGCTACCGCAAGGTGAACCCGGCCGCCCGCGCCTGTGAACTTGATGGCGTTGGACAGGAGGTTGAGCAAGATCTGCTGGACTGCCCGGTCATCGCCGCGCAGCGTCGACAATCCCGGTTCAATGGTCGAAGTCAGCTCGACGTGTCGGGACGCTGCGAGCGCGTGCACCATATCGAGCGCGCGCCGGCAGGTTTCCTCCGCCGAAAGAGTCTCGATTGCTATAGTCATGCGCCCGGCTTCGATCTTCGAAAGATCGAGCACGTCGTTGATCAGCGACAGCAGATGCTGCCCGCCGTCGTGGATATGACGCGCATAGTCCGCATAGCGTGTCGGCGTGATCGCGCCGAACAGCTCGGTCTTCATAATCTCCGAGAAGCCGATGATGGCGTTGAGCGGCGTGCGCAGTTCGTGGGACATGCCCGCGAGAAACTGCGACTTCGCGAGGTTGGCTTGCTCGGCCTCTCTGCGTGCGGCCACCGCGACCTCGTTGGCGTGTTCAAGCTCGCGATTGGATCTGGCGAGCCGCGCCTGAAGCTCTTCTTTATGTTGCGACCAGAGGGCAGCAGCTCCCGCCAGATATGTTCCGAGCGGCGTGAGGACGAGGAGCGGAAGCGTGACGGTCTGCAGGGCCTCTTCCGCGTCGCCGTCGCCCGGCAGCAGGGCGTAGCGGACGAGATTCGCCAGTGCGACACACAGGCCCAATATGCCCAGCCGGGTGGCCGTGACGCTTCGTCCGGTCATTTGCCAGAATTGGCGAAACCCAACCGACATCGCGAACGTGACCAGCATCGCGATCGAGGACAACGGGGCGCCCACGCCTCCCACATGAAAGCGGTACGACAGAGTAAAGATCGTGCAGACGGCGCCCGCCAGCGGACCGCCCATCACTGTTCCGACGGCGATGACGACGTTGCGGCCGTCGATCAGCAATCCGCCATCGAGGTGGTAAGGCGAAGCAACGCCGATGACTCCCGCGATTCCGAACATCAGGCCGGCGGTCAGCTGAACGAGCATCGGCGACACGCCACGAAGCCGCCGCTGGACGGCGGAAAACGCCACCGTCATCAGCACGAACAGGCTGATGTTCTGCGCCAGCGCAAGCAGCAGCTCGACGATATCGGCCAAGGATGACTCGATGTATAGACCGTCCCGTACCAGGGTTTCACGAGGGCGTTAAGGAATTGCTAACGATATTCAGAACCCGGCCATTCAGGCGATGGTCGGGCTCCAGGAATCGGAAAGTGCGAAGCCACGCGGGAAGGGATCGCCTGCGTCGATGCGCAGGGTTTCGGAGCCGTAGATCCAGGCCGCGCCGGTGATGCGCGGAAGGATGGCAGGCCGGTTGCCGACCAGCGTTTCGCCGATCGCCTCTACTCTGAACTCGCCGCCGATGATTGAGCGCGACGTGCGCGCATCGCCGACCTTGACCTCGCCGCGCGCGTGCAGCACCGCGAGATTGGCGGAG
Source organism: Dongiaceae bacterium (assembly GCA_041398065.1). GTDB lineage: Bacteria > Pseudomonadota > Alphaproteobacteria > Dongiales > Dongiaceae > Dongia_A. The sequence continues at coordinate 4,304 of JAWKVL010000037.1, read as the reverse complement.
CTGCCGGTGCCGCAAGGCGAGCGATCGACCCGGCCGGCCGGCAAGGTGGTGCAAGTACGGATGGCGCCGTCCGGTTCCCGGCTGCGGAACATGACATAGGCGATCTCGTTCAGCGCCGGCAGCTCGGGATGCCGAACCGCGACCTGCTGACCGATGATCGCGCGCAGCGCGATGCCGGCCTCGGCCAAGTCGCGCGCATTCTTCGGCTCGATGGCGAGGCCGATCTGCTCCGCGTCGACGATGGCGTAGTAGACGCCGCCGAAGGCGATGTCCGCTTTGATCGCGCCCCAGCGCGGCGTCGCGATCTCGGCATCGAGCGCTTCCACGAACGCAGGCACGTTGTCGAGGCTGACGGAGCGGCAGCGGCCGTCGGAGCATTGGGCACGGGCGACCACCAGGCCGGCGGGCGTGTCGAGCCGCACGACGGTCTCCGGTTCGCGCATCGCCACGCGGCCGCTCTCCAGCAGGGCGGTCACCACGCACATGCAGTTGCTGCCGGACATCGGATGCGCGCGGTCGGCCTGCAGCACGATGAAGCCGGCATCTGCATCGGCGCGCGTGGGCGCCACCACCAGATTGACCGACATCTGCGCGCTGGCGCGCGGCTCCAGCGTGACGAAGCGGCGCAAGCGGTCATCGACCCGGTTGATGTGGTTCATCTTGTCGAGCATGGTGGCGCCGGGAATCTCCGGCGCGCCGCCGACGATCACCTTGCCGATCTCGCCCTGGCAATGGACCTGAATAAGATCCAGCGCCTGTGGCCCGACCGGATCCTGATACATCGCATCACGCGTTCGCGGCGGCAATCGCCCGTGCGAACTCCCGCTTTTCCGCATCGTTGAGTGGCAGCAGCGGGCGGCGCGGTTCGCCGACCGGGATGCCCATCAGCTCGCAGCCGAACTTGACCTTCTGAACGAACTTGCCGGATTCCAGATTGGTCATGAGCGGATAGATGGTCTTGGCGATCGCCTGCGCCTTCTTGAGATCGCCAGCGGCAAAGGCGTTGTAGAAGCGGACGCACGGCTCGGCCAGGCAGTTGGCGGGGCCACAGATCCAGCTGGTCGCGCCCCACAGGAAGAAGTCGAAGGCCTGATCATCGCTGCCGCAGGAGAGCTGGTAGTCCGATGCGTAGCGCCGGTTGATCTCCAGTGCGCGCAGCAGGTTGCCGCTGCTTTCCTTGATGCCGATGACGCGCGGATTGCTCGCCAACGCATCGAGCACGTCGAACCCGATCTCGACGCCGGCGCGCAGCGGAAAATTGTACAGGACGATCTCGACATCGACGGCGTCCAGCACGGCGTTGTAGTGGGCGAGCAATTCGCCCTGGCTCGGCAGGGAATAATATGGCGGCGGCAGCAGGACCGCATCGTAGCCGAGCTTCTTCGCCGCTTCGGTGTGGCGGATGACGTCACGTGTGGAACCGGCATTGGCCCCGGCGATCAGGAGGCCGCGCTTGCCCACCACTTCCCTGACGCAGCGCAGGACGTCCCAGCGCTCCTGGTCCGACATGGCGTAGTACTCGCCGGTCGAGCCCATGGGCACAAAGCCGTGCACGCCGTTGGCCAGGTGGTGTTCGACCAGACGCTCCAGGGTGCGGAAGTCGACTGCGTCGTTGCGGTCGAACGGGGTCACCAAAGCAGGCAGGATTCCCTTGAGTTCCACAGACTTCCTCCAATGAAATCAGCAGATTATTAATGTCGACTTGTTGTCGACAATATGCTTGACAACGCGCCGAGTCAATCGAAAAATACAATGTGTCGACAAGACTCGTGCGGCCGGCCCACAATCCGACCGCTGCGCGGAGAGGCGGAGAGATGGCATTGGAAGACGAAAGCAGGCGCGTCAAAGGAGCGGGGTGGAAGAGCGTCTATGAGACGCTGCGGACCGAGATTCTTGCGCTGACCTTGCCGCCTGGTCAGTTGCTCGACGAAACCAGTCTCGCCGAACGCTTCGACCTGTCCCGCTCTCCGGTGCGCGAGGCGCTGATCCGCCTGGCCGCGGAGGAGCTGGTGGTGACCCTGCCCAACCGCAGCACCATCGTCGCGCCGATCGAGCTTGCGAACTTCCCTAAATATGTCGACGCGCTCGATCTCGCGCAGCGGATCAACACGCGCCTGGCGGCGGAGCTGCGCAGCGATGCCGACCTTGCCGCGATGGCGAGCCGGCAGCGCGCGTTCGAAGCGGCAGTCAAGTCCGGCGATCACCTCGCCATGTCGGAGACCAACAAGAATTTCCACATGGCCATCGCTGCGGCCGGCCGCAATCCGTACCTGATCACGTTCTACGAGAAGCTGCTCGACCAGGGGCGCCGGATGCTGCATCTGCATTTCGCATTCTTGGAGCGCACGCGCGAAGGCTATCTTCTGACCGACGAGCACCACGACATGCTTGCTGCGATAGAGGCCAAGGATGTCGAGCGCGCCGACCGCCTGGCGCATGACCACACGCGCCAGTTCCGCGACAGCTTTGTCGACTTCATGAAGGAGAACTACGCGACGGACATGCAGCTGGGGCAGAGCGCGGCGGAGTAAGTCGGCAACAGCAGTTAGAGGCGCCGTCGGGCACCTTGTCAGGAGCGATTATTCCATTCTGCGCAAGAGTGCATGCCAGCTGGCGCCTATTCCAACGAATGACGGCCGATCCAACGTCTTGTTCATTCAGGTTTCGGGACTTCGATAGTCCATTCCGGATTGAACGAGGACAAAACCATGGCCACCACGAATGTCATCGAATTCGCACCGGCGTTACGGCGCCGGCAGGAGCGGCAAAGCGACCGGGCGGTCCATGCCGGCCACCACGCCCCCTGGCGAAGCCGCTATCGCGATGGCATCGACGGGTTGTGGGGAGAACGGCGCGCCCAGAGATCGGGCGAGATTGTTCGGCTGGTCACTCCAGGAAGCCGCCTGGGCGCGAACGGTTGATTGACTGAGCGCGAACCGGCCACCGGCCAGCAGCCGGGCTCTGCCCATCCGGAGATGAGATGATCCATCGCAGGGACGAGACGAGCGGCTCCGCCTTCGCCCATACGATCTTGACGGCGGCCAAACCGGCCGCAGCCCTGCCCAGGCCACAAGAGCCGACCACGCACGGAATATTGCCGCGACGGGCCGGAGCAGAGCGCCATATTCCGTTCTGCGGTCGTGCCGAGCGCCTGGTTCGCCTACTCTTCCGGTCTTCCGGCTCGGCTGACCGCCCGCTTGCGTTGCAGAAGCGAGGCTCACATGTCTTCGATCGCGACCCGCATCCTCCTCGGCTTCACCGCCGGGTTCCTCTCGCACCTCATCTTCCAGGGCGCGTTCGGCAGCATTCTCCATGCCGCGCATGTGCTGCCGGCGCTGCCCTTCAGCCTCGATCCAGTGCCACCCTTCGGCGTGCCGAGGACCCTCTCGCTCGGGTTGTGGGCCGGGCTGTGGGGCGTGGCCTACGCCCTGCTCGAGCGACGCCTCACGGCCCGGTTCGGATGGTGGCTGGGCGGGTTCGTCTTCGGTCTTGCCCCGCTGGCTGTGCTCTGGTTCGTGGTGCTGCCGCTGAAAGGCATGGCCGTCGGCGGCGGCTTCCATCCCGCGACGGTGCCGATCCACGTCGGTTTCCACGAGGCGTTCGGCATCGGCGTGGCGATCCTGTTCCGCTCTGGCCTTGCGCGTGCGCGCCAGAGCGGGCGGGCGTGACCGGCAGCGCTATCAGCGGCTACATGCTGTTGCCGCCCGACGTTGCGACCATGAAGACGTAGGCCCCGGATCACGCCGCATGCGCGCTGCGCACGCGGCTGTCCGAGATGACGGAAGGAGAGGAATCAGCGCGTCGGGACCGGCTTGTCGCCCGAATAGTCGTAGAAGCCGCGGCCGGTCTTGCGGCCGAGCCAGCCGGCTTCGACGTATTTCACCAGCAGCGGGCAGGGGCGGTACTTGCTGTCGGCCAGGCCTTCATAGAGCACCTGCATGACCGCGAGGCAGACGTCGAGGCCGATGAAGTCGGCGAGCTGCAGCGGGCCCATCGGGTGGGCGGCGCCGAGATGCATGGCGGTGTCGATGGAATCGACCGTGCCGACGCCTTCGTAGAGCGTGTAGATCGCCTCGTTGATCATCGGCTGCAGGATGCGGTTGACGATGAAGGCCGGGAAGTCCTCCGAGGTCGCGGTGGTCTTGCCCAGCTTCTCCGCCAGGGTCTTGGTGGCGCTGAAGGTCTCGTCGTCGGTGGCGAGACCGCGGATCAGCTCGACCAGCTGCATCACCGGCACCGGGTTCATGAAGTGCATGCCAATGAACTTGGCCGGCCGGTCGGTCACGGCGGCGAGCCGCGTGATC
>JAWKVL010000036.1:0-44029 GCA_041398065.1 Dongiaceae bacterium | reverse complement strand
GACGCCGCCGAGGTGATCGAGGCACAGCACGGGCTGGAGACGCCGATCGATCCGGTGTGGTGACTCCGCTCCCCCTTCCGTCATTGCCGGGCGAAGACCCGGCAATCCAAGTGCGCACTCAGCAGCACAACGAAATTTGGATCACCGGGTCTCGCCGTTGGCGCGGCGGCCCGGCGATGACGGTTGGAGAGGATGCAGGCTCCGCGATGAGACCGCTCGTTCTCCCGACATTTCGCGCGAATGCCTGCCTTTACCATATCTCAACCGGCGCCATGGCATTCGACATGAACGCGGCCATGGGCCGGAAATATTGGGGAAATCTTATGACGGCCATCAAGGTCAGTGGCGGCAATTACGACGACATGATGCGGGCTCTGCAGGTTGAGCTGCAGGACGACGCCAATGACCGGCTGGCCGAGATGGGCCGGGTGCTCGAGCGGATGAATGTCGAAGGGCCCTCCGATTCCACGCTCGCCGCCCTCCGGCGCCTCGCCCACAACATGAAAGGCATCGGCGGCAGCTTCGGCTATCCGGCCTTGTCGCAGATCGCGCATCGGATGGAGAGCTACATTACCGATCTGACAAGCTGGGCCAAGGAGACGCCGGGCGAGCTGCAGAAGTTCATCGACCGCATGGCCGAGATGCTCGAACGCCCCAGCCAGCCGACCGACGAGGAGCTGGCGCAGATCGTGCGCGCGCTGCCGACCCACCTGGTGCAGAACTTCTCGGTCAAGGACATCAGCGCCCACACGGTCGAGGTGCTGCTGGTGACGCCGACCCGCGCCCTCGCAAAGCTGCTGAGCCAGCAGATCATGGCCTGCGGTTTTCGCGTCAACGCGGTCAACGACCCGATGGAGGGGCTCAACGCCGCCTTGCGCGCGCGGCCCGACATGATCATCACCTCGCAGGTGATGCGCACCATGAACGGGCTCGATCTGGTGCGCGCGGTGCGCGCGATCGCCAGCATCGCCAAGATCCCCGCCGCGATCCTGACCAGCCAGGGCAGCGACCGCGCGCTGTTCCCCGGAATTCCCGACGACGTCGCGATCCTGCGCACCGGCGACCAGTTCGCCGACGATTTCGGCAAGGCGATCGCGCAGTTCGGGATCGGGTAATCTCCCGCCGACCGATCGACATCGCCGGCACTCATGATTCCACGTCGCACTCAACAACAACCAAAGGGTGAACGCAGGCAGGCTAGCCACTTCAGAACACGGAGTAGTCCATGACAGCGCTCTACACTGCACTCTCGGCCGCCGTCGCCCTCCTGCTCTTGGCGGTCTTCATGCGCAACAAATCCGCCAACCGCCCGGATCAAGGCCGTGACACATCCGGCAGCAACGACTGAGGCGTGCTCCAACACTTGATCCTTGCCGCAAAGCGCGCGCTCGACGTCAGCGTCGTCCTCGGCGGCGTGCTGGTCTTCGCCGTCGGCGGTCTGCACGCGCCCGTTGCCGGGATGATGATCAGAGTCTCCGTCCTCGGCTTCTTTTTCTTCTGGGTCGTGTTCGCGGTCTTCTTCCAACCGGCGCGTCCAATCGACAATCCTCCGAGAGGGAATGCATCTCCCGCAGATTCAGCCGACACGATCACGGGTGCCGATCGATGGTCGAGAAGCGAGACGCGCGTGGATCACGGATTTCATCACTCGGGGTCGGGGGGCGGCACCGATCACGGTGGCGGTGGGCATGGCGGCGACGGTGGACACTAAGCGCAGAATTGCGGAGAAAGCACCTTGGACCACTACGTGATACCAGCCTTGAGGCGCTCGCGATCACGGTGCCGCTGTGGCTGATCCTCGCCTTCGCGACCGGCACGTTTTCGTGGAAGCTGGCGCTTGTCGCGGCAATGCTCTTCGTCGTGCTGTGGGTGCTGATGCGTGGTAAGCCGCCCAGGCGTTACGACACGCCGCCGTCGCCGGACGAGTGGTGGCGACTGTGGTAGCAGACGTTTCCCCTACCACCCGCTATAGATCCCCAGCCCCCGCTTCTTGATCTGCCCGGCGATCACCATGCGCTGGATTTCGCTGGTGCCTTCCCAGATGCGGTCGACGCGCACATCCCTGTAGAGCCGCTCGACCGGGTTCTCGCGCATGTAGCCGCGGCCGCCCAATATCTGCACCGCCTTGTCCACCACGCGGCCGGCCATCTCCGATGCATAGAGCTTGAGCGCGGAAGCGCGGGCGTGCTGCATCTTCTTGTCGAGACCGGCATTCAGCTCCGCGCCGACGCGGTAGATCATGCTCTTGGTCGCGAACAGATCGACCGCCATGTCGGCCAGCATGAACTCGATCGCCTGGAAGTCGCGGATGGGCTTTCCAAATTGAACGCGCGTTGCGGCGTAGTCGTTGGCGATCTCGGTCGCGCGCGTCGCGGCGCCCAGGCAATGCGCGGCGATCTCGATGCGCGTCTCGGTGAACCATTCCTTGGTCAGGTCGAAGCCCTGTCCCACCTCGCCCAGGCGCCGGTCGTCAGCCACCGTCACCCTGTCGAAGGTCATCTCGAAATGCTCGTAGAGATAATTGTGGGTGAATTTCGGGATGCGGTTGACCTTCACGCCCGGCGCATCCTTGTCGACGATGAAGATGGTGGGTTTGCGCACATCGCCGTCGACATGGGCGTGCACCAGCACCACGTGCGAGGCGTCGGCGGACGTGACGAACCATTTCTCGCCGCTGATCTCCCACTTGCCCTTCTTCTTCACCGCCTTGGTCTTGACCATTGATGGATCGGAGCCGGCCTGAGGCTCGGTGATGGCATAGCAGGCGCGGCCCTTGCCGGCATTGATCGGCAGCAGGAATTCCCGGCGCTGCTTCTCTGTGCCGTATTTCAGCGGCGTCGAGGCTTTCCAGCACACGGTCCACATCCCGTTGGTGGCGCGGCCGAGCTGCTCGGCGATCAGGATCTGCTGCAGCGGCGTGTAGCCCTGGCCGCCATCCTCCCTGGTGTGGTTGACGCCGTTCAGCTTGTAGCGGAGGACATTCTTCTTGATCTCCGCCAGCGTCTTCTTGCCGAGAGTCCGCTCGTCGCACGCGATCTCGTTGGGATGCAGCCAGGTCTCCGCGAATGCCCGCGCGCGCGCCTGCGCCTCGATGTCGGCGGTGGTGAGTGTCAGGTCCATTGGTCGTCCCCCGTGTGCTCGCTCTTGCCTCCTCTCCTTCCGTCACCCCGGCCTTGAGCCGGGGTCCACTTCGCCGTCGCATGTGCGGCTGATCGATGGATCCCGGCTCAAGGCCGGGATGACGATGGAGTGGGTGGCATATTGCGGTGTGTCATTGCTTCTTCGGCACGATCAGCGCGTCGACGGCCATGCAGGCGCTGGGACCGGCGATCAGCGGGTTCACATCGACCTCCGCGATCAAGCCATCCAGGTCCGCGAGCATCACCGAGAAACGCGCGATGGTCATGACGATGCTGGGCACATGCGCCGGCGGCGCGCCGCGCAGGCCAGCCAGCAGCTTGCGCAGCTTCAGGCGGTCGAGCTTCCGCTCGGCCTCCAGTTCATCGATCGGGGCCAACGCAAAAGCGCGGTCGCCCAGCATCTCGATCAGCGTGCCGCCGGCGCCCAGCATCAGCAGCATGCCGAATTGCGGGTCGTAGAGGCCGCCCAGCGCCAGCTCCGTCCCCTTCCCCACCATGTGGGTCAGCAGCATGCGCGCGCCGAGCCGTTGTGCCATGTCGTCATAGGCCGCCCGCAAGGCGGCCTCGTCGCGGATGTCGAGCTTCACGCCGCCGACATCGGATTTGTGATGGATGCCGGGCGCCGCCGTCTTCAGCACCACCGGATAGCCGATGCGCGCTGCCCAGATCACTGCCTGGTCGACGCTGCCGGCGACATGCCGCTTCGGCACTTGCAGGCCGTAATCCTCCAGCAATGCGAGACTGGCATCCTCGTCCAGCGGCTCGCCGGACGCGAGGCGCGGCGCCCATTTCTCGCGCAGGCCATTGGGCGCGGGCGCGATCTCGAGCCGCTCTTGCGTGGCCCGGTCGCGATGGCGCATCGCCGCCTTCAGGACGCTGAGCATGGAATCGACGCCGGACAGCACGGGAATGCCAAGCTCCGTCAGGCGCTGCGCCACGTTGTCCGATCCGTTGCTGCCGAGATTGGTGGCAAGCAGCAGCGGCTTGGTGGTGCGCGCGAATGCGCCTTCCATCAGCGCCGCATAGCCGTCGGAGAGATAATAACCATCGCGCGTCTCGACACAGAACACGCCGCAGGCGGTCGCGGGATCCTCGGTCAGGGCGGTCATCATGTCGCCCATCGCCGCTTCATAGTCCTTGCCGGTGCCCCAGGCGTCGAGCGGATTGGTCGGCTCCAGCCCGGCGTCCAGACGCGCGGCCAGCTTGCGCTTGGTATCGTCGGAGATCGCCGCGAACGAGACGCCGCGCCTCTCGGCCAAGTCGATGGTCAGCTCCAGCAATCCGCCGGAATCGTGCATGGTCGCGATCTCGCCGGGCGCCAGCCGGCGCGGCCCCGAATAGAGCCGGAGCGCGTTGGCGAAGTCGTCCAGCGTCTCGACCTCGATCACGTTGTGCCGGTCGAACAAGGCGGCATAGGCGGCGTGGTTGCCGGCGATCGCGCCGGAATGGCTGACCGCCTTGGCGGCGGAGGCCGCGGTCTTGCCGACCTTGAGCGCGATCACCGGAATATCCCGCTCACACGCCTTCTCGAGGCCCGCGACGAAGCCGCCGGGATCGCGTACCGTTTCCAGGAACAGGCCGATGCAGCGCGTCTCCGGCATCTCCAGCGCGAAATCGAGATAGTCGGCGATGGTGGTGGTCAGCTCCTGCCCGGCGGAGACCGCAAGCGCCCAACCCATGCGCTTGTCGTTGTGGCAGATGCCGGAATAAACCGAGCCCGAATGGGTGAGCAGGACAGCGCCGCCCTTGCGCATCCACGGCGGCGGCGGGAAGCCGCACACGCGCAGGCCGTAGCTCAAGTTATAGAAGCCCATGCAATTGCCGCCGCAGATCTCAATGCCGGCCTCGCGCGCCATCGCGCCGATGCGCGCGGTGAGCTTTGGCGCGCTGTCATTGTCGAGATAGCCGGATGCAAAGATAGTCAGCGCCTTCACATCCGCGGCGATCGCGTCGTGCACCGCCGCCTCCAGCCGCTCATTGGAAACGCCGAGCACCGCCATGTCGATCGGCCCCAATTTTGCGCCCTGGGCCGCATCGCGCAGGCTCGGATAAACGGGGCGCCCGGCGATGTCCTGATAGTTCGGATTGATGAGCGTGATGTCGGCGGCTGGTTCACCCCCCGGATTTCCTTGGGTCGCCGCCACGATCATGCCGTTGCCGACCGTTCCTTCCTTGGGCGAGGCGCCGACCAATGCAATGTGCTTGGGCATGAGCAATGGCGCCAGGCGGTGTGCCTGAAGCGCGGCGCAAGACGCCGATGGCAGCCGGACGACGTTAGACATGGAGGTCGTCAGTCCTTCGGCTTGCCAGAGAGTGCGGAGAATGCCGCCTGTTCGCGTTCGGCGAAATCGCGCTGCTGAGCGAGCTTGGCTTCGAACAGGCGCCGCGCTTCCTCGTGGACGGGGCCGTAGACTTCCATCCATAGCTGCGCGTCGACCGCGACGATCAAGCGGCCCATCTGCCACGAGGTCGGCTCGGCGCGCCCCTCGAGCCAGCTTTCCAGCACCTTGACCGAAACGCCAGTCGCGGCAGCCAGCGCCTCGCGGCGCATTGTTCCAACCGGCTCCAGCCGCTTGCGCAACGCCGCTGCCAGGCGTGCGCGGTGGGCATCGCGCCCCTGCACATCCTGATCGATCGCCATCGCGATGTTGGCATCGACCTCGCCCTTGCCGCGCTTGGTCGCGGCGGCCGCACCGAAATGCGCCGGGAACACGGCTGACAGGTAGGCAAGGCAGGTGCGCTTGGCGGCCTGCCGATCGAACTTGGCCGGCGACATCAGGCAGTCGAACCACAGACCGTCGATCATCGCGTTGAGGCCGACCGCTGCCTGGTGCGCGTCGACACCCTCATAGCCGCCTTCCGCTACGATCCGTGCGCAGAGCTGCTCGGTCTCCTTGAGGTATTCCTCTTCCAGCCCCATCACCAGGTTCTGGTAGCTGGCATTGTTGCGCGCTTCCGCCCAGAACGCGTACCAGACCGACACCTTCTCCGCGTTGCAGATCGAGGCGTGGAAGTCGGCATCGATCATCGCCTCCAAGCCCGCCGCCGGCGAAACCTTGCCCTTGGCAATCGCGCCCTGCCACAGGGCCGAATACTCCTCCGCGATGTTCTCGAGCGTCGCGATGAGGAGTTGATCCTTGGATTTGAAATAAAAGTTGACGATGCCCGGCGACAGCCCGGCTTCGCCCGCGACATGAGTCAGAGTCAGGCTGGCATAGCCGTAGCGCCCGATCGCGCGCATGGTCGCATCGATCAGCTGCTTGCGCCGAATCTCCTTGGCGGCTTCCGCTTTGGCCATCTTAAGTTTCCCTACCACGCGAGTCCCTCTCTCGCGTTTCGGGCGAACACTCTACACTCAACCCGTTGAAATGCAACGGTTTGCTGCACCTGCGGAATTAAATGTTCATTTAACATGCTGGACATTATGACACGACAAGGCTAGATTTTCTATATCATCATTTAACAAGTTGCCGCTGAGACGACGCTACGGAGGGCTTCAGCGGCGCTAAAACCGGAGCCAAACATGAGCACGATCAAGACTGAGCGGCGCAACCTCACAAAGTCCAATGCCCACTACAAGGAGGCTGTGAAGCATCTGCCGCTGGGGGTCTCGTCCAACTTCCGTTTCTGGGGCGAGAAGGAGACCGTGTTCGTGAAGCGCGGCAAGGGCGCCCGCCTCTGGGACCTCGACGACAACGAATACATCGATTACCGCCTGGGCTATGGCCCGGCGATCCTCGGCCACTGCCATGACGAAGTCGATGCCGCCGTGCGCGAGGCGCAGTCGGTCGGCACCGTCTACGCGCTCGGTACTGAGAAGGAAGTGACGGTCGCCAAACTGGTCAAGGAGATGATGCCGGCCGCCGACCTGGTGCGCTTCTCCAACTCCGGCACCGAAGCGGTGATGGCCGCCTTGCGCCTGGCGCGCGGCTACACCGGCAAGGACAACTACGTCACCTTCGAAGGCTCCTATCACGGCCTGTTCGACGCCACCATGTGGACCGCCGATCCGGACAGCATGAAGGACCAGAGCAAGGATCCGGTCCTCGTCTCCTACGGCCAGGGCATTCCCAAGCTGGTGCGCCAGCTGTTCTGGCAGGTCCCGTACAACGACGCACAGCGGCTCGAGGACGTGCTGAAGAAGCACCATGACTCGATCGCGGCGGTCCTGATCGAGCCGATCCTCGGCAATTGCTGCGGCATCCCCTCCAAGCCCGAGTTCATCCGAGCGGTGCGCGAGCTCTGCACCAAATACGGCGTGCTGATGATCGTGGACGAGGTGAAGACCGGCTTCCGCGTCGGCAAGGGCGGCGCGCAGGCGCTGTACGGCATCGAGGCCGACATCTTCACCGTCGCCAAGGCGATGGCGAACGGCTACCCGATCGCTGCGATTGGCGGCAAGGAAGAGATCATGCGCAAATACGGCAAGGGCGTCGCCCATGGCGGCACCTACACGGCGCAGGCCATGAGCCTCGCCGCCGCCGAGAAGACGCTGACCATCCTCAAGGACACCGACACGCTCGATCGCATCGCGGCCTACGGCAAGGCGATGCAGGAGGGCATGCACAAGGTGCTGAGCCGCCGCGGCATCCCGCACAGCTTCACCGGCCATTATTCGATGTCCGGCCTGTTCTTCAGCGCCCAAGCCCCGACCACCTATCGCAACTGGAAGCTCAGCGACTACACGTTCTATGACACGATGGCAGGCATCCTGATCGATATGGGCGTGATGTGCGAACCCGACAGTCGCGAGCCCTGGTTCATCTCGGCCGGCCATGACGATGCGTGCCTCAGGGAGACCCTGAGCAAGTTCGAGCAGGCGGTCGACCTCACCCTCGACGAACTGTCGAAGGCCGGAGAGCAGGCAGGCGACAACAAGCTGATGCCGGGCATCAGCGGCTAATACGGTTTCCCACTCCGAACGCGCTGCGCCCTCCCCTTCGGGAGGGCGCATTGCATTTGGGGGGCACGACGCTAGCATGGCCGCCTGACCGATTCCCGGAGCGCGCCATTGCCCACCACCCTCCTCCAAGCCGACCTGCCTGGCCTCGACCTGATCCATCGCGGCAAGGTGCGCGATGTGTTCGCCCTGCCCGGCAATCGCCTGTTGATCGTCGCGACCGACCGGCTCTCCGCCTTCGATGTGGTGCTGCCCGACCCAATCCCCGGCAAGGGCGAGATGCTGACCCAGATCTCGAACTTCTGGTTCGCCAAGACCGCGCACATCATGCCCAATCACCTGCTGCCGACGCCAGTGGCGGATGTGCTGCCCAAGGGCGTCGACCCGGCACTCTATGCCAAGCGCGCCGTGGTTGCGCGGCGGCTGATGCCGGTGCCGGTCGAGGCAATCGCGCGCGGTTATCTGATCGGCTCCGGCTGGAAAGACTATCAGTCAACCGGCGCGCTGTGCGGCATCCATTTGCCGGCCGGACTACGCCAGGCCGAGCGGCTGGCCGAGCCGATCTTCACGCCCTCCACCAAGGCGGCGGTCGGCAGCCATGATGAGAATGTCAGTTTCGGCGCCCTGGTCGCGGAGATCGGCATCGAGCGCGCCGAACAGGTGCGCGGCGCGACCCTGGCAATCTACAAGTGGGCGGCATCCTATGCTCATCACCGCGGCATCATCATTGCCGATACCAAGTTCGAGTACGGTACCGATGCGAACGGCGAATTGTATGTGATGGACGAAATGCTGACGCCGGATTCTTCCCGGTTCTGGCCGGCGGAAGAGTACGAGGTCGGCATCAGCCCGCCCTCCTACGACAAGCAGTTCGTGCGCGACTACCTCGAGACGCTGGACTGGAACAAGAAGGCGCCCGGCCCCCACCTGCCCGCCGAGGTCATCGCCGGAACAGCCGACAAATACGCCCAGGCGCTGTGGAAGCTGGCAGGCATCAAGATCGATTAGGCCGGCCCCCTCGTCATGGTCGGACCAAGCGCGACCATGACGTGCTCGGGTGAACCTCGCGCGTCAGCTGTATTGCGGGAACTTGCGCTCCAAGTAGCGCGACAGCCAGGTCAGCACGGTCAGGATCACGAAATACTGCAAACCGAGAAACGTGTAGATCTCAAGCGCATGCAATATCTGCGTCTGCAGCAGCGTGGCCTGGCGGGTGATCTCCAGCACGCCGATCGCGCCGGCAAGCGATGAATCCTTCACCACCGAGATATATTGGTTGACCGTCGGCGGCAGCATGCGGCGCAGCGCCTGCGGCAGCACGATGCGCCGCATCGCCAGTGCGCGCGACATGCCGAAGCTGTAGGCTGCGTCGATCTGGCCTTTCGACACGCTTTCGATGCCGGCGCGAAACACCTCGATGAGGAACGCGCCCGCATTCAGCGAGAGGCCGACGGTTGCCGCCGTCACCGCCGTCATGTTGGCGAACAGCGAGACCACCGGCATGGACTTGATCTCGTCCGGCAGATCGCGCAGCGCGGTCGGAAATCCGAAATAGATCCACAGCAGCACGACATAGAGCGGCAGTTTGCGAAACAAGTCGACATACCCGGCCGCGAACCAGCGCAGCCCCCGGTGCCGGCTGCGCAGCATCAGCGAGCCGGCAAGCCCGATGATCGAACCGAAGATGATCGAATAGAACGAGATCAGCAGCGTCAGCGGAATGCCGGACAGCAGGAACAACAAGTGCTTCTGCCCGTTGGGATTGGTCGGCAACAGCGCCGTCCAGTTCCCGCAGCCCGTCAGCGCGATCGCGACGAATACGAGAAGTGCTGCGACGCCGATCGGCCTCGTCCACATTCCCCTTCCCCCTTTGCAGGGGGAAGGGTCTCTGTCGTTGGCTGTCAGCGCCACCGCGGATGCGTCAGCCCGCAATCCACTTCTGGAACAGGCTATCGAAGAAGCCGGTCTGCTTCTTGAGGTCGATCCAGGTATTGATCCAGTTGAGCCAGACCTGGTCGCCCTGCAGGGTCATCATGCTGATTGGCTGGCCTTCGATCGGGTGGTCGAGGTCGACCACGGCGAAGTCCTTCTCATACTGGGCCAGCGCCTTCTTGATGAAGACGGTGTCGGTGATCGCGGCGGTGACGCGGCCGGCCAGCAACTCCTGGTAATCCAGCGCCGGCGCGGTGATCGGCACGATCTCCGCCTTGGTGAAGTTCTTCTTGGCGGATTCCTCGGCCGAGGTGCCGGCCATGACGGCCAGCTTCACGCCCGCCTTGTCCATGTCGCGCCAGCTCGCGAACTTGCCGTCATCCTTCTTGAGGATCAGCGGGACCAGCGGCGAATCCAGATAGGGCTCGGAGAAGGCGACGCTCTTCAGGCGCTCCAGCGTCATGGTGATGCCGGACGCGCAGATGTCGTATTTGTCGGCGGCGATGCCGGCGCCGAGCGTGTCCCAGGTGGTTGGCACGAATTCGAGCTTCACGCCGAGATCGGCGGCGAGCGCCGTCACGACGTCGATCTCGTAGCCCTTGTAGGTGTTGTTGGACTGGTCGAGCTCCGAGAACGGCGGATAGTCGCCGGTCGTCCCTACACGCAAGGTGCCGCGGTCCAGGACCTTCTGCAGCAGCGAGCTATCCGCCGCACTCGCGGCCTGCTGCGCCATCGACACGGCCATGACGAGGCCAAGTGCGGCCAATGCGCCTTTCAACATCGCTTTCATGACTAATCCCTCTTGGTTGGACTCCGGACGCCAGGTCCAGGTCAGGACGGCCCGCCTCCCATGACTGCCGCCGTTGCCCATCAATAGCCGAGCCCGGTTGAGACTGCCAAGAGGTGCGCCTGTGACCCGCTCCACCGCAACGGTCGTGGACGAGCGCCGGACACACTTGACGCACGTCATCGGATTGTTCATAACTATTTCGTTATAGAACTAATTGGTTATTCAATGACGTCCTCGGAACGCCTCGATGCTGCCTTTGCCGCCCTCGCCGACCCCACCCGGCGGGCGATCTTGGCGCGGCTCGCTAGCGGGGAAGCCTCCGTGCTGGAACTCACAAAGCCGTTCGCCATGAGCCAGCCGGCAATCTCCAAGCATCTCAAGGTCCTGGAGCGTGCAGGACTGATCTCGCGCGGACGCGATGCGCAGCGCCGGCCGTGCCGGATCGAAGGGAAGCCGCTCGCCGATGTCAGCGACTGGCTGGAGACCTATCGACAGATCTGGGAGGCCAACTTCCAGCGCCTCGACGCCCTGCTGGAAGAGATGCAAACACCCGAGAAAAAGACCACCACCCGCAAAGGAAGACGCACATGACCAAGAGCCTGACCGTGACGACGCCGTCCGACCGCGAAATTGCGTTGACCCGGGTGTTCAACGCGCCGCGCCGCTTCGTGTTCGACGCTCTGACGAAACCCGAACTCGTGAAGCGTTGGATGCTTGGAAACATGGGCGCATCGATGCCGGTATGCGAGATCGATCTGCGCGCTGGCGGCGCCTATCGCTTCGTGTGGCGCAATCCCGATGGTTCGGAATTCGCCATGACCGGCGTCTATCGGGAGATCGTGCGACCCGAGCGGATCGTCAACACGCAGCGCTTCGAGGTCGCATGGCTGCCTGGAGAGTTCGTGCTGACCACAACGCTGGCCGAGAGCGAGGGCAGGACGA
The DNA here is from genome assembly GCA_041398065.1 of Dongiaceae bacterium. Lineage (GTDB taxonomy): Bacteria > Pseudomonadota > Alphaproteobacteria > Dongiales > Dongiaceae > Dongia_A. The sequence continues at coordinate 32,325 of JAWKVL010000036.1, read as the reverse complement.
CCTTTACCTCCACCACTCTCTATGACTCGCGCGAAACCCGCGACAAGATCCTGAAGAGCGGCATGGAGAGCGGCGCAAGCGCCAGCTATGACCGCCTCGCCGACCTGCTGGCAGAGCAGCAACGATAGACGCGCTACGAATTGCCGCCGGCGAGGACCGGCGGGCAACCATCGTCGACTAGTAGGAAGATTCGGCGCGTCGCTTGCGGCGGGTCATGTATTTGGGGTTGGTCAGGCGCAGCCGGTTGGCGGTCGCTTTCAGCAGATGGTCGCGCAGTCGCACCTGCATGGGACCATCAGCGGGCAGGCTGCGCGCACGGATGGCCTGCGCCAACGCGCGGCGTGCAGCCATCGCATCGCCGCCGAATGAGCGCTCGAGCAGAGATTCGATTTCCATCAGCTCGCGCGACACGATGGCGGAATCGCTCGCCATCTCGGCCTGAGCTACAGCGAGCGCGCGCAATGCCGCAAGTGCCGCGGCATGGTCGGCAGTATCGGCGAGATGCGGCAACACCCGTGCGCGCAATGTCTCGATCGCACGTTCTATCAATTCACTCGGCCCCGGTGAGAGAAGCGGACCGGTCATGCGCCCTCCGCCTCATAGCGCTCGATCTCCAGCAACAGGTCGTACTCCATCTCGATCGATTGCAATCCGCCGATTGCGGCCGCAAGACCGTGTTCTGCATCGCCACCAGGCCGCGCAGTGCTCTCAAGTACCGCAATGCCTTGACGCAGCGCCGCCGCGATTTCCCAGAACCGCACGCGGCGGTCGTCGACCTCTCGCCCGGCCACATCCCTGTATCCGTCATAGAGCGCTTCGCGGCTGCCGATACCGCCGGCCTCGCGGTCGGGCAGACCGCCGCGGCCGCCGCGCCCGCAGAGCCAGCCGAGATCCTCCATCGGATCGCTCCAACCGACCTCGTCCAGATCGAGGATGCCGGTCAGCTGCCCGTCCGCGACCACGAAATTGCCGAGGCGCAAGTCGCGGTGGCACAGCGCGAAGTGTTCGACCTTTGGTGCATGATCGGCGAACCAGTTGATGGCCCACTCAAAGCAAGGCTGGGGTGCTGCGATACCGTCCAATGCCGCGCGCCAGCGCTCGGCCCGCCGCTCCGCCCAGTCGGCGCCGGATCGGGACAGGAATGCGATCTCCGCTGGTGCACGCTCGACCGCAATGCCGTGCAGGCGCGCCAATTCCTGGCCCAGCCGATAGACAAGACGATCACCCGACTCCTCAGACAGTTCGGCTTGGACGGCAGCGCTATCCGTCATCCCGGCCGCATGGCTCAAGATCATGAAGGGTGAACCAAGCACAGTACCATCGGGTTCGAGCCATAAAGGCTCCGGCGTCGTCAAGCCGGCGCCGAACGCGGCGCGGCGAATGGCGAACTCCTGTGCGCTGGTGAAGCCGCTGCCACGGTTGTCAGCCTGTCCGCGCAGAATCAATGTGTGATGTCCTGCGAACGGTCCACCGTTGATTTCGGCGACGATCTGATAGTGAACGCGCTCCGTACGGCCGCGCAACGCACGCTCGATCGTAATTTCCGCGCGCTGCGCTTGAGCGACCATTCGGACAAAGTCCGACAGCGCCGCGAGCGGTCCGCGTGCCAACAAGGATCAGCCTTTCTTGACGCTGGCTATCGATTGCCGGATCAGCTCACAGGCTTCTTCCGGCTCCGCCCATCGGGAAACCTTCACCCACTTGCCTTTCTCGAGGTCCTTGTAGTGGGTAAAGAAGTGCGCCACCTGCTCCCGCAGCACTTCAGGCAGATCGCGGTACGATCCGACGTCGGTAAAATAGGGATGCAGCTTGTCCACGGGCACGGCAATGATCTTCTCGTCGCCGCCGGCTTCGTCTTCCATGATAAGCGCGCCGACAGGGCGCGAGCGCACGACCGCACCCGGCACGACGGCCGTCGGACCGAGGACGATGACGTCCATCGGATCGCCGTCCGCCGCCAGCGTGTGCGGAATGAAGCCGTAATTTCCGGGATAGAACATCGCGGTATAGAGAAACCGGTCGACGTACATGGCGCCGGATGCCTTATCGAGCTCGTACTTGACCGGGTTTCCGCCAAGCGGAATCTCGATCACAACGTTGACGTCGTACGGCGGGTTTTCACCGATCTTGATCTTGGAAAGGTCCATGGGCAGCACTCCCGCTCAGATGACGGGAACATACAGAAACGCTCGGCCGCCGCAACCCGGCCAAGTTCGACAGAAGGCATTCAGCGGAAGAATCCCGGCCGCTGTGAGTGCCTGGCCCGCGCGACCGCCTCGCCCGTCAGACTTTCACCCCAATGAGCCGCGCAGAGCCGGGCAGCGGCCCTCGTGAGACATCGTGATCGGAAAGAAAAGCCCCGGCTGCCACCGGCAGCCGGGGTTCGGACCTTGATTGAACTGAGACTAGTTCAGAACGTTGTAGCCGCGGCCGCGCATGCAATTGTCGATGATCCGCTGCTGCTCCTCGACGCCGCTATAGGCGCCCGCGCCGACACCAACGGCGCCGCCCGTCGCGGCGCCAACCGCCGCGCCTTGGCCGGCGCTGACGCCGCCAACCAGCGCACCCGTGATGGCGCCGAGGGCCGCACCAGCCGCGGCGCCGCCCAAGCCGCTGACAGCGGCCTTGCCGGCTGGGCTGACCTGCTCGGCATACTGACGGCATTCGTACAGATCCTGCTGGTAGCGGGCCGAATCCTGGCCCTTCGTATCGACCACCGGCTGGTAGGTCTGCGCGCAACCCGCAAGCGTCGCCATCACTGCCGCCAAGGTCACAAATTTCTTCATAACGTCCTCTCTACGTTTGACGGAGCGCTACCCGGCGGGGCGCCCCCGATGCCCGCGATCAATATCAAAGGGCCCACTGACATGCGGTAGACACAAGTCGGTGATCGCTGTCCCCCTGACACCGCAAAGCCACACTGCAATATGGCCTTTCCTCGATGGTCCTGAAAGTGACATTCCTCACTATCACCATGCCACATTAGTACGCTGAAACGATTGATCTGGAACAATTCCTGTGATCAGCAGATCGACCTTTTCACCATCATTCGAGAACGGAAGAATCACCACTTCGTAGTCGATCAGCCGCTCGTGAAAAGCGATCTTCCGCAGATAGTACCGCGGCGCGCCGTGCTCCACCACGCCGGCATAGGATGCGGCGGCCATCGCCGCATGGTCGGCTGGCATGGCCTCGTCCAGATAGCGATGCGTGCAATCGATGCCAAACAGATCAACCTGATTGGTGCCGTCGAGCCGAAAATAGAAGCGCAACGGATCGCGATGGACCTCGATCAGGCTGAGATAGCCGATCGCGAACCGCACGTCCAATGGATCGAAGTCGGCCCGCGCCGGCAGGCTTCGATCGCCACGAATCCGGTGCCAGTGTGCCAACAGGCTGAGCAGCACGTCACTGCGGATTGTGGCGGCGAAAGTCGTCATTTGGTCCTGGCGATCGGTCATTGCCGCTCCTGGGCGGATCGACGGCGCACGAACTATCCTGGATTCTCCGAAAGATGGGTTAACTTCTGGCTTCCCTGGCCGGGCCCTGCTATGAGCGGCATCAAGACATTGGGATCGATGCGAATATCATGTCGACCAAACGAAGAAACAGGCTCGACGCGCAGGAACCGACCAGCACCGCCGGCCGAGGCATAACGCCGCAGCGCCACGCGCCGGCGCGCCATGGCGACAATTCCATGCGCGTCTACGATGTTCTGCGCCAGCGCATCGCGACCCGGCAATATGCCCCGGGCAGCCGGATGACCGAAGCGGAGATCGCCGTCGAATTCCAGGTCTCGCGGACTCCAGTGCGCCAGGCGCTGCATCGGCTGGCCGTCGAAGGCCTGATCGAGGTCAAGAACGGGGTCGGCGTCCGCGTGACCGAGGTCGACGAGCGCGAGTTGCAGGACATCTATGAGCTGCGCATGTCACTGGCGACGCTGATCGGCAAACTGTCACCGCGCCCGCTGTCCGCGGACGATTTGGCGGAACTGAATGCCGTGAAGCGCCGGCTGGCCGAGATTCTCGCCGGCAAGGCCGAGCCGGAGATCGTCGAATATGCCGAATTGTGCGACCGATTCTTCGCGCGCCTCAGCAATGTCATCGGCAATTCATTCTTGCGCCAATTCCAGGATCAGCTTTACACGCAGACCGATCGCTACTGGTACGGCTGGCTGGCCAAAGCGAATGTACGGCAGGAAGTCCAGTATTTCTTCTACGAAGTCGAGGAATCTCTACGTGCCCTCGCGGTCAATGATTTCGATGCACTCGGCATGATACGACGCAATCACATCTCCATGATGCTCGCCCGCGCCGAGGGCTATCGCCGGCCGCGCTAGGTTGCTGCTGCGCGCGACAGTGCGCGTTCAATAGCCCTTCGCGCGATTCACCTGATTGATGAGCGTTTCACCCGCCAGCGCGCGGCGATAGTTCTCGACAATGTCGGCGGCGCCGGTCCCGGGACGCGTGATGGCCGCGACGTGCGGCGTCACCGTCACGCGCGGATGCCGCCAGAACAGATGATCGGTGGGCAGCGGCTCGGTCGCGAATACGTCGAGAATGGCGCGCGAGAGCCGACCGGACTCAAGCGCCGCCAACAGATCCGCTTCGACCAAATGCGCCCCCCGCGCGGCGTGAATGAGGATTGCGCCGTTCGCCAGCGGCGCGAACGCCGCGCCATCGAGGATGCCGCGGGTGTCATCGGTCAAAGGCAGCAGGCAGATCAGAATCCGCGCACCCGCAAGACACGCGCTCAAGGCATCCCTGCCGGCGAAACTTTGGATGCCCGCGATCTCTTTGCGACTGCGGCTCCAGCCGCGCACGTCGAAGCCAAGCGCCGCGAGCCGTGCACCAGCGTCGGCGCCAAGCGCACCAAGGCCAAGAATCGCAACGGTGATCGAACGCGGCGGAACGGGATCCAGAGCCAGCCACTGCCGATCGCGCTGGGCTGCGCGCAATCTTGGTCCCTCACGCACGCTATCAAGCGTATGGAGCACGATGAATTCGGTCATGCTGACGGTCAGTCCCTGATCGACCATGCGCGCCAGAGGCCGGTCCGGCGGCAGATTGGCGTCTGACAGCAGATGATTGACGCCTGCCCAGGTCGACTGAATCGCCTTCAGATTAGGGAAGCCCCTGAGATCGCCAGGCGCCCGCCCGCCGACGATCACGAATTCAATCTCATCGACCGGACCCAAATCAGGCCAGAATCGCAGCTCAACGCCCGGCTCAATGCTCCGAATCGCCGCCGCCCAAGCGGCCGCGTCGGCCGGATCGTCCGCGTAAAGAACCGCCATGCAAGCTCCCGATTTATGTCCTTTAGCATAGCTTCGTGGTGCCGATGGGCGATAGTCCTACGACAACCAAACCTATGATCGTGGATTACTTCGAATATTTGCCGATGTCGCAGTATTGAGCCGGTTTTACTTAAAATTTTAGACCCGAAAAAGACGTTGGTCTGTGACCAATTGTCCACAGTTTTGTATAGGGTCGGATGAAGTTTCAAAGGCGTTTTCACCGTTCGTTAATTTCTGAGGCCTATAACGAGCACGTTCCCAAGGCGCGTGGGCGACGTTCAGTCACAAGTCGAGCCAAAGGAACGGCATAACGTTTTGAATATATTACTCTGTTTTTTGAGTAATAGAGATATTTAGATGCAGTTTTCTAAAATAAATCTTCGTGCGAATTCTGATTTTTACTTGTGTTAACGTGCCAGTTGATTTATTAGCTCATGTGACATGCGGCGGCAACAATTCCGATGCCGCATGAGTGGAGTGGGAAGTGGTCGCCGTCGGGGCGCCACGTCGATTAGGAGGAACTAAACGATGCTTCGCTTCTTCCGCAAGTTGCGCAAGGACGAGAACGGCGCCACGGCCATTGAATACGGTCTGATCGCCGGTCTGATTTCTGTTGTCATCATCGGCGCGGTTACGCTGGTGGGCAGCAAGCTCGAGGCCGTGTTCAATTACATCGGCACGACCTTGGACGGCGCGCTGCAGTAATACCTGTCGTCTGAACTAAGCAGGGCCGACGGCGGGCCGGATGACCACCCTGCCCGCCGTCTGTCCTTCGAGGGCCAACCAACGCCATCCTGTGGACCGGGTCCCAGTGTGGCGGGGGAGACTGACGATGTTCCAATTCCTTCGCAAGCTTCGAAAGGATGAGAGTGGGGCCACGGCCATCGAATATGGCCTGATCGCAGGACTCATCTCGATCGTAATCATCACCACGGTAACGATGGTGGGCAGCAAGCTCGAGAACGTATTCAACTACATTGGATCGACTCTCGATCAGTCTGTACAAGTCAACTAGTCCAGTGCATGCGAATCCGACGGCGGACCGGAAGCCTCTGGTCCGCCGTCTGTGTTTTCAAAATCCTGCTTTCGCACCACTGACACGTGGATCCCCACAGCACACATTGCATTCGCGTCGTTCCAACGTACTTGCCATCACGCAGAAACGTCTGCGATGCTTGGCCGCAGTTTCGAGCCAATTCGGCCGCTACATCGAGTCAGTTCGGGCAACCTAGTTCACACCATGACGATCAGCGACTGGATTGAGATCGCCGCCGCCGCTGCCACCGCAATCTTGCTGATCGCGGCGGGGGGCAGCGATATTGCCCGATATCGAATCCCCAACGTCATCGTCTACGCAATTGTGGTCGCCTTTGTGATCGGCGCGGCATTCAACTTCGCCTGGCCCGCCCTCGGCTGGTCTCTGCTCGCGGGTGTCGGCATGTTCCTGCTGGGCGCTGGCCTGTTTGCGCTCGGGCTGTTTGGCGGCGGCGACGTGAAACTGATTGCCGCAATGGCGCTTTGGACGGGGTTGGCGGATCTGCCTCGGTTCCTCCTCATCATGAGCGCGGCTGGCGGACTGCTTGGCGTTGTCTGGATGATCAGACGTCGTCGGCAGCAGCTCGCGATGGCCAGCGACGCACCGGCATCGCTCGCTCCATCCGCAAGTTCACAATCGCGGCCCAAGATCCCCAATCGCATCCCCTACGGCGTGGCAATTGCGCTGGCAGGCCTCGACTTCTTCGTGACCAGCCCGCATTCGCCGTTCGCGCCGTTGTGGCCGTGGTTGCAGTAGTCGCCAGGCACCTAGGAACGAAATCAAGAAGTCAATTTTCGCGAGATTTATCGCGTTTGCTCGTACGATCCCCGTGAGCGAGCCCGGCTCCCTGCGGCTAACGCCTGAACTGCCCAAGTTGTTGCCTCACGCAGTAAAGCGCAAATAACGCCTTCCGAGTTTACCAATCCTTCACCATGGGTCCCTAGCATCGGCTCGATTGCGGACCCTCGCACACGTCCGCGTTGCAGAATTGCGTGGGAAGAGGAGCGAGTTTTCCATGAGGCCATCTGTCATCATGCTCGCCGTAATTGCCTTCGTTCTTGCAGGCGCGGCGGCATTTCTCGTCAAGGTCTTTCTCGAGCACCAATCGCAGCCCGTCGCTGTCCATGAGGAAAAGCCGAAGGGCGTCATCAAGGTCCTGGTGGCTGCTCGCAATATCAACCCCGGTGAGATTCTCGCGGCCAAGGACGTGACTTGGGCCGAATGGCCGAAGTCGCTCATGGAAGAGCGCATGATCGACGAAAGTGAATTCGTCGTTCCGTCAGCGAACGTTCCGCCGACGAAGGTCGGCCTTGTCGTCCGCACCGAGGAAGTGAGCCGGAGCACGACCAACAGCGATGGGAAGCCCGCGAAGGACGACGGGAAGCAAGCGAGCAACAAGAAGGACAAGAACAAGGACAAGAATGTCGCTCAGCCCACGACTCCCGCCGACACTGCCGTCATCGGCGCCGTCGCGCGCCGACGCATTCTGATGAATGAACCGATCAGCCCGGATCAGCTCATCCAGCGCGGCGATCGGAGCATCGGCTCCGCGGTGGTTTCGCCCGGCATGCGCGCCGTCTCTGTGAAGATCTCCGCTGCTTCGGCGTCCGGCGGTTTCATCGCCCCGGGCGACTATGTCGACGTGCTGTTGTCGGTCGGGTTCGACGGATTCTTCGATAGCAGCGGCAAGAAACTGCCGGAAGGATCGGTGGCCGTGCTGCCGGACGGTGACTCGGTCATGAAGTACGCGGTGGAAACCGTGATGCGCAACGTGAAGGTGCTGGCGATCGATCAGTCGCTGGGCCACAACGCCGAGCAAGGTCCCGCCGATGTCGGCAAGACTGCCACCCTGGAAGTCTCTCCGCGTGACGCCGAGAAGCTGCTGAACGCCAATCAGCTCGGCGGCCTTACGCTGGTCTTGCGCAGCATGGTGGCCGAGGACTCGCCGCAGGACGACGTAGACGCGTTCGAAGATCCGTTCAATTTCACGACCGACGTGTCGACCAGCCGTGCAGTCTCGGCCTTGCATACAACATCGTCGTTGTACGGTTACCGGGGGGACGCGGTGCGCGTCAACCGGGGTGGTGCAATCACTCAGGAAGGAAACTAGCCGTGCGCAAACTTCACGGAATCGCAGCCATCCTGGTCGTCGGGGCACTGTGGGGGGCCTCCACGACTTTTGCGGAGACCCCGCCGGCCGCGACTTCGCCTGAAGTTCCGCCGACCATTGTCGACGAGCTGCCGCTCGCCGGCTCTCCGACGGTGCCCGGCCCGAACGCGATCATGCTGACACCGGTGGACAACAACGGCAATCCGGTCGCTCCGGGCGAGAAACGCCTGGTGCCGATCGGCAAGCCTGCGACAAAAGCGGCGACGACAGCAGCAACGCCGACGCCCGCACCGGCACCTGCTGCCGCCAACGTCGATAGCGCCACGGCTGCGGCGAGCGCGGCGGCAAGCGCGCTTTCGGCCCAGTCCAACGGCCAGATCAAGAAGGTGATCGGCGTCATCGACAGCCAGCCGACGTCGTCTAGCGGTTCGGACGATCAGACGCTGGACGCCGAAAAGCAGCTGAGTGTCGGTCCGCAGTTCCCGGGCGACACGACCAAGTCCCCCGCCGGGCTGCCGGCCAATCAGACCGCCGCCAACGTGCCGCTCGACGCCTACGAGTTCGATGCCACGAAAGGCGCTGGCGCACCGGTGAAGCGGGTACAGATTCCGGTCGAACCACTGCCGGCGACGCCGATGGCGGGCTCCGACCAGTTCGAGTTGCCATTGAACAAGACTCGTCCGATCGAGCTCGATCGCGCGGTGCGCGACGTGATCATCGGCAACCCGCAGGTAGCCGACGTCGTGGTGCGTGCGCCCGGCCAAGTGTACCTGATCGGACGCTCGGTCGGTGAGACCAACGTGTTCCTGGTCGATGCGAAGGGCGCCCTGGTGCGCAAGCTCGACGTCGTCGTCAATCCGGATGCGGCATCGGTCGAATCCGCGATCCGTCAGTTGTTGCCCAAGGAACGGATCAACGTAAAAGGCGTTGGCGATTCGATCGTCCTCTCCGGCGTGGCCAGCTCCGACGGTGCCGCCGCGCAGGCCCAGCAGATCGCTCGCCGGTTTGTGCCGGCCGACACCAACGTCGTTAACATGGTCACGATCGGCTCCGAGCAGCAGGTTCTGATCAAGGTGAAAGTCGCCGAGATCAACAAGAGCGTGCTCAAGGAATTGGGCTCGACGTTCGACCTTGCCGCGCAGGACCTCGGCCCGGTCGCGCTTGACTTCGCGACGCTCGCTACGGGCCTCAGCGCGACAAGTTTTGCCGGAACGCTCAACCTCAACTCCGACGACGTCGATACGACGTTCAAGATCCTGGAGACGCATGGCCTGCTCCGGACCCTGGCCGAACCGAACCTGCTCGCCGTGTCCGGCGAGCCGGCCAGCATGCTGGCGGGCGGCGAATATCCGGTCGTGGCTGTCTCGACAAGCAGCGACAATCCGACGGTGTCCGTCACCTACAAGCCGTTCGGCGTAAGTCTCGCTTTCCTGCCGGTGGTGATCGCCCCGGGCCGCATCTGGCTGAAGGTTTCGACCGAAGTCAGCGCATTGTCGGCGCAGAACGCGGTCGTCGTTCCATTCGGGAATGACAGCTTCCAGATCCTGGGCCTCGCGACCCGCCGCGCCAACAGCACCATCGAACTGCCCAGCGGCGGCGGCATCATGATCGCCGGCCTGTTGCAGAACGATATCCAGAGCAGCGTCAGCGGCGTACCGGGCCTGATGGATCTGCCGATCCTGGGCACGCTGTTCCGCTCGACGTCGTTCCAGCGCAACGAGACCGAACTGGTCATCCTCGTGAACGTGATGCTCGCCAAGCCGGTCGATCCCGACATGTTGGCCTCACCGACCGACGGCTTCGCGCCGTCGCACGATCTCGACCGATACTTCCTTGGCAACCTGCAGAGCCTCTATGTGAAGCGGCCGCCTGCTGGAAGCGGACCGACTGAGGGCCCGAAGGGTCCCATCGGCTACATCATCAATTGAGGAGACCAGCCGTGACCAATTCCCTGTTGCGTTGCGCCTGTGCCGGTCTCATCGCTGCACTTCTCGGCGCCTGCGAGACCGACATCACTGAGCACGACCCGCACTACTCCCATCCGAGTACTGTCGAACGCAAGACGGCGCGCTTGGATGTGGGACCGCTGTACGCCGGCAAGCCCGGCCCGGATGACTCCAAGCGGATCGACGAGTTCCTGGCCGCCTATCAGAGCCAGGGTGAAGCGCCGCTGGAAGTGACCGTGCCGGGCAAGTCGACCGACGATCCGGCGGCCCGCGAGCACGCACTTCAGCTCGCCAACGCGCTGATGCAGCGCGGCGTTCCGGCGAATCAGATCAACCTCTACGTCGCCGAAAGCCAGACCCAGGGCACCGCCAGCGTCACTTTCCCGATCTACATCACCAATCCGGAGGAATGCGGCTACGCGGGCGAGCAGTTCGACTTCTACCACAACAACGGCATTCACCCGAACTATGGCTGCTCGATCCAGCACAACATAGACGCTATGGTGGCCAACCCGCGCGATCTCGTCTATCCGCAGGAAGCCACGCCCGGCCGGTCCGGCGCCCGCGCTTTCTACGTGATCGACAACTATCAGAAGGGCAAGCCGCTGCCGAGCGCGAACGACCTCCTGCAGGATTACAACTTCAAGATCTCCGGTTAATGAGAGAGAAGCCATGCAGTATCGCCTGACGATTGACGTTTTTTGCCACGCAGAGCAGACCGCGAATGCCGGCAAGGCATTGGCCGAGCAGCGCGCGTTCTCTCGCTGCAAGGTTGCAGTTCGGGACGGCGGCCTGGCCCGCGCGGTCACGCACTACGCCGACCATCCGTCGCCGCATCTGATCATTGTCGAGGATGATGGTGACACCGATACGCTGCAGTCGCGGCTCGACGCCCTCGCCCAGGTCGTCGAACCCGGCCGCAAGCTGATCGTTGTCGGCGCCGTCAACGACATCTCGGTCTATCGCCGCATCGTCTCGCTCGGCGTCACCGACTACCTGGTTTCGCCCCTCAGCCTGGAAGGCATGATGGACGCGATCGAGCGGGCGGCGCACGACCCGAAGGGTCCGGAACGCTGCAAGTACGTTGCGGTGACCGGTGCACGTGGCGGAGTCGGGGCATCCACGATCGCGCACAACATGGCCTGGGCAGCCGCCAAACGGCTCAACATCAGTACGATCCTGGCCGACATGGACCTGACCTACGGTACCGCAGGTCTGGCCTTCAACCAGGATCCGCGCCAGGCCTTCGGCGAGGCGTTCTCCGATCCGGATCGCCTCGACGTTACGCTGCTCGAGCGCTACATGGCCGGCGAGGACGAGAATCTCCAGATCCTCAGCACGCCCGGCGCGCTGCGTCACTACGACAGCATCGACGAAGAGGCGGTCGAAAAGGCGATCGATCTCTGCCGTCAGATGTCGAAGCTCGTGATCGTCGACATACCACACGTGTGGACGGAGTGGTCGGAGGGGCTGCTGACTGGCGCCGACGAGACCATTCTCGTGCTGGCGCCGGACATCGCCAACATCCGCGACTCCCGAAACCTGCTCGACTTCCTGAACAGCAAGCGTGGCGAGAGCCGGCAGGTCAAAGTGGTGATCAACAAGTCCGACGTCGCCAAGCGCACGCGCTTGCTGCCGAAGGACATATCCAACACTCTTGGCGTGCAGCCGGTCGCGGCAATCCCGTTCGATCCCACGACGTTCATCGAAGCGGCCAACGACGGCAAGATGATCGGCGACCGGTTCAAGTCGCACAAGCTGATCGGGGTCTTCACCGATCTCGTGATGCGGGTTGGAGTCCGCGCCGGCGTCAAGGCGGCGACGAAGCAGCAGAAAAAGCTGGCCTTCCCCGGCCTGTTCCGGAAGCCGCAGCCGAAGACCGCATAACAGGGGGTAACAAGAGTTCATGTTCGGCCGCCGCTCCTCTCCGCCGACGCAGACGGCTCCCAGCCAGAACGTACCGGCGCCCGCCGCCAACGAGGCGGCGGCGGCGGTCGCGCCTCCTGCGCCGAAAAAGTCCGGCGGTTCAGGTCGGCCTGGGGAGCTCGACAGCCGTCTCCAGGAAATCAAGCAGAACGTCTTCAATGACCTGATTTCCACGGTCGACCTCGCGGAGCTGGCGAAGCTCGACCACAAATCGGTCCGCGAAGCGATTGGCGAGGTGGTGGCGGAGATCATCAATCTTCGCAACCTGACCATCAGCGCCGCCGAGCAGCAACTCCTCGTCACCGATATCTGCAACGACGTCCTCGGCCTCGGCCCGTTGGAGCCGCTGATCGCCCGCGACGACATCGCGGACATCATGGTGAACGGGCCGGAAAAGGTCTACATCGAGTGCAACGGCAAGATCGAGCTGACGGACATCAAGTTCCGCGACCAGCAGCAGCTCATGAATATCTGCCAGCGCATCGTCTCGGCGGTCGGACGGCGCGTCGACGAAGCCAGCCCAATCTGCGACGCGCGCTTGGTGGACGGCTCGCGCGTCAACGTCATCGCACCGCCCCTGGCGCTTGACGGCTGCGCGCTCACCATTCGTAAGTTCAAACGCGACCGCCTGACGCTCGAGAAGCTGATGAACTTCGGCTCGGTCTCGCCGGCTGGCGCGAAGCTCCTGCAGATTGTCGGCCACTGCCGGCTCAACACGATCGTGTCGGGCGGCACCGGTTCCGGCAAGACCACGCTGCTGAACTGCTTGACGCAGTTCATCGACAGGGGCGAACGCGTCATCACCTGCGAGGACGCGGCCGAGCTTCAGCTCCAGCAGCCACATGTGGTGCGCCTGGAAACCCGCCCACCCAACCTGGAGGGCGTCGGCCAGGTGACCATGCGCGATCTGGGCATACGCAACTGTCTGCGTATGCGTCCCGAACGCATCATCGTCGGCGAGGTCCGCGGCACCGAAGCATCTGACCTGTTGCAGGCCATGAATACCGGCCATGACGGTTCGATGGGCACCATCCACGCCAACAACCCGCGCGAATGCATCTCGCGTCTCGAGAACATGATCGCGATGGGCGGCTACAACCTGCCGGCGAAGACCGTGCGCGAGCAGATTGCGGGCTCGATCAACGTCATCATCCAGGCGGCGCGTCTGCGCGACGGCTCGCGCAAGATCACCCATGTCACCGAGATCATTGGCATGGAAGGCGACGTCGTCACGCTGCAGGACTTGTTCATCTACGAGATCCAGGGCGAGGACGCGTCCGGACGAATCGTCGGCCGGCACAAGTTCACCGGCCTTCGCCCCGCCTTCTGGGACCAGGCGCGGTATTTCGGCAAGGAGCGGGAGCTCGCAGAAATCATGGGAGAAGACGGTGATTGAGAATTTGGCCAGAATCGATCCCATGATCCTGGGCGCCGTCGGCGTCCTTGTGCTCGCGCTCATCATCGTCTCGGTCGGCCTGCTCAATAGCCTCTACGGACCGCGGGCGCGCTTCGAGCGACGCCTGACCACGGTCACCGGCGGACCAGGCGCAGTGCGGGGCGAAAAGGGCGCCGGCAAAGCGCAAAGCGGCATGCGCCGCAGGGATATCGAGGCCAAACTGAAGGCCGCCGAGCAGATGAAGCACCAGCAGCGCGGTTACAGGCTGCAGGAAAAGCTCATCCAAGCCGGCTTGAAGACATCACCCAAGCGATTCTATGTGTATAGCATCATTTCCGGTGCGCTGTTCACATTGATCATCTACACCGCCAGCGGCATCGTCTACACCATTCCCGCCGGCTTGCTGGTCGGAGCCTTCGGCATTCCGCGCTTCGTCCTGCGGTATCTGGTCAACCGCCGTCTCAAGGCGTTTACCGCGCTGTTCGCAAATGCGATCGACCTGATCGTGCGTGGCGTCAAGACCGGTATGACGGTCGCCGAATGTCTTTCGATCGTCGGCAAGGAAATGCCGGAACCGGTCGGCAGCGAATTCCGCTATATTACCGAGAGCATCCAGATGGGTATCACCCTCGAGGACTGCCTCAATCGCCTCATCATGCGCGTGCCGACCAACGAGACCCGGTTTTTCGCGATCGTCCTGATCACCCAGCAAACCACCGGCGGCAACCTCGCGGAAACTCTGGCGAAACTGTCGGGCATCCTGCGCGATCGCAAGAAGATGCGCGACAAGATCAAGGCGCTGTCGAGCGAAGCGAAGGCATCCGCCGGTATTATCGGATCCCTGCCCTTCGCGGTCGCGGGCATCCTCAGCTTCATCGCGCCCGACTATGTGAGCCTGCTTGTCACCACGAATGCCGGCAATTGGTGCCTGGTGATCGGTGCCGGCATGATGACGTTCGGCACGCTGGTGATGCGCAAGATGATCAACTTCGAGATTTAGGAAAACACCGCCATGGCACAGTTCGGAGTAGATTTCTCCGGCGGCTTCAACATGACCAGCATGATCGTGCTGATGGTGTTTGCCGCCACCATGGTCACGATCTTCGCTCTCGCGCTGCCCTTCATGCGCGGCGAGCGGTTCGAATCCCGCCTTCGCGCCGTGCGCGAGCGGCGCCGCGCGCTGTCGCAAGCGCAGACCCAGTCGTTCCAGGCGCGCAACCGGCTGCAGGCCGTGCCAAACAAGGGCATCAAGGGCTTCGCCCTGCGCGGCATCAGCATGGCCGATCTGCTCGACGCCAAAGAGCTGCGCATGAAGCTGGCGCGCGCCGGCAAGCGCGGTCCGAGCGCCGTCGCGAACTATCTGTTCAAGCGCGTGGCCCTGCCGATCACCTTCGTGATCGCCGCCTTGCTCTATGCCTGGATCGTGTTCCCGGAAAAGGCGCTGGCCGTCCGCCTCGCCGGCGTCCTCGCCGCGGGCGCCATGGGCTATTTCCTGCCGCAGATCCTGCTCCAGAGCGCCATCACCAAGCGCCAGAAGCTGCTGCAGAAGGCGTTTCCCGACGCGCTCGATCTGATCGTGATCTGCGTCGAATCGGGCATGTCGATCGAAGCCGCCTTCAACAAGGTGACCGAGCAGATGGCGGAAAGCTCGCCGGAAATGTCCGAAGAGATGGGCCTCACCTCGGCCGAACTCGCCTTCCTCAGCGACCGGCGCCAGGCCTTCGAGAATCTCAGCGAACGAACCGGCCTGCCCTCGTTCAAATCGCTCGCCACGACGCTGCTGCAATCGGAGCGCTACGGCACCCCGATCGCCAACGGTCTGCGCGTGCTGGCGCAGGAGAACCGCGATACCCGCATGTCCATGGCCGAGAAGAAGGCCGCCGCTCTGCCCGCGCAGCTCACCGTGCCGATGATTATCTTCTTCCTGCCCGTGCTGTTCATCATCATTGCCGCGCCGGCCGGCATCCAGATCGCGCAAATGCTGTCGGAGCGCTAGGCTCCGATTGAGGCAATTCGCCGGCTCGGCCCACGTGGCTGCGCTTGCCACTGCCATAGCTACTCGAATTGAGAGCCCGGTCGCTGGCGTCGCTTTGAATCTTCGGCTTGTTGCCGATCACGACCAGCGCGCATGACTGGCTGGAACATGCGACGGTCTTGAGGACCGCGACAGCAAGCTTCCATGGGCCATCGTGATGCCACTATTGCCGTCGGCCGGATCCGTGATGACGCCGATGGGCGGCGATCGGAGTCCGGAAGCAGTTTGGACGGCCCCCGAGGTCGAGGCCACAAGTCGCATTTGTGCGGTCAATGATCAACGCGGCATTCGCCCTCACCGACCGATCGAGACCGTTCCCCGCATGTCCGTCGAGGCGCTTGGGCGATGTGAACGCGAGGGTCAGGTGCCCTCACCAAGGAACGTACCCAGGGCGCTGACCAACGAGCGATGGCATTTGACTCGACTGCAACGAAAACGGCGGCCGCTCCCTAAGGAGGGCCGCCGTCTTGGCGGGAAACGCCCGTCGGGATCAGTAATCGGGCGGCGGCGGCGGCGGAGGCAGATCCTCCTCGTCGTCGTCCGGCTCCACCTGCGCTGGCTTCTTCTTGGCAGGCTTCAGCTCCGCCTTCACCTCGGGTTTCGCCAGCGACTTGTAGTATTCGATGTTGGCCTCGGCCACCGCCGGCGGCAGGTCCTTGCGCGCCAGGCGCTCGGCGGCCGCCGCGTCGCCCTTCAGGGCCATCAGCAGGGCCAGGTTCTGGCGGGCCTGGGCGCTCGCTGAGGGCTGGTCGGTGGCGACCTTCATGGTGTTCACCGCGTCGTCCAGCCGGCCTTCCTGGGCCAGTGACAGCGCCTTGTTGTTGAGGATTGTCGGGTTCTCAGGGTCGATGAACAAGGCCGCGTCATATTGCTGCTGAGCCTGCCTGTATTCGCCCTGATAGTCATAGACCACGCCAAGCGCCGACAGGATCTCCCAGTTGAGCGGAGCGGCCGCCTTGGCGCGCTCCAGCGTCGGCTTGGCGAGGTTCAGCTGGTCGGCGGCGAGATAGTCCTTGCCCAGTTCCAGGAGGGACAGAGCGTCTGGCGCCTGGTCGGTGGTGGAGCTGTTGATGACCGCGATGGCCTGCTGCGGGTTGCCGGCGTAACGCAGGTTTCGGGCCAGGGCCAAAGTGATCGCCTTGTCCTGCGGATGCTTGCTATGGAGCGCCGCGTAATGTTGCGCCGCCTCGCTGTAGGAAGCACTGCGCTCGGCCATGACTGCCGCCTGCCTCAGGGCCGGTTCCACATCGGCGGCCTTGGGTTCTGCGGGGGCCGGATTGCCGGATACTGCACATCCGGATGCGGCGATACAGAGCGCCACAGTGCCCAGCAATCGCGTCGAGGGTCGTACCATTTTTTCCCCTTACCTCCGCGGTTCTTAGCCCGCGTTAACTGATCGTTGAGGATGTTCTGGTGGAGTATCGAACCATCAGAAGCATGGCCGAACATGATGAACAAATCGTTTAAGAAGAGGGGATTGATGAGCATGTTCCGATCGACATGGCCGGTCTTGGCCGCGGCGGTCATTGCCTTGTGCGGGGTTGAGAGCGCCTCCGCACGCGACGCTTTGACTGTCGAACTGGACGGAGCCCGGATCCTGAAGTTGGATTCCCCCGCCAGCGACGTTGTGGTCGGCAACCCGAATATTGCCGACGTGACCGTACAAACGCCGAGCCGCCTGGTAATCATCGGGCGGGCGCCGGGCGTTACGCGCCTCATTGTCATGAGCGACGGGACCATCACGATGGATACCCAGGTCGTCGTGACCGCCAAAGGCGTGAGCTCGCAGGTTTCCGTGCTGGCACCCGACGGCAACAATGTCACCGAAACGGAGTTCGCATGCAGCGATCGCTGCACCGTGGTGCCCGGCACCAAGCGCACCAGTGCCGGCGGTAGCGGCGGTGCCGGCGGTGGCGGTGGCGGCTCAGGCCCGATCCCGACCGAGCCGACCGTCGATCAAATTCCTCCACCGTCGCCGGGTGGCGGCGGTAGCGGCGGTGGCGGCGGTCAGCCGTCCTACTAAGGCTCTCTAGCCAGACTCAGTAGAGCGTGATCCGAGACAATCGGATCGCGCTCTAACTGCATCTGGGGTTGATGAACGCCCGATGAACAGATCGATCACCGCGTGTTACGTCGGGCAATACGCATGTAAGGTCATCTTTCCATCGTAATTCGCACGCTGAGGAGCAATTGATGCAGCGATACTATTGCCGCCGTTCAATCCTACGAACCACGGTTGGCGTCATTCCGTTTGTTCTCGCGCCGTCTATGGTCTGGGCTGAGCAGCCTGGACAGAGCGGCGCGCCCGGCACGCATTCTACCGGCACGCAGGCGCCGGCCTCGCAGACGCCCGACGTCGCCGACATATTCATCGGCGAACTGGAGAAGCGCATCATCTCCGACTACTACCGCCGCCATTTGAATGAATGGCAGCAGAGCCCAGAAGGGCGCGAGTACAAGAAGGGCAAGAACAAGAACAAACATAACGGCGGCCTGCCGCCCGGTCTCGCCAAGAAAGGTACGTTGCCGCCCGGCCTTGCCAAGCAACTGGCGCGCAACGGCCACCTGCCGCCGGGCCTGGAAAAACGATCGCTTCCCAACGATCTGATCGTCCAACTGCCGCCATTGCAGCCGGCCTATCGCTACGTCATCGTCGACAACAGGGTCATGCTGATCAAGGCGGCGAGCAACCTCATCCTCGACGTGCTTGAGGTGGCGGCGCTGGAGATCCTCAAGTAGATCTCAGCACTCCGCAGCGGCGCGAGCCCGCAGCTCGCGGCGGATGATCTTGCCGGTCGTGGTCATGGGCAGCGATTCGACGAACGCGATCTCGCGGGGATATTCGTGTGCGGCAAGACGTGTCTTCACGTGCGCCTGGATCTCACGCGCGAGCTGATCGCCGGGCGCATGGCCGTCCTTCAGCACGACATACGCCTTGACGATCTCCGTGCGCTCCGCATCCGGCTTGCCGACAACGCCGGCGAGGCGCACGGCCGGGTGGCCCAGCAGGCAGTCCTCGATCTCGCCCGGTCCGATCCGATAGCCGGCCGAAGTGATGACGTCATCGTCGCGGCCGACGAACTTGATCCAGCCGTCCGCGTCCATCGATCCGGTGTCGCCGGTCAATAGCCAGTCG
Organism: Dongiaceae bacterium; assembly: GCA_041398065.1. Taxonomy (GTDB): domain Bacteria; phylum Pseudomonadota; class Alphaproteobacteria; order Dongiales; family Dongiaceae; genus Dongia_A. The sequence continues at coordinate 13,444 of JAWKVL010000036.1, read as the reverse complement.
CCGGCGAACTTCGCCGCGGTTGCTTCAGGGTTGCGCCAATATTCCAGGAACATCACCGGATCGGGCCGCCCGACCGCAATGTTGCCGAGCGTGCCGTTCTGTACCGCCGCGCCCGCCTGATCGACGACCGCCAGCCGGTGGCCGGGCACAGCGCGGCCCATGATGCCAGGTCGCGCCGCCATCAACTTGGCGCACGATGACACGATCATGTTGCACTCGGTCTGCCCGTAGAACTCGTTGATGGTAAGGCCGAACACCCGCCTGCCCCACTCGATCAGCTCCGCGCCCAAGGTCTCGCCACCGCTGGCAATCGAGCGCATGGCAAGTCGCCAGCGCTTTTCCGGCTCCGCCACAGCGCGCATGATCTTGAGCGCGGTCGGCGGCAGGAAGGCGTTGCGGATGCCGAAATCCTGGATCAGCTGGAATGCAGCCTCGCCGCTGAACTTCTCGAACCGCCGTGCCACCACCGGGACACCGTGATGGAGCGCCGGCATCAGCACGTCGAGCAGGCCCCCGATCCAGGCCCAATCCGCCGGCGTCCAGATCTTGTCGCCCGGCTGCGGCAGCAAATCGTGGCTCATTTCCACGCCCGGCAGATGTCCAAGCAGCACCCGATGGGCATGCAGCGCGCCCTTGGGCTGCCCTGTGGTGCCGGAGGTGTAGATGATGACGGCCGGATCTTCGGACGCGGTTTCGATCGGGTCGAACTTATCCGGCTGATCCGCTAGAGCTTCCACCATCTCCAGGCAGCCCGGTGCCGCGCCGTCGGTGCAGAGAACATGCGCCAGTCCTGGAAGGCCGGGCCGGATCTCCCTCAGTTTGGCCGCCCCGTCCTGGTTGGTGACGACGGCCTTGGCGCCGGAATTGCCCAGCCGGAACTGCAGCGCCTCGGGCCCGAAGAGGCAGAACAGAGGAACAGCGACAGCGCCCAGCTTGTACGTGGCGATGTGCGCGACTGCAGTTTCCGGCGCCTGCGGCAAGAGGATGGCGACGCGGTCGCCCCGCTCGACACCAAGCCGCCTCAGCAGATTGGCCAGCCGGTTCGACCAGGTACGCAGGTCGCCATAGCTGAAGTCATGCGCCGTGTTGTCCGGCTCGACGAAGGTCAGCGCCACCCGCCCCGGCTCGCGTTCCGCCCAGCGGTCACACACATCGACGCCGATATTGTAGCGCGCCGGCACTTGCCACCGGAAATCGGAGGCGAGTGCGGCATAGCTGTCGACAGCGGGCAACATGAGCGAACTCTGCCCCGCCACAAGCTTCATGCGCAACCTGTGAAACGATCCTTTAGCGATTCATTTTGCAGCTTTTTCTTCAAGGCGATGGCAGATGACGGCAAAGCCTCTATGATGGCTGCCGAATCGTCTTGAGGGGACTCATGAACAACCGGGTGAATTCGCTGGGGCAGCCGATCGGTTACCAGGTGCCGCATTGGAAGCCGGTCAATCCGCCGCCACGTACCGCGATCACCGGCCGCTATTGCCGGATCGAGCCGATCGATATCGACCGGCACGCCGCCGATTTGTTCGAGGCGATTTCCGACGACCAGGATGGGCGAAGCTGGACCTACATGGCCTACGGCCCGTTCGGCACGCTCCCCGAATACCGTGCCTGGATGAAGACGACTTGCCTGGGCGGTGACCCCCTGTTCCACGCCGTCATCGACGTAGCCACCAACAAAGCCGTGGGCGTTGCCTCCTACTTGCGCATCGATCCCAAGTTCGGCGTGATCGAGACTGGGCACATCCACTATTCTCCCCGCTTGCAAGATACGCGGGCCGGCACGGAGGCGATGTACCTGATGATGCGCCGGGTGTTCGAAGAACTCGGCTACCGGCGGTATGAATGGAAGTGCGATGCACTCAACGAGGCCTCGTGCCACGCGGCCGTGCGCCTTGGATTTTCCTACGAAGGAATCTTCCGCCAGGCGACCATCTACAAGAGCCGCAACCGCGACACCGCCTGGTTCGCGATCATCGATCACGAATGGCCGTCGCTGAAGGCCGCCTACGAGACCTGGCTCGACCCCGGGAACTTCAACGCACGCGGCGAGGAGCAGCAACATCTCGGAGACCTGACGGCTGCAGCGCTGAAGCGCGCATCGTGATGGACCGGGGTGCCACCCGCGACTGGCACTGTCGGCTTTGTCACCCTTCGAGTTCAGTCCGCAGGCATCCGACGACCTCCTCGACCGCTTGCGCTACGCCCGGACTCAACGGTTCGCCGATCTCGAACGACGCTCCTTCGATTGCATAGATCACACAGCGATGCGGCAAGCGGCCGACCGTGCGGGCGATCTCGATCGCTTCGACGACGCCGAGACCATGCGTGGAAATACCGAACGCATCCTTCGGCAACGGTGCTCGAGAAACGTCGAGACGGCGGATGGTTCCGGCGGGTGCGCCCGAAACGCACGCATCCACCAGAAAGGCCGTCTGCACCCCTTCCAGCCGCACAAGGATGGACAGCGCATCGCCATCCTCCTCCACCAAAGTCACTCCCGCAGGCAGGGTACCATTCAGCCGACGCGCCACGGCGCGTCCGGCCGCATCGTCGCCACGGTCAGGATGTCCGATGCAAAGCACGAGGCAGCGACCGCTTGTTTCGGTCATGCCATCCTCACGCCCGGTCGATCTCGAGACGTAGAAAGTGTGTCGCGCAGGAAATGCAGGGATCGTAGTTGCGCACCGTCTGCTCACACCGATGCTGCAAGGCCTCGTCAGGCAGATCGAGGAAACCGCCAATATGGCTCACCAGGTCCTCCTCGATGCATTGCTGGTTCTGTGAGGTCGGCGGAATGATGCGGGCTTCCGCGATGGACCCGTCCTGTTCCAGACGATAGCGGTGATAGAGCAACCCGCGTGGCGCTTCGGTCGCGGCGAAACCGACCCCGGCGCGTGGTTCCAGCGGGACGGCCGGTCGGTCCGGTTCCTCATAGGCGTCGATGATCCGCAGCGCCTCGTCGCAGGCATAGAGCGCTTCGACGGCGCGCACCACGATGCTGCGATAGGGATTGGTGCAGATGGCATCAAGCCCGGCCTCGCGCGCCGATTGCTGGGCCAGCGGAGAAAGCTTGTCGAAATTGAGGTTGTAACGTGCCAGCGGCCCGACCAGGTACGATCCGCTCCCGCGCAACCGCGATTGCAAGGCGGTCGTGTGCGCCACGTGCGTCTCTTCGAAGTGATCGTCATACTCGGGGGCTGCGATATCCAATCCTCGATTGGAGACGATCCGCCCTTCATTGAAGGGGTACTCGTCTGGATGCCGAAGAGCCACGAAGGTGTAGTCGCGTACACGCTCCGGGAAATCAAATGATGCCACCCACTGGACGGATTCGAGCGCGGCTTCGCGCGCCCGCTTCAGGCTTTCCGCCAGACGCGCGAAATCCTTTCGCGTCGGCACCCGATAGAAGCCGCCGACCCGTACGTTGATCGGGTGGATCTCGCGACCGCCGAGCAGCGCGATGATCTCGTTGCCCACCTTCTTGAGCGCCAGGCCGCGGGTCACCGCTTCGCCGTGATCGCGCGCCATGTCGATCGCGCCGTCATAGCCGAGAAAATCCGGCGCGTGCAGCATATGGACGTGGAGCGTGTGACTCTCGATCCACTCCCCGCAATAGAGCAGGCGCCGCAGATCGCGAAGCTGACCACCGACCGAGATGCCGAGCGCATGCTCCATCGCATGAACGGCGCTCATCTGGTAGGCGACCGGGCAGATGCCGCAGATCCGCGCGGTGATGTCGGGCGCTTCGGAGAATGCGCGGCCACGCAGCAGGGCCTCGAAGAACCGGGGCGGCTCGAAGATGCTGAGCGCGGCGCTCTTCACCTCGCCGTTGCGCACGACCACCTTCAGCGCCGCTTCGCCTTCAACCCTGCTAAGATAATCGACCTTGATCGTCCTACTTGCCATGGCGCTCGCTTTCCGTACGGAAGGACGGGGCGTTCGCATTGAAGGTCCGGTAGACACGCTGGAGTGCGCGCCCATCCATCCCGAGGTCCGCCAGCCAACTGCTGAGCGACCGTGCGTTCGGCGATTCCATCGGCCCATAGCATCCATAACAACCGCGATCATAGGACGGGCAGATGGCGCCGCAGCCCGCATGAGTGACGGGTCCGAGGCAAGGCGTTCCGTGCGCCACCATCACGCATGGATTGCCCCGCAGCTTGCATTCGATGCACACGCTGTGCGCCGGCGTCACCGGCTTGCGCCCGGCCAGAAGCGCGGAGATCACCTCCAGAAGCTGATGCTTGGAGATCGGACAACCGCGAAGCTCGAAATCGACCGGTACGTGATCGGCGATCGCAGTCGATGTTGCCAGCGTCTGGATGTAGTCCGGCCGTGCATAGACGATCGCAGCGTACTCCTTGATATCCGCAAAGTTACGGAGGGACTGAATTCCCCCTGCCGTGGCGCAGGCGCCGATAGTTATGAGTTTGCGTGATCGCCGCCGCACGTCACGGATGCGCTCGGCATCGTGCGGCGTGGTGATCGAGCCCTCGACCAGCGACAGATCGTAGCGGCCGCTGATCTTGCCGCGCGTGGCCTCCGGAAAATAGGCGATGTCCAGCGCGCCGGCGATATCCAGCAGCTCATCCTCGCAATCGAGCAACGTGAGCTGACAACCGTCACACGATGCGAACTTCCACACTCCCAGCCGAGGCTTTGGCTTGTCCGCCGCCATCTCAGATCTCCTTCATGCTGAGAATACCGCAGATCCGGTCATAGCGGAAAACCGGGCCGTCCCGGCAAACGAAGCTCGGTCCGAATTGGCAATGCCCGCAAAACCCGATCGCGCACTTCATATTGCGTTCCATCGAGAGATGGATTGCTTCGTCCGGCAGGCCGGCGGCCTTCAGGGCGGCGGCCGAGAAGCGCATCATGACCTCCGGCCCGCAAACCATGGCGATCGTGTTGTGAGGATCGAGAGATGCGCGCGGCACCAGAGTCGTGACCACGCCGACATGGCCGCGCCATGCAGCCGCCGCATGATCCACTGTCACTTCGACATCGAAATCGAACCGCTTGCGCCAGCCTTCTAACTCGCGGTGGAACAGGATGTCGTCGGGGCTGCGCGTGCCGTAGAGGAGCAGGACCCGGCCGTACCGACCGCGCTCGGCAAGCAGCCGGTAGATCGCCGGCCGCAACGGCGCAAGGCCGAGCCCGCCGGCGATCAGGATGACGTCTTTGCCGGCAGCTTCAGCCATCGGCCATCCGATGCCGAACGGACCGCGCACGCCAAGCTGCGCTCCCGGCCGCAACTCCGCCAGCGCGGCCGACACCGCTCCAACCGCGCGAATGGTGTGGATCAGCCGGTCTCCCGGATCACCGCTCATGCTGATCGGCACCTCGCCGATGCCGAACGCGGTTAACATGTTGAACTGACCCGGCTCGAACCCGTCGCTCGCTCCGTCTTCTGAGTCGAGCTCCAGCGTCCAGATCTCCGGGCCGTCGCGCCGGCGCCGCCGCACGCGCGCGAGGCGCGGCAGCATCGGATCGACGGTCGGCGCCGAGCCGGCCATGTCAGCGAGGCGTGCCATACACATCAAGAATCTGCAGCCGCGTTGCCTGAAGCCGGTCGACGAGCACCGGCACGAATCGCTTCATCATCTCGTAGCCGAGATCATGATCGGCTTCACACTTGCCGCGCAGGCAGGTCGCATCCATCGCGATCGCGCGCACGGTCTCCAGAGCCTTGGCATCGTAGGTCCAGCGATAGGGCGGGATCAGCCACGACACGCCGACGATCTCGCCCTGACCGACGGTCTGGAACGTGACGGAGCCCTTGCCCGGCGCCGACAGCTCAAGCGCCACGCGGCCGTGCCTCAGCAGGTAGAAGCGGTCCGCCGACTGACCTTCGTGAAACAGATACTGGCCGGCCTCGAACCGGACATTCTGCGCGCAGCCGCAGACAAGCTTGCAATGTGCCTCGTCCAGCCCGGTGAAGAACCGATGCTCCTTGACGATCTGAGCGAGGCCAATCGTATGCATGATCACCTCTCAATGATGTGAGCCGGCGCGAATGGCGCGAACTTCCTCCGTGATATCGATCCCGACCGGGCACCAGGTGATGCAGCGGCCGCAGCCGACACAGCCTGAGCTGCCGAACTGATCGAACCAGGTCGCCAGCTTGTGGGTCATCCACTGCCGGTAGCGCGACCGCGCGCTGGCGCGCACGCTTCCGCCGTGCACGTAGGAGAAGTCCATGGTGAAGCACGAATCCCAGCGGCGGGTGCGCGTGGTCTCGGCGCCAGTCAGATCGCTCGAATCCTCGACCGAACTGCAGAAGCAGGTCGGGCAGACCATAGTGCAGTTGCCGCAGGTCAGGCACCGCTCCGCCACCTTGTCCCAACGCGGATGGTCCAGGTTCTGCAGCAGAAGCTCGCGCACCCCTTCGGCTGCCATCTCCCGCCCCATCGAGGCGGCGGTCCGCGCGGTCACCGTCTCCGCTGCAGCGAGATCATCACGCGTCGCTTGGCGCCGCGGCAGTTCGGCCAGCACGTCATCGCCCTTTTCCGTGCCGGCGTGGACGACAAATGCACGTTCGCCGTCGATGACCAGCTCGGTCAGGGAGAGGTCGTACCCGCTGGTCGCTTTCGGACCGCTCTGCATGGAAACGCAGAAGCAGGTCCCGCCCGCCACGGCGCAATTGACTGCCACGATGAAAGCGCCTTCGCGCCGCACGCGATAGCCCGGATCCACATGACCGGAGCCGAGGAAGACCCGGTCCTGGATTGCGATGGCGCGCAGCTCGCAGGCACGCACGCCGACGAAAGCGAACGGGCGATCAGGCGCCGGCTCCGCCGCCACGTGCACGCCGTCTTGGTCCCGTTGGGATCGCCAAAGGCGCGACACTGGCGGGTAAAGAAACTTCTTCCAGGAGTGCGGGCCGACGGCATATCCGAACAGCGCGTCGTCGGCGCGTCGGGCGAGCCGGTAGTGCCCGCCATCCTGTTCGTCGGTCCAGCCTGCCGGCAGATCCGAGATCGCGGCGATATCGTCGTACACAATCGCCTGGTCCCGCACCGTTGGTCCGACCACGCGGAAGCCACGATCTCGCAGGGCGTCGAGGAGCGCCTGCAGCCCGTCTAGAGTCAGAACAGCCCGCTCATCGTCGTGCATGCGGCGCACCCGATCTCTTGATCCGCCGCCAGTATAACATCGTCCAGATCAGACTTTGAAGCAGGGCGGACTGGACAGACGCGGAATAGGCCTCTCAACCACATCGGGAGACCAATCCGTAATGTTGCAGATTTCCGAACGTGAAGCCGCGGGACCTTGTGCCGATCACGACCGCGCTTAGCGGTATGCGCCTTGGCCCGATCCGGCAAACAAGCTCACCAGCCACGGCACCAGTCGCGGCCGCTGCAATCTCATGTCGTATCCCGCCATGCGCCGATCATTCTCGCCGAGACACAAGCGCAGGAAGGCGCGCTTGTCGAATGCGGTCGTCAGCGACTTCGCCCCTCCCGCAAGGAAGCTGGTCTGAATGCCTTTGCGTTTGCGCTTCCGGTTGCGACGCGCCGCAATCGCCATATCAAGACGGGACATCAGCTGCTCGAGGATGGCGACCACGCAGGTGGCCTGGAATGCAAGATAGCGCAGCCCCTTCAGTCGTGCGCGGCGATATGCCAGGTAGTTCGCGAAGAACAGGATGTGGCGCGCCTCTTCCTGGATGACCGGCTCGAACGTCTCCACCAGCGGCAGTGGGAAGAAGCCGGAACGCTTGGCCAGCTCGAACAATCCGAACGCGAAGAAAGAGTTGATGCATTCGCCGTAACCGGTCCGGAGGAATCCGAGTTCTGGATAGGACGGCCGGCGGTACGTGGGCTCCGGCCCCAGCCGGATTCCGTAGAACGTAATCATGTGGTGCAGCACGTCCTTGTGCCGGCGCTCTTCGGCGGCATTCAGCTTCAGCGCTTCGCGGATCAGTGGATCCTCTATATTGTCCGCCTGCCAATCCATCCTGAGCGATGCCCGCCCTTCGATCGCCACCGCCGTATCCCAGAACGGCAGGCCGGCGATCCGCTCCATTTCGGTCTCGGAGAGGGCCGGCCAATCGATCACCGCGGGACGGTATGGATTGTACGTATCGAGCAGCATGCGGCAGAATGCATCGCGATGCTCCGTGGACCCGGGAACCAGTTTGCCGGGATCCTGGCTGATCCAGTTCAAGTAGATCGAATCCTGCGTCGTCAGCATCAAAGCACCCTGGTCAAGCACCGTGCGAATCGGCAGAGCCGCACCGGCCACCGCATTCCAAAGTGGCGGCCTGGTCGGACCCGAAGCCGCGCATTGGGCGGGGTCGCAACCAAGAGGCAGCCCGGCGTGTGATATCCCCCGTCGCTGGCATCGGCAGAAAGGGGGTAAGGCCTTGCAGGGGCAAGACGAACGACCCCACCTCTACCACCAGACGGCGACCGGAACGACCCTCGCGGAAGCCGGCACGGATGCCAGTCATTTGCGAATTAGTATCACTCAGGACAATGGTGTCAAACTCGCGCGATGCGGTCATTGGACGCAGAGGTTTCACTGGTTGGCAGGCCTTGCGTCCGAGCACTGGCCGTCCGTCCCCGGCTGGCGCAACTCCGGACGGGAACGCGTCTTGGCCATCCGTGGAACCGGCGCGAGACTGAGCAACGTCGATCCGTCAGCAATGCGACAGGCCTCCGAATTCCGGCGTTGGAAATCAGGGCAGGGCAATCACGCGCTGCGCACGCAATGCTGGACGGCGATGCTAGACGGCGATGCTTAGGCCAGGCTCGTCGACTTCTTCTTCGAGCTCCGCGGCGATTGGCAGCGGCTTGAAGTTGCTGCGGTACTCCGCGGGCGTCACGCCCGTGTAGCGCCGGAATATCTGGCGGAAGAAGGTGACGTTGTCATACCCGACCGCCGAACCGACGCGCTGCACAGAAGTCGTGCTCTCCTCAAGCATCTGCCGGGCAGCGGCGACGCGGAACATCTGCAGATAGGCGCCCGGCATGGCGCCGGTCGCCGCTTTGAATCGCCGCAGGAAGTTGCGGCGGCTCATGCCGGCGCGCTGGGCCAGCTCATCGATCGAAAGCGGCCTGCTGAAATTGGCCTGCAGATAGTCCTCAACCTGACGAATCTTCTGGTCCGCGTGCGGCCGCGAGATCGGCAGGATCGAATATCCCGACTGGTAGAATCGCGGCATGTTGATCAGCAGAGCCTTTGAGCATTCGACCGCCGTCTGGTGACCGCACAGCTTCTCGACCAGATAGAGGCTGAGATCGACGGACGCGTAGACGCCGCCGCTGCAGAACAGTCCGCCATCCTCGGTGATCAGCACCTCGGGCCGCCAATCGACTTTCGGATAGAGCCGCTGGAAATTCGTCGCTACGCCCCAATGGGTCGTCGCGCGCCGACCATCGAGCAATCCTGCTTCCGCAAGAAACGCGACGCCGGTGCACAACCCGCCGATCATGGCGCCGCGCCGATGCCACTTGAGGAGCCAAGGCGCCAGCTCGGCAGGCTTCTGCCGCCATGAGACCGGATCCAGGCTCGAAGCCGAAACCAGGATCAGGTCCGCACGTTCGATCGCATCGATCGACGTCTGCGGCGAGATGCTGAGCCCATACGCGCTGGTAACCGGTGCGCCATCGATCGAAGCAACCGTTATGCGAAATCTCGGCTCGGCTCCGTGACCATCAAGCACGTTCCACATACGCCCAGCCGCATAGAACACTTCCATGGGTCCGATGGACGTCGAGGCGTACCCATCGTTCACTAAGACAATCGTCACATCCAGCATTGGAACCATCGCAGCGGATTTTTGGAGTCCCACAATTATCACCGACGATAGTAATGGCTTCTAGCATCTTTTATGGGTTGGCACGATCACCTCACGTGAATGTCACTTTTCGGCGGTAGACCGATATTATCCTTTGATTTTATGTGAAATGGACTATTGCGCGCATTTGATGGAATCTCGCGGCCTTGAATCGCCTGCCCTGGAAACAAACCTGGTACGTGCGGCGCCGGTGGCATGATCGCCACTCCTCAATGTCATTTTCTTGGCTTTTGGCGGACAGGCTCCTGCTGCATCTCTTTCCTCGCTGCGCGGGTGATTAACGAGATTGCCAGGAGACACCAAGTGGACCCTACCGGAGCTTTCCCGCGCAGCGTTGCAAGTGCTCTGCGGCCGCTGACCTTGCTGGAGGCGATCTTCAGCCTCTGGAGGCAAGCGCGGCCCGGGCGACACCCGCGCAGACCGGCGCTGGACAAGGCGTCGGATCACTTGCTCGCTGACATCGGACTAAACGGTCCAGGCTACGAGCGAGCGACGTGGGAGCGCTACATCCACCGGTGAGCCCGGCGGACCACAGGAGATGACTTAACAACCAACGGAAAGGAAAGCACATGCCCCGCTATCTCGTCGAACGTACCTTCCCCGATGGACTTGGCCTTCAGCAGAACAAGGATGGCGCCCAGGTCTGCATGAACGTCGTCGCGGAGAACGCCCACGAAGGCGTGACTTGGGTCCACTCCTACTTCACGCCGGATCGCAAGAAGAGCTTCTGCATCTATGACGGTCCGAATCCGGAATCGATCCGGAAGGCCGCGCAGCGCACCAAGATTCCGGTGGACAGCATCACCGAAGTCCGCGTGCTTGATCCTTATTTCTTCCGCGCAGACTGAGCGAATAAGAACAACATACGAGCAGCCCACTGCCGTCGAGATGGCGGCGGCGGGCGGCTCGCTTCTGTGAGCACTGCGCGCCTTGCCACCGCCCTGATAACCTTCCTATGATTGTTGCGTTCTTATGACAGGGAGATGTCATCATGTTCGCAACCGTCTTTCGCTCGCTCGCCGCATTGACGCTTAGTCTCGCTTTGCTGCCGGCCCCGGCTGCCTTGGCCGATGACGTACCGGCCAATGACAATCTCAACGCAGTCCTGTGGATGCAACGTTCGGTCGAGTACAAAGCCAATGCCGAAGCGCTTTTCGCATTGGCGAAGATCCGTCTCGACCAGGCTCTGGCCGACAAGAGCTGGACTGCCGCGCCGGTCGAGCAGACGGGCGACTACAAGGGCCTCTCCCCAGCAGTCATCCTGGACCTCGACGAAACGCTGCTCGACAATTCGGGTTACCAGGCCTGGATGGTGACAAATGGCACCAGCTTCAGCCCCAAGACTTGGACCCAGTTCGTGAAGTCGGAGACCTCGACGGCGATCCCCGGCGGGCTGGCGTTCACGAAATATGCGGATTCGAAGGGCGTGCGCGTCTTCTACGTCAGCAATCGCACCAAGGCGGAGGAAGATGCGACACGCGAGAACATGAAGAAGCTTGGGTTCCCGATGGGCGGCAATATCGACACGATCCTGAGCGCCAAGGAGCAGCCGGACTGGACATCCGCCAAGGGCACGCGCCGCGCCGCGATTGCCAGGCACTATCGAATTCTTCTGCTGGTCGGCGACAATTTTGGCGACTTCACCGATGCCTACAAGGGCAGCGAAGACGACCGCATGAAAGTGTTCTCGGAGAACGAGGCACGCTGGGGGCACGACTGGCTCATGCTGCCCAATCCCAGCTACGGCTCTTTTGAGTCAGCACCGTTCGGCGGCAACTACAAGCTGCCCGCGGATGAGCAGCGCGCCGCAAAGCGCGGTGTGCTGACGCCTTGGAATGGGCAATAGCGTCATCGCGGTAGAGGGCCAAACCAACCAAGGACGGCATGGCCCCTATGGGGCCAGCGCGTAGACCGCGGGCTCGCGGTTCAAAGCTGGCATTGGCGTGGCCTCCATCCGGCCGGCCGCGGGCTCCATGACGATCATCGCGACCGTGGCTGAGATGCTGTGGCTGGATCCGGCGTGCGGCGGGCGACAGACGGAGTACGGCGCCGCGAAATCGTCGAACAGAGCTGCCTTGACGTCGTCGAGCGCGATGCTGCCGATCTTCGGCTTGAGATGCTGCCGCACGCGGTAGTCGCGGTAATAGCTGTCCGGAACGCTGTCGATCCCGGTCTCCTTGAGCTTTGCGAGCGCGACCGGCGAGACCCAGTGATTGGCGTGGACCAGCAGTCCGTCCCCTGGATAGAGTGCGAACGCCTCGTCCGGCGCGCACTCGAAGTCGATGCCAAATCCCTCGGCGGTACTCAGCATCATGTTGTTGGAGATCGACTTGGGCGTGGTCGCGACAATCCGAATACCATCTGCCAGGTGCGCGCATTCCAGATATCGTCGACGAATAAGCGGCAGCGGGATGCCAAGGGCCTGAAAATCGCGATCGGATTCCAGATAGTTTGCAGTGATGGCGAGCCCAGCGGAATTGAGGCCGCTGCGCGCCAAGCCTCCCGCTTCAGTAAAGGTCAGTATGTCGGGCCCGTCATCGCGGCTAATGCGCAACACGATCGCCGTATCGACGCACTCAGGCTTCCAGTCCCAGTTCTGCGCATGGGTCAGAGTGCCGTCCATGCTCGCATCGGGCAGCACGATGACACCCGTGCAACCGTCCTTGACTTCGCGATCCGCAGCACGGCGCTGTCCGATCTCCACCACCTCGGTGCGGCAGTTCACGAGCGCGATTTCCTCGAAAGCGCGACCGGCACCGACGGCAATGCCGCGCATTTCTTCGATGAGATCAGGCGCATAGAGCTCCATTTTGGGAACGAAGCCGTTCACGATCCCGCGCACATCGTCCCAGGAGAAGCCCAAGTCTCTCATCTGGTTTCCATAGAGCTGAACGCTGCGCCCGATACGATCGGGTGCCGCATGGCCGTAAGCGAGGCCCCGTTCGTACGGTCGCCCGGAAATCTCGATCAGTGGAAAGGGCGCATAGCTCATGCGAGCTCGGCGATCACCTGGTCGGTGGTGCGCTGGCGGCAATAGCCCTTGATCGTGCGCAAGGAGTTGTCATGCCGTTCCTGACTGTAGGTCAGGCACGCATCCGTCACCTCCGTGACAAGGTAGCCGAGATCGCAAGCATCGCGGACCGCCGATTCAACGCACTGATCAGTAATGAGGCCGCTGATGACCAGCTGCTTCACGCCGAGATTGCGCAGCAGATAGTCGATGTGGGTCGAGACGAACACGCTGGACGAGGATTTCGGCAGGCAGATCTCGTCCTCGCCCGGCTGCAGCTCGTCGATCACCTTGCCGTCCCACGACCCCTTGGGCACGTTGAAGCCGGTGATCTTGTAGTCGAGGCTGCGGTCGCGCCCGTCCTTGGTCAGGCTTTCGATGGTGGTGTAGAGCACTTCCACCTTCGCCTTGCGGAAGGCGGCCTGCAGGCGCTGCATGTTGGGAATGACGCGCGATTGGAGCTCGCGGAAGAACCAGCCGTACTTGGCCTGGAACTGTTCTTCCGGCATGTCGCGGAACTCAGCCCCTTCCCGCTTGGCGCAGAAATTCTGCACGTCAATGAACAGCAGGGCCGTCTGCGCGGCGACAAGGGGAATTTCGCGGTTGAGAGATTGGGTCATGCGTTC
>JAWKVL010000035.1:0-44223 GCA_041398065.1 Dongiaceae bacterium | reverse complement strand
CTGATCGACAACGAGCGGCAGATCTATCCGCGCAGCCTGGAAGAAGCGCCCAACGGCTTGCCGACCGGCGGCGAGATTGCGGCGATCGTCGACGAGGACGGCCTGCCCAACGGCAATGCCGGCGGCGTCGGCGACATTCCCGGCGAGGAGAAATCGGTCAGCGGCACCCTGCCCGGCGGCTTCGGCCCCGACGGTGCCGGCAGCTTCAGTTTCGCCGGCCTGGATGGAACGCAGGCCGTGCTCGGCACCGAGACGATCGACCTCACCTGGGATGCCGCCGGCCACACGTTGACCGGCAACGGCCCGCGCGGCGATCTGTTCGAGATCACGGTCGATCCCGCCACCGGCGCCTACACCTTCACGCTGCTGGATAATGTCCTGCACGCACCCGGAGCGGACGAGAACGATGCGGCCATCGACCTCGCCTATACCGTGACGGACGGCAACGGCGACAGCGCGCCCGGCAAGATCACGATCACGGTCGACGACGACACGCCGATCGCATCCGTCACGCCGACCGGCGCGGCGGTCATCCATGACGAGACCGCCGGTGCGCAGGGCGACGCCAATGATGTGACGACCCAGCCAGCATCCTTCGCGGCATTCGAATCCGCCAACGGTGTGGTCGCGATCGGCTGGGCGGTCAGCCCGGGCGCGGTGGTGAGCGCCGCTGCCTCCGCCATGGGCGCGGACGGCGCGGGCGCATCGCCCTCCTATGCGCTGACGATCCCGAGTGCGGGCGTCGATTCCGGCGTCGATACGACCGATGGGAAGAGCATCTTCCTGTTCCAGGAAGGCGACCTTGTGGTCGGTCGCGTGGGCAATGGCGAGACGCCGGATGTAAGCGGCGCCATCGCCTTCGCGGTGTCGATCGATGCCGCGATCGGAATCGTGAGCGTCGGCCAGTATCTGTCGCTCGAGCACCCGGTCGGCGGCAGCAGCTACGACGAGGCGATCGCGCTCGCCGGCGGCGCTATCCAGGCGGTGGTGACCGTGACGGACGGCGACGGCGACGGCGCGACCGCGAGCGTCAATATCGGCGCCAAGATCTCGTTCCAGGATGACGGGCCGTGCCAGTTCGATCCGGAGGACCGGTCGCTCGCCAACGCGGCCGGCGCCACGGTCAGCGGCGATCTCGACATTGCCGGCCATACCGGCGCCGACGGCTTCGGCGCGATCGCCTTCGCCAACATCACCGACGGCCAGGTTGCGCTCGGCAGCATCGACGGCGTCACCAAGACGCTGAAGTGCGGCGGCGAGACGATCTATCTCTTCACCTCCGCCGATGACACGGTGCTGACCGGCACCACCGACCCGGCGGGCAAGGATGCCGGCGATGTCGTCTTCACCCTCGCCCTGAACGGCGCGGGCGACAGCTATTCCTTCAACCTGGTGAAGCCGATCGACAACGGCGCCGGGCTCGTCTTCGACTATTTCGGCAATGCGGGCGCCGGCAACAACCGCTGGGTCGGCATCTTCACCGACGGCAACGCGCCCAGCGGCGGCGACGCCAACGCCGAGGACCTGCTGCTGACGCCGATCAACGCGAAATACGTCAACACCTCCTCCACCGACATCGGCGTCGACAACCAGCACATCAATGCCGGCGAGGGCGTGCGCATCGACTTCGTGACCGACGTCAACGGCGACCAGAAGACCACGGGCGCTTTCACCTACACCGACCACTTCCTGGTCACCGATTCGATCTTCCGCATCGCGCAGGTGCAGGGCAGCGACTCGTCCGATGCGGTGGTGCGCGTGCGCGCCTACGACGCCGACAACGACAACACCATGAGCGGCGACGCGGGCGACGTGATCGTTCCGCTGTCGCTCGACGGGCTGGTGGTGAAGGATGCCGCCGGCGCGGTGGTCGAGATCGGTACCCACGGCATCGAAGCCTACCAGGTCGGTGGCGACATCGTGATCGACGGCCTGAAGGAGGGCTACAGCGTCGAGGTCAAGAGCGACACGCCCTATGACCGGCTGGAGATCACCAACGCCGCCGGGCTCGACATCGACAGCGGCCGCTGCAGCACCGAGCTGGACGGCAAGGCGTTCGAGATCTCGACCGTCTCCGTGATCGAGACC
This sequence comes from Dongiaceae bacterium, assembly GCA_041398065.1. Lineage (GTDB taxonomy): Bacteria > Pseudomonadota > Alphaproteobacteria > Dongiales > Dongiaceae > Dongia_A. The sequence continues at coordinate 42,135 of JAWKVL010000035.1, read as the reverse complement.
GCGACCGGCGGCGACATCGCCCTGCATTACGACACCGCGCTCAGCGACGGCGACCACGACCAGATCGTGTCGTCCGACGGCATCGACCTCGCGCTGCTGGCCGGCGGCGCGACCGCGGTCGCTTCCGTCGCAGCCGAATCCGACCTGTCCGCGGCGCAACAGAGCGCGGAGCCGGACGGCGCCGCGCCAGCGCTGTTCGCCGCGGCCAGCCTGGCCGACGATGCGAACGACCACGGCGCGCTGTTCATCAACGCCGGCCATGACGGTAACCCCGTCACATTCGGCAGCGGCGGCGAGGCGCAGGATCTGTGGGCGGCCGTGCAGCTGGACTACAACGCGATCACGCCGCATCACGACAGCGATGGCGGCCTCCCCGGCGATCTCTCCGGTGATCTCCCCGGCGGCCTGGCGGACCACCACGCCCACGCCATCGGCCTCGGCGAAGTGCTCGACAACACGGACGGCGCCGCGTCCGCCCATGCCGACGCCGACACCGGCGTGCTGGCGCTCGACCACGGCGACACCAACGAAGGCGGCGACAACGGCCATGGCAGCGGCGCCGGCCACGATGGCGACATCGGCGCCCCCGCGTTTGATCCTCAAGGCTTCGACACGGATCATCCGGCGCCGGAGCACGGTGGTGCGGCCGGCACCGAATCCCTGGCCGACACTGCGTTCGGCGACCTGGTGCCGTTTTTCACGGCGCCCAGCGTGGCCGACCAAGTGGCGGACGACCAGATCACGCCGGCTCTCTAGGCCGCTGCCGACACGGGCGATCCAAACGGCCGCGCGCAGTGTCGTGCTGTCGCTTGCCGTGACCTTGATCATTGGCACGGTCACTGCCAGTCTGGCAGATTGAGCCGAGAGAGATCCGGCGGCCGTCACGCCCCTCAACGAGATGAGTGCGGCCAAGGCCGTGTGTTCCGGCGCACGCGCTGAGTGAGCGTCGCATATCGCCCATGGCGAGCGATACCGCGAAGGCGCCGGCAAGCGGAGGGAGGCTCTGCATGCCCATCTTCATGGACCGTCACGACGTGTGGGAAACGACCGCTGCGGACGTCGCGGCGGCGCACCGCCGGGACCTCGAGGTCCAGGACCGCTACGGGGTCAAGTTCCTGACCTACTGGTTCGACGAATCGCGCGGCACGATCTTCTGCCTGGTCGATGCGCCCGACAAGGAAGCGGCGCAATGCGTGCACCGCGAAGCCCATGGCGGCGCGGCCGGCGAGATCGTCGAGGTGCCGCTCGCCGCGGTCGAAGCCTTCCTCGGCCGCATCCGGGATCCCGCGCCGCAGCCCGGCCAATCGCACAGCCAGATGGATTCCGGCCACCGCGTCATCCTGTTCACCGACATCGCAGGCTCGACCGAGATGACTGCGCGCCTCGGCGACCGGCTGGCGACCGAGCTCATCCGCGCCCATGATGCGATCGTGCGCCGCTGCCTCGCCGCATGCGACGGCCGCGAGGTGAAGCACACCGGCGACGGCATCATGGCCGCGTTCCCCGACAGCCGGCGCGGCGTCGACTGCGCGATCCGCATCCAGCGCGAATTCCGCCATTACAACCAACATGCCGAGGAGCCGCTCCACGTCCGCATCGGCCTCGACAGCGGCGAGCCGGTCGCGGACAGCAACGATCTCTTCGGCACCACCGTGCAGCTCGCCGCAAGGCTCTGCGCGGAAGCGGCGCCGGATCAGATCCTGGTGTCGGAAACCGTGCGCGCCGAGCACGGCGACGGAGCGGTATTCAAGGCAGCGGAGCAGCGGCAGCTGAAGGGATTCGCGTCGCCAGTGGGGGTGGTGGAGTGTGTTTGGGATGAAGTCACATAATCAAGGGCGCACACATCGACCTACTTCACGGGCAGCAAACGCTTTATGCGTCGTTTCAGTGCTTCACTATCGAGCGTTTGGCATTCCCATATGATCGTGCAACGCCATCCGAGATCACGAACCAAGCGCACGGTTGCCGCATCACGGGAGATATTAGCCGCGAACTTCTTCCTCCAGAATTGTTGCCGCGTTTTGGGAAAGGTCGCTTTCTTGCATCCTTTGTGTCGATGCCAAAAGCAACCGTGTACAAAAATCAGTAACTTGTACCGCGGAAGCACAATATCCGGCGTGCCCGGAATATCCTTTCGGTGAATCCTGAATCGGTAGCCAGCACCGTGTAGTATTTTCCTTACCCGAATCTCAGGTGGAGTGTTTCTCTGTCCCACGCGGCTCATGATGTAACTACGAGTCGCGTCCACGACGTGTCTAGTTGGCCTCTTCTGGTGCAAAATCATCTATCGCTTGGAACACGCCCCACAACTTGTCGCGTTTGCTGTGGACGGTGAGATAGTCCGCGTACGCTTGTTGTGCATTCGATAGAAGCTCATCGTAAAAGACAATGCGAGCGTCAACTGCCTGCAGCGCCTTTTGTACGCCTGCTGGCCCGGTTGCATCATCCCACTCCGGTGGAGGTCTCCCTACAACACAGACAACTTCAATAGGCCAGCTCTTGTAAACCGTCTTCTCCAAGAGCTTGACGGCACCGTCTCGATACTTTCGGACCTGCTTTGTGAGATCGTCGATCGGCACTGAAATGGATGCTCTCTTCAACTCAACGATTACGTGCTTACCTCCAATTGTCCGATACCCAATGTCGATACGGGCGTTCTTCTGTTCCTTGGATAGCTTCTTCGTATCTTCCTTCAAGAAATTGTTGAGCGTCGTCTCCACATGCTCGCTCCCCTTCGCTCGCTCCCATGCCGGATCAAGGAGCCACAGATGGTCAAAAATATAATCGCGTAACGCGAGTTCCTTTGTGTTGACGCTGAGCTTCTCTTGAAGTGCAGTAATAACGCCAACTCTCAACCTGACGATCTGGCCGTAATAGCTAAGCTCCAGATCGTCTATATCGCGAAAGAGATCAAGGACATCAGACAAACTCTGATCCTGAATGTCCTCAAGCTTTTCCAACTGTTCTTTACGCCGGAAGCTTTCGAAAGCCAAGATCGATGCCTTCAAAAGCTCTTTCTTATCCGATTCTCTTTCCGATCGAATTACGTTGAGACGCCCGATCCAGCGTTCCGCTTTCTTTTTTGCATTTCCTTGGAGGCCATCTAGCCATTGCGACACCTCAGGAACCGTTCTGGCGGTCCTTGTCCCGTCATCTCGACGCCAATCGCTCCAAAGGCTCGCTATATGCCGTAGCTCGGCTTGTATGGTAGCCCGCAGAATCTCGAAGCGGGGATCATCCAGTTTGATCGCCTGTCTGCTGCTCGTCGCGATATCGTCTTTGTCATCGCGATCAAGCTCTTCACAATGCAACTCGCCGATAACGTAATCTGCGAAAATCTCCTTTTGTCCAAAATCGGCCAAGATATCTTCCTGGGCCATCTTACCGCGCATGAAGATGGCAATCCTGTTGAGATTGTCCCCTTCCTCGTCCTTCAATTGGCTCGGGCTCCTTACCGTTCCAAGCCACCCAGACAATTCTATCCCAGCCTTCTTTGTTGCGGCGCTGATTGCCTTGGTCCGATCCTCAGGGACCCTAGTTAGGCCCTTACAAAGGGAAATCATCTGCGACTGATTTCCGTATACCCAAAGATACTCAATGCTCCCGTGATAGCCGCGATCTGCCGGCGTAACGAGCTGACCATCAATGTGTACCGCGAATTTCTGCTTAGGACCTATGATAGAAAACCGTCGCGCTATGCGCCGCTTAAGTCCCGCAACGGTCATGCCCGAGAATCCCGTGGACAACTTGGAAAGGCTTATTCGAGTACCGCCTTTGAGATTGGAGGGCCAATTCGTAAGTTCCTCGGGTCTGTACGGTTCAGAGACGTTCTTGGAAATCTTTCGTTTGATTTCTTCGCGATCCATTCTGAATGCGGTCTTTTGGCTCCCTCGCCTAGTGAACACTTCCACCACCTGAGCGATGGAGAACGAGGAGAGTTTGCCAATGCCTTTGCGCCCCATTGGCGGGCGCCTCTTCGATTCTGTTAGCTTGCCCACATCCGCGCGTCGCTTGTAGCCGACCATAAGAAATCGATCGATCACTTGATCGCGCGTCATTCCAAGGCCATCGTCCTCTATGACAATCTGGTTGCTTGCTGGATCGATTGTGATCCAGACGTTCTCCGCATCTCCGTCCCAGGCGTTTGCCACGATCTCCGACAAGACCGCCGGAATGCTGCTGTATAGGTTCATACCCAAATGCTCCAGAGCATTCAGGCTGATTTTCATTTCTAGCGGACGAGTAGTTTTGGTCATCAGAGATCCTTGAGATGTCTCCGAATCATACGGGCGATCGCGCGAGCAAGGTGAACAGGGACGGCGTTTCCGATGAGGCGACCTACGCTCTTGAAATGGATTGGCCTTCCTGGTTCCACAAATGCATAGTCCTTTGGAAACCCCTGCAGAATGGCTCCTTCTCGCAAAGATAATGCGCGGTGTTGCTGTGGATGGCCAAACCGACCATTGCCAAACCCGAAAAACTGGGTTGTGATTGTTGGCGCCGGTTCATCCCACTTCATCCGTCCATAGACCGACGGATAACTTTCGCCCGTTTCTTCTCGATGACATTTGGCGACGAGTTCATCGTCCCAGTCTCTCCACGTACCTCCAGACCTAGAGGCCCTTATGCGCCTTATGTTGATCTCAGAGAGCATGCTCGCGCGATGGAGGGCGTCTTCGTGATGGATCTCGCCCGCCTTAATCGATGGAAGCGAACCGATGGCCTCCCTGACTGTCTTGTGACGTTTTTTGTGCGTTGGCTTGGGAAGCTTTATCTCTCCGAGTTGAGATGCGAGCAAAACCAGACGTGATCGCGTCTGCGGCAAGCCATAGTCGGGGCAATAGACCACGTCCCACGCTACGTGATAACCCGCGCACTCAAGTGAATGGACAAACTGAACGAATGGTCCGCCCTCGTTGAACCGAACCAACCTCGGCACGTTTTCCATCGAAACTACATCGGGGCGAACCTCGCATATCAACTTGGCAAAGATAGGCAATAGCTGCCAATTGAGGTCGCTATTCCCCTGATTGTAGATAGAAAACGGCTGACAAGGCGCACATCCAACCAGGACTCGACGCTGGCTCTTATAGAACAGTCGATTGAGTTCCTCGGCAGTTACGCTCGTTACGTCGCGACAGACAAATGGAGCAGAATTGTTGGCTTGGAATGGATACCGGCAGGCCTCATCAATATCGATTCCAGCAGCTATGGGGAAGCCTTCGCAGCTGAAGCCGTGCGAAAGGCCTCCTGCTCCGCAAAACACGTCCACAACGGACGCGTCGATGTCCTTGTTGACCCCCATATGAGTGCCCTCTGATGCTGTACACAACAAAACACCGGAATCCCGTGAGATTCGCGGCTTCCCGAAGGGCTAGCAATGCAAGGAGTATTGTCTCAAATCGTAACGGAGCACAAGGTGCTGCCGCTGGCGACCGCTAATACCCCGTCACCAACCGCTCCACCAACTGCTTCACCGTCGGAATGAAGCCGTTCGCATAATACGGGTCGCTGGCGAAGCGGTACGCATTGTGGCCGGCGAACATGAGCTGGTCGTCGATTCGGTCGGAGTGGCTGATCTCCTGCAGCGTCTTCTGGATGCAGAAGCTCCGCGGGTCGGCCTTCTTGCCGGTCGTGCCCTGCTCGTTCTGCGACCAGTTGGAGAACATGCAGGCGGAGAGGCAGCCCATGCAGTTGATCTGGTCGGTGAGGATCTCGTTCTCCTTCTCCGCGGTCACGAAGATGAGCGTCGATTCCGGGGTGCGCATCGCTTCCTTGTAGCCCTCGGCCACCCATTCCTCGGCCCGCACCTTGTCGGGCGCGGTGAGATACACGAGGCGGCCGCGCGCGCCGACCGGGAAGGGCTCGGTATGCTCGCCCACCTTGTGCTGGCTGTAGGCGACCTGGCGCTCGGAGCGGGCGCGCAGCTCCTCGATGAAGGGGTTGTTGACGGCGGACGAATAGAAGCCGGTGGGCGAGAAGCGGTTCAGGAACACATCGCCCTTCTTCAGCTGCAACAGGCGCTTCTTCCACGCATCGGAGATCGGGCTTTCCTGCGTCATCAAGGGGCGCGTGCCGAACTGGAACGCGACCGGGCCAAGCTCCTTGTTGTCCAGCCAATGCTCCCACTCGGAGAGCCACCACACGCCGCCCGCCATCACCACGGGTATCTGTGCCAGGCCGCACTCGTCCCGCATCACGTCGCGCAGCTCCTTGACGCGCGGATAGGGATCGCCCGGCTGGTTCGGGTCCTCGACGTTGGAGAGGCCGTTGTGCCCGCCGGCCAGCCACGGATCCTCGTAGACCACGGCGCCCAGCCAGTCCTGGAACTTGTGATAGGCACGCTTCCACAAGGCGCGGAAGGCGCGCGCGGAAGAGACGATCGGGTAATAGTGCACGCCATAGGAGGCGCAGATCTCCGCGATGCGGTACGGCATGCCGGCGCCGCAGGTGACGCCGTGGATCAGGCCCTTGGCGCCTTCGAGCACACCGTGCAGCACGCGCTCCGCGCCCGCCATCTCCCACAGCACGTTCATGTGGATGCGGCCCTGGCCGCGCGCGGCCTCGTAGGCGATCTTGGCCTGGGCGATGCCGCCCTTGATGGCGTAGGCCAGCAGCTCCTCGTGCCGCTCGCGCCGGGTCTTGCCGTAATAGATCTGCGGGATGGCGTGGCCCTTGTCGTCGTAGGAATCGGCGTTGACGCCGGAGAAGGTGCCGACGCCGCCGGCCAGCGCCCAGGCGCCGGAGGATTCGCCGTTGGAGACGGAGATGCCCTTGCCGCCTTCCACCAACGGCAAGACCTCCCGCCCTGACATCAGGATTGCGTTCAGCGCTTTCAAATCTCTTCTCCCCGCGGCCTGCGCGGCCGGATTGTCCCGAACCAGTATAGCACTTTGTGAGCCCGCGTTTACCCCTCTACCGCCCTTGATGAGAGTCCCCTCCCCCGAGCCGGGGGAGGGTCAGGGTGGGGGCGATGCGCTTCAGCTCGGCGCTGTCTTCGGTGGAGAGAACAACCCCCACCTTGATCCTCCCCCATCTTGGGGGAGGAAATTTCATATCCATACCGAGCCTACTCTCCCAGCGCCTGGAGCAGCATCCCCGGGACGTCGGAGAACACTGCGTCGACGCCCCACTCGAACAAGGCGCGGGCCCGCTCCTGTTCGTTCACGGTGTAGGTCAACACCTTGTAACCAGCGCGTTTGATGGCCCTTGTCCATTCCGGCGTCAGGGTCTTGTGCCAGGGATTGAGGGCGACCGCCTCGACCCCCTCGCACAACTGCCGCCAGCTCTCGGGCGTGTCCTCGATCAGGACCGCGCGCGGGAATTCCGGCGCCAGTCGGTGCGCGACCCGGAGCGAGTCGTAGGCGAAGGAGGAGATCAGCGGCTTCTCCGCATGCGCGGGCCACAGGCGCTGCAGCTCCCGCATCACGAACTCCGCCGTCACGTGCTCGCGGCCGGGGCAGGGCTTGATCTCGAAATTGCAGTTGAGCCCGAGGGCGAACAGCTCCGTCACCGTCTCCGCGAGGGTCGGGACCTTGGCGCCCTTGAAGGCCGGCGCCATCCACGACCCGGCATCGAGCGCGCGGAAATCCGCGAGCGTGGCCGTGGCTGCGGCGCCCTTGCCGTTGGTGGTGCGGTCGAGCAGATCGTCGTGCAGCAGGATGACCTGGTTGTCGGCGGTCAGCTTGGCATCGACCTCGACCCAGGCCGCACCTTGGCGCTTCGCCTCGCGCAGCCCTTCCAGCGTGTTCTCCGGCGCCGCCTTCGCCGCGCCGCGATGCCCAATGATGCGGGGGATCAGCATTCAGATGTCAGATTTCAGATGCCAGAAATCAGAAGGATCGCCCTTCTGACATCTGACACCCGTCATCCGATCTCTGCCTTACGCTGGCTGCTCGCCGGTCATCTGCTCGCGCGGGCGGTGGCTGATGTCCTCGCCGGTTTTCTGGTCGACCGCCTTCATGGACAGCTTCACCTTGCCGCGATCGTCCATGCCGATGACCTTGACCTTCACCATGTCCCCGACCTTCACCACGTCGGCGACGGTCTTGACGCGCTGCGGCGCCAGCTCCGAGATGTGGACCAGGCCGTCGCGGGACCCAAGGAAGTTCACGAAGGCGCCGAAATCCATGATCTTCACGACCTTGCCGTCATAGATCACGCCGACCTCCGGCTCCGCGACGATGCCGCGGATCCAGTCGATGGCGGCCTGGCTGGCCTTGGCGTCGACCGCCGCGACCTTGATCGTGCCGTCATCCTCGATGTCGATCTTGGCGCCGGTGACTTCGCAGATCTCGCGGATCACCTTGCCGCCGGAGCCGATCACTTCGCGGATCTTGTCCTTCGGGATGTTGATGACGGTGATGCGCGGCGCGTTCTGGCTCACCGCCTCGCGCGCGCCGGTCAGCGCCTTGGCCATCTCGCCGAGGATGTGCATGCGGCCGTCCTTCGCCTGGGCGAGGGCGATGCGCATGATCTCGGCCGTGATGGAGGTGATCTTGATGTCCATCTGCAGGGCGGTGATGCCCTGGTCGGTGCCGGCGACCTTGAAGTCCATGTCGCCGAGGTGATCCTCGTCGCCCAGGATGTCGGAGAGGACCGCGAAGCCCGACTGCTCCTTGATCAGGCCCATCGCGATGCCCGCGACCGGACGGCCGAGCGGCACGCCCGCGTCCATCAGGCTGAGCGAAGAGCCGCACACCGTCGCCATCGAGGACGAGCCGTTGGATTCGGTGATCTCCGACACCACGCGGATGGTGTAGGGGAACGCCTCCTTGTCCGGCAGCAGCGGATGGATCGCGCGCCACGCCAGCTTGCCGTGGCCGATCTCGCGCCGGCCCGGCGAGCCCATGCGGCCCGCTTCACCGGTCGAGTACGGCGGGAAGTTGTAGTGCAGCATGAAGGCTTCGCGATACTCGCCTTCCAGCGCGTCGATGATCTGCTCGTCCTGGCCGGTGCCGAGGGTGGCGACCACCAGGCCCTGGGTCTCGCCGCGGGTGAACAGCGCGGAACCGTGCGCGCGCGGCAGCACGCCGACCTCGGCCGAGATCGGGCGCACCGTCTTGGTGTCGCGGCCGTCGATGCGGGTGCCGGTCTTCAGGATCGCGCCGCGCACGATGTCGCGCTCGAGGTCCTTGAACAGCTTGCCGACCAGCTCGGTCTTGGCCGCATCTTCGCCGCCGATCGCTTCCTTGGCCTTGGTCTTGACGGTGTCGACCTTCTCGGTGCGCGCCTGCTTCGACTGCTCGGCATAGGCGGTGGTGAGCGCGTCGCTGAACTGGCTCTGCAGCGCTGCCCAAACCGCCTTCTTTTCCGGGTTTTCCTCGGCGAGAGGCCAGGGCTCCTTGGCGCACTGCTCGGCCAGATCGATGATCGCGTTGATCACGTGGTGGTATTCGACGGCGCCGAAATTGACCGCGCCCAGCATGACTTCCTCGGACAGCTCCTTGGCTTCCGATTCGACCATCAGCACGCCTTCCGAAGTGCCGGCGACCACCAGCTCGAGCTGCGACTGCGGCAGCTGCTCCGAGGTCGGGTTCAGCACGTACTGGCCCTCGATATAGCCGACGCGCGCGGCGCCGATCGGGCCCATGAACGGAATGCCGGAGATGGTGAGCGCAGCCGAGGCGCCGACCATGGCGACGATATCCGGATCATTCTCCAGATCGTGGCTGAGGACGGTGCAGATGACCTGCGTCTCGTTGCGGTAGGCGGAGTGGAACAGCGGGCGGATCGGCCGGTCGATCAGGCGCGAGGTCAGCACCTCCTTCTCGCTCGGGCGGCCTTCGCGCTTGAAGAAGCCGCCCGGGATCTTGCCGGCGGCGAAGCTCTTTTCCTGGTAGTTGACGGTGAGCGGGAAGAAATCGACGCCGACCTTCGGCGCCTTCGCGCCGACCGCGGTGCACAGCACCATGGTGTCGCCGTAGGTGGCGAGCACGGCTCCGTCGGCCTGGCGTGCGATGCGTCCGGTCTCGAGGGTGAGCTTGCGCCCGCCCCACATCAATTCCTTGCGATAAATCTTGAACATTCGTTGGTCCTTCTTGGAATCCAAAGTCGTGAGCGACCGGATTTTTGCCGGACCCGCGAAAACAACGTCATCTTTGCTTCGTGGTGGAGCGGGACGTTGCTTGCGTCGGCCCGGCTGTCCTTGGATCGGGTGTGCGCTCCGGTCGGTTCGGCGCATGCGATCCTTCAAAACACGAAACCGCCCCGATTGCTCATCGCGGGCGGGTTCGCGGCATTCGTTATCGGCGCAGCCCCAGCTTGTTGATGATGTCCTGGTAGCGCGCGCTGTGTTTCTTCTTGAGATAGTCGAGCAGGCGACGACGCTGCCCGACCATGACCAGCAAGCCGCGACGGGAATGGAAGTCCTTCTCGTGCGTCTGCAGATGCTCGGTCAGATTCTTGATCCGCTCCGACAGCAACGCCACCTGTACCTCGGGTGCGCCGGTGTTGGTGCCGCCGCCATATTCCTTGATCAGTTCCTGCTTGCGCTCGGCCGTGATCGACATCGGGTGTCTCCTTATTCTCTAGAGGTTCAGCACCCGCACCGGAACGAGCTCGCCGGCCTCGAACCTGGTCAAGGCCACGAGCCTGCCCTCCGCCATAGCGCGGACCATGCCGCCGGGAGCAAGCTCGTAAATACGGTCGCGGTCTTGTCGGTGGAGCAATCCAACCGGCTGTCCCGACCGAAGGCGGATCGCCTCGGTGGCCGTCAAAGCCAGAGCCGGGATGTCGTCCAGCGCGGTTTCGACGGGCAAAAGGTGCTCAAAAGCGGCGGGACTATGCCCCAGGGCCTTCAAAGATTCCAGCGAAATCGCCCGTTGCTCGGTGAACGGCCCGACCGCAGTGCGCCTCAAGTCCCGGATATGACCGCAAGTCCCTAATCCGATTGCCAAATCCCGGCCCAAGGCGCGCATGTAGGCGCCCTTTCCGGAGGTGACTTCGAAGGTGGCCTCGTCCGCATTGGGGCGCGCCAGCAGGCGGATGGAGTGGATCACCACCTGGCGCGGCTCCAACTCCACCTGCTCCCCCGCGCGGGCCAGGTCATAGGCCCGCTCGCCCTGCACCTTGATGGCGGAGAAGGCCGGCGGCACCTGCGTGATGAGGCCGGTGAATTTGGGCAGGATGGCGCGGATCTCGTCATCGCTCGGGCGCCGGTCCGAGGTTTGGATCACGTCGCCTTCCGCATCGTCGGTCGCGCGCGCCTCGCCGAAGCGCAGGGTGAAACGATAGGTCTTCGCGGCATCCATCGCGTACGGCACGGTCTTGGTCGCTTCGCCCAGCGCGATCGGCAGGATGCCCGAGGCCAGCGGATCGAGCGTCCCGGCATGGCCCGCCTTCTGCGCATCGAAGATGCGCTTCACGATGTTGACCGCCTGGGTCGAGGTCAGGTCGACCGGCTTGTCCAGGATCAGCCAGCCATCGACCTTCTGCCCCTTCTTACGCCTCATCGTCCTTCTCTTCCTCATGAGGCTCGAGGTCGCGGGCGACGGCGGGGTCGTGCAGCAGCTGCTCGATGCGGGTCGCTTCCTCGAAGGTGTCGTCGGCGCGGAAGCGGATGGTGGGGGTGAACTGCATCTTCACCGCGCGGCCGAGCTCGCCGCGGAAATAGCCGGCGGCGCGGTTCAGAGCCTCGACGGTCTTGTCCGTGTCGGCGCCGCCCAGCGGCAGCACGAACGCGGTGGCGTTGCGCAGGTCGGGACTGATGCGCACCTCGGTGACGGTGATGATCTTGTCGTGCAGGTCGGGTCATCCAGGTGATGCTCGCGCAGGATCTCCGCCAGCGCGTGGCGCATCTCCTCTCCCACGCGCAACTGCCGCTGCCCCGCCGGCGCCGATGATTTCTTCTTACGAGCCATGATTCCGTTGCTTCACTCAAACGATCAGCGGCGGCCCCGTCAGGACCGCCGCTGCACTGACCTATGAGAAGCGGCGGCGTTACGCCAGCGCGCGGGCGACTTCTTCGACCTCGAAGCACTCGATGATGTCGCCCTTCTCGATGTTGTCGTAGTTCTCGAACGCCATGCCGCACTCGAAGCCTTCCTTGACCTCGCGCACTTCGTCCTTGAAGCGCTTCAGGGTCTTCAAAGAGCCTTCGTGGATCACCACGCTGTCGCGCAGCAGGCGCACCTTGGCGCCGCGCTTGACGACGCCTTCGACCACCATGCAGCCGGCGACCTTGCCGACCTTGGTGATGTTGAAGACCTCGCGGATCTCCGCGTTGCCCAGGAACCGCTCGCGCAGCGTCGGCGCCAGCATGCCGCTGAGGGCCGCCTTCACGTCGTCGACCACGTTGTAGATGATCGAGTAGTAGCGGATGTCGATATGGTCGCGCCGCGCCATCTCGCGCGCCTGCGGATTGGCGCGCACGTTGAAGCCGATGATCATGCCGCCCGAGGCGCGCGCCAGCGTGACGTCGCTTTCGTTGATGCCGCCGACCGCCGCATGCAGCACGCGTACCTTGACCTCGTCGGTGGCGAGCTGGTTGAGCGAGGCGGTGATCGCCTCGACCGAGCCCTGCACGTCGCCCTTGATGACCACCGCCAGCTCCTTGGCCTCGCCGGCCTGGATCTTGGTGAACATCTGTTCGAGGGTGCCGCGCTTGGCGGCGGCCATCTGGTGCTGCCGGGTGCGATGGGCGCGGAACTCCGCGATCTCGCGCGCACGGGCTTCCGAGTCGACCACCACGAACGTGTCGCCGGCCTGCGGCGTGCCCTGCAGGCCGAGCACCTCGACCGGCGTCGCGGGGCCAACCGAGTCCACGGAGCGGCCGCGATCGTCAAGCAGCGCGCGCACGCGGCCCCACTCGCTGCCGGCGATCAGGATATCGCCGACCTTGAGCGTGCCCTTCTGTACCAGCAGCGTCGCGACCGTGCCGCGGCCGCGCTCCAGCTTGGCCTCGATCACGGCGCCTTGCGCGGCGCGATCCGGATTGGCACGCAGTTCCAGCACTTCGGCCTGCAGCAGCAGCGACTGCTCGAGCTTGTCGAGATTGGTCTTGTTCTTGGCCGAGACTTCGACCGCCAGCACGTCGCCACCCAGCTCCTCCACCACCAGCTCGTGGCTCAGCAGCTCGTTGCGCACGCGGTTGGGGTCCGCGTCCGGCTTGTCGATCTTGTTGATGGCGACGATGATCGGCACCTTCGCCGCCTTGGCATGGCGGATTGCTTCCACCGTCTGCGGCATGATGCCGTCGTCGGCCGCCACCACCAGCACCACGATGTCGGTGACGTTGGCGCCGCGGGCGCGCATCTCGGTGAAGGCCGCGTGGCCCGGCGTGTCGATGAAGGTGATCTTGCCGCCGTTGTCCAGCGTCACCTGATAGGCGCCGATATGCTGCGTGATGCCGCCGGCCTCGTGCGCCGCGACATCGGTCTGGCGCAGCGCGTCGAGCAGCGACGTCTTGCCGTGGTCGACGTGGCCCATGATGGTGACGATCGGCGGGCGGGCGACCAGATGCTCATCCACGTCCTCTTCGCCAAGGATGCCGGTCTCGATGTCGCCTTCGGTCACGCGGCGCACCTTGTGTCCGAACTCGCCGATGATGAGTTCAGCCGTGTCGGCGTCGATGGTCTGGTTGATCGTCGCCATCACGCCCATCTTCATCAGGCTCTTGATGACGTCGGCGCCGCGCTCGGCCATGCGGTTGGCGAGCTCCTGCACCGTGATGGTCTCCGGCAGAATGACGTCACGCACGACCTTGGCCTGTGGTTGCTGCGCCAGCATATGGCGCTTCTCTTTTTCACGCGCGCGCTTGACCGCAGCGAGGGAGCGCATGCGCGCACCTTCCTCGTCGGACAAGGCCTGCGTCACGGACAGCTTTCCGGCGCGGCGCTTCGGCTCGTCACGGCGAGCCGTCGGCGCCGGCTTGACGGCGGCGCGGCCGGCGGCGCGGCGGCGGCTTGCCACGTCGTCTTCCTCAGCCGCCTCGCCCGGCGCCGGCTTGTGCATGTGCGCGCGCATCGAGCCCGGCGTTGCAGCAGTCTTGCTCGGCTTCGCCGTCTTGGCAGCGGCTTCCTCGGCCTCCGGCGCAGCGGCCTTGGCAGTGGCAACACTGGCAGCCTCTTCCTTGGCGCGGCGCGCGGCCTCGGTGCGCTGGCGCTCCTCCTCGGCGAGACGCGCGGCCTCCTGGCGCTGCAGCTCGGCGCGGTCGGCCGCCGCTTGCGCCTGCTTGATCTCCTCGATCTTGCGGACGTCCTCGTCCTTGCGGGCCTGCTCCAGCGCTTTCTGACGCTGCGCGCGCTCATGCGCGGTCAGGGCATGATGATCGAACACCTCCTCGGCGGTCGGTTCGCCCTGCGCGTGCAGCTTGGTATCGTGCTCGCTGACGGCTTCCATCTTGCCGCCGGCCCCCGGCGCGAAGGTGCGCTTCTTCTTCACCTCGACCGCGACGACCTTGGAGCGGCCATGCGGGAAGCTCTGTTTCACCTGCCCGCCATCGATCGTCTTCTTCAGCTCGAGCTTGCCCGAGGAGGAGAGCTTCAGCGGCTTGCGGGTCGGTGTTTCCGTCGTATCGGTCATGGTCTCTCGGTTCGTCCGCTTCAGTTCGATGTCGTTTCCGTTACACGCGCGCCGGCTTCCAGCCCATGAGCGAGGGCGCCAAAGCGGCGTGCGGCGATGATCGTCTTCTCCGCGATGCCGCCCGCCTTGATGGCGGCATGGACGGCGTGCTCGCGGCCCAAGGCCTGGGCCAGCTCGGCTGCCGTCAGGGGTGCGCATATCTCTACCCCAGAACCGGCGAGCCGCGCCAGTTTTCCGCGCCCGTCCGCGGCCCCGTCGCTGGCGGCCACCAGGACCCGGACCCTGTCGGCGCGCAAGGCGGCCTCGACCTTCTCGAAGCCGGCGACCAACTGGCCGGATTTGCGGGCCAAACCCAGCAATTCCGCCACTTCCCGCTTGGCCAGCGCGGCTACCTGATCCGCCAGGTCGGGGGCGGCCTTGACCGATCGCTTGGCGGCCTTGGAGAAGGCATGCTTCGCGACCGCCTGCTCGAGGGCTTCCCGAGTCGCGGTCACCCACAGGCCTCGGCCGGGCAGACGCTCCTTCAGATCCGGCGTCACCCGCCCGTCCGGATCGATCACGAAGCGGATCATCGCCGGCTTTTCCAGCGCCTGGCGCGTGACGATGCAGCGCCGCAGCGTAGGAGAGGCCGACACCTCACCCTCCGTTCCGGCATCCATCTCGTCCGCCATCGTTGTCAGCGCCTGCAGCAAGGCCGCGTCGTCTCCTTAGCTCTAGCTCTTGTCTTCGCCGTCGAACCAATGGGCGCGCGCCGCCATGATGATGGCGTTGGCATCCTCGAGGCTCAGATCGAAGTTCTTCAGGATTCCGTCCTTCTCATCCGTCAGCTCGTCGGCCGCGAGGTCGGCGAGGTCGTCCAGCGTCTTCACGCCGGCTTCGCCCAGGGTCACCAGCATCGCGGGGGTCAAGCCCGGGATCTCCGCAACCGCATCCTGGACGCCAATCTCCTTGCGCTTCGCCGTCAGGCGTTCGCTCTCCGCCTCCAGCCAGGCCTGGGCGCGGGCCTTCAGCTCCGACGCCACGTCCTCATCGAAGCCTTCGATGGAGGTCAGCTCCTCGGTCGGGACCAGGGCCACTTCCTCGACGCTGGTGAAGCCTTCGGTGACCAGGAGGTGCGCGATCACGTCGTCGACGTCGAGCGCATCCATGAACATCTGCGAGCGGGTGCGGAACTCTTCCTGCCGGCGCTCGGATTCCTGCGCTTCGGTCAGGATGTCGATCTCGAAACCGGTGAGCTGGGAGGCCAGCCGCACATTCTGGCCGCGGCGGCCGATCGCCAGGGATAGTTGGTCATCCGGCACCACGACTTCAATACGGCCGGAATCCTCGTCGAGCACGACTTTGGAGACTTCCGCCGGCGCCAGCGCGTTGACCACGAAGGTCGCGGGATCCTGGGACCACGGAATGATGTCGATCTTCTCGCCCTGCAGCTCCTGAACCACCGCCTGGACGCGGCTGCCGCGCATGCCGACGCAGGCGCCGACCGGATCGATGCCGCTGTCGCGCGACACCACGCCGATCTTGGCGCGGCTGCCGGGATCGCGCGCCACCGCCTTGATCTCGATGATGCCGTCATAGATCTCCGGCACTTCCTGGGCGAACAGCTTCGCCATGAAAAGCGGATGAGTGCGGGACAGGAAGATCTGCGGGCCGCGCGGCTCTTCGCGCACGTCCATGATGAGGGCACGCACGCGGTCGCCGTTGCGGAAGGTCTCACGCGGCAGCAGCTCGTCGCGCCGCAGCAGCGCCTCGCCACGGCCGAGATCGACCGTGACGTTGCCGAATTCCACCCGCTTGACAAGGCCGTTGATGATCTCGCCCTTGCGGTCCTTGAACTCCTCGAACTGGCGCTTGCGCTCGCTCTCGCGCACCTTCTGCACGATCACTTGCTTGGCGGTCTGCGCGGCGATACGGCCGAAATCGATCGGCGGCAATTCGTCGACAATGAGGTCGCCGGCCTTCAGGTTCGGGTCACGTTTCTGCGCCCAGTTGAGCGGGATCTGCGTCGCCTCGTTCTCAACGTTCTCCACCACCTCGCGCACGCGGGTCAGGCGAATCTCGCCGGTCTTGCGGTCGATGTTCGCCCGGATGTCGTGCTCGTGGCCGTATTTGGAGCGGCCGGCCTTCTGGATGGCCTGCTCCATGGCGGTCAGCACTTCGTCGCGGTCGATGCTCTTCTCGCGGGCCACCGCATCGGCGACCTGCAGCAATTCCATGCGCGGAATGGCAATGGCTTGTTCCATGACTCTTTGCCTCTAGGCTTCCTCTTGTTCGTTGTGTTGAGCGGCCTGATGGAGCGCGATCAACGCATCCGTCAGCACCAGTTTCGCCTTGTGGATGGCGGCGAACGGAATACGGATATCCGCCCCATCCACGGTCAATTCGACTGCGTTCGCATCGACCGACTTGATCGGCCCCTTGAAGCGCTTGCGCCCGTCCAGCGGCGCACTGGTCTCGATCTTCGCTTCGTGGCCGAGAAAGCGCTCGTAATCCTTGGGCCGCGTCAGCGGCCGATCGATGCCGGGCGAGCTCACCTCCAGCGAGTACGAACCCGCGATCGGATCCTCGACATCCAGCACCGCCGAGATCGCGCGCGAGATTTCCGCGCAATCATCGACCGACATGGCGCGCCCGCTCGCCGGCTCGGCCATCACCTGCAAGGTTGGCCGCTGGCTGCCCGACAGCTGCACGCGCACCAGGTCGAAGCCCATGGCTTCGACGGCGGGCGAAATCAGCTTGGCGATGCGCTCTGCCAACATGCGTTCGGTCGTGCCTCGATCGTCCTGTCCCTGTCCCGCCGCGCTTGCGGCAATAAAAAAGGCGGGCCGTTGGCCCACCCTTTTTTATGGCTCGATCCCGTCGAACCTGGGATTTGGCCGGGAATATAGCCATCGCCACTCGAAAGGCAAGGAAATTAGCCGACTTGAGAGAGAACATATAAAGAACAAAACTGAAGCCCGCATCGAGCTGGGAACCTGGATCAATAGTTGGCGGCGATTGGCGTTGTGCACGGATCGCATGGGGTCGCATTGGTCGCACCCGAACGCCGCATCATGTCCGCTGCGGGCGTCAGCGTCTCCCGGCTGGCCTCGCCCTCGGGGCCGAACCGCCACGAGCCCTCGATCTGATGTCCATTCTAAAGCACTTTTCGCCGCGGCGTTGCTTTGGGCGGGAGTCAGGACCAAGTCACAGCAACGTCGCGCACCGCGAGGATGATGTCCGCGAATCCACGGAGCGTGCCAGGGGCTTCGCTCACCGCCACTTCAAGGTCGGATTCCATTTTTCGATCGCACCTCGGCAGCGGGCGGAGGTTTCCCTGGCTGTTCCGGCACTTCCACCACTGGCGCGCGTCAGGCTATCGGCGCCGATCGTCCCGGAATGGCCGTAGGTGACGATGCCGGTCAGCAACCCTTGGTCGGCGCAATAGGCCACGACGCTTGGCGCGAAGCCGCGCGCATAGCCGGCGACCAGTACGTCGCCGATGCGAAGACCGACGCCGTCATAGGAGCGTGCCGGCGTGTACCACGTCATCTGATAGGTATCGCCGTCGCGTACGATGTCGACATAGCCGGAATGATATGATTCTCCGGTGGCGTCCCGGCTGTGCACGATCGCATAGCGCCCTTCCAGAGCCGGCGATCCTTCGAGCGTCTCCTCGATGAGCTCTCCCTTGGCGGAATCGTAGGGCAGGCGAACACCGTCCAGCGTGCCGCCACTGATGCGGTAGGCAAGAACCCCGGACCCGCGGAACGCGCCGTTCAGGGCCTCGGTGTAGGCCGCGCCGACGATACCGTCGAGGCTGACGCCGATGCCGCCGAACAGATTGCCCTCATCCTCTTCCCAGGCCACCGCGAGGCCGGCTCCGCGCGGCGCGATCGTGGCGACGCTCCGCCGGACCTTGCCGGATGTGGTGACCGTGCTGTGACGGTATTCGCCGATCAGCGCGGCAGATGTGGCCGTGGCATCGGCTGCCTTCGAACCATCGCCGGAATTGTCGGCTGATGCACGGACCGACATGGACAAGAGGGCGATGGCGGCAAGTACGCTCAGACAACCGTGCCAGCCGCGCCGTGCGAATTCCATCCAATCGCCCTCGCTTTGGGTCGCGCTGAATTCTGCGCCGGCGCGGTTCTCGTTACGAGGCCCCGGACGATTTCTTAAGAGTATCCAGCGCCGCCGAGAAACCGGTGAGCGAGAACTCGAACACCGCGTTCTTGCCATTGCCGATGCCCACCAGGATCTTGGCCTTCGACCCCGAACGCATGGCCGCCTGCTGGTCGGCCGGGAGCGGCGCGACCGCCTGGCAGCCGCGCTGGAGGCAACGCAGGTAGCGAAGCGGCATGACCTTGCCGTCATCGACCTTGAATTCCGGTTCCATCGTGAGGTCGACGCCCAGCGGCACCAGGGTGCTGGCGATCAATTGCGTTCGTTTGGTCTTGTCATCCGGAACCGCAGCCACAACCAGGGCCGCCAGCGGCTTGCCGTCTTTCGACAGCGCCACCGCCCGGATCTCGCAGACCCGCGGCTCGTTCGCCGCCTGCGGCTGAGGGCAATAGAGCTCCCAGTCCTTGAAAGCCTCGGGCTTGGCCGCTGTGGGAGAATTGGTGGTGGCCGGCGCCTGTTGCGTCTGCTGCGCGGCGGCGATTGTGGGCAATGCCGTGACGACGGCCGCCGCCAGTGCCAGGGCTTTCCAGAGATTCATGACTTCCTCAACAAAATCGGTCGGCCCCCTCTTCAGCTATGCCGCAAATCTGCGCTGACTACTAGGGGCTTGTTGGTCCATGCCGGCCGCACGACCCCCTTGAAGAGGCTTGCCGGATCGCTATATGACGGCGCGGATTTTCCGGCTTTGCACAGAGGTAATGGGCTATGAAGATGGAAAAGCTCGGTTTCCAGGCCGAAGTCTCCCGGCTCCTGGATATCGTCGCTCATTCGCTCTACAGCGACCGCGCGGTGTTCCTGCGCGAGCTTGTCTCCAACGCCTCCGACGCCTGCGACAAACTGCGCTACATGAGCCTGACCGAGCCGGGGCTGTTGAGCGACGACCCTGACTTCAGGATCGCCGTTGCCATCGACCAGGCCAACAAGACCTTGACCGTATCGGACAACGGCATCGGGATGAATCGCGACGACCTCATCTCGCATCTCGGCACCATCGCGCGCTCCGGCTCCGCGCAGTTCGTCCAGGCTCTGGACGAAGGCAAGTCGAAAGACGTGTCGCTGATCGGCCAGTTCGGTGTCGGCTTCTATGCCGCCTTCATGGTGGCGGACAAGGTGACGGTGACCAGCCGCAAGGCCGGCGAGACCCAGGCTTGGCAGTGGGTCAGCGACGGCAAGGGCGAGTTCGAGATCGGCGAGGCGGAACGCCCGGGAGGCAACCATGGCCGCGGCACCGACGTCACGCTGCACATCCGGAAGGACGCTGAGGAGTTCCTGGAGAAGGCGCGGGTCAGCTCGATCATCACCAAATATTCCGACCACATCGCGTTGCCTATCAAGCTGGTCGAGGGCAGCAGCGAAGAGAAGGTCAACCAGGCGGCGGCGCTGTGGACCCGCTCCAAGCCCGACATCACCGCGGAGCAGTACCGCGATTTCTATCACCACGTCGCGCATGCATTCGATGAGCCGTGGGGCACGCTGCATTTCAAGGCCGAGGGCAAGATCGAATATACCGGCCTGGTCTTCGTCCCGACGGTCAAGCCGTTCGACCTGTTCCATCCCGACCGCAAGCAGTCGCTGAAGCTCTATGTGAAGCGCGTCTTCATCACCGACCATTGCGAGGAGCTGCTGCCGCATTGGCTGCGCTTCCTGAAAGGCCTGGTGGATTCGGAAGACCTGCCGCTCAACATCAGCCGCGAGATGCTGCAGAAGAATCCGGTGCTGGCCAAGATCCGCCAGGGCGTGGTGAAGAAGGTGCTCGAGTATCTCAAGAAGCGCGCCGAAACTGAGCCCGACGCCTATGCCGCCTTCTGGAACAATTTCGGCGCTGTCCTCAAGGAAGGCATTTACGAGGACGCCGAGCACAAGGACACGCTACTGAAGCTGGCGCGCTTCCGCTCCACCAACGGCGATTCGCTGGTCAGCCTCGCCGACTATCTCGGCCGCATGAAGGAGGGGCAAAGCGCGATCTACTACCTGACCGGCGAGTCGCTCGAAGCGGCGTCACGGTCCCCGCAGCTCGAAGGCTATCGCGCCAAGGGCATCGAAGTGCTGCTGCTGACCGATCCGGTGGACGAGTTCTGGGTTCCGGCGGTCGGCGATCATGACGGAAAGAGCTTCAAGTCGGTCACGCGCGGCGGCGCCGACCTCGATTCCATCAAGGGCGATGCCAAGGCGGACGAGAAGAAGCCGGAGCCGGCCGCTGCCGGCATCGACAATTTGATCGCGTTCATGAAGCTGACGCTCAAGGACCAGATCAAGGACGTGCGCCTGTCGCAGCGCCTGACCGACAGCGCGGTCTGCCTGGTGGCTGATGAAGGCGACATGGACATGCGCCTCGCCCGCATGCTGCAGCAGCATAAGCGCATCGATGCCCTGATGCCGCGCGTGCTGGAGATCAACGGCTCTCACCCGGTGATCGCCGCCCTCGCCAAGGCGGTGTCGAGCGGCAAGGGCGAGCAGGTCGCCGACGCATCCTGGCTGCTTCTGGATCAGGCCCGCATCCAGGAAGGCGAGACGCTCAGCGACCCCACCAGCTTCGCCAAGCGGCTGGGGGAGGTGTTGAGTCACGCATTTAGTTGAGCTTCCGCAAACGGCTGCGGCGGCAACTTCGCACGGACCCGCGCTTTTTGATGCAGATCAAGGCGGGTGCTGACAGCAGATTCTAGTTATTGGATCGTGCGCCCCGCCAGTCGGGCGAGTCGTTAGAGCACGATCGGACGCCGATGCAGCGTCGTC
This sequence comes from Dongiaceae bacterium, assembly GCA_041398065.1. GTDB lineage: Bacteria > Pseudomonadota > Alphaproteobacteria > Dongiales > Dongiaceae > Dongia_A. Next base: position 20,715 of record JAWKVL010000035.1, on the reverse strand, counting down.
TGATGTCGGGTCATGCGGAGCCGGGTTTCCAAAGCGCCAAGGAGCATAGCGATGAAGCACGTTCTCGTTGCGGTCGACCTCCGTGCTGCTTCCGACCGGGCGTTCGGTCGAGCGGTCCAGCTGGCAGAGGCCCACGGTTCCGAACTCACCCTGCTTCACGTGATCGATGAACAATTGCTTGGATATGATGACCGGATGGACCGGTTCGAGGCACAGCTCCGGGATCGAGCAGCGACAAAGCTTGCTCGACTCTGGACTGGTCTCCCAATGCTGCCGTCCGAGCGGTTTCATAAGGAGATACGCACCGGCACCCCGTGGCAGGAAATCCTGATCGCTGCAACCCAAGCATCCGTGGACCTAGTCGTACTCGGCCTCCATCAGAGTGATGCGCTTAAGGACATCTTCGTTGGGACCACTGCAGAGCGTCTTATCCGCCATAGCCCAGTACCGACGCTGGTCGTCAAAGACAAGCCTTCCGGGGAATATGGGAAGGTGATCGCCGCCACAGATTTTTCCCCATGCTCCAGTCGGGCGCTGTTGGCTGCATTGGATCTGGCACCGCTAGCCAATTTCGATCTTCTCCACATATTTGATACACCATTCTCGGGGTTCATGCGGTTTAGCAAGCCGGAACTCGAGGCGTTCACGAAACAGCGACGCGATCAGGCCGAGAAACAAATCCGTCACGACCTGGACATGTTTCTGCAGACCAACGCCACCGCAGCAGCCCCACGCGTTTCGCTACTATGCAATCGCGGAGAGGTAGTTGCTGGCATCGCCTCAGCAGTACGGAAGCAAAAGGCGGACTTGTTGGCACTGGGAACCCACGGCCGAAGTACTATACTAGGCAGCATTCTGGGCAGTGTCGCCGTCACATTCCTGACGGAGCCGCCATGCGATCTGCTGGTAGCGCCTTGATGTCCGGAAGGTCAGTGCCCGCCATCAGTTCTTGAGCAAACTCGTCTCTGGCTCCTTCAGTGGGGCGATTGTCTCGGGGAACCGACTGCGCTGGCCAGCGGGCTCCCCACGCTGATTGGGCGTATTGGACCTAGTCGAGGAGTAGGGTCGCACGTATGAGTTCGACAAGAGGCGCCGAAGCGTTCCATGCGATGACGGCGGTCGAAGCGCTCTCTGCACTAGGTGCCAGCGACAAAGTAGGCCTTGCGCAACGGGAAGCTCTGGCCCGGCTTCGGGTGCACGGCCCGAATCGGCTGCCGGATCAACCCAGGCGGAGCGCCATTTTCCGCTTCTTAACTCACTTCAACAACATCCTGATCTATGTGCTGCTCGCTTCGGCGGCCATTACTGTTGCGCTCGGGCACTTCATCGACACAGGCGTCATCCTCGCGGTGGTCGTCGCAAACGCGGTCATTGGTTTCGTCCAGGAGGGCCGTGCGGAGCAGGCGATGGTCGCCATCCGTCAGATGCTCACGCCGCGCACGTCGGTGATCCGCGGAGGGAAGCGCCAAAGCCTTGAGGCCGCGCTTCTTGTTCCGGGCGATATCGTGCTGCTGGAGGCCGGTGAGAAGGTTCCGGCCGACTTGCGCATAACGCAGGCGGCAGGACTGCGGATCGAGGAGGCGATCCTTACGGGAGAATCCGTGCCGGTGGATAAAGACGTAAATCAGGTTCCCGCGGACGCATCGCTTGGCGACCGTTCCTCGATGGCCTTCAGCGGAACACTCGTTGCTGGTGGCGCGGGCCGCGGAGTCGTTGTCGCAACGGGCGCGGCGACGGAGATCGGCCGGATCAGTGGAATGCTCGCCAGGGTTAAAACGCTGACCACGCCGCTCATCCGGCAAATGGACGGCTTCGCTCGCTGGCTTACAATTCTCATCCTCCTGCTCGCGGCCGTTCTACTCATCTACGGGTATTTCGTCGGGCATTTGCCTTTTTCCGAGCTGTTCATGGCGGTGGTCGGACTCTCGGTCGCGGCGATACCAGAAGGCCTGCCTGCTGTTCTCACCATCACCTTGGCGGTCGGCGTTCAATCGATGGCGCGCCGCAACGTCATTGTCCGTCGATTGCCGGCAATCGAGACGCTGGGTGCGGTCTCCGTTATTTGCAGCGATAAGACAGGCACGCTCACCCGCAACGAGATGATGGCGGCCATGGTCGCCACGTCAGATCACGTCTACTCGGTCACGGGAAACGGCTATGCCCCGGATGGTGCCATCCGGTTAGCAGAGTCGGATATTGAACCGACCGAGCACACTCTGCTCTTGGAAATCGCGGAAGCCGCCGCCCTCTGCAATGACGCGGCCCTGCACCAGCACCAGGACGTCTGGCGGGTGGAGGGCGATCCGATGGAGGGCGCCTTGAAAGCGCTCGCGGCGAAGATCATGGACTCCACCTACGGCCGTTTGGAGGGTTGGACCAGAACCGACGGCATCCCGTTTGATGCTAGCCGCCGCTACATGGCCGTGCTGCATCACGATCATGAAGGCCATGCCTGGATCCATGCGAAGGGCGCACCGGAACGCATCGTCGCGATGTGCGGAAGCCAGCGCATGGCCGCAGGTGGTGCACAGACAGTGGATGCCGAGTACTGGCATCAGCGAATCGAGGAGATCGCATCGCAGGGCCAGCGCGTGCTCGCCCTTGCCGCCAGACCGATGCCGCAAGACCGCGTCGTGCTGAACACGTCCGACGTGGAGGGCCAGCTAGTCTTGCTGGGGCTTGTCGGCTTGATCGATCCGCCGCGACCGGAAGCGATCGCCGCGGTGGCGCAGTGCCGCGCCGCCGGCATCCGTGTGAAGATGATTACGGGGGACCACGCGGGCACAGCCGCGGCGATCGGCAGGCAGGTAGGGCTCCAAAATCCGGGCCAAGTACTGACCGGCGCCGAGTTGGACCGGATGGACGACGGCGACCTTGCTGCTGACGTTGTCGACGTCGACGTGTTCGCACGAACTAGTCCTGAGCACAAGCTGCGCTTGGTAAAGGCGCTTCAATCTCACGGACTGACGGTCGCGATGACGGGCGATGGGGTGAACGATGCGCCCGCCTTGAAACGCGCCGATACAGGTGTTGCTATGGGCCGCAAAGGAAGCGACGCAGCGAAGGAAGCCGCGGAACTAGTGCTGGCCGATGACAATTTCGCCTCCATCGCGTCTGCTGTACGGGAGGGCCGCACTGTCTACGACAACATCAAGAAGGTCATCAGCTGGACCCTTCCGACCAACGCTGGTGAGGCGGTAACGATTGTCGTCGCTCTCCTCTTCGGCATGCCCCTGCCGATCACGCCAATCCAAATTCTATGGGTGAACCTCGCGACCGCCGTCACGCTCGGTCTCGCGCTGGCGTTCGAACCGACCGAAGAGGACACGATGCGCCGGCCGCCGCGTCCCAGGAGCGAGCCTCTGGTGAGCGGTGGGATGTTCTGGCACGTCATCTTCGTCTCGTTCCTATTCCTCGCGGTCGTGTTCGGAATCTACCGCTTCGCGAGCGACAAAGGCTATTCCGAGGCGCTCGCGCAAACCATGGCGCTCAATGCGCTTGTCGTGCTCGAGATCTTTCATCTGTTCTTCATCAGGAACATCTACGGGACATCTCTCACCTGGGCCGCAGTGCGAGGTACCACGGTGGTATGGACCACGGTAATAGCGGTTACGGTCCTACAGTTCGCCATCACTTATCTTCCTTTCGCCCAGCGGATACTCGGCACTGAAGCGGTTCCTTTTCATGACGGTCTCGTGATTGTCGGCGCCGGAGTGCTGTTCTTCCTCGTGATCGAGGCGGAGAAACAGCTGACCCTCAGCCTCCGCAGGCCGACATCGGGACAGCCTCCGCGAGACAACTGACCGATTGACACCGAGCGGTCTTGCGCAGTTTCCGTGGCCGTTGGCTCGCCGCCAGACCTGCCTGTTGTACTGCAGTTTGAGCTACCACTGTTCCAGCTTTCTGCGTGACTAACTTTGTGTGCAACGCACTGCTGGGGCTTATGACGCTGTGGTGGCCCTCTGGGCACTCAGAGAATTTGTTCATTCCGCTCTTAGGACATGCAATTCAGGCAATCAAGCCTTGTTGCCGGCGCAACTGAAGCCTCAGCGTCGGCAGTTTCCCGATGGCATTCACCGCCCAACGGCGGTACTGCGCTAACGCATCGGTTTGCGGGCCGCGCCAAACTTGGACCGGCTAGCGGCGGCGGCGCGCCTTTACCGGGATAGGCTTTAGTTCCATCCGGATTCCGAAGAAGAACGCCAGGAAAGCGCTGAAGAAATCGAGTTCCGCAAACAGACCACGGTGACGCCGGTAATTTCCTGCCATCACAAACTCCCGCCCGTAGGGCCTTTTTTCGCCGGCTTCGGAGGACGGCGACCCGCCCCGATATGGTCCTCCCGATACTTTAACAACTGATTGAGAGGGTCGATGGTTCCCTCCATCCATTGGTATGGCTGTCGGCCGGCCGGGACCCTTGCGAGGCCGGCCTTTCTCCCTATACTCCGGCCCGTTTTTCGACATTGAGGGGCGTGATGGCCAAGAACATCAAGAAGGTCGTGCTGGCCTATTCCGGCGGGCTCGACACCAGCGTCATTCTGAAGTGGCTGCAGACCACCTATGGCTGCGAGGTGGTGACCTTCACCGCCGATCTCGGCCAGGGCGAGGAGTTGGAGCCTGCGCGCAAGAAGGCCGAGATGCTCGGCATCAAGCAGATCTATGTCGAGGATCTGCGCGAGACCTTCGTGCGGGACTACGTCTTCCCGATGTTCCGCGCCAACGCCCTCTATGAGGGCACCTATCTGCTCGGCACCTCGATCGCCCGGCCGCTGATTGCCAAGCGCCAGATCGAGATCGCCAAGGAGACCGGCGCCGACGCCGTCGCCCACGGCGCCACCGGCAAGGGCAACGATCAGGTCCGGTTCGAGCTGACCTATTACGCGCTCAATCCCGACATCAAGGTGATCGCCCCCTGGCGCGAATGGGAGCTGACCAGCCGCACCAAGCTGATCGACTTCGCCGAGAAGAACCAGATTCCGATCGCCAAGGACAAGCGCGGCGAAGCGCCGTTCTCGGTCGATGCCAACCTGCTGCACTCCTCGAGCGAGGGCAAGGCGCTGGAGGATCCCTGGCACGAGCCGGAGGAGTTCGTCTATCAACGCACAATCTCGCCCGAAGCGGCGCCCGACAAGCCGACCTATGTCGAAATCGGATTCGAGAAGGGCGACGCCGTCTCGATCGACGGCAAGAAGCTCTCGCCGGCGACGCTGCTGACCCAGCTCAACGCGCTGGGCAAGGCTAACGGCATCGGCCGGCTCGATTTGGTGGAGAACCGCTTCGTCGGCATGAAGTCGCGCGGTGTCTATGAGACGCCGGGCGGCACGATCCTGCATCACGCCCATCGCGCGATCGAGAGCATCACGCTCGACCGCGGCGCGGCGCACCTCAAGGACGACATCATGCCGCGCTATGCGGAGCTGATCTATAACGGCTTTTGGTTCTCGCCCGAGCGCGAGATGCTGCAGGCTCTGATCGACAAGAGCCAGGAGCACGTCGAAGGCACCGTGCGCATAAAGCTCTACAAGGGCAATTGCATCGTCGCGGGCCGCAAGAGCCCAAAGAGCCTCTACAGCCTGGCACATGTCACGTTCGAAGAAGATCAGGGGTCCTACGACCAGCGCGACGCCGCCGGCTTCATCAAGCTCAACGCCCTCCGCCTGCGTTTGCTGAAGCGCGGGCGCGGCTAAGCGTGGCAGGGATAAAGGATGATTCCAGCGTTCAATCGCTTGCTGCGATCAGCCTGAGCAAGGAATTCGCATCGGTTCTGTTCCGGCGATTCACCGCGTGATGAACGGCGGTGACGTCGCAACAATAGACCGTATCGTGCAGCTCAGTGCCGGCGTGCGGCTGCTCGTGTTCGGTTTCTGGACGGGCGCTTTGCCCGAGGTGTCGCGCCTGCACTTCCGGTCGGTCGCAAGGGCCTTGCCGGCAGACAGTCGCTACATTCTGTTCACCTCGAACACGGTCATTCCGCAGTCCATGCAGGCGGTACTCGATGCGGACAGGATTGAAGTCGTGCCCATCGACTTTCGGCGCCTCATGCGCGCCGTGGGCGCGGCGCCGCTCATCCGGTGGACGCCGCTTAGTCCCTGTTGGCCTCTGGCCGTGTGGTTCGCACGTCGACCGGGCTGGTCGGCCCGCCTATCGTGGTTCTGTCATCACCGTACGCGACGGACGACGCCGCGCGCGAATGTCCTGCTGGGCGGGCCGCCGCTTCATGAGACCTTGATGTCGGACTATATGCGCGTCGTCATCAGCAGCATCGTACCCGGCCACACGCTCTACACGGACATCGATGTCGCGTTCCCGCGTAGCCTGGACTGGATCTTTCAGTTCGGCAGCTTTGCCTATCGTTGGGAAAGGTTCCCGTACGCCAATAACGCACTGATGTCCGTCACCGAAGGCTGCGGCATCAAGAACGGGAAACTCTTGGCGTTGATGAAGCGGGAGGGCACCGCAAAGCCATGGATCCTGCTCGACGATGAGAATTGCCGCAACTGCGGCTTGGATATTCTCTCATGCGACTGGATCGATCCGCTTTGGTCGCGCGCCAGGTTGGATGGCATTAAGTTCAGCGATTTTTTCACCTGCACCGTTCGCTCATCCGCGGAGCTGCGTTATTTCAAGCGTCAGTTCAATGCGGTCCACTGGCACAACAAGTGGGACAAGGTCCCGGAACCGGGCAGCGCCTACGATCTGATGCTTAGAGAACTTGAATCCGACGCCGCCGTTCCCGCGCTGCCGCGCGAATTGAGCTAGGCGTCTGCCGCTTCCGCTTTGCGCACCGCTTTGATCTTGCGATAGGCGTCGTTGAGCAGAGCGGCTTTGCGCGTCGCCATTTCCATGAAATCCGCGGGCAGGCCGAGCGCGTTGACACGATCGGGATGTACCGCCGCGACGGCGCGGTGATAGGCTTCCTGCACTTCGGTGTCGCTGGCAGTCATGGTTATGCCCAGCAGATCGTATGGATCGCGTGCATCCACTTGGCGGCCCGCGTCGAGCGGGGACATCCGGCGGATGATCTTCTTGGCGACGATGGTGAGCGAGCCGTCCGGCCGCTCGAACGGCAAGAACTCGCGGTCGTCGTTCAGCGTGTCGATCACGCGCTCCGACGGATAGACGAACATGTAGACCAGCTCTTCGCCGTCGCCGGTATCCAGATTCACCGCGATCTTGCGGCGCTGCTTCTTGTTGCGGTTGGCTTCGAGCACGGGTCAACTGCCTGAAGTGAATATCCTGATCCAGGCTAGTCGTACCATCGTTACGAACGGGTAAAGCCTGGCTACGGCCTGTTTGGCGCGACTCCTATCCTACGCCTGTTGGCGTTCCGTCAGCCGCCGAGGAATAGCCGGCCGACTTCGGGGTCGGCGAGCAGGTCGCGTCCTGGGCCGGCGATCGCGAGCTGGCCGGAGACCAGCACATAGCCTATGTCGGCGAACTCCAGGCCCCTCCTGGCATTCTGCTCGACCATCACGATGGTCTTGCCTTCGCGGCGCTGCAGGTCTTCGAGGATCGAGAAGACCATGTCAATGTAGCGGGGCTCGAGGCCGATCGATGGCTCGTCAACCAGCAGCACCTCCGGATTCATGATGAGCGCGCGGCTGATCTCCAGGAGGCGGCGTTCGCCGCCCGACAGGACCCGCGCCGGCTGGCGCCGCCGTTCGCCGAGCCGGGGGTAGCGCTTCAGCACATGGCTGGCGGCGCTGCGCGCTTGAGCCGAATCAGGCAGCAGGAACCCCCCCATCCAGAGGTTTTCCTCGACGGTCATGTCGGGGAAGACGGAATTGTCCTGCAGGACGTAGGCGATTCCGGCTTCCTTGAGCTTGCGGTTGGGACTGAGCGCCGTGATGTCCTTGCCGCCCACCGAGATCCGGCCGCCCATGACGGTGGCGAAGCCGTAGATCGCGTGTAGCGCCGTCGACTTGCCGGCGCCGTTGGGCCCGATCAGGCACAGCGACTGGCCCTTTCCTAAGCGCAGGTCGAGGCCGTGCAGGATCTCCATCTTGCCGTAGCCGGCCCTCAGTCCGTCTACCGCGAGCAGCGGCGGTCCGGCAATCAGCGCGTCGAGCTGGGCCACCGTGGGCGCCGGCCGGCCGAGCGCCTCGGCCCCGCGTTCGATCGCGTCGACCGACAAGACGACGTCGACATCACCAAGACCGTAGCCGCCGGCGCTCCCCGCATCGCCCTTTTCCTTGGTCCCTTGTCCGCGCACGGGCGTCATCAGTGAGCTCCGAGATAGGCGTCGAGCACGCGCCGGTCGCGCTGCAGCTCGCCGGGCGTACCCTCGGCGAGCAGTTCGCCGTGCGCCAGGCAGTAGAGACGCTGGGCCAGGTTCATGATCACGCGCATGTTGTGCTCGATGACCAACAACGTGATGCCGAGTTGCGCGTTGGCGCGGCGCAGACGATCGATCAGGCCGTTGATCAATGTCGGGTTGATGCCGGCGGTCGGCTCGTCGAGCAGCAGCATCTTCGGCTCGTTCATCAGCGCCATGCCGAACTCGAGCAGCTTCTGCTGGCCGAAGGAGAGGTCGCTGGCGGCCAGCCGGCGCTTCGGGTAGAGCCCGACGAACTCCAGGATCTCTTCGGCGCGTTCCTCGATCTCGCGCGGCACGCCGGCGAGCATGCCGCGCAACGTCGCCCCGGAATGCGACGTGCTGATCAGCATGTTTTCCAGGCAGGACATGCCCTTGTAGACGCGCGTCTGCTGGAAGGTGCGCAGCAGGCCGAGCCGGGCGATCTGAGGCACGCGCAGGCGCGAGATCTCGCGCGATTCGAAGCGGATCGAGCCGCTGTCGATCGGATGGTAGCCGACGATCGAGTTGAACAGCGTGGTCTTGCCGGAGCCGTTCGGGCCGATCAGGCCGACGATCTCGCCGGCCGCGACATTGAGGCTGATGTCGCGGTTGGCGACGACGCCGCCGAACGACTTCGAGACTCCTTCGACCTCCAGGATGCGGCTCATGCGCTCTTGGTCCCGGCCGGTTTCTCGACGGTGGCGCCGAAGCGCTCGGGCCAGCGCGCCCGCACCCAACCGAAGATGCCCTGGGGGAAGAACACGACGATCAGCACGATCAGGAGCCCGAGCGCGACCCGTTGCCAGCCGAGCAGGTAGGTCCAGAACAGCTCCTGGGTGAGGTGGAATATCACGGCCCCGACCACTGGACCCCATAGGGTCCCCTTGCCGCCGAGGATCGCCATCAGAACCATCCAGATCCCATAGCTGGAGCTCGCGAAGGCGGTGTCGCGGGGATCGATGAAGCCGATGATGTTGCCGAGTATGCCGCCGGCGATCGACAGGAAGAAGGCCGCCGTGCACCAAGCGACCGTCTTGTAGCGGGTGGTATGCAAGCCCATCGCCTCGGCCTTGTCCTCGTCGTCGCGGATGGCGTTGAGCGCGAGCCCGAAGCGCGTGCCGTAGAGCCAGCGCAGCGCGAGGAAGGTGGCGAGCGCGAGCATCAGGCACTGGTAGTAGAAGAAACCGGTGCGGAAAGCGATGTCGCCGGGATAAATCGGAACCGTGAGTCCCCCGCCGGCGCCGACATACTCCCAGCTCGAAGCGATTTCGCCGGCCGCGATGCCGAGACCGAGGGTGCCGATGGCGAAATAGTGGCCGCGCAGTCCGAGCATGCCGGCACCGAGCACCGCGCCGACCGTCACCGCGATCAGTGCACCGACTGCGAGGCCGGCGGCGAGCGTCCAGAAATAGCCGAGCCCGAAATCGCGCTGCACGACCGCGCAGGCATACATCCCGAGACCGACGAACAGGACGTTGCCGAACGAATTGTATCCCATCTGGCCGCCCGTGGTGTCCCAGGTCATCGCGAACACCACCATGATCCAGAGCAGCGCGAGCTGTACGGTGATCGCCGGAAACAGGAACGGCGCGGCAAGCGACAAGGCGGCAAGGATGAGCGCCGCCGCCAGACGCGGCCCGCGGAGCGCGAAGGTCAGTGCCTCGCGCCTCATCGCAGCACCTTGCGCTGGCGCTGCAGGATCAGGCTGCGCGCGATGAGGACGAGCACGAGGAAGGAGAAGACGAAGGCGAACTCGGTCTCGGCGCCGAAGATGAAGCTGGCGAACTGCTCGATCACGCCGAGGCCGAAGGCGGACAGGATGACGCCACCGAGATTGCCGAGCCCGGCCATGATGACGATCGTGAAGGACCGTACGGTGTAGGGCAAGCCGGCGTATGGGCTGACCACCCAGATCATGGCGACCAGGGCCCCGGCGGCTCCGCAGATCGCCGCGTTGATCGCGAAGGTCATGGCATAGATCCGGTCGGTGTCGATGCCCATGACCCGGGCTGCACGCGCGTTCTGGGCTGTCGCCCGGATCGCCTGGCCGAGACGGGACCGCTTGAGGAACAGCATGAGCGCCCCGCCGATCGCCACGGTCAGCCCGCAGCTCACCAGTTTGATGACCGAAACTGAGACCATGTTGCCGAACAGGTTGAGCGAGCCGAGCCCGGTATCGATCACGACCTCGTCGGGCCCGAACGCCTGGTTGAGCAGCTGCGCCAGCAGGATGCTGACGCCGAAGGCTGCTAGAAGCGAGGTGAAGAGGTCGTGCTCGACGACGCGCCGAATCACGAGCTGGTAGACCAGGAGGCCCGCCAAGAAGCCGACGGCGGCGCCGAGCGGGATGCCGAAGAACGGGCTGATGCCGAGGTAGCGCGCGCAGACTACGCCCGTATAGCCGCCTAGCATGACGAATTCGCCCTGCGCGATGTTGATCACGTTCATGACGCCCCAGACCAGCGCCATGCCGTAAGCGACCAGGGCGAAGACTGCGCCGATCAAGATGCCGTCGACCAGCAGCTGGATGGCGAAGACCGGTGCCGCGATGAGAACGTCGAGGTTGGCCATGGCTCGCGCAGCGGCACAGTTCCCGTCAAGCTTGTGTGCGGGCAGGCCGCCGCCTTCGCTCAACCGGCGCGCGCTCAGCGCTCGATCCATGGCGGGGTCGGGAAGATCACGCAGCGAGGCCCACTTGCGCAGCGCGACCGCAGCATGCTGGCCGTCCTGCACCTGACGAGCACCATCGGCTTGGCCGTGTTCTTGCGGTCTCGTCGAACTTCACGTTGCCGTAGAAGGTTTGCATATCGGTCGCCGCGATGGCGTCCCGCACTTTCTGCGCATCAAAGCTGCGCGATGGCGGGCATCCCGCGAACACCTCGACCGCAGCGGCGGACTCGGCAACCTGGTAGGGCGCCGGATGGTCGTAAGGTCTTCGCGAACAGCGCGGCGAAATCGAGCCTTGCCGAACAGGTCGTCCTTGTAGGTCAGCGACTCATCCCACTGAGAGCCACACAGCCAGTATTCAGCCTGCTTGCCGAACTTCTCGATGATCTGGGCCGAGTCGCAATGGGTCGCCGCCAGCATCGGCACGTCGATCTTCTGCTCGGCGACCTGACGCACGCCCAACAGCACGCCCTTGGTGTGACCTGAGACGACCAGGAGATCGGGCTTCAAGGCCTTTACTTTGGTCAAGGTCGAGGACATGTCGCTGAAATCGGGCGGCAGCTTGTCGTCAATCACGACCTTCATGCCCAACTCCTGCGCATCCTCGGCGACCCCGTTGCGCACATCCTGCGAGAAGGGATCGTTTTCGATCGCGATGGCGATCTTGACGTCCTTAAGATCCTTGTTCTGCTCCTGACTCAGCTCGGCCAGCAGCTGGACGGCCGAAGCGATATACTGGTCGGAGGTCGATAGCACGGCGAACAGATACTTGTAGCCCTGAGTGAAGAGATCGCGGTCCGCGCCGTTGGCCTCGATCATCGGGATCTTGTATTTCTCGGTGACCGGCGCGATCGCCTTGGTCATCCCCGAGCTGTACGGACCGAGCACGAATTTGACGCCGTCCTGAGAGATCAGGCGCTCGACCAGTTGGGCGCCGCGCGCCGGTGTCGATTCGTCGTCGTAGTACTTGACCGCGAGCTTGTAGGTCTTGCCGCCGACCTCCACACCGCCCTTGTCGTTGATCTGCTTGACCGCGAGATCGTAGCCGTCCTGCGTATTCTTGCCGTTGGTCGCATATTTGCCCGTGATCGAGACGGCCGCGCCGAGGGTGATGGTATCCTGCGCCTGGGCGAGCACCGCCGGGCAACCGAGAGCGGCCGCGATCAGCGACGCGCGAACGAGGATCTTGCTGATTTGCATCATTTGCGTTTCTCCCAGTTTTTTGTAGCTGTCCCTGACAGACTTTGGCGGCTCGCCCCGATGCCTTGGGCGCCTCGGACGGCCGCGTCTTTTGATAGTGCAGGTTAAGACTAATCTCCGGGAAGGCAAAATGTTCCCGTGGCGTGCTCTGCAAGGGAGCACGCAGGGGCTGCCCTCGACGCTGTGGTCGACAGCGGCGACCGGCCTTCGTTCAGAGGTTTGTTTTTTAACGACAATAGGGAGCCGCAGGGACGATTCGGCCTACTCTGGCACCTTCACCCCATGCTGGCGGCAGGCCGCGATCAGCGTGTTGTTGAGCAGCAGCGCGATGGTCATCGGGCCGACGCCGCCCGGCACCGGTGTGATGGCACTGGCCTTCGGATAGCAGCTCGCATAGTCGACGTCGCCGACCAGCCTGCTTTTGCCGTCGCGCTCGATGCGATTGATGCCGACGTCGATCACGACCGCGCCGTCCTTGATCCAATCGCCTTTCACCATCTCCGGCCTTCCGACCGCAGCCACCACGATATCGGCGCGGCGCACTTCGCCCGGCAAATCCTTGGTCTTGGAGTGCGCGATGGTCACCGTGCAGTTCTCGTTCAGCAGCAGCTGCGCCATCGGCTTGCCGACGATGTTGGAGCGCCCGATCACGACGGCGTGCTTGCCGGAGAGATCGCCGAGGCGATCCTTCAGCAGCAGCAGGCAGCCATACGGCGTGCAGGGCACCAGCCCCTGCCCGCCGGTCGCGAGCCGGCCCGCATTAACCACGTGGAAGCCGTCGACATCCTTGTCGGGATCGATCGCGTTGATGATGGCCTGCGGGTCGATCTGCTTCGGCACCGGCAGCTGGCACAGGATGCCGTTGACCTTGTCGTCCTTGTTGAGCCGGTCAATCAGCGCGAGCAGCTCAGCCTGCGTTGTGGTGGCCGGCAGCTTGTGCTCGAAACTCGCCATGCCGGATTCCTTGGTCTGTTCGCCCTTGTTGCGCACATAGACCTTGCTGGCCGGATCCTCGCCTACCAGCACGACGGCGAGGCCGGGCGTGAAGCCGTGCTGCGACTGCAGCTGCTTGACCTGGCGCGCGATCTTCTCACGCAGCTTGGCGGCGAATGCCTTGCCGTCGATCGCCTTCGGATCGTTCAACGTGCGGTCGGACATGGAAACCTCGTCAACTCGTGTGGGCGGCGAGCCAGCCCTGCAGCTTCGCCAGCAGCTCTTGCGACGGGCCGCGAATCTCCACCAGCTTGCGCCGGTCTGTCGCGCCGGAGACGACCGAAATGGCCGATTTTGCGACACCCCATTCCTTGGCCAGCAGCGCAATGACGGCGGCATTCGCCTTGCCATCCTCCGGTGCTGCACTCACCGCGACTTTCAACGCCTTGCCGCCATCCGGCTCGTCCAGCAGCCCCGCGATTTGCTCGCGTTTCGCCTTCGGCGTCACCTTGAGCCGGACGCGCACGCCGCCGGGGCAAGCCCGAAACGGCATCCCGCGTTACATCATCCCCGGATAGATGACGTATTCCATGATCAGGTTGCGCAGGAATTGCAGCAGCAGGATGAGGATGATCGGCGACAAATCGAGTCCGCCGAGGTTGGGCAGGAATCGCCGGATCCTGGACAGGACCGGTTCGCACAGCCGGTAGGTGATCTGGCCGATGCCGTTCACCAGCGGATGGCGCGTGTTGACGACGTTGAAGGCGGTTAGCCAGCTCAGCACCACGTGCACGATCAGCACGAGAGTGTAGAGCCAGACGACGGTGTTGATCAGGTTGCCGATGGCCATCATGACGTGTGGTCGCTGTCCTCAAAGCTGGTATTGGGTGCATGTGCTGCCCCAATATGGTGCGAAAACCTAACCGCGCCAAGGTCTTGACGCAAGGGACCGCCCGACCCGGTGCTGGCCGCACGGGGTCCCGGCTAACAGTTTGAAAGAGCGGGGCTTCTGTCGCTTGGACAGCGTTCCGCGCTGGCCCGGTTGTCCTTGACAGGGAACGGCCCGCTCCTCATATTCCGGCCCGTTCCTGACCGGAGTGGGCCCGTAGCTCAGTTGGGAGAGCGTCTCGTTCGCAATGAGAAGGTCGTCAGTTCGATTCTGATCGGGTCCACCAAATCTCCGGCCGCTTCCAGCCATTCTTCTTGCGATCCCCGGGCCGGCTGAGACCAATGGGGCATGGAGCGTCCTTTCCACACCGGAAAATTTCTGCAGCAACATCGTCCTCAGGGATCGGAACCGGCGCATGCGGCCACCTTCAACGCGGCGCGTCTGGCGCAGTTGGTCGCTGACCCGCGTTTCGATGGCAACATCTCGGTCACATGCCGCGGAAAGGTAGACGGCGCCGGTGCGCAGGCATTGGCGACCGTGTCGGCGATGGTGATGGCGCGATTCGCACACTGCCGATACCTGCATTCTCCATTCACGAGCATGGCGCACGCTGACGGTGACCGCATGGATTGGGCGCGGCGCTGGGAGCGCTTCCTCAATTTTGGCGACGGCGAGCCGGTGGTGCCGGAAGGGGCGGAACTGGCCACACTCAACGCTGTGTTGGACTCGCCCGAGCGCCACGCGAACCGCCCAATCGTCATCGCCGAGCGTCTGTTCGCCTTACCGCATGGGTCCAGTGTGGTCCGGGAGGCGTTGCGTCCCGTTCTACGGGCCAGGTATTGGCGCAGTCCGAAATCGTCGATTCCATCGCATCGCGGTCCGCCCGGCTGCATCACGGTTGCCGTCCATGTGCGGCGGGGCGATGTGACCGAGGTCAAGCACGCCTACCGCTTCGTGTCTCATGAGTTCGTCTTGCGACAGATCGCACGCGTGAAAGAGGCGCTTGCGCCATTCGGCCGGCCAATGACCATCAACATCTATTCTGAGGGCGCCTCGGCCGAATTCAGCGCCTTCGCGCAGGCGGGGTGCAATCTCTATGTAAGCGAGGACGCCTTCGAGACCTTTCACAACATGGTCATCGCTGACGTACTAGTGGTTGGATGCAGTTCCTTCAGCTATGTCGCGGGTGCCCTGTCGGAGGGCATCGTTCTGGGTCATCGCCGGGGCGACCGGCGCCTTTCCAACTGGATCGGCCGCCGCAGGGATGGCGATGTTCCGATCGCTCGACTGAGACGCGCGATGCTTCAGCGCATGGGTTGGCGGATGCTCTATGCCTATCGTGGGCGGCGGTTCTGGCGCTGGTTGCGGCACCGGCTGCGAGCAATCGTGTCATGACTGTCGATCAACCACCTCGCGCTACCCACGTGGCGGAAAGCACGAACGACCCAGCCGCAGATCACACCATAGCGCTTGCTCGTTTGATCGGGGAAGGCAGGCTGTCCCGTGAGATCGGCGTCACGCGCCACGGCCGACGGGATGGCGTCGGCATGCAGGCCATGACGACGATTGCAGCGATGGCTGTGGCGCGGTTTGCGGGATGCCGCTACTTCCACTCTCCCTTTACCAGTATGGAACATGCCCAAGGACCCGCCAAGGAATGGGCGCAGCGTTGGGAACAGTTCCTCAATTTCGGTGACGGCGAAAGTCCGGTGCCCAAGCATGCGGAGCTCGTGCAGCTTTCCGAGATCGTTGAGAATGCCTCGGCCTACGCCGACAGGCCCGTGATCATCGCGGAAAAAGGCTTCAACCTGCCGCCGGCAGTCGGCGTCCCGATCCGCGAGACGCTGCGCAGCGAGCTGCGCAAGAGATACTGGCGCAGCTCCAAATCGGCCGTTCCATCGCATCGCGGGCCGGCGAACGGTTTGACGGTAGCCATCCATGTGCGGCGCGGCGACGTCAACCCGATCACGCCGCGCGGCCGCTATGTTCGCGACGAGCTGGTGTTGCGCCGCATCGAACAAGTGAAGAAGGCGCTCGCGCCGTTTGGCCGGCGGACAAAGCTCAATCTCTATTCGGAGGGAAGGCCGGAGGACTTCGGCGCCTTCGCGCAAGCGGGGTGTCATCTGCACATCAGTGAAGACGCCATCGAAACCTTCCACAACATGGTGACGGCCGACGTTCTGGTCGATGCCTGCAGCGGGTTCAGCTATCTTGCCGGCTTCCTGTCGGAAGGAATCGTCGTCGACCATCGCAGGCGGGCGCCGCGCTACAAGAATTGGATCGGCCGCCGGAAAAACGGCTCGGTTTCTACCAGGCGTTTGCGCCGCTTGCTGATAAGACGGATGAGCTGGTACGAGCGGTGCATTTATCAGATTCGACGCTTCACCGGCTTGCGCAGCCGCAATCTCGACTTGGTCGGGCCAAGTGCTTCAACTGACGCAGGATCGCAGCCCTGAGGGAGACGCAGATGAACTTTGCTGGTCAGACCGTGATGATCACCGGCGCCGCCGGCAACCTGGGGCAGGCGGTCGCGTCCGCGTTCGCTGCGGCGGGCGCGGACCTAGTCCTGCTCGATCTCAACGACGCGGCTCTCGCCAAGGTGGCGACGAAGGGGGCGGGCGACGTGCTGCGGCAGCGTGTCGACCTTGCCGACCCGGCCTCGATCGGGGCCGCAATCGAGGCGGCGATCCTGCGCTTCGGGCGGATCGATGCCCTGTGCAATCTCGCCGGTGGCTTCCACATGGGCGAAAAAGTGCACGAGATTCCGGCCGACCAATGGAATTTCATGATGGAGCTGAATGCCGGCTCCGTCCTGCGCATGAGTCATGCCGTGGTGCCCCACATGCTGAAGGCCGGCGGCGGCAAGATCGTCAATATCGGCGCCAACGCAGCGCTCAGCGGCAAGGCGGACATGGCGGCCTACGTCGCGTCCAAGAGCGCGGTCATCCGCTTGACGGAATCCATGGCCGCCGAGCTGCGCACGCATGGCATCAACGTCAATTGCGTGCTGCCCAGCGTCATTGACACGCCGCAAAACCGCACAGCGATGCCCAAGGCCGACCCCAGGAAGTGGGTCGCGCCGGAGGCCCTGGCCGATGTCCTGCTGTTCCTGTGCTCGCCGGCTGCGCGCGCCATCCACGGCGCGGCGATTCCGGTGGTGGGGCTGAGCTAGACGGCCCGTTCGCACCGGATCCGACGCAACCAAATTCAGATCCCGGTGTTGAGGAGCATGAGGGCGCGGCTGGCGAACGCATAAGCGAACAGTGTACGCGCCGGCCTGATCAAGACTGGCGGCGCCCGATGTCTGACAACGCATCCCTTCACCCCGCTCCATCCCGGCACCGCCCGCGCGGTGCTGCGGAACGGCGCTCCCCATCCCGGCCGCCTGACAAGGCGCCGCTTCTTGCTTCGGTCATGGCGGTCGTGAGTCTGCTGTTCCTTGCGTTCGTGGGCGGCGCCGCAATCATGCATTTCGGTATCTTCCCGAAGGACCCGCTGCGGCGCGCATTTTCCGGCGGTGCCGCGCTGTATGACGAGACGACGGGTTACCAGGACCGCGTCGCAACCGATTTCTGGGCCGACGCGCGCACGATTAAGCGCGGCGTGACGCGCTACGACCCCGCGCACGCCGAGAACGGTCTGACGCTCTACAGCTCGACGGACGAGCAGGCCGCCTATCTGATGGACATGAATGGCAAGGTCCTGCATCGCTGGCAACTGAACTACAGCGCGCTCTGGGACGAGAGCGCGGCGGTCAAGCATCCGCGGCCCGACGGCTTCATCTATATGGAGAAGACGCGCGTGCTGCCCAACGGCGATCTCATCGCGCTCTATGCCGCGATCGGCGATACGCCGTGGGGCTATGGCATTGCGCGGATGAACAGCCGGTCCCAGGTGATCTGGAAATATCTCGCCCACGCCCACCACGATTTCGAGATCGACGGAGCCGGCAATGTCTATGTGCTCACGCAAGAAGTTTCAGAGGCCGAGCTCGATGGATTCGCGCATCTGCCCAAGCCGCGCATCGACGATTTCCTGGTCAAGCTCTCGCCCGACGGGAAGGAGCTGTCCAGGACTTGGCTGACCGGCGTATTCGCGGCGTCCAGGTTCGGGCGCCGGCTCTATTTCACCTCGCAGGAATCGACCAGGACCGGCGATTATCTGCATGCAAATTCGGTCGACATCCTCAAAGCGCCGGTTCCGGGCATTCCGGGCAGCCACGCCGGACAGGCGCTGGTGTCGCTGCGCGAGGTCAGCACGCTCGCCTTGTTCGATCTCGAGCGCGGCGAGGTCGTCTGGGCGCAGACCGGGCCGTGGGTGCGCCAGCACGACGCACAGGTCCTGCCCGACGGCCACGGCCTCGTCTTCGACAATGAAGGCGATGCCAGCGGCAACGGCCGGTCGCGGGTGATCGAGTTCGAGCCCGCGACGTCGCGCATCGTGTGGAGCTATGCCGGCCGGCCGGACGAGCCGCTGGAAAGCACCGAACGTTCGAGCGAGACGCGCCTTGCCAACGGCAATACGCTGGTGGTCGAATCCATGGCCGGACGCATGCTGGAGGTGACGCCGAATGGCGACATCGTGTGGGAGTTCATCAACCCTGTGCGCGGCGGCGACGGCGACCGCCGCATCCCGATCATCTTCTGGGTCCAGCGCATCAGTCCCGATACATATTTCGATGAAGAGTTCAGGGGCGAACTGGTGACTGATCATCAATGAAGACAATTCGCGGTCTTCTACTTCAGTCCAGCCTTGCGCAAGCCTTCGGCGACGAGAGCACGATCCGCCTCTCGCTTGAATTGTGATGCAAAGACATCAATCCGAAAGAATGGCCAGTTGCGCAAAGTGCCGGCGGCGGCGCGCGAAGCGTCCTCCATCCGATCGAGCTGCGCATAGGACGCGGCGAGGCAAGCATAGCTGAAATAGTCGCTGGGATTGTCGCGCAGGCCGATCTCCATCAAGCGCGCAGCTTCTTCGTAACGTCGCACCAGGTAGTATGCCCAGCCAACGGAATATTGACGCACGATGTCCATGGCCGGATTAAGTTGCATTGCGATTTCGAAGGACTTGACCGCCTCCTCGGGCTCGCCGGAATAGGCGAGAACGCCACCGCGTGAAGCATGACTCCACGCATCATTCGGATTCAGCGCAATCGCCTGATCGTCCTCGGCGCGAGCCAGATCGTACTGTTGACGATTGAGGTAGATGTCCGCCAAGACGGCGTGCGCCGCTGCGTTGTTGCGATCGAGTTCCAGAGCCTTACGGACCAGTTTCTCCGCTTCGCTCAGGTTCTCGAACGTTTGTTCAGTCCAGCCCGACGTCACCGTCAATACGCGAGTCGCAGCCAGATCGACGTAAGCGGATGCATAATTCGGGTCGAGCGCGATTGCCTGCTCAAACAGCTTGCGCGCTGACCGGATGTCCGCTCGCGTGTTGCGACGAAAGAACTCGCGCCCACGCTGCAGATAGTCATAGGCCTGCAGGTTTTCAGGCGGCTTGGCGAGCGAACGTTGGCGCTCGATATCATTAAGCTTGATAGCGAGGGCACCAACGACCTTCTGGGTGATGTCGTCTTGCACGGCGAATACATCCTTCACTTCGCCATCATAGCGATCCGACCAAAGTTGGACTCCAGTAGTCGCATCGCTGAGCGTCGCCGTTACGCGGACGCGGTCACCGTCCCGTCGTACACTCCCTTGCAGGGCGTAGCGCACACCGAGATCGCCGCTGAGCTCACCGGGCCTCAGCGCCCTGCCCTTGTATTGTTGGACCGCTTCACGCGCGATCACAGACAGATCTGAGAACCGTCCGAGCGCCTGAGTCATGTCTTCGGTGATGCCTTCGGCGAAGTAATCCTGGGTACTATCGCCGCTAAGATTGTCGAACGGCAGCACCGCGATCGAAGCATGGGTGAATTGCGCGACTGTGGGCTGTTTCGGCTGGTTCTGAATGGCGGCGGGATGCAGATAGGCGACATAGGACCATAAGCCGACGAC
Organism: Dongiaceae bacterium; assembly: GCA_041398065.1. Taxonomy (GTDB): domain Bacteria; phylum Pseudomonadota; class Alphaproteobacteria; order Dongiales; family Dongiaceae; genus Dongia_A. The sequence continues at coordinate 734 of JAWKVL010000035.1, read as the reverse complement.
GACAACGACCAGCGCGCCAGCGGCCGTGATGAACATTGTCAGACGGCGTCCCCTTGGCTTGCGCGAAGGCGCAACGACTTTCGCAGCCTGCCCGTCGATCATCCTCGCGCGATACACATGGACAGGGTCAGCGATGTTCTTGACGGTGAGGGAGCCCAAATCGTCAAAGGCGAAATCGGGACGAGACTTGACCAACTCGTAGATGCCAGCCGCGATGCAGATACCTCCCGGCTGCGCCAGGTGCTGGATACGATCGGCGACATTTACGCCATCGCCGATCAGGTCCGAATCCGCGATCAGCACGTCCCCGATATTGATGCCGATGCGGAATCGCATGCGGTCGCCATTTGGAAGCTCTTGTTCCGTTATTTCAATGGCTTGCTGGATCTCGGCTGCACACCGCAGGGCCTCGATCGGGCTGGCGAATTCCGCGACAAGGCCGTCGCCCGCAGTGCCGAATATCCGGCCTTGGTGTTCCTCAACCAGACGATCGATGACGCGCCGGCAAAGCTGGAGTGCGCGGAACGTCCGCTCCTCGTCAGCGCGCATCAAGCGCGAATACTCCGCCGCATCGGCGGAGAGGATGGTGGTCAACTTGCGTGTCGGTTCGTTACCGCGCAACTGTCGCCTCGCGCACCGCGCAATCCCGACTGCTCACACAGCAGCCGGCATGCGGATTCGGCATTAGACAGCCCACCTCAAATCTAACACACTTGATCATCGTGTGCGCATTG
>JAWKVL010000034.1:0-44231 GCA_041398065.1 Dongiaceae bacterium | reverse complement strand
ATCTGCCGTGCCGGCGAATCCGAAGAGCAAGCCGCACGCCAGGAGGGCCCGAAGCCATCGAGTCATGGGAATTAGCCTCCCTGCAAAGAGGTTGTGACGGACGTTTTATTGTTCTAATAGACTATGACACCATGAAGACCCAGGGCTGTCAAGCGATTGGCCGGACACCAGTAGGGGAGCGGCGGGATCCTTCACGGAAGCCAGTACAACGCGATAAGTCGCGAATAGTCGGGCGAGGCCCGTTGATCCTGCAATGCAAATTGTTATAGCATCTTAGCACACAAATTGAGCAATTGCCGTGATGCCATTCAACATCGATCCAGATCTGCCAGTCCCGCTCGGGGTCCAGCTGCGCGGCGTGATCGAATACGGCATCGTGTGCGGGCAATTGCCGGCCGGGCTGCGGCTGCCGCCGGTCCGCGCGATGGCGAGCCAGCTCAACATCGCGCCAATGACCGTGAGCCAGGTCTACAAGGAGCTGAAGGATGCCGGGCTGCTGGAGACCAAGCCCGGCCACGGCACTTTCGTCAGCGCGTCGATCCCCGACCAGGTGCGGCCAGCGATCCTCGACCTGCAATTGCGCGTCGACCAGCTCTTGCATGACGCGACCGCCGCCGGGCTATCTGCCGCCGATCTGGTGGGGCTGATCAATGCGCGCATCAACCGCCGGACCGTCGCCGGCAAGGGACTGCGCCTGGTCTTCGTCGGCCTGTTCGAGGAAGCGACCAAGGCCTATGGCGCCGACATTCAGGCCAAGCTGCCGGATGGCGACGTCATCACGACCACCACCATGAGCGAGGTCGCGAGCAACGACCTCGCGCGCCAGCGGACGCTGAACGCCGATCTGGTGCTCACGCTCGCCAACCGCAAGGCGGATGTTGCCGAGATGCTGGGGCCGAAGCAACGCATCCTCGGCATCAACTACATTCCGTCGGAGCGCACGCGCACGCAGCTGGCCCAGATCGATCCGCTGGCGCGGGTCTGCATCGTTTCGACCTTTCCGGAATTCCTGCCGATCATGAAAGCGGGCGTGCAGCGATTTGCGCCGCATGTTCAGAGCATCAAGGCCACGGTGCTGGACAGTCCGGATCTGAAGGAGACATTGGCGTCAATGGACGTGGTGGTGCTCGCCACCGGTTCGGAGCGGGCCATCCGCCTGTTGAAGCGCGGCACCGCCCATTTCGAATATCGGCACACGCCCGATCCATGGGAGATCGACCAGGTCCTGCTGCCGATGCTGGAAACCATCCGCGGCGCGTTCCCCGCTCCCACCGAGCCGGCTCAAGATCTGAGGAGATCCCATGAAAATTAAGGACATGAACTGGATGCAGGTGGAGGACTACCTCAAGCGCGACGATCGCGCTGTCCTTCCCGTCGGCAGCACGGAGCAGCATGCCCAGCTCAGCCTGATGGTCGATTGCATCCTGTCGGAACGCGTGGCGGTCGACGCCGCGGAGCCGCTGGGCGTGCCGGTGTTCCCGCCGGTGAACTATGGCATCACGCCCTACTTCCGCGCATTTCCCGGCAGCATCTCGCTGCGCATCCAGACCTTCCTCGGCATCATCGAGGACATCCTCAATTGCATGAAGGAGCAGGGCTTCAAGCGCATCGTGATCGTCAACGGCCATGGCGGAAACTCGCCAGCGCAGACCCTGGCGCAGGAATGGATGACGAACAATCCCGGCATCCGGATCAAGTTCCACAACTGGTGGAACGCGCCGAAGACCTGGGCCAAGGTGAAGGAGATCGACCCTGTCGCCTCCCACGCTTCCTGGATGGAGAACTTCACCTGGACGCGCCTGGCCGGTGTCAAGGCGCCGACGCAACAGAAGCCGATGATCGATTTCGACAAGATGCGCGGATCGAGCGCGCAGGAGATTCGCGTGCAGCTCGGCGACGGAAATTTCGGCGGCTACTATGAAAAACCCGACGGCGACATGATGGCTCTGTGGACAGTCGCCGTCGAGGAAACGCGCGCCCTGATCGACAGCAAGTGGGAATGACAGACGATACGATCCTGATCTGGGGCGCCGGCGCGATCGGCGGAACCGTCGGCGCCTATCTGCGACGCGCCGGCCTGCCGGTCCTGTTCGTCGATCGCAGCGCGGAGCATGTGGTCGCGATCAAGGAGAACGGCCTCCAGATCACCGGCCCGATCGAGGAATTCAAGGTTTCGGCGCCGGTGAGCCTGCCGCAGGATGTCACGGGGCGGTTCAAGCTCGCGTTCCTGTGCGTGAAGGCGCACGACACGGCAGCGGCGATCGAAGCGCTGGCGCCGTTCGTCGCGGAAGATGGCTGCGTCGTTTCCTTGCAGAACGGGTTGAACGAGCAAGTGATCGCAGCGCGCATCGGCGAGGCGCGCACAATCGGCGCCTTCGTCAATTTCGGCGCAGACTATCTCTCGCCGGGCGTCGTGACCTATGCGGGGCACGGGGCGGTGGTGGTGGGTGAGCTCGATGGAAAGACCACGCCACGCATCCAGGAGATCCATCGCCTGCTCCAGATCTTCGACAAGAACGCGATCTTGACACCAAATATCTGGGGCTTTCTGTGGAGCAAGCTCGCCTATGGCGCGCTGCTGTTCGCCACTGCCCTGACGAATGAATCCATCGCGGATTGCCTGGCTGAGCCGAAGTTCCGGCCGGTCTTCATCGCGCTGGCGCGCGAGGTCGTTGCCATCGCGACTTCTGCGAAAATCAAGCTGGAGACGTTCGACGGCTTCGACCCGCGCGCCTTCCTGCCCAATTCCGGCCCGGCGGCCGATGCCTCCCTCGACGCCCTGGTCGTCCATAATCGCAAATCGGCCAAGAGCCACAGCGGCATCTGGCGCGATCTCGCGATCCGCAAGCGCAAGACCGAGGTCGAGGCACAGCTCGGCCCGATCTCGGTGACCGCGGCGAAGCTGGGCATGACGGCGCCCCTCACCCGCCGCACCGCCGATCTCATCCACGACATCGAGGATGGCCGCCGGCCGCTGTCCTGGGACACGCTGGCTGAACTGGCCAAGATCCTGCCCAAGGAAGCGGCCGCCTCATGAAGATCGCGTTCGAAGGCCAACGCGTCATCGTAACCGGCGCCGGCCACGGCTTTGGCCGCGCGATCAGCAAGGCCTTTGCCGAGCGAGGCGCCGCAGTCTGGGCCTGTGACCTCAACAGCGCAGGCCTACAGGAGACGCAGTCGATCTGCGGCAAGGGCTGCACGGTCCGCACACTCGACGTCGCCAACCGGGATGCCGTCACCTCCTTCGTCGCGGAAGCGTCGAGCGGCGATGCGATCGACGTGCTGGTGAATAATGCGGGTGGCGTGCGCGGCCAGGTCGGGCGGCCGATCGAAGAGATTTCCGAGCAGGACTGGCACACCATTTTCGACGTCAACGTCGCCGGCGCGTTCTACTTCGCCCAGGCGGTGGCGCCGGGCATGAAGCAGATGAAGCGCGGCCGCATCATCAACATTTCCAGTCGCGCGGGCCTGGAGATCAGCCTGACCGGAATCCAGGCTTACGCCTCCGCCAAGGCGGCGCAGATCGGCCTCACACGGCAGCTGGCGCACGAGCTCGGCCCGTGGGGGATCACGGTCAACAATGTGGCGCCGGGCTTCGTGCGCTCCAATCCGACGACCGAGCGGCAATGGCAGTCCTACGGCGAGAAAGGCCAGCGCAGGCTAGTGGAATCGATCGCGCTCAAGCGCCTCGGCGCGCCAGAGGACATCGCGCACACAGTGCTGTTCTTCGCATCGGACTATGCCGGCTGGATCACCGGCCAGGTGCTGTCGGTGGATGGAGGAAAATAACGGCATGCGCGCACTGGACTATGTCGAGGCCCATCGGGCGCGGATCATCGACGAACTGATCGCCTTTGCCAGCATTCCCAGCGTCAGCACCGATCCCGCCTATGCCGCGCATATCACCGCGGCATCCGAGTGGGTGGCCGAGCGCATGCGGCAGGCCGGCCTCGAAAATGTGCGCATCGACCCGACCGAGGGGCATCCCGTCGTCACGGCCGATTGGCTGCACGCGCCGGGCGCGCCGACGATCCTAGTCTATGGGCACTACGACGTGCAGCCGCCCGACCCGCTCAACAAATGGCAGAGCCCGCCCTTCGAGCCGCAGATCAGGAACAACCGGCTCTATGCCCGCGGCGTCTCCGACGACAAGGGGCCGATGCTGATTCCGATCAAGGCCGCGGAAGCCTACTTAAAGACGGACGGGAAGCTGCCGATCAACCTCAAGCTGGTGATCGAAGGCGAGGAAGAGCGCGGCAGCGCGCATCTCGGCGCATTCGTGCAGGTGCACGCGAACCGGCTCAAGGCGGACTTCGTGCTGTCGGCGGATGGCGCGATGTGGCGGCCCGACGAGCCGTCGATCACTGTGGCGAGCCGCGGCCTTGCGGCCCTGGAATTCACGGTGACCGGCGCGGCGAAAGATTTGCATTCCGGCCGTCACGGCGGCGGCGTCGCCAATCCGCTACATGCGCTCGCGACCCTGGTCGCCAGCCTGCACGATACCGATAACCGGATCGCCGTCGCGGGCTTCTATGACCAGGTGAAGCCGGTCAGCAATTCCGCGCGCCAGGCGATCCACGATCTGCCGTTCAGCGAAGAGAAATATCTGGAGGCGATCGGTGCACCAGGGGGCGTCGGTGAGGCCGGGTACACATTGCTGGAGCGGCAGTGGCTGCGCCCTACCCTGGAGCTCAACGGCATATGGGGCGGCTACCAGGGACCCGGCACCAAGACGGTGATCCCCAGCAGCGCCGGCGCGAAGATCACGTGCCGCCTGGTGCCGGATCAGGATCCGGACGAAATCGTCGCCCGCATCTCCGAGCATTTGCAGCGTCACTGCCCACCCGGTGTGACGCTCCAGATCACGCCGCCCGATCACGGCTCGAAGGCCTATGCCGTGCCGGACGATCATCCCGGCCTCGCCCTGGCGGAGCGCGTGCTGCAGGAAGTGTACGGCAAGCCGAGCATCCGGGTCCGGATGGGCGCCACCATCCCGATCGGCCTCATTTTCCGAGAAGCGCTCGGCGCCGAGACCGTCTTCTTCTCGTTTTCGACCGCCGATGAGGACTACCACGCCCCCAACGAGTTCTTCCGGCTGCAGCGGCTGGATGACGGCCTGAAAGCATGGATCCGCTATTGGGAACTGCTGGGCCAGTGGCCGGCAAACCGATAGAGACGCGCGATGCAAGGCGATCTGTGCCTCTCGACGATCGCCGATCTGGGCGCCGCATTTCGCAACCAATCCCTGTCGCCTGTCGAGGTGACGCAGCTATGCTTGGATCGCATTGCCAAGCTCGATTCCACGCTCAACGCCTTCGTCTCGGTGCAACAGGCGGAGGCCATTGTGCAAGCGGAGAATGCCGAACGGGAGCTCGCGGGCAGCCATGACCGCGGGCCGCTGCACGGCGTTCCGGTCGCGATTAAGGACCTGATCGATGTGGCGGGCGTCCCGACAACCTTTGCATCGCGCGCCGGCAGCCCTCACATGGCAAGTTCCGACGCCACCTTGGTGCGCAACCTGCGGCAGGCGGGTGCGGTCATTCTCGGCAAGACCAACCTGCTGGAATACGCCTATGGCGCCGTCCATCCGGATTTCGGCCAGACCAACAATCCCTGGGACCCCCATCGCACGTCGGGCGGGTCGAGCGGTGGCTCGGCCGCGGCCGTCGCCGCCGGGCTCTGCTTCGGCGCCGTGGGCACCGACACCGGCGGATCAATCCGCATCCCGGCCGCCTATTGCGGCGCTGTCGGACTGAAGCCGAGCTATGGGAAGGTGAGCCTCGACGGCGTCCAATCGCTGTCGCCGACGCTCGATCACGCGGGGCCGCTGGCGCGCACATGCGCCGACGCGGCCCTGATGCTGGGCGGCATGACAGGCGAATCACTTGATGGCGCGCCACGGCAGCTGGAGGGCTTGCGCATCGGACTCATGCATCATCCCGGCGCGGAGCGTTTCCTCGAGCCGGCCGTTGCAACATTATTCGAGCATGCCGTACGCGCGTTTCGCGACGCGGGCGCCATCCTTCATGAGGTCAGATTGGACTCGCTCGCTTTGGCATCAGACGCGGCCGTGAAGATCGTCGAGCCAGAGGCAAGTCTCATTCACCGGGATCTGCTGCGCAGGGAGCCCGGTGGATTCTCCGCCATCACCCGCGCGCAGCTGGAGGCCGGCTTCGCCATATCAGCAGTGGAGTATCTCGACGCATTGCGGCTGCGAGCGGAGCTGCGCGAGCAATTCAGCTGCCTGTTCGAAAGCGTTGACGCCATTATCTCCCCCGCGGTTCCGTGGGTCGCTCCGGCGGAGGATCCGCCGATCGGCGGGGAAAGCGGCGCCGGGGAGATGCTGTACAGCGCCGTCTACAACCTGGTCGGGCTGCCCGCGCTTGTGATTCCCTGCGGGCTCTCGGCCGAGCGCCTGCCTTGCGGGCTGCAGATCGTCACGGCATGGGAGCGGGATGATCTGGTGTTGTCGATTGGCGCTGCGATCGAGCAACGGTTGTCGTTCCCAGCCGTCCCGCCATTGCGCGGTGCTTGAAACCATCGATACGTTTGCCGCCTCACGACCCATGCTTCAGAAATGTGCTGGTCACACCGCCTTGCAGCGTGCCGCCGCCGCTCGATGTTTTGTTGCGCCACGTGACAGCCTCGCCATCGAACGAGACCCGAAAACAGCCGTCTTTCAGCACATCGACCTGGCGCTGCCACGCGACGCAAACGTCACCATCGGGATCCAAGTGCCACTTGCCGCTCACAGCCTCGCCGGCGCTGTCCCTGTAGGTCGCTTCTCCTCCGGGCAGAAAGTAGAGATCATAGGCATGGCCTTGAGAGTCGGTTCCAGACAGCGAGTTTCCGCTCATCGTCGTGATGAATGCATCGCCGAGAAGATCATCGGCGGAGGCAATTGACGGCAACGACACCAGCAAACCTGCCACCACGGCACCGAACATCACGTACTTACGCATGATTGACTCCTACGAAGTTGGCGCAGGCTTGAGAGCAACAGCTTTGTTCGAGCAACCCTGGAACGTTGTCATGCACCGACATTGCAGCATCACCATTCCCCTCGGAACAGCAACGCCAATACCGATTGGCACAAGAGGCCGCTCATGAAGAGCGGCCCCCTGCAAGAATTGAATGGCCGGGAAGCCATCCATGCTTACTCGCTACTGGCCCTGCCGGTTGGCCATTGCTTTCTCCACCTGCTCCTTGATCACCGATAGGTTGAAGCTCGCGCCCGGCTGCATGGGCGGGAAGTCGAGCGCCGACTGGGCAAGCTTCGCAACTTCCTGCTGGATGAAGACGAAGCGCCAAAACTCGAATGCCCACCAGGTCGCGGCGAACAAGGAGTCTCCCAAATTCATCTTTTCGAACGGATCGATCCGCAGGTTGTATATCCCGGGCCAGTCGAGCTTGACCTTCGGGCCGAACCAGCCGCCCGGCTGATCGATGAAGACGTACTTATAGTCGCCGATCCGGGCTGCGGCGAGAGTGGACTCGGTGAAGTACCAGAGCTCATTGCGCGCCGATTTTGCGCCCTTGGTCAGCATGTCCATCTGGTTATAGCCATCCAGGTGAACCTTGTACTCCGTGCCATTCAGGGTCTTGCCCTTGAGAAGATCCGCGGCGATATCGCCGTTATACCCTGCGGCGGCAACAAACGTCGGGAACCAGTCCAGTCCGGACATCACTCCGTTGATGACCTGGTTCGGTTTGATCTTGCTGGGCCAGCGAACGACGAGCGGAACACGGAAGCCGCCTTCGGTACCCATGCCCTTCCACCCCTTGAACGGCGTCGTGCCGCCGTCAGGCCAGCTGAAACCTTCGGTACCATTGTCGGTGGATACGGCGATGATCGTGTTGTCGGCGACCCCCATCTCCACAAGCTTGTTCATCACGTCGCCGATGATGTCATCGAACTGGGCCATCCCGGCTTCCTGGATGGTCCATCCATTCTGGTCGGTCCGCATCTTCTCGTATTTCGGCGAGAGATGCGTGAACACGTGCATGCGGGTCGGATTGAGCCAGACGAAGAACGGCTTGCCGTCCTTGTGAGCCTTTTCCATGAATTCGATCGCGTGGTCGCGGATGACCTCGTCGACGGTCTCCATGTTCAGCTTCACGCCTTCAGTCGGATGCGGCGGCAACGGCCCCTCGTCGATGATCCGCTGTTTGCCAACTTTGCCCCAGCGCGGATCGACAGTCGCATCGTCCGCGTCGGTCGCAATGGTGTGCAGCACGTCCCGCGGACCCACCTTGTCCAGGAGATCCTTCGGGTAGTTCGGGCGCCAGGGGTCTTCCATGGCATCGAGGTGATAGAGGTAGCCCCAGAATTCGTCGAAGCCATGCAGCGTCGGCAGGAACTCGTTTCGATCGCCGAGATGGTTCTTGCCGAACTGACCCGTCGCGTAGCCCAACTCCTTCAGAGCTGTCGCGATCGTCGGTGCCTGGGCCGGCATGCCGATGGTGGCGCCGGCTTGGCCGACGGTCGTCAAACCGGTCCGGATCGGCAATTCACCAGTGATGAAATTGGCTCGACCCGCAGTGCAACTCGCCTCGGCATAGTAGTCCGTGAAGATCGCCCCTTCGGCCGCGAGCTTGTCGATGTTCGGCGTCCGGCCGGCCATCAGACCGCGATGATAGGCGCCGATATTCCACATGCCGATGTCGTCACCCATGACAAACACAATGTTGGGCTTCGACTGGGCGAAAGCATTGCACGGAACGACTGCCGCCAGGAGCGTGAGCAGTGCTGTGGCAAGCAATTTTCCCTTTTCCATATCGTCCTCCGTATCGAAATCTCACAGCAAATTGCCCAGGACGGCAGAGGCGTCACACATACGCGACGTCTTGACCATGCTTCTCAGGGCGTTGCGGCTCCCGATACTTCGATCTGATTGATTCGCGCGCAGAGCGTTTCACTCTCTATAGGCGTGCGGAATGACTCACGAGTCATCGTGCCTAAGCGCAGCACAATAGTACTGCCTCTTGAACCGAAGCCCATGTCGGAGCAGCCTCACCAAAGCCGCAATATGTTGCGGCCTGTGCGGGCTGCTTTCTATTGCCCTTTGGTCCCATGCACCGGAAAGCTGGACCGGCCAGGAGGCAAGGCGGCGTTGCACGCTCGCTTCGTCAGCTTGCCCACGCGGCCTCTTCCTGAAAGATCGGCAGCGAGAATCCGAAGTTCGCACCGCCATCGGGGTTGCTCGTACACCATATCTTTCCACCGTGAGCGACCAGGATGTTGCGGCTGATCGACAGGCCGAGCCCCATGCCTTGGGACTTCGTTGTCACGAATGGCTCGAACACCTGTTCTTGCAATTGAGCCGGAATTCCAGGCCCGGTATCCGCAACCGAAAAAACGACGGTGTCACCGCGGCCACGATGCGCCTTGAGCGTGAGCCGGTGCCCCGGCTGGGCGTCCACCACCATCGCATCGGAGGCGTTCCGGACAAGATTGATCATGACCTGCTGGATCTGCACACGATCGCCGCGCACCGGCGGCAAGCCGGCTTCCAACTCTTTCGCGACCTCGATGCGCTTTTCGAGCAGATCGCCGCGCACCAATGTCAAGACATCTTCGATGATCTGGCTCGGCATCAGCGATTCGTATTCCACCCGTTCCTTTCGAACCAGCGAACGAAGCCTTCCAAGAATGGCGCTGGCCCGCCGAATGTCCTGCAGAACGTCGGATAGAATGTCGCGCAGTTCGCCGAGATCGGGTTCGGCTGCGCGGGCCAGCCGCTCACCCGTCTGGGCATTGATCGAAATGGCTGTCAGCGGCTGGTTGAGTTCGTGCGCGAGCGCCCCGGAAATCTCTCCCAGCGTCGAGACCCGTGTCAGGTGAATGAGCTGCTCACGCTGCTGCTCCGCCTCGATCTGCGCACACTTGCGTTCAGTTACGTCAACCAATGTTCCGGTCACGCAAAATCTGTGTTCGTGCCTGATGCAGTATCCTGTCATCGACACCCAGTGCAGCCGGCCGGCCTCATCAAACCGCGAGAACTCGCGTTGGATTGTCGCGTTCCGTCGCACCGCATCCAGCATGTCAGTCCGCAAGGACTCGGTATCCTGACCAGAAAGTTGACGCAGGAACAGGTCGAAATCGATGCTTGCTTCTGCCGCCTGCCCGAGCATGCTCCGGCAGTGTGACGTCATCCACACCTTGCCATCCGCAGGAGTCCAGGACCAGAGCCCCAGGTCGGCGGAGGTCGCCGCCACATCCATCTGGTCGTTGGCTTCCTGTAGCAACAACTCCGCCTTGCGCCGGCGGCGCGCCTGAATCAGCAGGGCTGTAATCATCAATGCCTGGACGCCTAAGGTGGCGGTCGTCGCCAAGAGCAGAAGCCAATGTGTCTCCCACAGCGAAGGGGGACGGAACCGGACGACGATATTTGCTGGCAACTGGACGGAACCAAATCCCCAGCGCTGGAGCACGCGCCAGTCAACGGTCGGTCCCGGCTCCGTATCGATGATGGCCGACGTGAGTGGCCCGGCATGATTCGACAGGACCGATAGACCCAGCTCGGCCGCCATAGCTCCCTGTGTTTCGAAAGACGTCATATAGCCGCCAACCAGTCCCTCGCCGAGGAACGTCGAATAGACGCCGTAAACCGGGACGTTGGCTGCCTCCGATATCTGCCTCACGAGCGACGGCTGCACATAGCTCCGCCCGTTGCCGTCCATGAGGACCGTTAGGTAGAGTATCGCGGTATCCGCCGGCATGTTGCCAACCTTCGCAAGGAGCTCCTGCAGCGGAAGGCCGGCAAGGTTCTCGACCGCCAACTGCCCGGCGTACGGCGCCAAGGCCGCATCTGCGAAGTCGCGCCACTGACGATCGAAGTCACTCGCCCCCGTGATGACGGCGACGCGTTTCAAACCGGGCTGAAGCATTCTGGCCAACCTGATGGTGCCTGGCAGATCGAACTGCAGTGTCACACCGCTCACGTTGGCTGGCGGTTTCCTGAGCAAAGGATTGTTCTTGCCGACCCCGACAAAGACAGTCGGAACATCCGGGAACGGCGCGCCGGAGCCCTCGCGCAGCAACCGCAATGCCTGTGGCCCCAAGGCGAAAATCAAATCCAGCTTCCGGCCACGGTATTTCGAGGCGAGATAGGGCAGCATCTGCTGATCCACCGCCTGCCCCTTCCTTCGGGAGCTGTCGAGAAATTCTGTGAATATCTCCAGATTTGCCGGAATCTGCGCGCGAAGGGTCGACACAATAGTGTCCGTGGTGATGACGCCAGCCGGCAGCAGGCTGTCTTCCGACGATAGAATGAGAACCGCGCGCGGCGTGTCGTCGAAGGTCGCGTCAGACGCCATCGCTGACGCGGACATGATCAGCAATTGCGCAGCCAGCAGCAGCCTCAATGCACGATCAGCAAACGACACGCGCACACTCCCTGGAGCGTACCGACACCTGGTGAGGGCCTCTCTCATTGTCATGGCCGGGCTGGTGCGAATCCCCGAGCAAGACGTGCGGCAAGAGCGGCAAGAATTGTGAAGTGACTATATTTCGCCTCATCTCCGAGGACCATAGTCATCTGTAACCGATGCGAATTCGGTCGCCGTGCCGATCGTTGCCCCAAAGTCCAACTGTCACAATTGACGCCTTAACCCCAATAATCATGTCGTCATCGGCTAGCGATTGGGATGGATTCGCGCCGGCTAACGATAGAGCGAGGAGGAGGATGACCACGCGCATCAAATACTGCGTGTGCCTGAACGTTGCGCCAAGAGCGCCGTGAACAGCCGCTCTCATCGAATAAACAGCCGCCACTCCGCAGTGCCGATATCGACAACCACGGATGGAGTCAGTCAGCGTCAGCCAAGTTCCAAGCGAGCACCACAATGGAATTGCGCCCAACGTTACATGCCGACGGCGGCTCTGCGTCCGACGATCTCTTACCCGAAGCTGCTTCGTTGAGATCTTCGCATCGCCATCCCCACTGCTTTGCGATTTGGGCCATGTTGGGAGCCCTTTTCTTGTGCTGCCCGGCTGCGCCCAGCAACGCTCAAGATGCACCATCCGTTAACACTTCATCGCAAAGCGACATCAGTGAAACCCCGATGAGCGCCACGACCGAAGGCGCCTCCCCGCTTGAGGCGGTGTCCGCCGGCGACTTTGCGAGCCAGCGCCTCGACGCCATCCGCATGCATCTCCGCGGCTTGATCGAGGCGGTGCCGGAAGTTCCCGGCGGGCTGCGGAATGCGCTGTCAACAGTATACGCAGAAGCATCCGCCGCCGGCTGGGCACGAGTCTTGTTCCTGGTCGGCGCGCTGTTGATCGTGGGCATCGGGTTGGAACTGGCCTACCGCCTCTATCACAGGCCTTACGACGTTTCCGACGAAACCTGGCAGAAGTCGGGGCTATGGGAGCGGTTGAAGATACTGGGTCTCGCCCTGCTCGGCCAGCTCACCCCCGTACTTCTATTTGCTGTCGGCAGCACGAGCACTTTCCTCGTATTGACCTGGCCCCCGATCCTGCGGCGGATTGCCGTTGGCTACCTGATCGCTGTTGTCGCGTTGCGGGTGATGCTGGCCATTGGACGGGCATTGCTCGCGCCGCATGTCGCGGATGTCGATAAGAACTTCAGATGCCGGATTGTGCCGATAGACCAGCGTGCGTCCTTCTACTGGCACCATCGGTTCGCGGAGCTTGTCGGCTGGTTCGCGTTCGGACTCATCTCAATCGAACTTCTGGTCCGTTTAGGCGTAAAGATGGAGGTCCGCCATCTGGTCGCCTATTTCCTTGCGCTCGGGTTGCTGGTGATCGGCATTGACATCGCCTGGCGCAGGCCGCGATCGAACGCGTTGGCAAGCGCACAAGCAGCATCCACGGTCACTCAATCGTGGCTGCTCACCCTTTATTTCCTGCTGCTCTGGGTCTTGTTCGTCGTCAACATGTATCGCGTCTTCTGGCTTGCGGTGGTGTTGTTTGTCGTCCCCATCTCCATCCGGGTCAGTCGGAGGGCCATCCTGCATCTCGCCGCCGCCGCGCCCGAGCACGCATCAACAGCGGCCTCTGCCATCTCTGTCGCGTGCCTGTCGCGCGGCGTCCAAGCGTTGCTGATCATCGGCGGTGTGCTGGTGTTGGCTCATGGCTGGCATGTCGACATCGGCGTGGTTGCGGAACAGAACACGGTGGCAATGAGATTGCTGCGCGGCGCGCTGAGCGCGATCGTTCTTGCGCTTCTCGGCGACTTCATCTGGCAAGTGGTGAAGAGCGTCATCGACGACAAGATCAAGAACGCCCGCACGATTGACGAAACCGCCAACCCGGAAGAACTTCGCCGCAAGGCGCGCTTGCGCACTCTCCTGCCGATCCTGCGCAACGTCTTGTGGATCGTGTTTGTTGTCATTGTTGCACTGATGGCGCTGGCCGCGCTGGGCGTGGAGATCGGGCCACTTATCGCTGGCGCAGGAGTCGTGGGCGTCGCGGTCGGCTTCGGCGCACAGACCCTGGTCAAGGACATCATCAGCGGCATGTTCTATCTGCTCGACGACGCCTTCCGTGTCGGTGAATACATCCAGAGCGGTAGCTACAAAGGCACGGTCGAATCTTTCTCCCTGCGTTCCGTCAAGCTGCGACACCACCGTGGTCCTCTCTATACTGTCCCGTTCGGCGAGCTGGGCGCCGTCCAGAACATGAGCCGCGATTGGGTGATCGACAAGATGCGGGTGACCGTCACCTATGACGCGGATTTAGCTAAAGCCAAGAAGATCATCAAGCAGATCGGCAAGGACCTAGCCGCGGACCCGGAATTCGGCCGCCACATTCTCGAACCCTTGAAGATGCAGGGCGTGGAGCAACTCGGCGCGAACGGCATCGAGATCCGGATGAAGCTGATGACCAAGCCAGGCGAGCAGTTCACCATCCGCCGCCGCGCTTATGCGCAGATCCGTGAGGCCTTCCACGCGGCTGGAATCCACTTTGCAGTGCCGACCGTCAGGGTTGCAGGCGGCGGAGATGAGGAAGATGCGGTGGCCGCATCGCGCATCCTCGAAGAGCAAGCAAAGGCCGCGAAGTAGGAGGTGGAGCGAGATGCCTCAGCCGGGATTCATGTCTGTATCGATGCACTCCAGAGGACGGCAATGAGTGCATCACGGCGAATCGCGGTTGTGGACGATGACCACTCGGTGCGGAAGGCCTTGAAGCGGTTCCTCCGGTCCTTCGATCTCGAGGCGGAGACCTACGGCTCGGCGGGAGAGTTTCTGGATGCCGCTCACCAATCTATCCCGGATTGCCTTGTCCTCGACCTGCACATGCCGGGGATGAATGGCCTCGAACTGCAGCAGCGGCTCACCGAGACCGGCGTGTCATTGCCGGTCGTCATTATCACCGGTCACGACGAACCGGGCATGCGGGCGCGGTGCCTCGCGGCGGGCGCGAGCAGCTATCTCCGCAAGCCGCTCGATGATCAAGCCTTGTTGCAAGCGATCCATCAAGCGATGGCCAGATCGCTACTATCGAACAATTGAGCAGACGCATAGCGCACATTCGTCTTGTGCGAGATTCAGGATCGACGTCGACAGACGCGCCCTAGTCGGACCCGCAAGCTCTTCGTGCGCTTGCTATTGCGGGCGCTCCAGAACCTTCCCCTGCTTGGTATGGTCGTTGTAGATCAACATTGCGGAGATGCTGCGAATCTGCGCCATCGCCACCATACCTGCGCCTGATGCAATGAACCTGTACTGAGAATCCTTGATGTCGGCCGGCCCGATCTTGCCCGAATAGTCCCATCTGATGAGCGCGGCATCGTAGGTTCCAGCGGGAGCCGTGACCCGATAGGCGCCAATGTAGGTGTAAGTCACATCGAGCGAGCCCGAGTGCGACACTTTCTTGAGGTCGGAAAGGTCGTAGACGGCTACTTGCAACGTCGACTTTCGACTCTCACCTGGCTTCAAACCCGGTATGATCAGTGGTTCGCCGGGAGAGAAGCGAGAGAGCACCTTGTTGCCAAGATCCTGCTCGGCGATCGTATGTAGGGTGCCGTCCGAAGCCTTCTGGAAGAATTCGGCACCCACATTTTCGACTGAATAGCGCCAGCCGGGCGCGAGCGAAGAGTCGACTGTGTCTTCCAGCTTGTGTGTCTCGACCGTCTTTTTGTCCTTCTCGACAACCTGATAGGTCATAGAATTGCCCTTCGGAGGCAAGTAACTCTCCGGCGAGCCCAACGGCATGGCCGGCTGCGGGGCACCGATGATCCCCTTCCCGATCAGCTTCTCGATCTCCTCCTGATCCGTCGCCGGCAAGGGCACGACGGTGCCTGCCACATCCGCCAGGGAAGGAGAGATCGCAGTTCCAGCAGATATCATCAGGAGCGCAATTGCCGTGATTGCACATCTGCAAGCGTGGGTCGACATTCTCCCCTCCCCCGTGAGCCGGCGCATCTACCTAGAACCTGACGGTGGCGCCGACGACCGGTCCCGACAGCTCCACATCAAAGACAAACCCGTGGTGCTCGTAGTCGACCTCGAGGTGACGATATCCGGCAAGTGCGGAAATTGTGTCGTTGAATCGATAGCCCAGACCACCGAAGGCATCCCAGGTAAGATGGGATCCGACGTCAAAGCCACCGACCTGGGCCAGGGCTGTGACGAAAATTCCGTTGTCGAACTGATAAAGACCGTGGAGACCGATGACCGGATCGACCCAATCCTCATTGTATTCAAACTCCTGGCTTGGAAGCGCACCGCCATGCAGCTTTAAGCGCGTGTCGACCGACCATAGCCGCGCGCCGACCAGCAAATCCAGGAAGGCATGGTCATAGTCCAATGCACGATAGGAGCCGCCAAACGTGCCGATGAAAATATCATTGTCCAGATCGGCGTCATCAAACAGAATCCCGAGCGGTGTGTTCTGGTCGGCGCTGATCGATGTGTAAACAATATCCGCGTAGGCAGCAAAACGCTGATAGCGCAGTTCGGCATACACCATGGCGGCTATGTCGAGATTCTTGAGAATGTCGCTGAAGCTGACATCGACATCGGCTTCTGGAGCGCGGGGGAACGATGCGATGCTGCCTTTGAGCCCAGCTGCCCAGACGTAGGGGGAGATGTTCACAGACCAATCACTCTTCGGCGGCTGAGCGGGCTTCTTCTCTTCTGCCGCTCCACCGGACGTGAAGGCCACCCCTGCAAATCCAAGTGCAAGGACAAATGCGGGCAGCCTCCACATGACGCGCCACGCAGGAACATCCATCATTTTGGGCACCATCTCTGTCGCGTGCGTTGTCAGCTTCCCCTAACTCGACCCATCGCTATGACCAGGCGGCGCGCAGATGCTCCCCATCTGAATCACCGCGACTGAGCTTACAAGTCGCAACGCGCAATGCCGACCGACATGACGTCAAGGATGCTTCTTAGGTTGTCCGTCCGCTCGGGACAATTGGACCATGGTCCAACCACTCCGCCTCGGCCGACGCGGTCGCAAAGCACGTCACGCCGCCAATGGAGGTTTTCGCGATGCGTGGGACCTTGGTCCAATTTTGCCGAGGGACATCGATGGCTAACCTGCGCGCACATGCAGGGAGTGCCGGAGATGTTGAATACACCAAATCGTCGTCGCACCGGTCGAGAGCGCTTGGCTCTGTTGCTTGCGGGGCTGTGCTTTGCGGGACTCGGCTCCGCCGTCGCGTCCGCGCAAGACTCGCAGGATCTTGCAAAGCAGCTGGCGAATCCGATCGCGAACCTCATGAGCTTCCCGCTGCAAATCAACTATGACGAAGGATTTGGTCCGAACGGCGACGGCGAGCGCGTGCTCACGAATTTCCAGCCCGTCATCCCGATCAAGCTCTCGGACGACTGGCTGGTGATCTCACGAACCATCCTGCCCATCGTCTGGCAGGATGACGTGGTGCCGTTTGAAGGCGAACAATTCGGCCTTAGCGACACCACCCAGAGCCTGTTCCTGTCGCCAAAGGAGCCGGGGCCTTTCGGGCTGATCTGGGGAGCCGGGCCCGTCTTCCTGCTGCCGACCGCCACGGAGGATACGCTCGGTTCGGAGAAGTGGGGTGCCGGCCCGACTGTCGTGGGCCTGATGCAGCATGGTCCCTGGACTTATGGCGTTCTCGCCAACCATGTCTGGTCCTTCGCCGGCGACCATGATCGCGCCGATGTTAGCTCCACTTTCGTCCAGCCGTTCCTGAACTACACGACCTCCACGGCCACGACCATCTTCCTGAACGCCGAGGCAAGCTACGATTGGGAGACCGACCAGGCTTCGATCCCAATCAATCTGGGCGTGAACCAGTTGTTCAAGATCGGCGGTCAGGCGTTCCAGATCGGCGCCGGGGTGCGCTACTGGGCGGACTCGCCCGATGGCGGCCCCGACGATTTCGGTTTCCGCATCAACCTTGTGGCCCTATTCCCGACTTCGTAGGGGTATCGTCGAGAACCGATGTGGATCCACGCGAACTAGTGTGACGCCGGGAAGATGTTGACCCAATCCTTCTTCATGTCCACGATCGTCCAGCCCTTCTCTTTGGCTTCGTCCATCGCCTTGTCCAGCTTGCCGATGTGGGATTGCCGGTCATAAGCCCATTCCCGATCGGCGTCGGTGTGATGGACCAGACCCATGAAGCGAGCACCGCTTCCCGCTGCGACCCACTCCAGCATTTGCTGGTCGCCGTCCGAGTTGCCGAACGCGAGGATCGGCCGACGGCCGATGAAGCGGTTTATCCCGACCGGCTTGCCCGGTCCATCGTCGATGAATTCGACCTTCGGCTGCTTGACGAGAACGGGGCTGCCGTCGCGCAGCTCAAACGTCACGACGCCGGACGATCCGACCACCTGCTCAGGTGGTATTCCATAGACCTTCTCGGCGAAGACCCGCATGAATTCCACGCCGCCGCCTGAGACGATGAAGGTCTTGAAGCCATTGGACCGCAGATAGTTGAGCAGCTCGAGCTGGGGTTGATAGACCAACTCGTCATACAGCCGATTGAAGCGCGGGTGGCGGGCGGTCGACAGCCAATCCGCCACAATGCTGGAGAACTCGTCGGTCGTGATGCCGGAGTGGGTCGCCGCGACGATCTCCAGCAGC
Organism: Dongiaceae bacterium; assembly: GCA_041398065.1. Taxonomy (GTDB): domain Bacteria; phylum Pseudomonadota; class Alphaproteobacteria; order Dongiales; family Dongiaceae; genus Dongia_A. The sequence goes on along the minus strand of JAWKVL010000034.1, from coordinate 26,188 downwards.
CCCTTCTCGCCCGCCGCGGCAAGGCCCTTCTGGTCGCCCGCGAGCACCGATTTGAACGGCTCCGTGTCCTTCCACTCCGGATGCTGCGGCGCCAGCACCTTGATCCGGTCGAGCGCGAAGGCCAGCTGGAAATAGACCGGTTGTTCCGCCCACAACGTGCCGTCATTGTCGAAGACGGCGATGCGCTGTTCCGGCGGCACGAAATCCGCGCCGCCGCTGGTGACACGGGCAACGAAGTCCAGGATGGCCGCTTTCGCGGGACCTTCGCGCCAGGACGGCAGCGGATCGGCGGTGGCGGCCGGCGCGCTTGCGAGGGTAAGCACCGACCAGGCAATCAGTGCGAGGAAATATCGCCGGATCATGGCGCCGCTCCTCTAGCTGCAGGGATGCCGGAACACTTTCATGGCGACCGGATAGGGACAATTGCCCCAAGGTCCAACTGTGCACCCTGGTGGTCTACACTTAACCTTCGACCTCACCGGACATGATAAGAACCTCCGATAACGTCCGGCCTACGCTCGGTGCGAGAAGCCGAGCGGTGCCCCGACCGGGTGGCACGGGCATCAATCCCCCGATGCCGGCCACCCGGCAATTTTGTGTGGCTAGTGGTTGAGAGGGACAACCGAACCCATCAATGAATGTCCGGCTCTCCCTCATGTTTGCGGCCTTTCTTGCTATGGCTTCGGCGGCGGCCGCGTCCCCCTCGGAGCCCCCGGCCTATGTCGGGTCGCAGTCTTGCGGAACCTGTCACGCGGCCGAAGCGCAGGCATGGTCGCATTCGCACCACAGCTGGGCACTGCGCGAGGCAACGCCGCAGAACGTCCTCGGCGACTTCGAGGACGCGCAGTTCGAGCACAATGGCGTCACGTCGCGCTTCTTTCGCGAGGATGATCGCTTTTTCGTCGAGACGGATGGCCCAGACGGCCGCCTCGCCCGGTTCGAGATCAAATACGTCGTCGGCGTATCACCGCTGCAACAATATCTCGTCGAGCTCGATGGCGGCCGGCTCCAGGCGCTCGACATAGCCTGGGATGCAGAAGCCAAGCGCTGGTATCACCTCTATCCGAACGAGGAGGTGAGCGCCGGGAACGGGCTGCACTGGACCGGCGCCTACAAGAATTGGCAGGCGCGGTGCGCCGTCTGCCATCAGAGCGACTTCCACAAGAATTATGCGCCCAAGACGCATGGCTATCAGTCGACATGGTCCGAATTGACGATCGGCTGTGAGGCTTGCCATGGACCGGGCCAGGCCCATGTCGCCTGGGCCGAGGACAAGTCGAACTTCGACCCGTCGGCGTTCACAGGTATCGGACCGAACGGGCTCGACTGGCCCAAGGCATCTAGCAAGCAGGCGAGCGAGCGCAATATGTGCGGCCCCTGTCACGCGCGACGCGAAGCGATCGGGGCTGACAGCACGCCAGCAACCGCGGAGTTCGGCGATCACTATTCACTCTCAACCCTCGACGGCAGGCTCTACTTTCCCGACGGTCAGCAGGATGCGGAGGTGTACATCCTCGGATCGTTCCTGCAGTCGAAAATGCATCAGAAAGGTGTGACCTGCACAAACTGCCATGAGCCCCACTCCGGCGAACTGGAGGCGGAGGGGAACGCTGTCTGCACCCAGTGTCACAATCCGGTTGGCCGCAGCGAATTTCCCACACTGGTGCGCAAGGATTTCGATTCGCCGGCACATCATCATCACTCCCAGGGCAGCGCAGGTGCGCAATGCGTCAATTGCCACATGCCGGAACGCAAGTACATGCTGATCGATGGGCGGCGCGACCATTTCTTCCGCGTTCCCGATCCGCTCCTGTCGCAGAAGATCGGATCGCCCGACGTCTGCCTCGCCTGTCATGCGGGCAAGACTGCCGAATGGGCAGCCATGGAGATTCATCGTTGGGCCCCCGATTGGGTCAGCAAGTACAGCCGCTATGCGACGCTGTTTGCCGACGTCCGGCAGGATGGGCTGGACCCCACGCGGATCTCCGCACTCGCCGCGCTCGCTCTGGACGATCGGGAGTCCGCAATGGTACGGGCTACCGCGTTGCGCGAGATCGGCGCCCAGAGCGACGCAGGAACGGCGCGATCGCTCGCGAGCCTGCTGTCCGACGACAGCGATCTGGTGCGCAGGATGGCGGTAAGGCTGTGGCGCAATACCTCTCCGGATGAGCGGATCAAACAACTGCAGCCGATGCTCAGTGATCCGGTTGCGTCGGTGCGGATCGCCGCGGCACTCGAGCTATCCAGCGTTCCGCCTGATGCCCTGGACGCGGACCGACGTCCGGCACTGGAAGCGGCGTCGAATGAATTGCGAGCGTCGATGGAGGCGAAAGCCGACTTTCCCGAGGGACAGCTCGCGATCGGTGGCCTTGCGATGACAACGCGCAACTGGCCCGCCGCACGGGCGGCGTTCGCCGAAGCGGTACGGATGGATCCCCAGCTCGTCGAAGCATGGTCGACGCAAGCCCGCATCGCGGAGGCGCAGGGGGATCGAGCGACCGCGACCGACATCCTAGTCGCGGCACATTCGAAGAACCCGGAGAATTCGGCCATAGCGATGCAACTTGCCGGACTTCTGCTCCAGCAGGACAGAGTGACCGAGGCCATTCCTGTTCTCCGACCTGCTGCAGCCGCCGACCCGACCAACCAGGAGGCTCGAATCAATCTTGCGCTCGCCCTGCTGCAGACCGGCGACATCGCGGGCGCAGGGCCGGTTATCGCGGAGCTGCGCGCACTCGCACCGAACCGCTTTGAGACATTGGTGCTGCTTGGACTCCAGCAGGTGGCGTCCAACGACTTATCCGGCGCACGCGCGACCGTGCGAGAGCTGATGCAGCGATATCCCGGCGTGCGCCTGCCGCCGCAGCTCGAGGCGTTGTCGCGCCTGCCCTAGGCAACAGCCGACACCAGATGGGCAGTCGCAATCAGGCGGTGGACGTGCCTGCATAGTTGGACCAAAGGCCATTGGACCTTGGTCCCATTGATGAGGTTTGTCTCATTCCACGATAGTCTGCTTGGGAAGGCTGCGTCTCGAAACGTTGTGTCGCAAGCAAGTTGCGGCGATCAAACGTGGCCGCCTGGGACAGCCTCCAATTCATGCCAGTGAGGGATGCTTAGGATGTTGCACGCAATCAAAAACACACTTGGACTCTACGGATGTGCCGCATTGCTTGCGGTCGGCGCCGTGTGGACCGCATCACCGGAAACCGCCCAAGCACAGGAGCAGAAGCCAAATATCGTTCTCATCGTGTCCGACGATTTCGGATATGGCGATGCCGGCGTTTATGGCGGCGGAGAGAACCGCGGCATGCCGACGCCCAGTCTCGATCGAATGGCCGCCGAGGGCATACAATTCATGTCGTTCTATGCGCAGCCAAGCTGCACGCCCGGTCGCGCCGCAATGCAGACCGGGCGCATCCCGAACCGCAGCGGCATGACCACCGTGGCGTTCCAGGGCCAGGGCGGCGGCCTACCCGCGGCGGAATGGACGCTGGCCTCGGTGCTCAAGACCGGCGGCTACAAGACATTCTTCACCGGCAAGTGGCATCTCGGCGAGGCCGACTATGCGCTCCCCAACGCGCAGGGCTATGACGAGATGAAATACGCCGGTCTGTACCACCTCAACGCCTATACCTATGGCGACCCGACCTGGTTCCCGGACATGGATCCGGACCTGCGCAAGATGTTCAACAACGTCACCAAAGGCGCTCTGTCGGGCAATGCGGGTGAGGCCGTGCACGAGGAGTTCAAGATCAACGGGCAGTATGTCGACACGCCGGACAAGGGCGTGGTCGGAATCCCGTTCTTCGACGAGTATGTCGAAAAGGCCTCGCTCGACTATCTCGATCGCAACGCGAAATCCACCGAGCCTTTCTTCATGAGCATCAACTTCATGAAGGTGCACCAACCAAACATGCCGGCGCCGGAGTTCGAGCACAAGTCGCTGTCAAAGACGAAATACGCGGATTCGATCGTCGAGAACGATACGCGGATCGGCCGGATCATGGATAAGATCCGCTCGCTCGGGCTGGACAAGAACACCTATGTCTTCTGGACCACGGATAACGGAGCCTGGCAGGACGTCTATCCCGACGCGGGCTACACCCCGTTCCGCGGCACCAAGGGCACCGTGCGCGAAGGCGGTAATCGCGTTCCTGCGCTGGCGTGGGGTCCGAAGATCAAGGCCGGCTCAAGAAGCTCCGACATCGTGGGCGGCCTTGATTTCATGGCGACCTTTGCCTCCCTCGCCGGCGTGAAGCTCCCGGAGAACGATCGTGAGGGCAAGCCCATCATCTTCGACAGTTACGACATGTCGCCGGTCCTGTTCGGCACCGGCAAGTCGGAACGCAAGAACTGGTTCTACTTCACGGAGAACGAGCTGACGCCCGGCGCCGCCCGGGTTGGCAACTACAAGGCCGTCTTCAATCTGCGCGGCGACGACGGCGCATCGACCGGCGGCCTGGCGGTCGATTCGAATCTTGGCTGGAAGGGCCCTGAATCCTACGTGGCCACCGTGCCGCAAGTGTTCGACCTCTGGCAGGATCCGCAGGAGCGCTACGATATCTTCATGAACAACTACACGGAGCACACCTGGACGCTGGTCACCATCAGCGGGGCGATCAAGGATCTCATGAAGACCTACGTGAAGTATCCGCCGCGCAAGCTCCAGAGCGAAAGCTACTCGGGCCCGATCACTCTGACGCAGTATGAACGGTTCCAGTACATCAGGGACATGCTGGCAAAGGAAGGGGTTTCCATCCCCATGCCTTCGGGCAACTAGATCGCCCGCAGCGGCTCCGGAGCAACCCTCCGGAGCCGCTTGCATTCGAGGTGCACAATGTTGGGAGAACGCCCATGAACATCTCGACCAAGAGACAAATCGCCATCGCTGCGTTGCTCGCCTCGGCTGCCATCGCAGCGCCTTGTCTTGCGCAGAGAGCATCGGCGCAGGACGATTCACAGCTAAAGCTCGATCCGGAAATGATGTGCGGCGGTGCGGCGGCTGCCTACCAGTCGTATGCGCAAGGCAGCACGGATCCGGACATCGAAGACGCGAACGACCGGGTGAAGGAGGCGATTCGCGACTGTCACAACAAGGACTATGACCAAGGAATCCGCAAGATCAACGAGGCCACGGCGCTGATCCACGATCACGTCAAGACCAGGCGATAGCGGAGATGCAGGTGGAGCGCCGTCCCTGCTACCCACTAAGCTACTACGGGCCGGCCTATGTGTTCCCGCCGCGAGCGCCATGCGGATAGCACCCCTATCCGCCGTGCTACTGAGCATGGCGCCCGCTCGCGGAGGCGCAGCCTCCCGTGATTGCCCGAGACCAGTGACGGATCCCGTCAGATCTCCAGAAGGTGCATGGTGACGGTCTTCCTGGTGCTACTCGTCAAGATCTGTGTCGGCGCTTTGATCCTCTCCATCGGCGTCGGTTCGACGTTCGACGATGTTCTCTATCTTTGGCGTCGACCTCGCTTGCTGCTACGCGCGCTCCTTGCGATGTACGTTCTCGTCCCGGCTGCGACCGTCCTGCTGGTTGCGGTGTGGCCGCTTGATCCGGCGGTAAAGGCTGCCTTCCTGGTGCTTGCGGTGTCGGCCGGCGCGCCGCTGCTTCCGCGTAAGCTGGAGAAGTTCGGAAGCGGCCAATTCATCTTCAGCATTGTCGTAACCACGTCGTTGCTGGCCATCATTGTCGTGCCGTTGTGGATTTCACTGCTGGCTTGGCACTTTGAAGTCTCGACCGAAATCTCTCCTTTGACGGTGGCCGCGATGATCGCTAAGGCGTTCCTCCTTCCTTTGGTAGTCGGGATGATCTTGGGACGCCTGTTGCCGGAATTGGCACGGCGGTTCGCGGACCGCGCAACGGCGCTCGCCGGCATTGCGCTGATGCTCGCGAGCGTGGCGCTGCTCATCATGCACTGGCGTATTCTGCTCGAGGTACACTTGAGCGGCATGACGGCTCTGGTGGCGCTGATGCTAATCGCATTGGCGATCGGGCATACCCTTGGCGGACCGGAGGCGCAGAACCGCCCGGCTCTGGCGATCGCCTGTGCAACCCGGCATATCGGGATCGCCGTGATTGTCGCTACCACCTTTCCGGGACCGCGGACGGTGGTCATCCTCGCAGCCTATCTCATCGCCTCCACCGCCGTTTCGATCCCCTATCTGAAATGGCGCCAACATGCTGCGCAAAGAGACAAAGCAATAGAAGGGCGGATCTAGCCGCCGCGGTACGGCACGGATCGGCCAATGACGCCAACCGGTATCGCTGGTCGCGATCCGCCCGAGCCTTGCCCCATTGGGGCGCCAAGCCAGGAACACCTTAAACCATCGGCGCCGACGCCGAACCTTTCCATTGAAAAGATCGGCTCCGGATGCTTCGATCAGGCCGAGCGTCACCACCCCTTTCCCTCGATCAACCTTCTTGCCCGGAGCATCCACGATGAGCATGCCACAGCAGGCCGCCTTCGACCGTATGCAGCAGCTGATGTCCTCTTCGCCGGTTCCGACGATTTCGACGGAACTCCTCGTAACGGCCGACGGGGAGCTGAACCGGGAACTCAACAGCTTCCTGTTCGACCCGCCATCGGACCCCGTTCTGCTCAAAGGCAAGCGCATCGCCATCTGCTGCACCAACGGGGTCGAGGAAGTGGAGATCGTCGGCGCGCAACGTTGGCTCAGCGAACATGGGGCAACCGTCCACGTGGTCTCACCGCGCATCGGCGAATTCCACCCCACGCTCGGCCTGCGCTTCCCGCCGCAATGCGCCACGCACGTGTTGGCGATCCGCCTTATGGAGAACGCGGGTTGGCTGAAGATCGACCGATACACGGATCAGGCAAAGGCCGAAGACTACGATGCCGTCCTCCTGCCGGGCGGCTGCTGGAACCCGGACGCCCTGCGCATGGACAAGCACGCGCGGGATTTCGTCCGCGCCATGCACGAAGCGGGCAAGCCGACCTGCGCGATCTGCCACGGCCAGTGGGTGATGGTGAGCGCCAAGATCCTCAAGGGCAAGCGCGCCACGGCCGTGTGGAACATCCAGATCGACCTCGAGAACGCCGGCGCCACCGTCCTCGACGAACCCTGCGTCATCGACGGCAACCTGATCACGGCCCGCTTCCCCTATGACCTGCCGCGCCTGATCAAGGCCATGGCAAAGCAGCTGGTGGCCGCAAAGAATTAGGCTCCCCGACGGCGGCAGTGCGACTTTGTGCCGCGATTCTGGTCAGCGACCTCCACGACCAGCAATACTTGGTTGCGGCCTAGGACCTTGACGCGATGACAAGGTGCCGGCCTCGACCTTGGGGCGGCCAGCCAGCTAAAATGTGCGCATCTGATCGGGGTACGACGCGCGATGTCCTTGGAATTCCTGGCTCAGCTTGGCAACATGGTTTCAACCGAGCCCGACGTGCTGGACAAGCACGCCTGCGACTGGTCGAACGTGAACCGCCATCGGCCGCTCGCGGTGCTGCGGCCTCGCACGGTGGCGGAAGTCTCGGGCGCACTGCGCCGGTGCCATGAAGCGGGGATCGGCGTGGTGCCGCAGGGCGGCCTGACCGGCCTCGCTGGCGGCGCGACGCCACAAGCCGACCAAGTTGTGCTGTCGCTGGAGCGGTTGAAAGGGGTCGAGGAGATCGACCGCGACAGCGCGACCATGACGGTGCTTGCCGGTACGCCGCTCGAAACCGCGCAGAAGGCGGCAGCCGAGGCTGGACTCTATCTGGCTTTGGATATCGGTTCGCGTGGCTCCTGCCAGATCGGCGGGAACATTGCAACGAATGCCGGCGGCAATCATGTCATCCGCTACGGCATGGCGCGGGCGCAAGTGCTCGGGCTCGAGACCGTGCTGGCGGATGGAACGATCTTGAGCGCGTTGACCAAGGTCATGAAGAACAACGCCGGTTATGATCTCAACCAGCTGTTCATCGGATCAGAAGGCACGCTCGGCATCGTGACGCGCGTCGTCCTGCGCCTCCATCCGACTCCGCGCAGCAAGAGCACGGCCCTGATTGCCACCGCCGGATACGACGCGACGGTCAGATTGCTGCGCCGCTTGCAGCGCGACCTTGGCGACGTGAGCGCGTTCGAGGCGATGTGGCCGGATTTCTATCGCTATGTCACCGATCACCCGTCGACTGGCCTCAAGCCGATGGCGGACACCTACCCGTTCTACGCCCTGACCGAATTCCAGGGCGGCGAGCCGGAGCGCGACGGCGCGCGGCTGGAGGAAAGTCTCGGGGCGGCCATCGAGGCCGGCGACGCGCTGGACGCCCTGATCGCGCAGTCGCAGCGCGAGGCGCGCAACTTCTGGACTATCCGCGAAGGCGAGGCGCTGGACCGCCTGCCCTATCTCATCAATTTCGACGTCAGCGCGCCCACGGCGCAGCTGGGCACGTTGGCCGAGCGGCTGAAAGCGGCACTGCGCACAAGATGGCCAGAGGGACTGTTCTTCGTGTATGGCCATATCGGAGACGGCAACATCCATCTGTCGGCGTGGGCTGGCGATACCTTGGAGCATGTCGCGCATGAGATGGACGAGATCGTCTATGGCGAAGTGCGCCGGATCGGTGGCAGCATTTCGGCCGAACACGGCGTCGGCACGCTGAAGCGCGCCTATCTCGGACACAGCCGCTCGGAGGCGGAGATCGCAGTGATGCGCCGCATCAAGGCGGCGCTCGATCCCAAGGGCATCCTCAATCCAGGCAAGGTGATCTGAATGCAGTCCGTCCGCTCCATATCCGTCGTCGGCTGCCATGCCGAAGGCGAAGTCGGGGACGTTATCACCGGGGGAATCCTGCCGCCCGCCGGAGCCACCATGTTCGAGAAAATGCGGACGATGGAACGCGAGCACGACCACATTCGCAAGCTGCTGATGTGCGAACCGCGCGGATCGGTCGCGCGACACCTCAATTTCATCGTCCCCGCGACGCGCCCCGACTGCGATTTCGGCGTCATCATCATGGAGCCGACCGAATACGTGCCGATGTCCGGCTCCAACCTGATCTGCACCATCACGGTGGCACTGGAGACCGGCATCGTACCGATGAAGGAGCCGACCACCGAATTGACTGTCGACACGCCGGCGGGCCCGGTGAAGGCCGTCGCCGCCTGTCACGGGGGCAAGTGCCAGTCGGTCGAGTTCGGCAACGTGCCGTGCTTCGTCGACAAGCTGGATGCGATCATCGAAGTTGCGGGTACCGGTTCGATCACCCTCGATGTCGCCTATGGCGGCATGTTCTATGCGATCTTGGACGCCACCAAGTTGGGCTTTCAGATCGTGCCGGACGAGGCACGAGAGCTGGCCATGCTGGGAGAGAAAGTGCGTCTGGCCGCGCGCGAGCAGCTGAAGGTCGTGCATCCGGAGAATCCAGGAATCGACGGCGTTTCGATCGTCCAGCTCAACCGGCCATTCCAAGGCGTGGGCCAGACGACGCGCAACACCTGCATCGTAGCGCCAGGCCGTTCCGACCGCAGCCCGACCGGCACCGGAACTTGCGCGCGCATGGCAGTCCTGCACGCGCGCAAGCACATGAAAGTCGGCGATCACATGTTCCACGAAAGCATCATCGGATCCCGTTTCAAGGGCACCATTGCTGGAGAGACGACCATTGCCGGCCGCCCCGCCATCCTGCCGCGCATCGAGGGCCGGGCCTGGATCACCGGGTTCCACACCTACTGCCTCGATGCGAGCGACCCCTATCCGCAGGGATATCTGGTGGCGGACAACTGGGGTGTGACAGGAACGATGCACCAGTAGCCGATCAGACGCGCCGGGAGGGCGCAGCCATGCCACGATCACTCTATGCATTCATCTGGCAGTCGAGCCGGCGCCAGCAGGTCTGGCTTGTGCTGCTCACGCTCATCGTCACGCCGATGAGCATGATACCACTGGAGCTCCAGCGACGGATCGTCGACGATGCCATTGAGAACGGCAATGTGCGCTATCTGCTCGCGCTCTGTGCGGTCTATTTCGTGGTTCTGCTGGTCCAAGGGGGGTTGAAATACCTGCTCAACGTCTATCGCGGCAGCCTGGTCGAAAAGGTCTCCTTGCACCTGCGCGCCCAGATCTTCGACATCCTGGTGGACCGGCCGTTGAAATTGCGCGCGCGCGAAGCCGCGACCGACAAGGGCGCCGTGGTTTCCATGACCTCGTCCGAAGTCGAGGAGGTGGCGGGGTTTGTCGGCGATTCGATATCCTTTCCGCTGCTGCAGGCGGGGACGGCGCTCGGCACCCTGGGTTATCTGTTCTGGGTACAGCCGAAGATCGCCGCCTTCGCGGTGGCGCTGTTCATCCCGCAGATCGTGATCGTTCCACTGGGCCAGCGCCGGATCAATCGCTGGGCGGCTATTCACGCCCGCCTCCTGCGCAAGCTGGGCGGTCTGATCGTCTCGGGCGAGAAAAGCACCTTGAGTCTCCGGCACCTGGAGCGGCGGTTCGGAAAGCTGTCGCGCGGCGCGCTCACGACCCGCGTGCTGGTCTATCGGGTCAAGTTCTTCCTGACGTTTCTCGGAAACTTCATCGATGCGATCGGCCCTTTGATCGTGCTGTCCGTGGGCGGCTGGCTGGCGTTGCACGGCGAGGCCGATGTCGGAACTCTGGTGGTATTCATCTCAGGGTTTCAGAAAGTGGCGGAGCCGTGGGACCAGCTCCTGACCTTCTACCGCACGACCTCGAATGCGCACACGAAATACCGCCTGATCGTGGACACGCTGCCGATCGAAAAGGCTGCCTAGTCTACGCGGCCAGTTGTTGCAGGCGGCTCATCAGATAGTCGACGTTGCGATCGTCGAGCCTTTCGAGGCGGGTCAGCACGCGTTCGATCACCTTGGTGGCGAAACGTTGGCGATCGCGGTCGCCGCCGTCGTAGTCCATGTCGCGCGCCACGTCGAACGCAGCCCGGAAGGCCGGGAACAGGTCGAGCGGCAGGTGAGCGTATTGATAGATCGATTGCATGCCAAGCGCGCCCTGGTCATGGATCAGCAGACGCGCATTGATGATCGGGACACCCGACAGCACCGACATGGCGGCCTCGAAAAACGCCATGTCGCCGCTGCACAGAGCGCGCAGAATCAAGGTCGACGAAAGACGCCCGGCATTGTGCAACTGCTGGGCAAACTCGATCACGTCGGAACTCTTGGCGCCGGCCGGCAGCAGCATGATGGTGGCGCGCTCGCGGGCGGCGAGCACAAGGTCCGCCGCCGTCTCGTCCGACAGATCGTGGCGTTCGACCAGATAGTCGCGCATGCTTGCCGAGACGATGGTCACAATGCGCTCGGACAGGCGCAAGGGAAGGTTGGGACGCGTCACCAGCGAATTGGTGACAGCGACGTCCGAGCCATGCTTGTCGAGGATCTTTGAGACCTCCACGTCACCGAGTGCCGCGCCCTTGTTGGCAGCCAGCGCAGCAACCACGCCGCTGTTCTTGCCATGATCGATCAAGGCATTGGCCACGTCGCCGGACACCTCGGCCCGGCGGGCGACGGCAGTCTGCTTCTCGACGCTGGAGGACCGAACGATCTCTATGAGGTCGGTGTCGCTCAAGACCTTGGAAAATTCGAGGATGGGCAGTGAGACTTGCTCGACGTCCTTCGCCATGCGCAGCGCGATATCGTGCGGCAGGTTCGCGCTCGACTTGAGGTGAGTTGCGAGGGATTCGCGAACCTTGACCTCGGCATCCTGCACCATCACGCGGAAGATCTGTTCGGCAAGCGCTCGCTCGGTGTCCGACAGCGAGCCTTTCTCGAACGCATCCGCAACCTTGGCGGCGGTTTCGGCACGCACGGCCCCGTTGGGGCTAGCGATCAGCCGTTTGACATCCGCCTCGGTCAAGAACTGTGCCATGAACAGACTCCGTAATTCGGGCGCGACTCCCTGCTTCGACGCCGCACTTCAGTCAAACAAAGAAGGGTTAAAAATCCGCTACTTAGAGGCCTTCAAGCCGGCCACGGCGCGGTCAAGTGTCCGGGACAATTTATCAACGATTTCATCGACTTGCCCGTCGGCCAGGATGAACGGCGGAGCGAGCACCACGTGGTCGCCGCGAACCCCATCGATACAGCCACCTGTGGGATAGCACACAATCCCCTCTTCGAAACCGAGACGCCGAACTCGTTGCCACAGCTTGGCTTTCGGATCGAATGGCGCCTTGGTATCGCGGTCCGCCACGAGTTCCAGTCCGATGAAAAGTCCCCGTCCTCGGATGTCGCCGACATTGGGATGCTGGCCGAAGCGCTCCTGAAGTCGGCCAAACAGCAGAGCGCTCAAATGCCGCACGCGCTCGAGCAGCCCATCCCGCTCGATCGCCTTCTGGACACCGAGTGCGGCCGCCACCGAGATCGCGTGGCCGGCATAAGTATGGCCGTGCTTCAAACTGCCGGAGCCATTGGCGATGGCATCGAAGATCGTCTGGGAGATGAGCAGACCGCCGATCGGCTGATAGCCCCCGCCCAGGCCCTTGGCCATGGTGAGTATGTCAGGTGCGACGCCGTCCTCATTGCAGGCATACATATGGCCGGTGCGGCCCATCCCGCACATTACCTCGTCGAACACCAGCAGCACGCCATGGCGATCGCAGATCTCACGCAGGCGTCGCAGATAGCCCGGCACCGGCGGCGCGCACCCGAGCGAGGCGCCGACCACTGGCTCGCAGAAGAAGGCCGCGACATTCTCTGCGCCAAGGTGCTGGATGGCGGTCTCCAGTTCGTCCGCAACGCGCAGACCATATTGCTCGGCAGTTTCATCCGCCCGGCGGTCGCGATATTCGTAGCACGGCGCGATGTGCGTCACCTCCATCAGCAGCGGCTGATAAGGCGCCCGACGATTGGCATCGCCCCCAAGCGCCAGGGCGCCAAGGGTATTGCCGTGATAGGAGCGTTCGCGCGCGATGAACAGGCGGCGAGAAGGCTGACCGATTTCGAGGAAATACTGTCTGGCCAGCTTCATCGCGGCCTCGACCGCCTCCGAACCGCCGGCGACGAAGAAGGTCTTGGTCAACCCGGCCGGCGCCTGCGCAACCAGCCGCTGCGACAGTTCCTCGATCGCCGGGGTCGTGAAGAACATGGAATAGGCATAGGCGACGGAATCGAGTTGACGCTTGATCTCCTCGATCACCAGCGGATGGGAATGACCGAGGCAGGACACCGCAGGCCCGCCGGATGCATCGAGATAACGCTTGCCGTCATCGTCGATGAGATAGGCGCCCTCGCCCTTTACCACGACCGGCACGGGGTTCTGCAGGTCGCGTTGGAACAGCGCACTCTTCTTGGGCTCAAGCAACATGTGAATTTCCTATTTCTCGGCTGTCAGGACACGCACCACCACGTCCTCAAAGGCCTGCCCCGCAGCCTGGTCGAAGGCGTCGACGATCTGAGGCAGCGAGGTGCCGGCAGCCGTTACCTTCTGCTCGGTGGTGAAACTCGCGATGATGCGCCGGTCGGGCATGCGCACCAGCTTGGCGGTCAGGCGCAGATGCGCAACCGGCGCGCCACTCGTGAGCTCGGCCTGGAAATCGCGCAGCTCCGACTGAAGCACATAGTCCGGCTTGAGGCCGACCGCGTCACGGCCGACGGCAACGATTGCCCGTGACGCCTCGAAGCTCTCGATCAGCTTGTCCTGCAACAGAATGGGTGCGTTGTCGGCCCAGGCTCCATTCGCGAAATACTCGATGACCCCGGGTGAACGCGTCAGGGCAATGCGCGTTGTGTCGAGATCGGCCGATGCGACCGGCGTTCCCACAATCAGTTGCCAATGAACCTTCGGCAGCGTCTGACCGAAGTCGGTGACCGTTGACAGGGTATAGAGCGGAATCGGCTCGTTCACCTTTGGAATGACGCTACAGCCGCCAAGGACAGCACCGCCGGCCAGCATGAAAAGTCGGCGGTTCATCATTGTGCATTGACTCCGGTGCTTCGGTCGTTGAGCAGGAATCGGGCGGGATCTTTCTCAAGCTGGTGCGAAATGCGGGTCATCGAGGCGACCAGCCGGCGCAGCTCGCTCACCAGCTCGCCGGCTTCGTAGAGCGTGGTCGCGGAAAACTGCTTCAACGGCTCCCGATTGTCAGCGATGACCGCGGAAAGCTGCTGCGACGTCTTGCTGAAGCTGTCGGCCATGGCGGCGAAGTTGCGTGCCGCCTTGCTGGCGTCGCCGCGCACGTCACCGACCGCGCCGCGCAGTTCGACTGCAAGCGCCGAGAACTCCTTGGCTGCGTTGTTCAGTTCCTGGATCGCGCCGCTGGCGTTGCTCATGACGCCCTCGGCCGAGTTCGCCTCGCCAGACAGTTGCGAGGTGATCGCCTCGAGATTGGCCAGCGAATTGCTGAAGGCCTGGCGGTTCTTCTCGCTCAGCAGATCGTTCATGCGATCGGTGATCTCATCGATCTTGGTCAGAAGGTCGGGCACGCGGCGCACGATCTGTTCAAGGGCGGATGGGCCAGCCATGATCTCGCTATCCGGCCGCAGGAGGTCTGCCGTGTTGGTGCCGCGGCTGATCTGGACGATCACGCCGCCGGCGATGCCCTGGAGTTCCAGGGTCGCCTTGGAATCGACGCGGATCGGCGTACCGTCGCGCACCGCCAGGTCAACCCGCGCCAATTCGCTGTTCTGTTGATCGATGCGGACGTCCGTCACCCGTCCGACGGGAATTCCGCCGAACAACACGGTGCTGTCTATGCGCAACTGTGACACCGATCCTGAGAACCTGACAAAATATTCGTTGTATTTGACCTCGCCCTCAAAGCGCGCGAGCCAGAACACGAAGAACGCGATCGCCAGCACGGATGTGAGGACGAAGAGCCCGATGGTGAGGTGCTTGGCGCGTGTTTCCATGCTCCCGCCCCTCTATCAATCGGCCGCAATGCCGGCGGCGCGGGCGCGCGGCCCGTGGAAATAGCTCTGAATCCAGGGGTGCGGATCGCGCATCAGTTCTTCCAAGGTCCCCACTTTGATCTTCTTGTCTACCAGGACGGCAATCCGGTCGCAAATCGTGACCAGCGAATCGAGATCGTGGGTGATCATGACCACGGTGAGGCCCAGGCTCTGCTGCAGGCTGCGGATCAGCTGATCGAAGTCCGCCGCGCCGATGGGATCGAGTCCGGCGGTCGGCTCATCCAGAAACAGGATCTCCGGATCCAGCGCCAGAGCGCGCGCCAGTCCCACGCGCTTTCTCATGCCGCCGGACAGCTGGGACGGGTACTTGCCGGCGGCCTCGACAGGCAGGCCAACGAGCCTGATCTTGAGCCCGGCCAACTCCTCCATCAGTTCCGGCGGAATGCCGCCACGTTCGCGCATGGGCGCCTGGATGTTCTCCGAGACGGTGAGCGAGGAAAACAGCGCGCCGTTCTGAAACAAGACGCCCCAGCGCGTCTGCAACCGCCGCAGTGCCTCGTCGTCCAGCTCCCTCGTCAACTGGCCGAGTACCCGGATGTCGCCATCAGCCGGCCGGTTGAGACCGATGATCGTGCGCAAGAGCACTGATTTGCCGCTGCCCGAGCCGCCGACCACGCCCAGGACTTCGCCGCGCCGGATGTCGAGATCGAGTCCATCATGTAAGACCTGCTCGCCGAAGCGATTCACGAGGCCGCGGATCTCGATGACATTTTCGCTTCGCTCCGGCATGTCAAATGCTCAGGATGGAGAACAGGACGGAGAACAGGGCATCGAAGATGATGACCAGGAAGATTCCCTCCACCACCGCGCGCGTCGTCATCTTGCCGACGCTCTCGGCACTGCCGGTCACCCGCAATCCTTCCAAGCAGCCGACGAGAGAGATGAGAATCGCGAAGACCGGCGCCTTCACCATGCCGACCCAGAACATGGTAGGGGTCACGACATCGTTGAGCCGACTGACATATTGGCCGAAGGTCTGATCGACCAGCACGGCATACATCAAGCCGCCGCCGAGCAGCCCCATCAGGTCCGCGAAGAAAGTCAGTATCGGCAGCGTGATGATGAGCGCTGCAACGCGCGGAATGACCAGCACCTCCATCGGGTCTAGGCCCATGGTGCGCAAGGCATCGACTTCCTCGCTCACCTGCATCGTACCGATCTGTGCGGTGAAAGCCGAGCCGGAGCGGCCAGCAACGACGATAGCGGTGAGAAGTATTCCCATCTCACGGAGAACGGAAATGCCAACCATGTTCACGGTGAGAAACTGCGCGTTGAATTGCCGCAGCTGATCCGTTCCCTGATAGGCGAGTACGACACCCACGAGGAAAGAAATCAGACCGACGATTGGCAAGGCGTTGATGCCGGTCTGCTCGACATGGACGAGCAGCGGAACCCAGCGGAACCGCCGAGGGCTGGCGACCACACGGGCGGCAGCCAGCACGAACTCGCCGAAGAAGGCGATCAAATTCAGGGCTTGGTCGTATGTCTCCTCTGCGCCGGCACCGATATCCGCCACCCAATCCAAAATTGTGCGGGGGCCGGGCCGGTCAGCCACGACCTTGGGACCGGCCATCAGCACGCGCTCCGCCAGCGGCCTGAATTCGGCAGGGAGGTTCTGCCAAGGAATCTCCTGGCTTTCCCCCTGTCCGCTGGCGCGTGCCAGCAGCCAAGCACCGGCCGTGTCGATGGCCTCGATGCCGCCAAGATCCAATGCACGCGGTGCAGCTTCCTTGGGAAGCGATTCGACCTGCCGGTCCAGATCGGCGGCGTGTTCGACTGTCCAGGCTCCTCCGGCCTGGAGCAGGGCGCCGTCATGCCCTTCTGCGAGCTTGATCCAACCGGGTTGATAGGTCATAAGCTCGAGCGAGCCCTCTGCCAATATCAGGCAACAGTGTAGTGTCCCGGTAACATCAGCGGCAACCGCGATTGCATAGGGTGCATGGGTGCTGTCGCGACCTACGGGAACTGTGTCAGGAGATTCGAGTGGCCGCCTCTGTACCACCAAATATCAAAGGGCATAACCTGCTGGCGCCCAAGCAGTCAGCCGTTGACTCGAACGGCGCGTTACGGGTGGAACTGATCGACGGCCTGAAGATCCGCTTGACCCGGCCGGTTCCTCACGAAGACGGCCACGTAATCGAGATCGCCCGCCAAGGATGGGAGATTCTGGACACTCCGATCGTCCAGGTCCACATGACGACCACGCTGCCCGGCCGGCACCGCGCATGGGGCCTCCATCGCCACAGCACGGACCGACTGTTCGTGGCGCGGGGACTCGTCAAGATCGCCGTGTATGACGGTCGCACCGACTCCCCGACCTACGGATACGTCAATGAGTTCACGCTGAGCGACCGCAATCCCGGTCTCGTCGTTGTGCCGCCCAACTTGTACCACGGCTGGAAGAACATCGGGACCGACGAGGCAATCGTCATCAACATGCCGACCAGCACGTACAAGTACGATGAGCCCGACGCCTGGGACCTGCCGTGGGACAGCAAGGCGGCCGAGGAGCTGATCCCGTATCGCTTCTGAGATCGACCCGGCGCTAGACTGCCAGAACGCCGCTCAAGTGCTGTGGCAGCTCCTGCTCCGCGTGACGGGTCAGATCTTTTGGCAGTTCGGCGGACACCATTTTGCGCGTGGCATCGCTCAGTTCGGTCCGCAGGTCACCGAGCGTAGCCGGCGGCGCCACCAGGATGAGCCGGTCGAATGCCTTGTTGGCGGCGGCGGCGTCCAGCACCTTGGCCATCTCGCGTGCAAACTTGTGCTTCTCGAAGCGATGCCATTCGGTCTGCGGCTCCATCGCTGAGCGCCCGGACCCGACGCTACTGAACGCCCGGCCGGGCTTGTCGGTCAGGATATCCCGGTCATGGTGGTGCAGATCGGCCTTGTGGGTCGCGCCTGATACAGGTTGCAGGCCCTTGCCGACGCCTTGATTGGCATAGAGACGCGCCCTGGCGCCATCGGCAACCAGGATATATGTAACCGTCTTCTTCATCGTTTGCTCCGGGAAATGGCAAAACCCCCTCTGCCGGCTGGCCTTGCGGCACGCGCCTTTATGCCATGTAGGCGCTCCATAGCCGAGCGCAATGGGGAAACATACGGATTGCGGACAGGAAGAAATGAGCGGGGCGATGCGACCAAAGCCGCATCGCCCCGTTCCGAATGGATCGATATCAGATGTAGTAGGCCTTGAGCGGCTCGAACCCGTTGAAGTTCACGGCCGAATAGGTCGTGGTATAGGCGCCGGTCGAGAAGATCCGCACCCGGTCGCCGATCTTGAGATCGCGCGGCATCTGGTAATTGGCCTTGTCGTAGAGGATGTCGGCCGAATCGCAGGTCGGGCCCGCAAGGACCACCGGCCCCTCTTCGTCGCCCATTGCTCGAACGGTACGGATGCGGTAGCGGATGCCCTCGCCTTCCACCTCGGCCAATCCGCCGAAGCGGCCGATGTCGAGATAGACCCAGCGGCGATCCTCGCCATAGCTCTTGGTCGAGATCAGCACGACTTCCGCCTCCAGCACGCCGGCATCGCCGACCAGGTAGCGGCCAGGCTCCACGATCATCCGGGGCAGGTCGTTACCGAAATGTCTGGTCACGGCGTTCATGATGGCGGTCCCGTAGGCGCCGATCGCTTCGACCGGAGCGTTGTAGTGCGCCGGGAAACCGCCGCCGAGGTCGATCATCTTGAGATCGATGCCGGCCTTCGCCACCTGGCGGAACACTTTCTTGACCGAGGCAACCGCGGAATCCCATTGACCTGGCTGCATCTGCTGCGAACCGACGTGGAAGGAGACGCCATACGGCTCCAGACCCAACTCCCGCGCCCGGATCAGCAGATCACCGGCCATCTTCGGCGCGCAGCCGAACTTGCGGTTCAGCGGCCAAAGCGCGCCTTCGCCATCGATCAGAATGCGGCAGAAGACCTGCGCACCCGGCGCGGCGTCGGCGATCTTTTCCAGTTCCGCCTTGCTGTCGAAGGCGAAGAGGCGGATACCGCGGGCATGCGCCCAAGCGATGTCGGAATGCTTCTTGATGGTATTGCCGAAAGAGATGCGCTCCGGCGCGACCCCGAGGGACAGCACCTGGGCAATCTCCCCGACGGAAGCGGTGTCGAAGCTGGCGCCGAGATCGGCCAGACGCGAGAGCACTTCCTGCGCCGGATTGGCTTTCACGGCGTAAAAGACTTCGGCGAGCGGCAAGGCGTCAGTCAGACCACGATACTTCTCCGCCACCACGTCCAGATCGACCACCAGGCACGGGGTGGCGGGACGTCGCTCGTCCAGGAATCGCTCGACTTTGTCGGACATTGTTCGTTTCCTCCGTGGCCGTCTTCACCCCGGACGGCCATAGGGCATTCACCAAATAAAAACGCCGCAGAGGGTGCTGCAGCCCGACCTTGACCCAGTCGGCGGTGCGCCCCTTGCGGCGATTGCCGTGTTGGCTTGATTCAGAATATGGCGGCAGAGGTTTAGAATTTGTCACTAAACTGAGGCGGCAGAGCAGAATTTTTGATTCCGCCCAAGCCGGCGGGCGGTACTACGTTGTGCCCTGTTGCGCCGGCCCGGTCGGCTGGTTCCTGCGGCGCCACCAGCGCCCCGCCCTTGGAATCCGCCACGCCGCTTTGCCGGCCGCGATCACGTCGACCGACGCGGCAAGGGTGCTCTTGATGCCGGCCTCGATCTCGGCCGCCGGCGTCCGGTAGTGATGGCTCCAATTTTTCTCAATGTCGCGCGCCCGTCGCGTGGTTTCCATCATGGCGTTGCGCCGGACCAGATAGTCCGCACCGAGCGACTTGTAGTGCAACAGCAGCATCCGGTCGCGGCGCGGATAGACGATGCGCCCGGTCGGCTTCGCTTCGTGGCCGCCGGGTCCGAAATTCGTCTCCTCCACCGCGTTCGGATCGAACAGGCGCAGCTTATTCATCATGCGATGCGGCACGCCCCGGCGGATTGTGGACACCAAGACCTCGTTGGGCCCGGGAAAGTGATCGGAGACCATCTCGTACCCCAGCGCCGGGATGCAGGTCACACCGCGCTTCTTGGACCGACGGAGGTATCCCAGGAAATCGGGGTGGTACAGGAACTCGTCGATATCGGCGACGATCACCCAATCGGCGGCACCGCGGCTTTCCTTCCAACACGAATTGTGCAGCGCCTGCAGCGTCGCGATCATGGAGTCGGGATGCACCCAGGGGACTTTGCGGATCTCGACGTTTGGCGTCCGCTGCAACAGCTCAACCGAGCCATCGGTGGAATCGCTGTCATAGATGACAAAGCGCTCCACCCACGGCGCGTAATGTCTGAACAGGAACGGCAGCATCAGCTCCTCGTTCCAGGCCGGTGCGTAGTAGTGGATGCGAGGCTTGCGGCGCCAGAAGAACACGCGACCTATTCCTTGGCCTGCTCGACCGGCTCGATCAGCTCCTTGAGCGGGTAGCCGGCAAATTTCTTGGTCTCCGCCATGATCACATTGGTGGTGACGGAGGCGATGTTCGGCTCCTCCTCGATCAGGCTGTGATGCAGCTCCACATAGTCGCCGACCGAGCGGCAGACGAAGTGGACGATATAGTCGAAGTTGCCGGAAATCTGGTAGCAGGCGATAGCCTGAGGCGTGCGCTCGATCAGATTCTCGAAGGCGCCCTGCTGAGCGCGGCCGTGCTTGTGCAGGGTGACGAACGAGAGAATCTCCACATAGTCGGTCAGCTTGGAGAGGTCGATTTCGGCACGGTAGCCCTCGATCACCTTGCTGCGCTCCAGCGCGCGGTGCCGGGCGTGACACGGGCTGGCGGACAGTCCCGCTTTCGTCGCCAACTCCAGGTTGCTCATGCGGCCCTGCTCCTGGAGGGCGCTCAGGATCTTGAGGTCGATCCGATCGATCTTATGCGACTTGCGCGTGGCCATGCCTGTCCCCCGGCTAGCCCGGTAGCCGGGCCGAATGGAGGCGATGCTTAGGCACATTGAGCCTCGACCGCAAGCCCGGCGGGCTGTTATCTAGGGCCCGCGTCGTATTTCAGCCGTAGGTGCCCCGATGGATCTTAAGGCCCACATCCGCCATGTCCCGGATTTCCCGAAGCCGGGAATCCTGTTCTACGACATCTCCACCCTGCTGGCGCACGGGCCTGCCTGGAAGGAGACCGTGAACCGGCTGGTCACCGCCATCACGCCGCTGGAGCCAGATCTGCTGGTCGGCATCGAATCGCGCGGGTTCCTGGTGGCGGCCCCGCTCTCCTACCTGATGGGCTGCGGTTTCGCGATGGTGCGCAAGCGCGGCAAGCTGCCGGGCGATGTGATCCAGCACCACTACGATCTGGAATACGGAACGGATACAGTCGAGGTCCAGGCGGATGCGATCCAGAAGGGCCAGCGGGTGGTCGTGCTGGACGACCTGCTGGCGACCGGCGGGACACTGCAGGCCGCCATCTCGCTGCTGCGTAAGGTCGGGGCCGACGTGGTCGGCGCCGCCTGCATCATCGAACTGGCATTCCTGAGCGGCCGGGCCAAGCTCGACGTGCCGTTCAGATCGATGATCTCTTACGAATCTTGACAGCAAGACAATGCCGACGGTCACGCTCTATCGCCCGGTCGGCCCAAAGGAGCTGGAGCTGATCGAAATGAGCGGATGGCGGAAATTCCCGCCCCGCTTGCCGGAACAGCCGATCTTCTATCCGGTCCTCAACGAGGAATACGCAATCCAGATCGCGCGCGATTGGAACGTGCGCGATAGCGGCGCTGGCTATGTGACGCGCTTCGAGATTGATGCCGAATTTGTTAAGCGTTATGAGCCACAGACGGTCGGCTCATCAGTTCATCGTGAGCTCTGGGTGCCGGCCGAAGAGTTGGACGAATTCAACCGTCACATAGTCGGCCGGATCGTGGTGGCACGGGAATATCACACAGCCGAACCCCGAGCGGAAAGCTGATCGTCAGGCGAGCGGCGGCAAACTTTCCACCAGATGCAACAGCGCGCGATCGCTGCCGCGCGGACCGATGAGCGAGAGGCCAACCGCAGCGCCGCTCACCAATCCGGCCGGAACCTGAATTTGCGGAAGACGGCCCAGCCCGGCAATCGAGGTCAGGCTCAAAGTGCGGTCGCGGAACTGGGCGAGCTCTTCCTTGCCGGCATCAAGTCGTGGAGCAATTGTGCCGGCGGTAGGCGTCATCAGGACGCCATCCGTTCCCAGCACGCGATCGAGATGTGCCGCGATGCGCGTCCGAAAGTTCTCATCATCGCCTTCGGGGGTAGCGGCCACCGACTTGGCAAGGGCAAAGCGTTCCGCGATCTCCGGACCGAATCTCGGCCCGCGCGCTTCGATCCAGGCGCCCTGATTGGCCCAGATCTCGCGCGGCTGCAGGCGGCGAAATCGCCTCAGCCATTCGCCGAGGCCGCCCATCTCGCCTGCGAGATCCAGCTCCGCGGCAACCGGCAGCGCCGCGGCCGCACGGCCGAGGGCGGTGCGCACTGCGTCTGACACCGCCGCATCGGCCAGGGCGAAGGCATCGCGCGCAACGTAGAAGCGGGAAAGCGCGATGCCGGGACGGTCAGGCGGCAGCAGCACCTCGCCAGCGCATCGCAAAGTATTCGCATCGCGCGCGAACCAGCCGACGGTGTCAAAGCTGGACGCCAGGGGCATCACACCCGAGATATCGACGGCCCCGTGTGTTGGCCGGATTCCATAGATACCATTGAGGCAGGCGGGGATGCGCACTGAGCCGCCAGTGTCGCTGCCGAGCGCCAGATCGACGATACCGTGCGCGACCGCGGATGCCGAGCCGCAGGAAGAACCGCCCGGAACACGGTCCGGTGTGACCGCATTGCGCGGTGTCCCATAGTGGAAATTCTGGCCGTTGAGGCTAAAGGCGAGCTCGTCGGTGATGGTCTTGCCGATCATATGTGCACCGGCATCGAGCAGCTTCTGCACTGCGGCGGCGTGCCGGGCAGCCGGTTCGTGACTTGCCAGCCAATCCGGATTGCCGCAGCCGGTAACGCGGCCGGCGATATCGAAGATGTCCTTGGTCGCGAAAGTCAGGCCTTGCAGCGGGCCACTCCCGGAGCCTGCAATCTCAAAATCGCCGTGCGGGCAGAACGCCCCGGTCGCCAGGGCCGCAGGCGACAGACTCATGTCTCGATGCCGTCGCCCTTGGTCTCGATCGGCTCGTCGTCTTCATTCTCGTGCGGACGCAGGCGGCGGATGATGATGTCGCCGTTGGGCAGGATCTCCGGCGCGGCGTAGCGCGGGACGGTGGTGATCAGCAGGTCGAGCGCCCGCATCATCTTGGTCAACGCCTCGTTGGCGAGCCGTTCGGCCTCGGCGGTGTTGTCCTGGAGCGAATCCGCGCTCGCGCAGGCGACCGGCGCCGCCAGGATGGACAGGGCAAAAATCGGCAACAGATGCAGGCGCATCGCAGCCTCCTACGCAGCCAAGCAACTAGCACTATCCTGGCGCGATCCGTGCCGCAATGCCAGCGTCCATTGCCCTGGAAAATCACAAAGCGGGGTACGGAGACATACCGGGCCAGCTTGACACGATTTTGGCGATCCTTGCTCTAATGGCGCGCCATTTGCAGGGGAGCCGTCACCATGACCCATCCATTCGCGCAGGACCGGGAGGCGTTCGATACGCTCGGCGCGGAAACGGCGAGGGTGCTGGGCGACTACCTGCGTGCCCTGCCCGGCCAGCCGGTCGACCGGATCGTACCGCAGGACGTTCGACGGAGGCTGCTCTCGTTGCCGCTGCCGGAGCATGGTCAATCGCCTGAGGAGATCCTGGACTTCCTGCGTCGCGAGATCATGCCCTGGCCGATCGCGACCGGACACAAACGTTCCTACGGCTGGGTCAATTCGCCGCCGGCGCCGATCGCGGTTCTGGCGGACGCAGTCGCCAGCACCATGGATTGCGGCCTCGACGGCTTTGACCATTCGGCGATCTTCCTGATGGCGAGCCTGGGGCGGTGGATCATGGAGCTGGTCGGGTTCCCCACTGAAGGCAGCCTTTGCATCCTGCTGAGCGGCGGATCGTCGGCGACGCTCAACGCGCTCACCGCGGCGCGCCATCGCGCAGCGGCGCGCGACGGCTGGAATATCCGCGCCGAAGGGCTACAGAGCGGCCGCAAGCGATTGATCCTCTACAGCAGCGCGGAGAGCCACTCCTCGATCCAGAAGTGCGCGGAGCAGCTCGGCATCGGGACGGACAACCTGCGCGCGATCGAGGTCGACGCAGCGTTCCGCATGACGCCGGATGCCTTGCGCAATACCATACAAGCCGATCTGGAGGCAGGTCACTTGCCGTTCGCCATCGTGGCCTGTGGTGGCGCTACCAACACTGGCGCCATTGATCCGCTGGACGAGATCGCGGATATCGCGGCGGAGTTCGGCGTCTGGCTGCACGCCGATGGCGCGTTCGGCGCATGGGCCGCGATCGACCCTGCATATCGCGACAAGTTTGGCGCCCTCGCGCGCGTCGATTCCGTGACGCTCAATCCGCATAAGTGGCTGCAGGTGCCGATCGATTGCGGCGCGCTGTTGACCCGCCATCCGGACGTGCATCGCGCGGCCTATTCCCTGACGCCCGATTATCTGGAAGCGGGGCACAGCGAGGCACCTTGGCCGTACGAGCACATGTTCCAGCTCACCTACGGCAACCGGGCGCTCAAGGTGTGGGCCGCGATCGCGCGACTTGGCCGCGCCGGCGTCGCGGAACTGGTGACGCGATGCAACGCTCTCGCCAATTTGCTGGAGCAGCGCGTGCTGGACGCGCCCGACCTGGAATTGCTGTCACCGGCCTCCTTGTCGGTCGTGAATTTCCGCTATCGGCCGTCGTATGGGAACGAGTCCACACTTGATGATCTTAACGAGCGCATCTCGGAGGCGGTCAGCGCAAGTGGAGAGGCACACATCCCGACTACCCGGATCAACGGTAGGACGTCATTGCGCGCTTGTTTCCTGCACTACGACAACGACGAAAGCGACGTCGAGCACCTAATTGCGCTGGTGCGGCGGCTGGGGGCCGAGATCGCTCAGTCGTAGTCGTCGGCGCCGCGAACCGTACCGGTGGCGATTCGGTGCTGCAGGTCGACCAGCCGGGCATAGAGCAAAGGACCAACCGGGCTGGCGCCGAACGGACAACGGTGCACGCGCTGCAGAAAATCGACATCGGCATAGGCATTGCCTTCCAGCAGCACTGGCCCCTCAGGGGAAATCGCGATGTCCCAGCCGACAATCAGGCGATCCGGGCAGGCGCGATGGGCAGCCAGCGCGACCGTTTTGACCTCGTCCCAGCACGGCAGCGTGCGGCCCAGCACCGGCGCACCCGTCACCGGATGGTCGCGATACCATTCGAAGCGGGTGTTGTCCTTGTCGCCCGTCATGAGATCGAGCGCCCCAGTCTCCAGGTCGATCGCCGATCCGAGCTCGATCTTGTGCGGCCAATCGGATTCGAGTTTCGAGACCACCCGCAGGAAACCGTGGGTGATGACGGGCTGGTTCGCCTCGTCCAGACAGGTGATAACGCGGATCGTGATTAGCGATTCACGCGCATAGTCCGCAATGGCAGGATGGTTCGCAATGTGCGGCTGGATCATCAGGGTCTCGGACTTGGACCGCTCGGCCAGCCGCGCAAGGCCTTGTTCCAGCGAAAACTCCGTGCCCTTGTGATCGCGATACCGATTTGGGCCGATTCGCTTCCAACGCTCCACGCCGCGCGAGCCCTTGGCCTTGGCCAGCTTGATGAACAGATCCTGGTCGAGACTTGTCTTCGGATCGCACAGCAGCTTCACTTCGCCCTTCTTCGCGATGCCGAGAAGCGCCGGTGTCGGAATGTCGTTGCGTTCGCACATCTCATGGACCGCAAGCTTGTCGCCCAGCGATGTGCGGCGGTTATGCTTGGGCAGCTGCCAGGTGAGAATCTTGAACAGGCCGTTCTTGGTCTCGTAGCGCGTGACATAGCCGCCGGCACATTGCATCTGCTCGGGGCGATAGAGTTCGAACAAATAATAGGCGCGAGCATCCAGGCCATGGCGGAACCCTGCCGCGCAGATTCCGGTAAACTGCTTCCACAGCCCGATCCCGAAACGCTGGCGCACTTTCGGCGCGCAATCGATGAATCCGATAAAGAAGCGCGCGAGCGACAGCACAGTCTTCGCGCCGGGCAGCGCGATCGCTCGGGTGCGCGGATAGCGGTACTTGTGCAGCAGCGCCTGGCTCGAGAACATGCTGCGCGCCATGTCGCCCAGCGCCAACGGGGAGCGATGAAGCGCAAAGTGCTGCCAACGCAGCGACGAAACGAACCGGACGGCCC
>JAWKVL010000033.1:0-45335 GCA_041398065.1 Dongiaceae bacterium | reverse complement strand
CACATCGTGGGATCATCGGCATTCTCGGCATCGCCCGCGGCGGACGCAATCGCCGACTGGCGTCGCGCATCTTGTCGCCAATCGCGCCGGCGGGCTAGATAGCGACCATGAAGGGTAATCTCATGACAGTGCATCGCATATCGGCGGCTTTGGCGTTGGTGCTCGTGGCGTTACTGACGTCGCTGCTGCCGACGAGCACGGCGGCCGCGAAGCTCGCGAGCTGGCGGGTGGTGCTGGTGGCGGGGGACGATTCGGCGCCGGTGTTCGACAATGCGGTCGACACGTTGACCGGGCTGCTGCAAGGCAAGCCGGGAATCGAGCTCTATCGATTGACCTCCGACCGGCGCCTGGGCTCGGCGCGGCGGGCGCTCGCCACCTCGAAGACGATCGATGCGGCGCTGGCCGGCTCGGCGGCGCAGGGCTGTCTCGTCTATCTGACCACGCACGGATCGCAGGATGGAGTCCTGCTGCGCGAGGACGATGCCTCGAACCGCATCCTGTCGCCCGGCAAGCTCGACCGCATCCTCGACAAGGAGTGCGGCGCGCGCCCGACCGTGGTGGTGGTTTCCGCCTGCTACGCCGGCATCTTCATCGGCAAGGCGAGCAAGGGCGACAACCGCATCTGGCTGACCGCCGCGCGCGAGGACCGCGTCTCGTTCGGCTGCGGGGCCGAGTTCAAATACACCTATTTCGACGAATGCCTGCTCGGCGCCTGGCCGAAGTCGCAGACCTGGCAGCAATTGTTCGACCGCACCGTCGCTTGCGTGCGGCACAAGGAATCGGAACTGTCGGAAATCTCCTCGCTGCCCCAGGCCTTCTTCGGCGACGGGGTGAAGGACCTGGAGCTGCCGTAGCGGATATCGCGCTGCGGCCTCACGCCGACTGCAGGCGCTCCATCTCGGTCTCGAACTCGAGCCGCAGCTGAGCCGCTTCCTCTTCCGGCAGCCAGAGCGTCAGTTGCGGGAAGATGGTCCGGTAGAGCGAGGCGCGACCCCAATCCCAAGGCTCGCTCCGTGCGCGCGTCTCGGAGAGGATGCGATGCAGCCGCGCACGCACCTTGTCAGGGTTGGGCCGATACGCCGGCGCCGTCGCCGCGCCGAACAGGTCGGCCTGTGGGTCCGAAGCGAAGAAGTCGGCTTGGGCGTGCTTGGGCATGGGATCGACGCGCGGTTGGTTCCGAGTCGCAAACAGCATACATCATAGAAGGCGACAGCGCGAGCGCTGGCCATCGATCAAGCCTGCTCCGGAAACGCCGCGCGATACGCCTTGTCGATCGCGGCCATCTGGCGGATGGTGAATGCGAGACAGTCGACAACCGCTCCGACATGGTTGATCTCGTCAAGCAAAAGAGCGCGCCCCCTGCGCGACTTCAGGTACTTGTCAAGTACTCGGTATCCACCGATATGGAAATCCCACACGGCCAGTGGTACCGGTTTGAAGCACTGTGTCTTGTTGATGTGGATCGCCTGCTCTTGCGGCGAGTAGCGAACCGACTCAACAACGTGGTCGCCCTTACCATAGTATGTCGCGTTCCCACATCGCGGAAAGGCGCGCAAGAGGTGCGCCTGCACGAGCTCCCATCCGAGACCCGACAGTGTTTCGAAGTGCTTCAGGTCCTTTGGGAAGGGTACGCGTGGGAAGTCTATGCGCAAGAATTCAGCATATCGTGCGCGATATGTCGGCGTGTAGACTACTGCATAGATGTAACCAAGAATTTCCTCCGGCGTGTAGTGATGTTCATAGTGGGAATCGAGAAAGTCACGAAACTCGTGAGACAGGTTCTCGTACCGGATTCCGCTTTCCCTATAAGCAAACAATGGAAAGGAGTACGATTGGACTGTCGACTCAGCCGCTTTGGTTTCGCTCGGCTTATCTGACAGAAAGAAATGGTCTGTAGCTGGCGATTTATTGCTCCGGGCGGTCAGCAGAGCCAAATTTGACTGAAGCATGTGACTCATCACCCGTTCGCGCCGATGAACGGCGACATTGCGGTCCCATATAGTCCAGCGATTGTCGAACGGTCGATAAGTCAACTCCACCGTTGCCGTCGATAAGTTGATCTTAGGCAACTCCTCTTTCGCGGTGGCGTAACTCCATTGATCCTGAGAACAGAGGCGAAACAGCTTCCGTGCGTCTCGCTCAGAAGAAGTTGCAAGCAGTCTCTTGACTTTGTCTCTCGCTTCTCCTGCCGAGAAAGATATTGCGAACTGGTCTTGCGTCGTGACGATACCTGGTGCTGGGTCGCCCAGCGGCGAAAAAATTGTTGGAATAGACCAGAATGCACGGTAGCTCGCTGCAAGAGTTCTATTTTGCGGTCGCAAGAGCCAGTCTGGCGCACCCGGCTTCAGACGCCGCCACGAAATCGAGGACTTGGAGCCAAGCGCGACGGCGCTGTATTTTGCCAATCGCTTGCCCCAAAGGTCACCATGCCAGACACCTCGCTCGATATTTCGGCCTTTGATGAACACACTGATTGCTACACCTTGCTTGATATCGAAGACATTCTCGTCCTCGCTACCGTCCGGCGCCCGCTCCTTCTTTGCACTATTGCCGTGCAGGTCCGGCACATAGATCTGATTGAAGGTTGTCATCAGGGACTTGCGCATGCCCTTGAAAGTTGGATTGTCAAGCCAGGAATGGTTGGTAATGACCCCAACTACACCCTCTTCGACGGCATCCATCTTCAACTGTGCAAAGCGAATGAATTTGACGTAATCGTCTTGTAAGGCCTTGCCCTGCGCCGGTTTCGAGAGTTCAGGGAAGCCTGCTTTATACTTTGCCGTCTGGGCGGTGATCCATGCGCCCTTGTTTTTCGAATGCCTCGAATACGGCGGATTGCCGGTCACAACCAGGATCGGCTGCTCTTTGACGCTCTGCGCAGCCGCTACCTCGGCGCTGACCGCGGGAAGTAACAGATTCGCTTGCGGCTCGATTGGCTCCAGTGTGTTGGTTAGATAGACCTGCAGCCGTTCCTCTTCTTTTAAAGCATGCTTCTGATCTTGCAGATATTGCGACAATTTGAGATGTGCGATGGTATAGGGCGCGATCAAGTACTCGAACCCATAGATGTTCTTGAGAAAGTGCTCGCGCACGATCAAGTCTGCCTTGCCCGAATCCGGGCCGCCGATGTTCTCAAATACGCGTTGGAAGACTTCGAGCAGGAAAGTGCCGGTGCCGCAGGCGAAATCAAGCACAGTGACGCGCTTATGGTCGGCGAGGCCGGAGCGAATGCCGAACATATCTTTCAGAATATCATCGATCGCGCGGACGATGAAGTTCACGATCGGCGGCGGTGTGTAGTAGACGCCACGGCTCTTGCTGGTCTGCTTGTCGTAGGCGTGCAAGTAGTCTTCGTAGAAGTAGATGAAGGGATCGCGCTCGAACAATCGGTGCTCTTCCTCGTCCTGAGCCCGCACCTTGCGGCTGATCGCCCTACGCCGGCGGAACGACAGGTCCTCATGAATCGCTGCCAGATTGAGGTTATTGACGATGGAGAGCACTTCTTCGACTACCCACCGTACGTCGCGGTATTCGGCCTTCTCCAGCTCGGCCAAGAAATCGACCAGTTCGCGGATAAGCCGGAACGAACCTGGCACGTACTCGCGCGCGTTGTTCAGTGTTATAGAGTGTGAGTTGGAATTCAGACGCGCAAGGAAAAGGCCGTAAGCCAGCATCTGCGCGAAGGCGTCCGCGAATTCCTTGAGCTCGAGCTCGTGGAATACCTGGTCACGGAAAATCTGGAACAGGCCGTAGAGGCGACCTTCTTTGTGCTCCCGCTGTTGGCGCACGAGTTCTACGCCAAGATAGTCGCGGAGCAACTTGCTGCGGGTCGCCAGCGCGAGCGCAAGCTGTTGGGCACGGCCGATGCCTTCCGGCGCGGTGGAAAAGAAGCCTTCCAGCAGCTTCGCAACGGCCGCGACGCGGTCATCCTTCAGACGGAGTTTCGAGTTCTCCAGATCGGTCGCGTGGCATAGAGATTCACGCTGGAGCCCGTCCTTGTTGATCCAGATGAAATGCAGATAGTCGGTGAGGATGATGTTCTGCGACAGGGTCTTGTAGCGAGCGATCTGGTCCGACTTCAGGATCTTGTCGAGGTTCTCGCCGATGGCCTTGGTCTCGACATAACCGAGGATCATGCCGCTGCGGCTCACCTTGAAGTCCGGAGCGCCTTTCGCCGCGACGTGTTTGGGCTCGTGCTGGACCTTCGGCTTGGTTCGGCCCGCCTTCGCAGCAAATTCGTTCAGCAGCGCTTCCAGCGCCGCGCGGCCCGTGTGCTCGGTCTGCTCGTCAATGGGCGTCTCTCGCAACTTGCGGAGATAGCTGTCGAAAATGCTGGCCACTGTGATCCCCGATTCGCAGAACTTTCGCCCGAAAGTTACAAAGATTTCGGTGGGAATAGAAGTCCAAACAGTGAGTTCGTTGCATAGACGAATCTCACGAGTCTCGATGGCTGGTGATTGGAGGTGAACTCAAGTGTGCTGCTGAGCGAGGACGACGGATCGAACCGCATCCTCTCGCCCGACCTATTCGACGATCTTCCAGTAGGAATCCTTGCGAATCACTTTGCCGTTCCGGAACGTGTAGAAATCGCAGCCCCAGACCTCGATGCGCTGTCCATCCGGACGCGTGCCGGTCAGCGTCCATTTCGAAATGCCGGTACCGGCTCCTTCGTCGACGAAGTGCTGTTCGTTTCCGTAGTGGACGTCGGGCAGCCCCTTGAATCGCCCGGCCAAGCCCGCACGCACGTTCTCCTTGCCTTCGAAGCGCGCCCCCCAAGGCTGGCCTCCTCTCGGCATTTCCAATACGCAGTCATCGGCGAAGAAGCCCATGATGCGGTCGAGATCGTGCGCATTGAAGGCGTCGCACAATCCTTTCAGGTTCCGGGCGATGTCCGACATTGAAGTCCCTCCTGCAGCTGTTCCGGTCGAACGGGGTCCGCGTGGATTGCCGTCAGCGCACCGCGCGCAGGCGGCCGCGCATACACACTCCGAGGATACCGCGGAGACGGTTCGACTGCACCAACCCTTATGCGCAGCTCAAGGACGCGGAGTCGCAAACCTTCTCCGGTGACGAGCGGTCAAGGGAGTGGGTCGGCCGTATTGCTCAACCGTCATGGTTCGCCATTGAGGCATTGCTGATAGCAGGCTTGCCAGTCGAACCACCGGTACATGGCCTCGGACTCCGACTGGGCGCGATCGCATGCGGACCGGCAGTAGTTCTCGCGCAACCAGCCGTCGCGCTTCTTTTGCTCCGCCGCACGATTCGCTCTGTCCCACTCCGCAGCAAACGGGTCGCCGATCGGCAGATCCTGGTGATACTCGATCACCCTGGCCCTGAGGAAATCCGATTGCCTGACAAATGGACCCTCTAGTCTTTCGCCATCCCGGCCAATCACCGCCTGCACATGTTGCGGCTGCATCCAGGATACCGGCACCATGACCTGGATATCATAGAGGCCCTGGCTGAGCGGCCGTCCATGCTGCTCGAACGGGCCCGCTCGAAAGCCGCCGTTCTGGACGGACGTTATGTCTTGCTCGGCATAGCCGTCGGCAGTGCGGCTCAGCGTGACCATCACGACGGTTCCATCCGGCAGATTGGTTTCCCCGATGATGATTGGCCGGTCGACTCCTTCGACGGTTATGCTCATGGTTACAACAAGAGCCAACGCCGGGGCGCTCCCGAGCATGCCGAAGCAAATTGCCGCCAGCCAAACGGCTCTCATCATCAAGAAATGTCTTCTCCCGAATTGAAGGCTCATCCAACCAGACACTTCAGTCTTCCGGCGGCGGCTCGCCTGCGATGACGCGGATCGCGCGCTCCGGGCTGAAGACGTTGTTGGTGTACTCGTATTCGGTGATCCACAACCAGTATTCCTTGGCCACGAAGTCGGCGTGCACATCATAGTATTTGCCGCCCTCAGTGGTTAAAGCGAGTGTGCGCTCCAGGTCGTCGCAGAACCAACAGCTCCGCTCGATCTCGAAACGCGCCTCATGCGCACCAGGCCGCACCTTGATTCCGAAACCCGTCCTGTCGGCAAAGCCGAGTGGCGGCGATACGCCATCGATTTCGATCAATCTCACACAGTTCTCGGTCATCATCGCAGCGAATGTACCGCACGCAGCCGGTGGGTCCGCCTGATCCAGGGCGCCGAAATGCAATGTGCCAAGGTTCGGGATGATGATCGGGGCGCCGCCTGACTCGCAGCCCGCTCCGACCGCGCGGATCGCGCTTTCTTCCGGTCCCGGCTTGAATTCCGCGTCTCGCGCGGTCTGAGCGACAAACACGACGGGACCCGTCAGAGAGATCACTGTCTGGGGTGCCATCGGTTGACAGCCGCCCACTGCCGACAGAAGCAGCAAGGCGATCAGCCTATTCATGACCATCTGCCTTCGTCGATCAGCCACCTAAGCATGCCTGGTCAGGCCTCATCGGCGGGCTCCTGGCGAACTCCTGCGGCACAATCAACCTCTATGCCGTCCGAGGTCCGTGGCCGCATTGATACAGATCATGCTGGGTCAACCGCGCACATGGCTCGCGCTCGGAACCCAACAGCCGCGGCGGCCTTGGGCCCGATCGGGCCAAAGCGCCAGTCGCAATGGCGCTGTGGTGCGTCCGCTCTTTCAGCGGTTGGAGACATTCACTGGGACAGCGCGCACTTCTCCTTCATGCCAAAGCCGGGTGACGCAGGAACGTTCTGCAATAGCCCGGTAAGCATGCGAGAGTGGACCTCTCTTGCTCGAATCAGATCGGCTGGCAAGCGCAACGAGTCGATATTCCCCAAACTCCGCCCTGGCGATTGCTCGCGCGGTGGCAGGGGACGGGTGCGGGCGCTAATAGGGATACGGGTAGTAGTAATAGCCGGGGTAGTAGCCGGGGTAAGCCGGATACGCGCCGTAGGCATAGCGCGGCGGGTAGGACGCGGGGGCGTTCTGCGCCATCGGCACGCTCTCGCCCTTGGCCGACATGCACTGGATATAGGCCATGTCGTAGCGCTGCTGGAGGGCGGCGCCGGAGGCATAGGCGTTCGACACGCCGGCCGCGCTGCCCACCAGCAGACCGCTGCCGCCGCCGATGGCCGCGCCGGCCGCAGGATTGCCGGCAGCCGCGCCAATGAGCGCACCGGCCGCCGCGCCGACGACGGTGCCGACCGCGGCGCTGCCGACCCCGCTTTCGTTGGCGGCCTGCTGCGGCGTGCCGTAGCCGATGCGCGCCGAGGCGTATTGCTGGCAGGTGGCGTCATCCTGCTGGAACTGCTCGAAGCTCTTGCCTTGTGCCGGGAGGGCCATGACGCTCGGACCGGATGGCGGCGCCACGGCGCAGGCGCTGAGCGCAAGCGCTGCGACAAGAAGAGCGGTAGCTGTCGTCGCGTGAGGCATGGTTCCCTGTCCAGGCTCGCCGAACGATGCGCCAAGTCTCGTCATGCAGCAAGCAGACAAAAGACCTTGGGTATTGCACGGCACGGTTCATCCACTCGTCAGCTTAAACGCGCGACGGCCCGGATTCCTGCGCTGGAAAGAAGTTGCGGGCTTTTCAAGAGGATCGGTCAAGGTCCGACGGTCCAGGCAAGCCCGCGAAAGCGGACCTCACTTTGTTCCCGTCAGGCCGGCTGGGAAGCGCCAGCAACGGCCATTGAATTGCGTGGCTCCGCGGCGTTGTCCGCCGGTGAAAAAGGCCGAGGGGAATGTTAAGAATAACGGACCTCAATTTGCTGGAGGCGGCGCGATGAACGATCAAGGCCACTCCCTCGAACGTCGCCGGCTATTGCGTTGGCTGGGCGCCGCCGCGCTGGTCCTGCCGGCTGCGCTCTCGGCGTGCGCAAGCTCCAATGCACGGAGAGGGCGGACCCCGAGCGACATCAGGGGAAGTGACCATCGCGACGGGCAGCCTGGTCACATCAATCTTCTCGAGCATACGTATAGTTTTTGATGGCGCTCGTCACCGCGCATGGCTGCGCCCAAACAAAAGCCCCGCCACCGGTGGGCTGCCGGCGACGCGGCAAATCGATTGGCGCTTTCCAGGAGCCGATATGATGGCACGACTTTCCGCTCATCAGACCTGGACCGCATCAATCGCATAATCGAGGAGACTGGCGCATCGCAATGGCGCTCGGCGAGGGGGAGTGGGTCAGGGCGCCTGACTTCGAGTGTCTCCAGGCGCGTGGGGATCGGAGAAGAAGATCGCCGCGAGCTTTCGCGTCCCAAGAATGCGGCCCAGTTCCCAGAATGCGAAGAACGGGACGAACGCGACGATGAGCATGAGCACGCGCGCGCCGATCTCATGGGCGCCGGTCTCATCAATTTCGCGCAATCCGCCGAATAGACCCTGCTCGTGGAGCCATCCGTCGACGAGGTGTTCGACAATGCTGAACAGCAGCACAAAGATGCCAAACAAGACCGCTTTGTAGAGTACCGGGACGATCAGCGGCTTGTCCTCGAAGCGCTTGGTGAAGCCGAACATCCTGCCAATCAGGACGACCTTGGCAATGATCAGCGCTTCGATCAGCGCGATCCCGTAGTGGAGATAGGGAACGCCAGTCTCGGCCAGCACCAGCCTGCGGTAGACTGTAAACGAGCCGAAGAATACCCAGAGGTATAAGGCCGTTACACAGAAAACCTGGAGTTCCTCGATCGCTCGCTCTCTCAGCCTGGCGGTCTTGGCCGGCCTTTCGGCTTTCATTGTCTTAGTCATCGGCTGGGCCCCGTTCTCTCACGCGGTGGACGCAGGTTGTCTTGCCACATCCGTCGCACGGATGGGCGCACCAAGGTTCAGTGTTCAAACACCCCTCACGACGCAAAGAGTCCGGACCTCCATGAGGTCCTCCATCGTGGCGCCAATCTTCAAGGCACGGCGGACATGTCGGCGCGTGCCTGGAGCGTATATATGCGTGAAGAAAGCGTCTAGCCGGTGGTGCTCCAAGAGCCTGTGGGCTTCTGGGTCGAGAATGCGCCGGACAAGTTTGCGGCGAGCAGCTGGATGCCACGGAAATAGAATGCCGGCGGATTGCTCGATCGCTGCTTCCAGGACGCCAGTCCGGCGCCGGACAACGAGATCAATTGGCCGCCTGTTCCGGCCGAACCCTTCAATCTGGCACTGCGCATGTAAGCGCCCGGCGCAAAGGCACTGGTTGGGAAGGGGAACCCACCATCAATTAACCGCTCGCAGGCGATGACAATCCTGGGGCGGTAGCAAGTCTCTGGAGGCAACGCATGCCGGATGCGTCGGCCACCTCAACGGGCAAGATAGCTTTGCCTTCCTAGACAGGCCTGAAGTTGCGGAAGATGACGCATTGCGACAAGATTGGCGCCAGGTCTGGCTTGGCAGAAAACTCACAGAGATCGACTGTTCGGCTCACGGCTTGTTTGCAGACTCGGGGGGAGTGCATGGGACTCAAGCGCCTCAGGATTCTTCAGACCTTCATCGCTTTGTTGCTGCTGGCGGGCTGTGCATCGCCACCCGGGCGGACGCTTTCTTTACAGGCTCCGTTATACGCGACTCTCCCCAACGGGTTCGAACCGCTGAATCCAAGCCGGCCTTCAAGCATCTATGCCGACGTAACGGCGGTTCCCGGCGACAATCTCGTGCGGTACCTTGAGCGCAAGCGTGGGCATGCGTTGAATCTTCTTTCCCTCTCCGGCGGAGGCCAGAACGGTGCTTTCGGCGCCGGCTTCCTGTTGGGCTGGCGCGAGAGCGGACGGCGGCCGCAGTTCGATATTGTCGGCGGAGTCAGCACCGGTGCGTTGCTGGCCACCCACGCCTTCCTCGGCACCCCGGCTGACGATGCGACGTTGGAAGAGATGTACACCAAGGTCACCAGCGCCGATATCTACACGGACAGATCGATCTTCAGCCTACTGTCTGCCGATTCGCTGAAAGACACCGCGCCCTTGCGGGCGTTGATCGCCAAATATGTGACGGCGGAAACCTTGCGGCGCGTGGCCGCGGCATATGACGACAATCGCGAGCTGTTCGTGGGCACGACCAACATCGATTACGGCCAGACCTGGGTCTGGAACATGACGATGATCGCGAAGGCGGGGCAGCTGGAGCTTTATCGCGACGTCTTGCTGGCCTCCGCTTCGTTCCCCATCGTCTTCCCGCCGGTAGAAATAGAGGGTCATCTGTTCGTCGACGGCGCCGCGCGCTCGAATCTGGTGATTCCGGGAATGGGGGGATTGCAGAAGCCCAATCCGCCGCTATACGGCGCCGGCAATCTGTACTTGATCGACAACGGCAGGGTAACCGAGCCGCCTCAGGCCTTGATCAGGGCGCTTGGCCCGGTGGCCGCGACAACGATCAGCGTGATGATGGAGCAATCCATGCAAACTGCCCTGACACGGTCATACATCGGGACAAAGTCGCTCGGCTACACCTTCAATACGGTTGGGATTCCGGACGACGTGAATATCGGCAAGGACCCGCTGGCATTCGATCCGGTTCAGATGCGTGCGGCATTCGATGCTGGGCACGCCCTCGGAGCGCAGGACAACCCATGGCAGAACACGCCGACCAACTCGGGCGATCTTCCGACATGGGTGTACAAGCAGCTGACACCGCCCTAGTCATCGGACGGCGCTCAACAGATCGAGGCCGCTATTTCGGTTCGTAGCTGAACTTCTGGCCGCCGATGCTGGCCTCGAACATCAAGCCGCCCGTGCCCATGGTGAAGATGGCGACGCCGTTGTTGTAGTCCGCGGTCTTCGAGGCGCCGTCCTTGAGGGCGACCGCGGACGCACCCGCCGCGACTTCGTAGCCGCCGCGTTTGAAGTTGTCGAGCGCCGCCGCGTCCTTGAAGAATATGACCTCGCTGTAGGTCTGGCCGCCGAGCTGCAGGCCGATGGTGACCTGGGTCATGCTGGAGGAGCCGATGGCGGCACCTTTCTCGAAGACGGTGCCATCGCCGGCGGCACCGCCGATGCCGATGGCGCCCTTGGTGATCTCGGGAAAGACGGCGTAGCCATGCGCCTTCTTGAAGAAGGTGTCGATGCCCGGATCCGTCTTCTTGAATGCCGCGATCGTGTCGCGCGACTGCTTTTCGTTGGCTGGGTCCCAACCGGCAACGGTCGTGCCGATCATGCCGATAGTCAGACACACGACGACAAGACCTGAAACAAGCTTCCCCATCATGACGCTTCCTCTGGATTGATCGAGCGAGGATGCCATTGTATGCCGCTAAAACGAGTTCAACCAGCAATTTGCGTCGTGAGCAGGTGGCTGGCTGCACGGGATTTTGCCGGAGGACGAAGGCCGCCTGGAGGCGCACGCGGGTCCACGTCCTGTTCAGGGGACTAGGGAGCTTCCACCGTCGGCGCGCTCCGGATCCAGCGCGTCAGGTCGCGTCATGGACATGGATGATCTGCAGGGTCCGCGCATCTTTCCCGCGCTTGCCCCGGCCAACCAATCCAACCGCGAGGTCGGTGGAAGTGCCGCCCGCCAAGAACCGGCGACCCATGCGCCGGGCCCAACTCAGCAGCGGAATATCGGAGCTTGATGGCGGATCCATCCCCATCTCGGCCGGATCGACATAGGTGATGATGTCCGGATGGTGGCACAACACCAGCCAACCCGGATGTTCCTCTGACGGTGCGACAGTGAAATCGCCGGATGAAGATCCCGCGTGCACCGGCCCCCAGGTCCGCAGGATCTCCATGGCCTGGTTTCGAATGTCAGTGACAGGGCCCCTCAACACCACAGCTGTGCCATTCCTGAAGAGGACCCAGGAATGGCCGGACCGGATCGCCTTGCGAAAAGCGTCTATCGCTGCTTGCATCGGGAAGGACCACAGCCTGGGAACGACATCGAGTTCATCCGCATGGGACTGGCGCCGTCGCACCGCCAGGCAGGCCCGGAGCGTGCGTCCATCTCTTACGTCCGCCTGCAAAGGCGTATCTAGGTATTGATCCGCGTCAATGCCGGGGGTCCCCTCTTCAGAGATATGTAGCCTAGTTGCGTGACAGTTGCTCCATGCCGACACATCCGAGGAGGAAGGGCGACGGCCTGCAAGGCAGCCAGGCAACGCTTTCCCGTCCAGCCTCGGGGCGTGAAGCGGGAGGCGTTTGCCCATGTCAGACCCGCGAAACCGGGTTGTACAGATCCGAAAGTTTGGCGATCCCGAAGAACTTCAGGTGATTGATGCTCCGCTTCCGACTGCGGACAAAGGCGAAGTGAGGGTTCGCGTGCTCGCCTCGGGCATAGAGTATACCGACACTTTGATTCGCCGCCACATGTACCCGCAAACCGCGGCCATCCGGCCGCCCTTTGTGATGGGCTACGAGGTTGTCGGAGAAATTGATCAGGTTGGTGATCATGTAACCGGCTTCAAGGTTGGCGACCGCGTGGCCGACATGACGGTGGTCGGGTCGAACGTCGCCTATCGCATACTCAGGGCAGACCATCTGGCACGCGTACCGGCTGGCGTGGATGCGGCCGAGGCGGCGACGCTGATCTTGAGCTGGATGACGGCATACCAACTCCTCCATCGCGCCACCAAGGTGCAGCCGGGGCAGCGCGTGCTCGTGCATGGAGCTGCCGGCGCCGTGGGTCAGGCACTGCTCGTGCTGGGGAGAGTGGCTGGCCTGCAGCTATGGGGCGTCGCGAGCGGCAAGCATGCGGCTCTAGTTCGCGGGCTCGGGGCAACGCCAATCGACTACCAGCGCGACGACATCACGCGGGTCTTGCCAGGCGGGTTCGACGTCATCTTCGACGGTATTGGCGAGGCCGGGTATCGGAAGTCGTTCGCGGCGCTCAATCGTCGCGGCCAGCTATGCGCTTTCGGCTACTCGGCGGGCGTGCAGGCACACCGAAGCATGCTCACCATCCTGATGTGGATAGCGCGCCTGTACGTTTGGAGATGTTTGCCCAACGGCAAACGGGCCGGTTTCTTTTCGATCAATCTGATGCGGGCGCTACATCCAATGCTACATCCAATGTGGTTCAAGGACGACCTAGAGCGGCTCTTCGGGTTGCTCGCAAACGGCGAAATTCGGCCGCGCGTGGAGAAGCGGATTTCTTTCGATGAGGTAGCGGAGGCACACCGACGTCTTGAGGCAGGCGGCCTCGAAGGGAAGCTCGTTCTGTGCCCGAACCTGCCTTCGCGAAGCAATCGCGTACCATCTGGGCGCGAGACAGTTGCCGACTCTTCCCCAGCCGCGTCGCTGACTTGATCTCAGCTTTGCGGGCCTTGCCTGCGCCTAGACGGATAGGGTCGCGGTCGCGATCCGCATTTCGCGAACCGTCTGCCATGGGTCGATGCTGTCGAAAAAGGTTCCGATTGCTCTGTTGGTCCCGTCTTTACGGGGGGATGGGAGTTGCCATGACAGAGTGTGGTCCTGGTGTCTGGCTCCCGGGTCGGGCGCCAGGGGTTAGCGCAACCCCCAGCGCCAGTCTACCAACTCCACTCACGCAGGTGTTGCTTCCGGTGGCGGCCCGAGCAGGCGCAGCGCCATGGTCTTCAAGTTCTGCACGATGGCAGCGAGGTGGAACTCGTCGCGAGCGCCGGACAGACCGCGCAAGCGCATGCGCTCGAAGCCGTGATGAGTCTTCAGATGCGCGAACCGCATCTCGACGCGCTTCCTTTCATCGCGCGACTTGGCGAAAGCCTTGGTCTTCATCTTGCGGCGCGCTACGTCGCGAGCATCCTCGTGAACATCGCGCGGAATCTTGCGTGCTTCGGCCGTCGTGCAGCATTGCGCTCTGAGCAGGCAGATATCGCAATCTCGTTTTGAGGCGCGGTAGAGCAGCGTGCGCCCATCGTGCACGGTGCCACTGGTCCGCAACAGCTTGCCGTTGGGGCAGATGTAGACGCCCTGCTTCTTGTCCCAGTGGAAGTCCGAACGCGAGAAGATGCCGTCGGACCGATCGCTCATTTCCCAGACCGGGATGTGTGGCGTGATCTTCTTCTCCTTGACCAGCCAGCCGAGAAACTTGCCCGTGCCGTAGGCCGTGTCGGCGATCAGCCGCTTGGGACTGAGGGCGAAGCACCGCTCTGCCCGGTCGATCATTGTCTTGGTCGCCTCGACCTCATCGTACGTCCGCGCCGGCGTGGCCTCGACGTCGATGATTACTGCGTGCTCGACATCGATTAGATAATTGAGGCCGTAGCCGAACTGCACTCGCTTGTTGGCCTTGGCCGTCCAGGCTGACCAGGGGTCGCTCGGCGAGATCACCTTGGGCGCTTTGCGCTCGTAGCGGTGCTGACGCCCAGTCTCTGGACCGACGTCACTGGCATCATCGGTTCGCACGCTGCCACCCGTCGCTCCGGCAGTCAGAGCCGCGAGATATTCAGCGACCGCACGCTTCTGGCGCTGCGCATCGGTCCAGTCGATCTCGTCCGGCGCCTTCCCGTGATAGCGGCTGGCGTTGGCCTCGATCACGCTCGCGTCGACAGCGAAGCTCTCGCCCTTGACCAGACCCATGGCCATCGCCGCCATCACGATGCGCTCGAAGATGTGACGCAGGATGTCGCTTTCACGAAAGCGGTTCAACCTGTTCTCGGAGAATGTCGAGTGGTGCGGAACCTTGTCGTCGAGATCGAGCTTACAGAACCAGCGATAGGCTAAGTGGAGCTTCACCTCCTCGCAGAGCTTCCTCTCGGACCGAATGCCGAAACAGTAGCCGACAAGGTGCATCCGGATCAGCAGCTCGGGATCGATCGATGGCCGACCGATATCGCTATAGAACGGCTCCAACTGGTCGTGCAGGTCGGTGAGCGCGGCTGTCACGAACACATCGATCCCGCGCAGCAAGTGCTCCCGCGGGATCATGTCATCGAGGCGAAATTGATAGAACAGGCTTGCCTGGTCTCTTTCCTGCCGCCCCATCATAGCCGAGTCTCCCGCTGTCCCTCGATCAGCAGGAATCACTGTTCAACGCCGCTCTCAACCCCTTTTTCGACAGCATCGGTCAAAGGCAGCCGTGCGGCCGCCGCGCCGTTGTGTCGGCCATAGACCGGATAGCGGGCAAACCACTTATCGGCCCTAAGGTTTCGGAGGTGCCAGAAGCCGCCGCTCCAGCTCCGTGGGTTGAGCTTCGCAAGCAGGCAGTTTCGAAGTATTCTGCTCGTAAGTTGCTAGGCCAAAGTCTCAAAAGGAGGCGCGGGTGGACATAGCAGCTTGGCTGGCCGCCCTGGGGCTCGAGCGATACGAGGAGGCGTTCCGCGAGAATGAGATCGACCCTAGCGTCCTTCCAAACCTGACAGTCGATGATTTGAAGGACCTCGGCGTCGGCATCGTCGGCCATCGGCGAAAGCTGCTGGAGGCAATCGCAGGGCTGAAAGCGGCATCCGCCGGCGTCGCAACCGTCTCACCCCATCTATTGGCAGGCGCCGCCCCCCAGCGCGATGCTGAGCGGCGTCAGCTTACCTTGATGTTCATCGATCTCGTCGGCTCGACCGCGCTTTCCGCGAAGCTCGATCCGGAGGACATGCGTGAGGTCATCCGCCTTTATCAAAACACGGTGGCTGGCGAGATTGCGCGCTTCGAGGGTCATATTGCGAAGTTCATGGGCGACGGGGTGCTTGCCTACTTTGGCTGGCCAAGGGCACATGAAGACGAGGCCGAACGGGCGGTACGGGCGGGTCTTGCCGTCACCGAGTCGGTTTCCCGGCTGCGGGCCCCCGGCGGCGAGACGCTGCAGACCCGCGTCGGCATTGCAACCGGCCTGGTGGTTGTTGGCGACCTCATTGGTGAAGGCGCGGCGCAAGAACAAACCGTCGTCGGCGATACGCCGAATCTTGCTGCGCGCCTGCAAAGCGCTGCCGAGCCCAACACGGTGGTCATCGCCGACAGTACGCGGCACCTCGTTGGCGATCTTTTCCTGCTGCGCGCGCTCGGGTCCCAGAGCTTCAAGGGTATTGTCGAGCCGGTAACCGCTTTCGCTGTGCTGGGCGAACGCGCCGTCGAGAGCAGGTTTGCGGCAAGGCGGACAAGCGGCATGGCGCCGATCGTCGCGCGCGATCAGGAGCTTGCCCTTCTGATGGAGCGCTGGCGGCAGACCAAGAGCGGGGAAGGGCAGATGGTTCTGCTCAGCGGCGAGGCGGGGATCGGCAAATCGCGCATCGCCGAAGCGCTGATCGACGCCCTGAGGGCCGAACCGCACTTCCTGCTACGCTACCAGTGCTCGCCCTACCACATCGACAGCGCGCTCTACCCGGCGATCCAGCAGCTCACCCATGCGGCCGGCTTCATCCCCGGGGACGCGTTGGACGTTCGCCTGGACCGGCTTGAGGCACTTCTTGCGAAGGCCACCGACGACATCGGCGAAGCCGCGCCGCTGATAGCAGCGCTCATTGGGCTCGACGCGGAGCCTCGGTACGGGCCAATCCGGTTGGCCCCACAGCAGCGGCGCAACCGAACACTTGCCGTGCTGATCGACCAGCTGATTGGCCTTGCGGGCCGCAAGCCAGCGCTCTGGGTGATCGAAGATGCTCATTGGATCGACCCGACGACACTGGAGCTGATCGAGCTGGCGCTCGACCGTATCCAAACGGCGCGTGTTTTTGTGCTGCTCACGGCGCGTCCGACGTTTGTCGCCTCGTTCGGCAGCCATCCGGTTGTCACTCGGCTGGCGCTGAACCGGCTGGGTCGCGAGGCGACTCAGTCGATCATTGATCGCATCACCGGCGGCAAG
Source organism: Dongiaceae bacterium (assembly GCA_041398065.1). GTDB lineage: Bacteria > Pseudomonadota > Alphaproteobacteria > Dongiales > Dongiaceae > Dongia_A. The sequence goes on along the minus strand of JAWKVL010000033.1, from coordinate 28,712 downwards.
CGATTGCCCGTGACGCTCCTCGACGAGATCATCTCCAAGACGGACGGCGTGCCGCTGTTCGTGGAGGAGATGACCAAGGCGGTCATTGAGTCCGACATGCTGCGAGATGGTGTCGACGCCTACTATCTCGACAAGCCGGTCAGTGCGCTCGCGATCCCGACGACGCTGCATGACTCGCTCATGGCTCGATTGGATCGGCTGCAGCCGGTCAAGGAGGTTGCTCAGATCGGCGCGGTTATCGGTCGCAGCTTCGACCACCGCACGATAGCGGCGCTCGCCGGGCGGCCGGAAGGCGAATTGATCGATGCCATGCGCCAGCTGGTCGAGGCCGAACTGGTCTTTCGCCGTGGTATACCACCCGATGCGACCTATCTGTTCAAGCATGCCCTCGTTCGTGACGCCGCTTATGAGAGCCTGCTGAAGGCTAAGCGCCTGATGCTGCATGCTCGCTTGCTAGAGATCCTCGAGGACCGTGTCGAGGCGGCTCCCGAGGTGATGGCGCAGCATGCGGAGGCCGCGGACCTTCCTGAACGAGCGCTCAACTACTGGGAGCTCGCCGGATCGCAAGCCCTGGCGCGATCCGCCTACAAGGAGGCTATCGCAAATCTGGAAAACGGGGTTCGCCTGTGCAGCGCAATAGGGGAGGCGCGGGAGAGGCATGCACGCGAACAGAAGCTCCAGCTGCAATTGGGCCAAGCGCTGATCGCCGATCAAGGCTACGCATTCCCCGAAACTCTGCGTGCGTTTGATCGGGCCTTGGAACTGGCCCAAGAGATTGGCGATGTGTCATCGCAGCTCCCCGCGCTCTGGGGACAATGGGCCGCATTTCACATCGTCGGCACAGGTTCGCCCGAACTCGCGCAGCGCTTCGCGGCGTTGGCCGAAATGCAGCCGGAGTCGGGGCCACGCCTCGTCGGATATCGCATGCTTGCGCTGGAACGGCTCTCTGAAGGCCGATTGAGGGAAGCGCTCGTACTCATTGAAAAGGCGCTCGAGAGCTATGACCCAGCTGTCCACCGCGACCTGCTCCATCGCTTTGGGCACGATCCCCGCACTGCGGCAGCCAACTACAAGTCATGGATTCTGTGGCACATGGGCTTCCCGGACCAGGCGGCCTCGACGATGGAGGCCAACTTGCGCTGGGCTCGTGACCTCAATCACGCAAATACGATGGGCATAGCCCTGTGCTACGGGGTTACCCTGGTCAATATCTGGCTTCGGCGGCCGGATCAGGTCGAGCGGGCCGCGCGCGAGGCGCTCCGGCTGGCTGACGAAATGTCGATGGCCCAGTGGCGCGCTTGGAGTCTCATCCATCTCGGCTGGGCTATGTCTCAGCAAGACGCCGCATCCGGCCTCGAAGAGATGGAGGCCGGTCTGCGTGAAGCGCGGCAGATCAGTGTCGGAAGGCTCGAGCCGCTTCATCTCGGTCTTCTGGCCGACGCATACTCCCGCGCAGGGCGACATGGCGAAGCCGAGGCTCGCATCGCCAAGGCTCTTGAAGTCCTGGCGAACAGCCAACACATCACTTTTGCCGCCGAACTCCACCGCATGAAAGGTGTGATTGCCCTGCGCGCGACTGGACTTTCAGGCGGCGAAGCCGGGACAGATTTCCGGCAGGCCATGGAGATCGCCGCACAACAGCAGGCCTTGTCCCCCAAGCTTCGCGCGGCACGCGATCTTGCCCGGCTGTTGGGCGACACCGGCGAGAGGCAACAGGCCGCGGACCTGCTGACGCCGATCTATGACGCCATGACCGAGGGCTTCGACACGCCCGACCTCATAGAAGCCAGAACGCTACTGGACGAATTGCGGGGGTGAGATAAGGGAGCGTCAAGCGTCATACGGTTGATGACAGTGAACGATGAATGACCGCTGTGGGTCAAACTCGGTTGTCGGGAAATCACTGTCGTAGTTCCTCTCCGACAGCAGATGGAGACACCCATCCGCGCGATGGGTTGGTTTCATGCGCGCCGCAGGCGGCCGTTTCCCTCTCCGCAGCATCCGCCCGGACTGAGGTGTCAATGTGCGCACCGCTTCCGCATGTGAAGGAAGCCACAGCCAATCCCGGCCTCAGCACCTAGATCGTCTGTCCGAGAGAGCGCGGTTGCCTGAAGTCGCGTGCGGCTTTCTTGACGATCTCATGCGAAAACAGTGCAGAGGATGAATATGAACGGCAACTCCTACGAATTCGAATTCCGCACGTATGAACGCTGGCGCCCATCGGTGTTCCAGTCGCTGACGCAATGGGTGGCGGACCTGATGGAGCGGCGCCGTGTGCGCAGAGAAATCCGGTACTTGCACGATATGAGCGATCACATGCTGCGCGACATCGGGCTGGCGCGCGCCGACCTGTCTGATGACAGGAGTTTCTCGGCCGCCGCCGAATTGCGGTCCCGGAACCAATCCTAGAAAGGCACGCGGTGGATGAGCGGGGCGCGCTGCTTGGTGCGCCTCGCTCTCGCGCGGCTGCTTCGACGCTGCCCCGAGCGGCTCACTCGTGGCCGATGCTGAAGTTGTTGCCGGCGCGGTCGTGGCCGCTGACGAGATAGAGCGGCCGCACGCCGTAGCCTTGAGCGGGATGGCGCTTGCCGATCTCCGCCCCGAGCGCGTGGTCGTAGCGGCTCGTCGCCGGCATGAGCCGAACGATGAAGGCCGCTCTGCGCCGGTCGGTGTGGTTGGCCAGCGAACCGTGGATCATGTAGACATCGTGGAACGACACTTGGCCGGCCCTGAGGATCAGCGACTCGGCGGTGGATTCGTCGAAGTGCTGGGAGTCGCAGACCAGATTGATGGTCTTGTCGTCGCCCTCGATCCAGGAGTGGCTGTAGAGCTTCTGCGCCTTGTGCGAGCCGGGAATGAAGCGCATCGGCCCGTTCTCCGGCGTCACGTCGTCCAGCGCGATCCAGATCGTGAGAACCTTCAATGGCCTGATGGGATAGTACTCGCCGTCCTGGTGCCAGGGCGTTTCCTTGCCGTTGCGCGCGGGCTTTCCGAACAGCGTGGTGCCCCAGAGGATGATGTCGTCGCCGATGAGCTGGCGGGCGATCGCGATCAGCCCGGGGTGGGTGGCGAACTTCAGCCACTTCTCAGAGCCGATGATGCCCTGAGAGCCGCCATTGATCTGGTGCGGCGCCATGATGATATCGGACTTGATGTCAGCGTTGCGCGCCAGCAAGGCTGCGTATTCGTCCCGCATTTCTGTGACCAGCTCTTGCGGCAGTTCCCAGCGCGGAACGATCCAGCCCTTCTCGCGAAACTGCGCCAGCTCCTGATCGGACAAGCGTGCCTCGATCACGTTTTCATCTCCACGTCCAGGTCGATATCATCGGGATCTTGCCAGCCTCTGTCCTCACACCAGCCCATGAAGCGGGGCATCGGTGGGTCGATGGCCACGGCTTTTCCTATCTGCTTCCAGCAGGAACACTCAAGGCTCATTCATTTCTCGTTTGCCGTCAATATCGAGGGCGAACCGGTCGTCCTCATGCCGCTGTGCTGTCAACCCAATCCGCGTCGCACCAGCTCCCAGAATTCTTCCGTTCCGCCCTGCGCCCGCATGGACCACCTTGAAAACCACGGACTTCTCCTCGTCGTGTATTTGCAGCGCTAAGACAGTCCGGCCTGATCATGCCGGCAGGCCGGCTTTGCGAAGGCCCTCGGCCCACAGCGTGAAATCTTGCGGCCGCTGCAAAGGCAGCCACTGCGAAAGATTCGACCGATTGAGCGCTGGACTGATCTGCAGGAGGCGCGCCATCGCCAGCTGCGCATTGTCGAACCGTCCCGCATGAGCGGCGCTGGCCGCGGCAATAGCCACCGAGAGAGGAAAGTTCGGTTGCACCCTCGACGCGGCTTCGGCGCATGAGTATGCCTCGTCGTAACGACCCGCGAGCAGATGGCCCAGACCCGCAAGAGCCTCCATGGCGAAAAAATTCGTGTCGAGTGGACTCAGCCGCATCGCATGTTCGGCCTGCTCCACGGCGGCGTCGGCATCTCCGCTAAACGCATTCGCCACCGCGCTTGCGTTCCAGGCCCAAGCGAGGTTCGGATTGTGCGCGAGAGCCCGATCGATGTGCGCAGCCCCGTCGGCGATCTCGCCGAACATCACGAGCGTGAATCCCGCCGCCGCGAGCGCGACCGCATCGTCCCGGCTGAGACCGGCGACTTTCCGCGCCAAGCGGCAGGCTTCCGCGCTGTCGTTGTCGGCGCCGCTGTTCCAGCCGAACCCCCTCCGCTGCGCATAACAGCGCGCGGCCATGCCGCAGGCGGCTGCAAAGCCCGGATCGAGCTCCAACGCGCGGGCAAAGAATGCCAAGGCCTCCTTGTTCGCGTCGGTGGAGAATAACTTGAACGCGGCCATGCCGCGCAGGTAACAGTCGTAGGCGTCGAGGCTTTCGGTCGGTTTTAACTTTACGCGCTCGATTTCGGCCTGCTCCAGCTTTGGTGCAATGGCGCCGACCACGCTCGCCGTGACCCGGTCCTGCAGGTCGAAGATATCCGCCAGCTCTCCGTCGATGCGGTCCGCCCATAGATGGGCTCCGGTCGTTGCATCGATCAGCTGTCCCGTAATCCGCACCCTGCTGCCCGACCTGCGTACGCTGCCTTCGAGCACGTAGCGCACGCCCAGCTCACGCCCAATCTGCTTCACCTCGACGGCCCGTCCCTTGTAGGTGAAGCTCGAATTGCGCGCGATCACGAACAGCTGTCTGAAGCGGGACAGCGCGGTGATGATGTCTTCCACCATGCCGTCGGCGAAATATTCCTGTTCGGGATCTCCGGACATATTGGTGAAGGGCAGGACCGCAATCGAAGGCTTGTCGGGCAAAGCCAACCCCGGCGACGGCTCGCCTTGCACGGCGGAACGCAAGTGCGCTTGCGCCGCAGAACCGACTTGAAGCGAATAGATCCTCATCGGCTCGGCAATGTTCTTCAATCTTGTCTCGCCGAGATCGCTGACCGAGAGATCAAGACGCGCGCGCACCTGCCGATACGCGTCCTCGGACAAATAGATGGTGCCCGGCATCGCGGCGCCTTCGAGCCGCGCGGCAATGTTGACGCCGTCGCCCATCAGGTCGCCGTCGCTTTCCTCAACGACGTCGCCGAGATGGATGCCGATCCGGAACTCGATCCGGCGGTCAGGCGGCAGGCCCGCGTTGCGCTCGACCATCGCGGTCTGCACCTCGATGGCGCAACGCACGGCGTCGACAACGCTGCGGAATTCGACCAGCGCGCCGTCACCGGTGCGCTTCACAACCCGGCCCCTGTGCACCGCGATCGTGGGATCGATGAGATCGCTGCGCAGGGCCCTGAGCCGCGCAAGCGTCCGCTCCTCGTCCGCTCCGGTCAGGCGGCTGAATCCCGCCACATCGGCCGCCAATATCGCGGCAAGCTTTCTTTGTTCTGTCATTGGTCGCACATGCTGGCACCAGCTTAACATAGGGGGGAACGGAGAGAAGGTCCCAGCACGGGCATGGTCTTGCGATTTGCTGTGATTGAATTCCCGCCATCCCCGTGTGCAGGGGAGCACTTCGGATCAGGCCAGGACGTCTCCATCGTCCGCGACGAGTCGGCAAGGGTGCAATCAGCGGGTCTTTTCCGCTGGCACCACCTCCTCCGCCGGTTGTTAATGAGCGTTCGTTCGGCCGAAGCGGCGGCGGTACAGCGCGGCTTGGGCCGTGTGAAATGTGGTTTGGACCGTCTCTGGGAGAGCAAGCATGGCGCGCGACATCCTGATTCTCGGGGCCTCCTATGGCTCACTGCTGGCGACCAAGCTGCTGATGGCCGGCCACAACGCGACCCTGGTGTGCCGGCAGAAGACTGCCGAGCTCATCAATCGCGACGGCACCGAGGTCCGCATCAAGCTGCGCGACGAGGCGACGCACCGCGCGATCTTCTCGCGCGACCTGCCCGGCACGCTGGACGCGACCGCGCCGGAGGACGTCGATGTCTCCCGCTACGACCTGGTCTGCCTCGCCATGCAGGAGCCGCAATACACCAACCACACGATCCGGGTGCTGCTGATCAAGATCGCCGAGGCGAAGCTGCCGTGCCTCTCGATCATGAACATGCCGCCCTTGCCCTATCTCAAACGGATCCCGGCGCTAGCGGACATGAACCTCGACGAGGCCTACACCAATGCCCAGGTGTGGGACCGCTTCGAGCCGGGGCTGATGTCGCTGTGCTCGCCCGACCCGCAGGCCTTCCGCCCGCCGGAGGAGGCGGCGAATGTGCTGCATGTCGGACTGCCGACCAACTTCAAGGCGGCGACCTTCGCGGACGAGGCGCACAACGCGCTGTTGCGCGCGCTGGACGCCGACATCAGCGCGGTGACGCTGGACGGCCACGAGGTTCCGGTGAAGCTCAAGGCGTTCGATTCGCTGTTCGTCCCGCTCGCCAAGTGGTCGATGCTGCTGACCGGCAACTACCGCTGCATCACGCCGCATGAGCCGCGCTCGATCCGCGACGCGGTGCATGGGGACCTGAAGCGCTCGCAATCGATCTACGACCATGTCGATGCGATCGCTCGGCGCCTTGGGGCCGACCCCAAGGACCAGGTGCCGTTCGCGAAATATGCCAAGGCGGCGGAAAGCCTGCTCAAGCCGTCCTCGGCGGCGCGGGCGGTGGCCGCCGGCGCGCCGTTCATCGAGCGGGTCGATCTGTTGGTGAAGCTGATCTCCGATCAGCTCGGCATGCCCAATGCCGAGATCGACCGCATCGTCGAGACCGTCGACCGCAAGCTGGACGACCGGATCGTGCCGGGTTGATCGCGGCGCGTCGTTCAGGCGTGCACGACCACCATCTTGCCGCCCGCCTGGTTGGCCTCCATGACGCGGTGCGCTTCCCGGATCTCCTCGAAGCGGAACATCCGCGACGGCTTGGCCTTGAGACGGCCGGCCGCCACGTCGCGCGCGATCTCCTGGAGCGGCACGTCCGACAGCGGGAAGCCCGGCGTGCCGAACACGAAGCTCGCGAAGAAGGTGAGATGGACGCCACTCGCCATCTGCGCCAGCGGATTGAAGTCGGCAATCGGTGCGAGGCCGCCCAGCCAGCCGGCGAGGCACGCGCGGCCGCCGCGACGCAGCATGGCGAGTGAATCGAGGATCGTGCTGTTGCCGACCAGATCCAGCACGGCGTCGATCTCTTTGGCCTCGGCGATCCGCGTGGAAAGATCCGGCCCTTCCAGCTCGACGCGCATTGCGCCCAGCTGCTCCAGCATCGCGAAGCGCTCGCGGCTGCGCGTGGTCGCGATCACCCGCGCACCGGCATTGACCGCCAGGTTGATCGCCGCCTGGCCGAAGGATGAGGTCGCGCCGCGGATCACCAGGATCTGGCCCTGCTTGACCTCGAGGTTGCGGAACAGGCAGGTCCACGCGGTCGCGTAGGTCTCGGGGATCGCAGCCAGCTCCGCCCACGGCAGGTCGGCCTCGATGAGCGCGACATTGCTGGCGGGCGCCACGGTGTATTCGGCGTAGCTGCCGTTGATGGTGCGGCCGAGGCCGCCCATCAGGGCCGCCACCTTGGCGCCGACCGGGAACTCGCCGCCGGGGCAGGCCTTCACCAGCCCGACGCACTCGATGCCGATCACCTTCGCCGCCTCGGCCCACTCGCCGCGGCGCATGTGCATCTCGGCGTGATTGATGCCGAACGCCTTGATCTCGATCAGGACCTGGCCGGGCTTGGGCTCGGGCATCGGCAAGTCGCGATAGATGAGGCTGTCCAGCCCGCCGAACTTCTCGAGGACGATTGCGCGCATGATGTCTCTCCCGTTTCCGAAATGCGATGTGCGGGCGCCGCGTCAGGCGGCGAGGAAGCCGCGGATCTCAGCGGCGATCTCCGCGGCGTGCGTCTCCAGCGCGAAGTGGCCGGTGTCGAAGAACTTGACCGCCGCGTCCGGCATGTCGCGCTTGAACGCCTCGGCGCCGGGCGGCAGGAAGAAGGGATCGTTCCTGCCCCACACCGCCAGGAACGGTGGGCGGTGCGTGCGGAAGTAGTCCTGGAACACCGGATAGAGCGCGACATTGCTCTTGTAGTCGCCGAACAGATCGAGCTGCACCTGATCGGCGCCGGGCCGCGCCAGATGGAAATTGTCGAGCGATTGGCCGTCCGGGGACACCGCCGCCGCATCGGGCACGCCGTGGGTGTATTGCCAGTGCGTCGTCTCAGGCGTCAGCAGCGCGCGCAGGGCGTTCCGGTTGGTCTCCGACGGGTCCTGCCAATAAGCGCGGATGGGGTTCCAGCCGTCGCTCAATCCTTCCACGTACGCGTTGCCGTTCTGCGAGATGATCGCGGTGATGCGCTCCGGATGCTTCACCGCGATCCGGAAGCCGGTCGGTGCGCCATAGTCGAACACATAGATCGCGAAACGCGCGAGGCCGATGATTTCGGTGAAGCGGTCGATCACGCGCGCGATGTTGTCGAACGTGTAATCGAACTTGTCCCGCGCCGGCATGTCCGATTGTCCGAAGCCCGGCAGGTCGGGCGCGACGATATGGAAGCGATCAGCCAACAGCGGGATCAGGTCCCGGAACATGTGGCTGGCGCTGGGGAAGCCATGCAGCAACAGCAGCGCCGGCGCAGCGGCGGCGCCCGCTTCCCGGTAGAAGATCTGCACGCCATCGACGTCGACGGTCCGAAATCTGATGCCACTCATCGTGATCTCTCCAATTGGTTCTAGAAACTTCCTTAGACACTATAGAACGGTTAGCGAACTGTTCCGTAAGCTACGGCAGCGGGTTGGGTTTTTGGGTCTGTGTCTCAGGCAAAATGCGACGTGAGTCGCTTTGTTTGTAACCTGTCTATTAGTGTTGGACAGGTTATGCGCTGGAAGAAGTAACTTGTCAAGCCGCTTTGGAGGGGTTATCTGTGATCTCATGATGACAAGCCGGATTCCACCCGAATGACCCACGACCATCCACCCGCTCTGTTCCTTGCCGGCGCCGCCGGACTGGACTTCCTGAACTCCGTCGCCACGCCGGCGGAGGACATGACGATCGACTGGCTCGACAGCGGCGATGGTCTGCTGGCCTGGTTGCGGCAGGCGCAGTTGGCGCCCGCCGAGACGCTCGATGCGCTACGGTCGCAGGCCATGCCGGGCGAGCTGGACCGGGTCGCCGAGCAGGCGCGGGATTTGCGCGCGTGGTTCCGCACATTCGTGAACGAACGGAGGGGCCGGCCGCTCGCGGCGGACGATCTGCGCGCGCTCGCGCCGCTGAACCAACTGCTTCAGCGTGATGAGGCGTTCAGCCAGATCGTTGTCGCCGGGCCGGGACGGGGATCAGGGCTCGCGCTGCAGACGACACGCCGCTGGCGCTCGCCGGAATCGCTGCTGCTGCCGATCGGGCACGCGCTGGCGAATTTCGTGTGCGGGGAGAATTTCGCGGACGTGAAAGCGTGCGAAGGGCCGAACTGCACGCTGATGTTCGTGGACCATACCAGGGGACGCAAGCGCCGCTGGTGCAGCATGGCGATCTGCGGCAACCGCAGCAAGGCTGCCGCCCACCGGCAGCGGCACAAGGCGGCGCATTAGAACAAGCGGGCCGGCAATCGGCCCGGTCTGCTTCGTCGCAACAACCCCGGCACAGGCATTTTCGGCTGTTCTCACCGGCCGTTACGCGGGTAGTCTTGCCCGGATCATGGCACATTGACTGTCGGCCATATCGTCGTCCGACCGCATTCGGGCGGGGCGAATATTGCGGACATGCGAGCCATGATCCATCACGGCCGGAGCCATTCCGGCCAGAGTCCAGTGCCACCGACCGCCCGGCCGCGTGGCGCATTCCACTGGAAGCCAGTGGCTGGCGCTTGCGTCATCGCCTGCCGGTTTCAAGAATTGCCGAGGAGGCCCGATGACAAGCACCACGAGTTCCCATTCGCCCGCAATCAAGGGCTCCGGCCAGCGCGGCGAGGAGGAACAACGCGCGCTGGGACTGGTCCAGCTGTCGATCCTGGCCTTGCTGGTCGGCATCGTCACCGGCTTCGGCGCCGTCGCGTTCCGCGCTTTGATCGGCTGCATCCACAATGTCCTGTTCCTCGGTCAATTCTCGTTCCGCTATGACGCCAACATCTTCACGCCGGCCAGTCCCTGGGGGATCTTCGTGATCCTGGTGCCGGTTGTGGGCGCGATCGTCGTCACCTTCCTGGTGACGAAATTCGCGCCCGAGGCGCGCGGTCACGGCGTGCCGGAAGTGATGGACGCGATCTACTACAAGGCCGGGATCATCCGGCCGGTGGTCGCGGTCGTGAAGTCGCTGGCCTCGGCGGTCGCGATCGGCAGCGGCGCGGCGGTCGGCCGCGAGGGCCCGATCATCCAGATCGGCTCGGCACTGGGCTCGACGCTGGGGCAGATCGTGCGCATGGCGCCGGGGGAACGCATCATTCTGGTGGCCGCCGGCGCCGGGGCGGGGATCGCCGCGACCTTCAACACGCCGATCGGCGGCGTCATGTTCGCGATCGAACTGCTTATGCCGGAAGTGAGCGTGCGCACTTTCCTGCCGGTGGCGCTGGCCACCGGCATGGCGACCTTCGTCGGCCGCTTCTTCTTTGGCCCCCAGCCGGCCTTCGCGGTGCCGACGCTGGCGCCGATGGGCGCCGATGCCTCCGCGGCGGTCACGCTGCTGCTCTATGCGCTGCTCGGACTCATCACCGGCGTCGCGGCGGCGGGCTTCGTCCGCGGGCTGCATGTCGCCGAGGATGCCTTCGACCGGATCAAGGGCCGCTACACCCGTCACATCCTCGGCATGGTGCTGGTGGGCATCATGATCTATGCGCTGCAGCAGGGCTTCGGCCACTACTATGTCGAGGGCGTCGGCTACGCGACGGTGCAGGCCATCCTGCTCGGGCAGATGTCGGCGGCGGGCCTGCTGCTGCTGTTGTTCGTCTGCAAGGCGCTGGCGACCTCGCTCAGCCTGGGCTCCGGCTCATCGGGCGGGATCTTCTCGCCCTCGCTGTTCATGGGGGCGACCCTGGGCGGCGCGTTCGCCGCCGCAATCGGCGCGCTGCATCTGCCGTTCGACGTCAATGTGCCGTCCTTCGCGATCGTCGGGATGGGCGCCATGGTCGGCGGCGGGACCGGCGCGGTCATGACCGCGGTCACCATGATCTTCGAGATGACGCGCGACTACGAGATCGTCCTGCCGATGATCGTGGCGGTGGCGGTGAGCGTCGGCATCCGGCGCGTGCTCACGCGCGAGAACATCTATACCATGAAGCTGTTCCGGCGCGGCCACGTGGTGCCGAAGGCGCTGCACGCCAACATGTTCCTGGTGCGCCGCGCCAGGGAGGTGATGGATACCGACGTGGTGCGGGCGCCCGCCGACATGGATTTCAACGCCTTCCTCTCGCAGCCGGGCCACGAGGGCCGGATGCGCCACGTGGTGGTCGCCGACGGCGAGCGGATCCTCGGCGTGCTGCGCATCAACACCGCTCTCCGGCACGCGTCGGAAGCCGGCTCCGGCGCCGCGTTGCGGGAGCTCGCAAGCCGCAACTTCACGATCGTGCGGGAAGACGACATCGTGTTCGACGTGATCCAGCGGATGTGGCGCCGGCACGCGACCATGGCGCTGGTCACGCGCAACCGCGGCGTCCCGCGCCCCGCGGATGTCGCCGGTGTGATCACCAAGGAACATGTCGCCGATTCCGTCGCCAACAGCGTGAAGGTCTATCCGGGCTAGGCGTGAGTGATCCCGCCCGCGGGTTCGTGGCTGACGCCATTCAATTCTCGTTCGGCGACCTCTTGCTGCAGTCATGGCTCTGACCCGGTGAATGGTCCCGACGACAGCGGCATCAGCAAGACAGCCACGTCTCCTCGATCTCACAAGCGGGACTCGAAACCCGGCATCGTCCGATCAATCGCTGAGCATCGACGTCAGCCCCCAGCGCTGCGGCTCGATTTCGCTTCGCGCGCATCATGAATCGCGATGTCCGCACCCAGTCGAAGACGCATAGCGGGTACGACCGGCCTGCTGACCATTAAGGCCCAAAACAGCCAATGCCGATCGATTCACATTGGAATCACACCAAATCCGCTCCGCCTGCGGCCCCGGTGCGGCCACTCACCGCAGCCTGCCACTATTGATCCAGGTCAAAGCGAGAATGTCGCCGCTGCCTAGAATTCGGAATGGTGAAAAAGGAGAAGCTGAATCCCGGCAGATACAGGGATCTTGGCGAGTTCCGGGGAGAGTGAACATGGCAGTGGGACGACGCACGATCGGATGGATTGCAGCAACAATTGCGGTCGTTGTCGTGGCTGGCTACGCCGTGGCGCAAGGCATGATGGGACAGAACATGACGGGACCGGGCATGATGATGGGTGGCGGCGCCGCCAACCGTCCCGTCGGCGCCGGGTGGGGAGGTGACATACTGAACTATCAGCAGGCCGCAGCCTACATCCAACAAGGCAATGAGATCGGAGACGCCGATCAAGCGAACAATGCCATAACCTACAGCGGCAAGGAGGTGACGATCGATCTCGTGGCTGTACAACCTGACCATGAGGATCAGACGTTCGAGGTCCATGGCTTGATAAATCCGACCCTGGTCATTCCATCGGGTGCTGTTGTTCATCTCAATCTGATCAACATGGATTACGGCCCCAACATGGAACACAGCATTGTCCTGACATCAGCGGCGCCACCTTATCCGTACATGTCGATGATGGTAACCGGGCGTGGATTGACCGAACCCATGCCTCTTCTGCCGTGGCGCAGCGGAAAAGCCGTCGAGGGTGCGCAGTACGCATCCTTGGGAATGACCTTCGTCGCGCAACAGCCTGGCACATACTGGTACGTTTGTCCGACACCGAAACATGCCCAAGAAGGCATGTATGGGAAGTTTGTCGTGCGATGATCACGGACGCCGTTGACAACACAGCGGCCGCCGGCAGGGGGAGCAATGACCTATTCCATCGACTTCTAGAAACTTGGGAGGATGTCATGTGGAGCAACGCATCGTTCAAGTCGGCGCTGTTGGTTGCAACGGCCATCACACTGATTGCGTGGAACGGCGGCGAGGTCGTCGCCCAGTCCTCGACGGACTCAGACCAACCTCAGGCACCGGCGCAACAGCAGATGCCGGGCCAGATGGGTCAAGGGATGATGCAAGGCCAAATGGGTCAGGGCCAAATGGGTCAGGGCATGATGTCGGGCCAAATGGGGCAAGGCATGATGATGGGGCCGGGCATGATGATGCCTCCCATGAATTCCGCGCATGGCAGGCGGTTGTTCGCGGCGAAGGGCTGCGTGGTCTGCCATTCGATCAACGGGATCGGCGGCGAGGACGCGCCGGCACTGGATGCCTCCACGATGTCAAGGGGCATGAATCCGTTCGAGTTCGTTGCAAAGATGTGGCGCGGCGCGCCGGCCATGATCGAGATGCAAAACGACGAGCTTGGCTCGCAGGTCGAGTTCACCGGTGACGAGCTCGAAGATATCATCGCCTTCGTTCACGACGAAGCCGAGCAGCAGAAGTTCACGAAAGCCGACATTCCACCGAAGATAGAAGCCATCTTGGATCGCGCGGAGCAAGAAGAGGGCGAGTCCGGGAAAGGTGGGATGGACATGGGCAAGATGAAGATGAACCAGCCGGCGGAACCGACGCAGTGACCCTGGTCCGTCTTGGCAGCTCGGCGCGCGATGGTTCATGGTGAATATCGACCCTTGCACCGGCGCATAGCGAAGCAGAACGCGAGCCGACGAATAGCCGGCCAAGTTCCCGAGTGACCAACACCATGCACGGCGCAGCGCCGATGCCACACCGTCGGCGCGCAAGGCGCGTGTGCCACCGGCTCACACTTCCGCCAGCAGCTCGGGCTTGTTGTTCTTCACGTTGTTGATCGCCTTGCCGAGCGGGCGCTCCTTCAGCACGTCCTTGGCCGGGCGCATGAGAGCGGCGGCTTCGTCGGGCGCGGCATTGAGCCAGGCTTCCACATCCGTCAGTTCCAGCACGCAAGGCATGCGGTTGTGGAACTTTCCCGCGAACGCGCTGGGTGCGGTGGTGACGATCGTATAGGTCTCCTTCTTCTCGCTCTTGTCCTTGGCGACCCAGCGGTCCCACAGGCCGGCGAGCGCCAGCGGCTTGCCGTCCGTGCGGGTGAAGAGGTGCGCGATCTTGTCGCCCTTCGGCCCGGTGAACTCGATATAGCCGGTCGCCGGCACCACGCAGCGCCGGGCCTTGAATGGCTCGCGGTACATCGGCTTGGCGCGCAATTCCTCTGCGCGCGCGTTGAAGGTGGTGAAGGAGCGCGCGCCGTCCTTCGAGAAGAACGGCACCAGGCCCCATTCCATCAGCGCGATCTCGCGCCCGCCGTCGGCCGGGCGGATCACCGGCATGACATGGGTCGGCGCCACATTATAGTTCGGCGGCCAGTTCGGCAGCGGCGCCGTAATCTTGAACAGATCGCGGATCGATTCAGCGGGATCGGTGAAGACGTAGCGGGTGCACATGAGTTGCGGCGAGCAGTGGGAGCTGCCTAAAGGCTAAGGCGAGGAAATATCCCGCGCAAGGAAAGGAGCGGCGAGGCGTTGGGGGGAAATCAGCGACCTCGCCGCATTGACCGGCGATCTTGGGGGTCGATCGACGGTCGAGTTGCGCTTCGTCTCCCAGTTACGCAGCGACCGGAATCATCGTCACGACGGCGGTGGACAGATCGACATGGTGCCGCTTGAGCCAGTCTTCGTTGCGCTCGACGGCCAGCATGTCCATTGGCATCGGCGGCGGCGTATTGCTGTCCTCGATACATTGTCTGAGCGCCGATTGCGCCGCAAACCTGGCGTCGTCAAGGTTGAAGCCCTTTGCCTCGCATCCCGGCACGTCGGGAAACAGCACGCGCCATTCGCCGACGTCGGTCTCCACGAGAATTGCGATGTAGTGTCTCATCAGACGCCTCCCTGGACGCGCGCGCGTGACGCGAAGCGCCAACACGGCCGCGTCCACACAGCCAAGCCGTTCATCCCTTGTTGGTTGGAATCGCCTTTGCGCAGCGAAGCATTCGGGCTGGTGAAAAAAGGGAAACCAGGTCCAGAAGCCCGTCTCGAAACGAATGCTAGGCGCGTGTGGACGATGGCGCAATGTGAAATGACATGATGCGGATAGATTGCGACAACGCCTAGTCCTGCCACTTCGCGAGCCAGAACTCCTTGGGTGGGCGGCGGCGGCATTTGCGGCAGCGGAAGCGATTGCGCAGGCTCCAGACCTTGGTGTGCTTCTCGATGCCATGCCGGCCGATCAGTTGATAGGGCGCAATCTGTACCTCGCGCCCGCATCTGCAGCGCAGGTTGATGACTTCGCGCCGGCCGAGATCGTCGAAGCTGGGATCGGTGCGGTCGATGGCACTGCCCGAGGCCATCACCGCTTCGGGCGTCTCGAGTTGACCTGGAACTTCACCCAATCGGCGATGGTCGGCCCCATGTGGTGCATGATGGTGCTCTCGACGTGCTGCATCGCGTCCTCGCGCGAGCGGTGCTTGCCGAGGTCGGTCATGTTCATGGAGGCCGACCAGGTCGGCGGGTAGTCCATGCCGCGCACAATCTGCGCCCGTACCAGGTCGCCCAGATGCAGGCTCCAGATTTCGCAAGAGCCGCGGCCCGATCGCGTCCACCAGCCACCGCGCAACGTGCCTTCCATGTTCCCGTTCCGTTCTCGTTTCGGGAAGGATTCCAGGGCCGGGAACAGTCGTCAACAGACCTGTCTGACTCACAATGGGTGGGGTTCGAGCGGGGTGTCGACCCCCACCCGGCGTAGGGCGCCACCCGCTCGCAATGATTGCGCTTTCGGCGTCGGTGCGCGGCCCGAAGGCGGGGGCGCGAACCCACCCGATCCGCTATAGAAAAGCGCCCGAACCCAAGATGGATCGAGGGAGAGACCGATGGCCGCCGTGGAAGATCCCGATTTCGACGAGACCCGCGCCCATGCGCGGCTGCCGCAGATGGAAATCGAGATCGTCCGTCGCGCGGCGCGCGACAGCGACCGCGAATCCGTCACCGTCACGGTCGAGCTCGTGCCATTTCCGATGCTGTCCTTCCCGCAGGGACTCGAGCGCCTGATCGCGCTGAGCGATCCGTTCCGCTTCTGGGGCCAGATGATCGAAGCGGCCTGGCAGCCGTGGCTGCAGGCGCTCAGCGCTTTCGCGCCGCAGGCCACGACCGCACGCGCGTTGCCGCCGGTGAAAGAGGAGTAAGCGCGATCATGTCGACGGAACGAACCACACCGCCGAAGCCGATCGCGTCGGGCGAGGTCGCGTGGGAGGAATGGACCGACGTGCCGCGCTTCGCGGTGCGCTACCGGCACCTGTCGCTGGCCGCGATGGGCAAGGATTATCAGATCGGCGTCGCGATCGAGGAGCTGGGACCAGGCAAGCAGAGCGCGCCGGCGCATTACCACATCTTCGAGGAGGAGCATGTCTATATCCTCGAAGGCGCGCTCAGCGTGCGCATCGGCGCCGAGACCTATCCGATGAAGGCGGGCGACTATGTCTGCTTCCCGGCGGGGCAGAAGGCCGGCCATTGCCTGATCAACACCAGCGACGCCGTCTGCCGCTACGTGATCGTGGGCGAGAAGAATCCGAACGAGGTCGCGGTCTACACCGACACCAACAAGGTGCTGGTGCGTTCGCTGGGGCGGCGCACCATCCTCGACTTGGCAGCACGTCGCAGCTATTGGGAGGGCGAGGAAACGGGGCTATCGCCGGGTGTTGCGCCGCCGCCCGACGGCGCAAGCGACGCGCCGGCGACGGCCGGGCCCAAGCCGCCGATCTCGTCCGAGGACGTGGCGTGGAACGCGGAAGGGCCGGGCGAGGGCACGCGTTACGGCGGGCGCTCCAAGCATCTCACCTACGCGGCGGTCGGCGCGGATTATCACGTCGGCGTGCTGATCGAATCGCCGGCGCCGGGCATGCGGATGTGGCCCCGGCACTATCATATGCTGGAGGAAGAGCACGTGCTGATCCTCGAAGGCGAGGCGACGCTGCTGCTGGGCGAGGAGCGCCATCCGATGAAGCCTGGCGACTATGTCTGCTTCCCGGCCGGGCAGAAGATCGGCCATTCGATCCTCAACAGCGGCGACGGACCCTGCAGCTACCTGATGATCGGTGCGCGCAACCCGAACGATGTCTGCGTCTATCCCGATTCCAACAAGGTCGCGGTCAACGCCCTAAAGGTGCGGGAGAGCATCTTCGACATGGCGGCAACGCGGCGCTACTGGGATGGGGAACAGTGAAGCGCGTCACAGCGCGTGGGCGAAGCTGCCTCTAAGACCTCCGCACCGTCGATCAAGATCGAGAGGATGCGCATGGCGCAAGACAACATCACGGACCAGGACATCGCCGGCCTGGTGCGGCGGGTCGCGGACGCCAACGCGGCGCTGATCCACGGCGACATCGATGGTTATCTGCGCCTGATCCGCCACGCGGAGGACTACACGCTGATGTCGCCGTTCGGCGGCGCGCCGACTCGCGGCTTCGACCTCTCCCCAGACCGGCTTGCCGCGATCGGACGCTTCTTCAAGGGCGGCACAGCCAAGATCGAGGTGGTGGAGACCTATCGCTCCGGCGACCTTGCTGTCCTGGTGGTGATCGAACGGCAGCGGGTGGCGGTTGCGGACCTGCCGGAGCAGGATTGGTCGCTGCGCGTTACGCTGGTATTCCGGCGCGATGGGACCGGCTGGCTGCTGGCGCATCGCCACGCCGATGGCCTGGTCAACGGGATCGGCGTTGCGCGGGCGGCAGAAATCGCGCGCGGCGAGAAAGCGAGCTAGCCAAGCGTTCCCCGGCGCGTCAAAGTGGATCGTGGGGGCGTGACACGCGCGGGAGTCACGAATGCACACTCTGAAATGGCCGGCGTGCGGCCTTGTCCTGGCGATCGGCGCGGCGCTCTCCAGTGGTGCGGATGTCTTCGGTGAAGAGGCCGCCGCGACCGAGAGCTACAGCATGGCCATCCTGACGGAGCAGGGCCGTTCGGTGACAGCGGTCGCCTTCACCGGCGATGGGGCGCGCATCGCCATCGCGCTCGACGAGCCGGTTGTGCGTATCCGCAACACGGCCGACGCCAGCGAGATCGCGACACTCAGCTGGCAGGGCGGCCCGGCCTACATGCTCAGCTTCAGCGCGGATGGCGCGCGCCTGGCGATGGCGACGGCAGATAATCATGTACGCGTGTGGGACGTCGCCGCGGCCAAGGAGATCGCCACGTTGCAGCCGCCGGATTCCGGCGCGAACAATGTGGCATTCAGCCCGGATGGCACGCGCATCCTCGCCGCGGCGGCGGACGGCACCGCACGCCTGTGGGAGATCGCGGGCGGCCGCGTGATCGCCGTGCTGCGCGGGCACAGCATGCAGGTGCTCGATGCGGTGTTCAGCGCCGATGGCGCGCGGATCGCGACGGCGTCGCGCGACAAGACGGCGCGCCTGTGGGACGCCGCCAGCGGCCGCGCGATCGCGACCCTCGATCACGAGGATGCGGTCAATACGGTGGCGTTCAGTCCGGACGGCGCGCGGCTGGTGACCGGCACGATCGACGGCACCGCGCACGTCTTCGATCTTGCCGGCGGCACGCAGATTCTGGCGCTGCACGGCGAGATGGACGAGGTGCTGGACGCCCGTTTCAGCGTGGACGGCGGCCGCATCGCCACCGGGTCCTACGACCGTGCGGTGCGAATCTGGGACGCCAAGACCGGGGACATGGTCGCCGTGCTGATCGGCCATCGCGGTCCGGTCTATTCCGTCGCTTTCAGCGCCGACGGTGCCAGCGTGTACAGCGCGGCGCAGGACGCGACCGGGCGCATCTGGTCCCGCCTGCCGCCGGCGCACATGGCGGAGGGGCTGGCCGGACTGTGGCACCGCAACTTCATGGCGCCGGAGCCGATGCCGGAGGAGATCGCGCGCTCCATGTGCCTGAGCGAGCCGATCATGGTGCACGACGACGGGGTGGTGGTCGCCTTCATGGGATCGGAAGTGGAGCCGCCGCACGCCGCGCTGCATCTGCGCTGCACGGCGGACATGAACTGCCAGGTCTTCGCCGGTCCGCCGGCGCAGGGGCTCGAGCCCCAAGGTATCGCCAAGCTCACCATCACCGGTGACAACGGCATTTTGTGCATGCCGGGCGAATGCAGCACGATCGCGCGCTGTCCCACGCTGCGCTGGAACGAAGAGCAGCGCCAGAGCGGCTTCGACAAGGCATGGGAAGCGCGCGTGCTCGGCACTCAGCCGTGACGGGCGCCACGTGGGACGCCCGCCCGGCCGGATGCGCCATGCTCAGCGGCCGACCAGCTTCTGCAGGTGCTCGGGATAGCGGGCGCCCTGGACCGCGACCTTCGAGACGGCGCTTTCGATGTCGCGAAGATCGGCGGCGGTCAGCGCGACGGCGGCTGCGCCGACATTCTCCTCCAGCCGATTGAGCTTGGTGGTGCCGGGGATCGGCACGATCCACGGCTTGCGGGCGAGCAGCCAGGCGAGCGCGATCTGCGCCGGCGTGACCTTCTTCTGCGACGCGAGCGCACGCACCACGTCGACCATTGCCTGGTTCGCCTGCCGCGCCTCCCGCGTGAAGCGCGGGACGATGTTGCGGAAATCGTTCTTGTCGAAGCTCGTGCTGGAATCGATGGCGCCGGTCAGGAAGCCTTTGCCGAGCGGGCTGAAGGGCACGAAGCCGATGCCGAGTTCCCCGAGAGCCGGCAGCACCTCCTGCTCGGGTTCGCGCCACCACAGCGAATATTCGCTCTGCAGGGCGGCGACCGGCTGAACCGCGTGGGCGCGGCGGATGGTCTGCACGCCGGCCTCGGACAGACCGAAATGCTTCACCTTGCCGGCCTGGATCAGGTCCTTCACGGCGCCGGCGACATCCTCGATCGGCACCTCGGGATCGACGCGATGCTGATAGAACAGGTCGATGGCATCGACCTTGAGCCGCTTGAGCGAGGCTTCCGCGACCTGCTTGATGTGCGAAGGCCGGCTGTCCAGACCCTGCTGCTGTCTTGTCTCGGGATCGATCTTGAACCCGAATTTGGTGGCGATCACGACCTGACCGCGGAACGGAGCCAAGGCCTCGCCCACCAGCTCTTCGTTCGTGAAGGGGCCGTAGACTTCGGCGGTGTCGAAGAAGGTGACGCCGCGTTCGACCGCCGCTCGGATCAGCGCGATGCCGTCCTTCTTGTCGACTGCCGGGCCGTAGCCGAAGCTCAATCCCATGCAACCGAGGCCGATGGCCGAGACTTCCAGATTGCTGTTTCCAAGCTTGCGCTTTTGCATGTTGCTCTCCTTCGAAATCGGATCAGGCGCGCGGCACGATCTTGATCGTGGCGGCGCGCACCGGTGCGGCGATCATCGGGCTCAGATAGGGACTGTTGCGGTATTTCGCGCGGTAGGCGTCGTCGACTTGGTCGTTGATCATCCCATCGACCGGCTCGAACGCGACGTCCTTGGTGATGCCGGCGGCGATGATCTGGCCCGCCTTCTGCCGCAGCGCGGCTTGGTACCAGCGCGAATTCCGCCCGTTGTAGGGTCGCACATAAAGGGCGCCATCGACTGCGACCGACCAGATCCAGGTCGGTGTGCCGTAGGTCACGCCATCCTCGCGGAACGGAGCGATATGCAGGTCGTCGGCGGCAGCGATCTTTCGCAGTTCGTCCTTCAGCCATGCGGTCATGGTCGGTCCTTTCGCATCGGCCGCGCCTTAGAGTTCCTGGCGCGTGGGCCGGAACAGGATCTCGTTCACGTCAACATCGTCCGGCTGGCTCATCGCGTAGGCGACGGCGCGCGCGAAGGAATCGGCGGGAATCGCGATCTCCGCATAGAACTTCCGCAGCCTGGCCGCGGCGTCCGGATCGCTCACGCTGTTCGGCAGTTCGGTGGCGACGGCACCCGGCGAGATCACCGTGGTGCGGATATTGTAAGGCTTCACTTCCTGCCGCAGCCCTTCGGTGAGCGCGCGCACCGCGTGCTTGGTGGCGGCATAGACCGCGAAGCCCGGCCCGACCTTGTGGCCGGCTACCGAGGACACGTTGATGATGTGGCCGGACTTCTGCTGCCGCATGTATGGCAATGCCGCGGCGATGCCGTAGAGCACGCCCTTGACGTTGACGTCGATCATGCGGTCCCACTCTTCGACCTTCAGCCGCTCGAGCAGCGATTGCGGCATCAGGCCGGCATTGTTGATGATCGCGTCGATCCGGCCATAGGTCTGCACGGCGGCGTCGACCAGCTTCTGCACCTGGTCCAAGCGCGTGACGTCGGTGGTGACGGCGAGCGCCTTGCCGCCACTTTCGGTCAACGCGCGTACCAGCGACTGGAGCCGGTCGGCGCGCCGCGCACCAAGCACCAATGTCGCGCCCTCGTCCGAGAGCAGCCGAGCGGTCGCTTCGCCCAATCCGCTGCTGGCGCCGGTGATGACGACGACTTTTCCTGCGATATTCGTGCTCATGGCTGTTCGCCTTCCATTGCCGGTGGGCTCAATTGCCGGAAATCTGGGCAGTGCGCCGGCCGGCGATAAGATGGTAAGGTCCGCATGAACTTATGAATGGAATTCATGAATGGCGCGCGAGACCGTCAGTGACCTCCTGGCCTTCCTTTCGGTTGCGCGGGAGCGCAGCTTCACGCGGGCGGCGGCCAAGCTTGGGGTCTCTCAATCGGCGCTCAGCCACACCATCCGGCAGCTCGAAACACGGCTCGGGATCCGCCTGCTGACCCGCACCACGCGCAGCGTCGCGCCGACCGAGGCGGGCGAGCGCCTGCTCCAGAATGTGGGGCCGCGATTCGAAGAGATCGAGGCCGAGCTCGAAGCGCTGAGCGAATTGCGCGACAAGCCGTCCGGCACCATCCGGATCACCGCCACCGACTATGCGATCGATCAGATCCTGTGGCCCAAGCTGGCGAAGTTCCTGCCGCGCTATCCGGACATCAAGGTCGAGATGATCGTCGATTACGGCCTGACCGACATCGTCGCGCAGCGCTACGACGCCGGTGTCAGGCTCGGCGAGCAGGTCGCCAAGGACATGATCGCGGTGCGGATCGGGCCCGACACCCGCTTTGCCGTGGTCGGTGCCAAGTCGTATCTTGCGACGCGTGCGGCACCGAAGACGCCGCAGGAACTGATCGGCCACGTCTGCATCAATCTGCGCCTGGCCACTTATGGTGGGCTCTACGCCTGGGAGTTCGAGCGGGACGGTCATGAAATGAAAGTGCGCGTCGACGGCCAGCTGGTGTTCAATGCCAGCCGCCAGATCCTGAATGCGGCGGTGGCGGGCTTCGGACTCGCCTACGTGCCGGAGGATCTGGCGCAGCCCTATCTCGCGAACGGGCGTCTCAAACGATGCCTGGAGGAATGGTGCCCGGTGTGGCCGGGCTATCACCTCTATTATCCGAGCCGACGGCAGGCCTCTCCGGCTTTCGCGCTGCTCGTCGATACACTGCGCTACCGCGGCTAGTTCGGCGTGGCGCCGGAGTGCGGCAGCAGTACCGGCAGCGTCACGTCCATCAGGCCGGTGACAGTCTCGCCGTCGTTGGAGAGCGGCATCGCGACCTGCTCGACGCGATAGCCGCGGTCGCGCCAATGCGCGATGTTGGCGATGAAGACCGGCGCCTTGGTGGCGACGACCCGATCATAGACGGCGGTGACGAGGTCGCGGTACGGCGGATCCTCCAGCTCGTCGGCGTGACGGCCGGTCAGGTCCATCCCGGTCAGATGCGCGATGTGGCTGCCGTCCAAGCGAAATCGAAAGCGGTGACGGTCGGGCTCGCGCACCACGTCCACCAGGCAGACCCAACCCAGGCAGTAGCGGAGATCGAGCGGGTCGATGTCGTTACGCGCCGGCATCGGTTTGCCAGCCCGCGCCTGCTGCCAATAATCGTGCACCCGCACCAGCTTCGGGTCGGTGATGGAATCCAGGGAACGCGCGAGATTCGTAAGCATGGACGCATGCTAGCGGGCGGAGAATTGCCAGCTTGTTACCGCGCCGCTACGCCTGAAGGCGTAGACCAATCGTGTGCCATGGGACGCGCGGCCTGCTGATCGGCGATCCCGTCCTATTCACATGCGCGCCTATCCGAATCCGACTCGTGATTGGCGGCCATGGCGCACACTGGCCCGAGACTTGTCCGTCTCGCGTGCGGCGCGCAGTCATCCTCACCAAAAGTTGTTCGGCGCGTCGGAGCGCCGTCAGGTTCGCGGTTGTTAGGGTGACGGTGCGCGGGTGTGCGAGCGCCCCGGCACGCTTTCAGGTGGCGCGCTCTCAGGGATGGAGATTCACATGACGCTTTCCAGACTTATCGCGGCGTCCGGCTTCGTGATCATGGGCGGGCTCGCCGGCTGCTCGTCCGACCATGACATGGGCATGGAGCACCACATGATGAACGCGGCTTACACGCCGTCGGGCAATTACATGCGCGCAACGTCGGCCGGGCAGATCATGACCACACCGGAGGGCATGACGGTCTACACCTACGACAAGGACAGCCCCGGCGTATCGAGCTGCTATGGCGGCTGCGCGGACGAATGGTCGCCGGTCACCGCCGCCGGCGACGCCCAGCCGTTCGGCGAGATGTCGATCGTCGAGCGCACCGACGGCAAGCGGCAATGGGCCTACGACAGCAAGCCGCTCTATACCTATGACGATGACCACAAGCCGGGCGACGCCGAAGGCAATGGCGAGGACGGCGTCTGGCACGTGGTGAAATAAGCGGTGTGAAAGAGGCGCTGCAATATTCTTCAGCGCCGCCGGCGGGCCCGGCTCCACCCCCTCGGAGCCGCGGCCTTGCCGGGCGCGCGGATTGGGACCAATATTCGCCCCGAAGGCAATTGCCTCAGAGATTGAACTCAGAAGTCTGATCCGAGGGGCCTGATCCGAGGGGCCTGATCCGAGGGGCCTGATCCAAGGGGGCTGACATGGTCAAACGTTGCATCCTGGCCGCTGTGCTCGCGGCAATCCTTGCCATTGGTCCGATCGCCGCTGACCGGGCGCAGGCCGGCTCCGGCGTCAATGTCGGATCGCTGAACTGCAAGGTCGCCGGCGGCACCGGCTTCATCTTCGGCTCCACCAAGTCGCTCAACTGCCTGTTCACGCGCACCGACGGCAAGGGCGAACGCTACACCGGCGAGATCAAGAAATACGGCGTCGATCTCGGCTTCACCGAGGGCGCCTACATGATCTGGGTGGTGTTTGCGCCAGGCCAGGTCAAGCGCGGTGCGCTGGCCGGCGAGTATGTCGGCGTGAGCGGAGAAGCCTCGGTCGGCCTCGGCCTCGGCGCCAATGTCCTGGTCGGCGGCAGCAACGACCAGATCGCATTGCAGCCGGCCAGCGTCGAAGGCATCCAGGGCCTCAACGTCGCGGCGGGCTTCGGCCAGATCATCCTGCACGCCGCGAAATAGTGCGACCGCGCGGCGGCAGCGAGGAGAGCGGAGCATGAGTGCCGGCGGCACGGCGATCGCGATGCGCGGCGCCGGCTATTATTCAGCGCACACCACCGGCGCCAAGACGGTGATCGACAAGGTCGGCGACCTGGTGGTCGCGGCGGTCGCGCGCATGCCGCGCCTGGCGCCGGGACTGCCCTTCACGATCGCCGATTTCGGCGCCGCGGACGGCGGCACCTCGATGGACATGATGCGCCGGCTGGTCGCCGCGATCCGCGAACGCGAACCGGACCGCGAGATCTGCATCGTCTATACCGACCTGCCGCACAACGACTTCTCCACCTTGTTCCGGCTGACCCAAGGCCTGCTCGGCGGCAGCCAGGCGGCAGCGCTGGCGGAGATCCCGAACCTCTACATCGCCGCCAGCGGCACCAGCTTCTACCGGCAGGTGGTCAGCACCGGCGCGCTCTCCTTCGGCTTCTCGGCGACCGCGATGCATTGGCTGAGCCGGCGGCCCTGCATGATCGCCGACCATGTGCAGGCGGTCGGCGCGGCGCCGGCCGAGCGCGCGCAGTTCCGCGACCAGGGGCTCGCGGACTGGCAGACCATCCTGCTGGCGCGCGCCCGCGAGCTCCGGCCGGGCGGCCGCCTGGCGCTGGCCAATTTCTGCATCGACGAGCAAGGGCGCTATCTGGGCCACACCACCGGCACCGACATGTTCGATTGCTTCGCGCGGCATTGGCGCGATCTGCACGCGGCCGGACGGATCGGCGACGCCGAATATGTCAACGCGACGTTCCAGCAATTCTACAAGACGCCCGACGAATTCGCGGCGCCGTTCCGCGATCCCAACTCGGCGGTGTCGCAAGCGGGCCTCAGGCTCGCGCACATCTCCACCATGGTGACGCCGTGCCCCTATGCCGAGGCGTTCCGCAGCCATCGCGACGCGGCGGCCTTCGCCAAGGCCTATGTGCCGACCCTGCGCTCCTGGTCGGAGACCGTGTTCGCCGGAGCGCTCGATCCGGCGCGCCCGGCCGCCGAACGCATGGCGATCCTCGATGCGTTCTATGGCGCCTACGAAGCCGATGTCGCGCGCGCCCCGGATGGCCACGGCATGGATTATGTCCATTGCGTGATGGAGATTGCCAAGGAGGCGTGACAGCTGGACCCGCAGGGATAGCGCGGGGTTGCGATGTCACCGCGCCGGGATCATTCTGCGTCAGAGCGCATGGCGGCGATGCGCGCGCCGGCGCAGTGATCCGACCATCCGACGGTCAGCCAGAGCAGGAGAGCGGACATGATCAAGGTCAGCGTGATGTATCCGAACACACCCGGCGCCCGGTTCGACCACGCGTACTACCGCGACAAGCACATGCCGCTGGTCAAGGCGCGCATGGGCGACACCTGCAAATACTATACGGTCGACAAGGGCCTGGGCGGCGGGCAGCCGGGCGCGCCCGCGACCTATGTGGGCATGTGCCACATCTTCTGCGATTCGGTGGAGAGCTTCCAGGCGGGCTTCGGCCCGCATGCCGAGGAGATCCTGGGCGACATCCCGAACTATACCGACCTCACGCCGGTGATCCAGATCAGCGAAGTGGTGGTCGGGTAGGGCCGCGCGCGACAAACGGCACGACAACCGCCGACCGGCGCGCGGGAGCCCAAGATCGTTCGGGCAACGGAGCGCTTTCGCCCACCAGCAAATTGCCAGGGGATTTGCCCAGGAACTTGCCCAGGAATTTGTGATGCCCGCAATCGATCCATTCCTGTCTCGCTGCCACATCGCCTATTTCTCGATGGAGATCGCGATCCGTCCGGAGATGCACACCTATTCCGGCGGGCTTGGGATCCTGGCCGGCGACACGGCACGATCATGCGCCGACCTGGCTTTGCCGGTCGTGTTCGTCACGCTCGCCAGCCGGCAAGGATATCTCCGTCAGGAGATCAGCGCCGCGGGCGAGCAGATCGACCACGACGACCCGTGGCGGCCCGAGGACTGGGTGACGTCGCTCGATGCCGCGGTGGCAGTACGGATCGAGGGGCGTGCGGTGTGGATCCGTCCGTGGCTTCACGTGCTGGCCTGCCCGCTCGGCAGCGCCGTGCCCATCCTCCTGCTGGACACCCAGCTCGACCAAAATCATCCGCTGGACCGTCCCATCACCGACCATCTGTACGGCGGTGATGACAGCTATCGGCTGAAGCAGGAGATCGTGCTCGGCATCGGCGGCGAGCGCATCCTTCAGGCGCTGGGATTCTCGATCGAGACTTATCACATGAACGAGGGCCATGCCGCCTTGCTGGCCGTCGAGCTGCTGCGGCGCCATCCCAGGCCGCGAATCCATCCGCCCGAAGGCGCCTTGCGCTTCGATGCGGACGACGTGCTCGAGCAGACGGTCTTCACCACGCACACGCCGGTCGAGGCCGGACACGACCGCTTCGAGTACGATCTGGTGCAACGCCTCCTCGGCGACTTCATGGAGGTCGGGCAGCTGAAGCTGCTGGCGGGCGACGACAACCTCAACATGACGCGGCTTGCGCTCAATCTGAGCGGCTATGTCAACGGCGTGGCCGCGAAACATGCCGAGACCACCCGGAAGATGTTCCCGGGCTACAGCATCCGCGCGATCACCAACGGCGTGCACGTGCCGACCTGGACGCACGCGGCCTTCAGCCGCCTGTTCCAGGAATCCGGACCGTGCTGGGGACATGCACCGGAGGATCTGTTGATGGCGGATCAGCTGCCCGACACGGCGATCTGGGCGGCGCACATGGAGGCCAAAGACGAACTGCTCGATGAAGTCAGGCGCGCGAGCGGACTCGAGCTGCGGCGCGACCTGCCGATCATCGCCATCGCGCGCCGCATGACCGGCTACAAGCGGCCCGATCTCATCTTCTCCGACTTGGCGCGGCTGCGGGCGATCCACGCCAAATGGCCGTTCCAGCTGGTGCTGGCGGGCAAGGCGCACCACCGCGACGCCGGCGGCAAGGCCTTGATCAAGGAACTCAACGACCGTATCCGCGACCTTACGGGACAGATTCCGGCGGCGTTCCTCGCCAACTACGACATGAGGCTGGCCAAGATCCTGGTGGCCGGCGCCGACATCTGGCTGAACACGCCGCTGCCGCCGATGGAGGCGTCGGGCACCAGCGGCATGAAGGCCGCGCTGAACGGCGTGCTCAATGTCAGCGTGCTTGACGGCTGGTGGGTCGAGGGCTGCATCGACGGCGAGACCGGCTGGGCGATCGGCAACGGAGACGCGGCCGAGGATGACGCCGCGCTGCTCTACGACACGCTGGAGCGCAAGGTGCTGCCGCTCTATCACAGTGACCGCGATCACTGGATCTGGATGATGAAGGAAGCGATCAGCAAGATCGGGACGCGCTTCAACAGCCAGCAGATGATGCGGCGCTACGCGACCGAGGCGTACCTGCGATGACCGGCCCGTGTCCGGCATGACCTTGAACGTGACTTTCCAGCCCTCTTTGCCGTCCATCGCGCGCTGGTGATGCGATAGCGCGTGTGCCGACTCGGCGGATTGTGTGCGACGTGCACACAGGCTGAAAGTCACAGGCGCGATCGCGCGGAAAACGGTCGCTTCTGAGGCATGCCTCTCTGAAAATCGATCCAATCGCGGCGGTGCTCCGCTGATTTCCCGGCTTTTTGATGCGGCTTTGACCGGCGCTTGAGGGTGCTTCCCTAGTTTGCGCCCCGAAGCCGCCGAGCCTGCAGGCGGGCCATCGTGCCTGTGCCAGGCCGCATTGCGCTAATCCGCAGCGGGCGGTCACTTCACATCCAGAGAACCAAGGAGACTCCGAGTCATGAACAACTCGAAGAATGCCCAGACCCTCGCGCTGCACGGCGGGAGCTACCGGTCCGATCCCGTCACCGGCGCGGTGGCGGTGCCGATCTACCAGACCACATCGTACCAGTTCCGCGACACCGAGCACGCGGCCAACCTGTTCGACCTCAAGGAATTCGGCAACATCTACACGCGCGTCATGAACCCGACCAGCGCCGTGCTCGAAGAGCGCATCGCCGCGCTCGAAGGCGGCGCCGCGGCCTTGGCCGTGAGCTCGGGCCAGGCCGCCTCGGCGATGGCGATCCAGAACATCGCGCAGGCCGGCGACAACATCGTCAGCTCGACCGATCTCTATGGCGGCACCTGGAACCTGTTCGCCAACACGTTCAAGACCCAGGGCATCGAAGTGCGCTTCGTCGATCCGGCCGACCCGGAGAACTTCCGCAAGGCGACCGACAGCAAGACGCGCGCCTACTACGCGGAGACCCTGCCCAATCCGAAGCTGCACGTGTTCCCGATCAAGGAAGTGGCGGATATCGGCCGCGAGCTCGGCGTGCCGCTGATCATGGACAACACCGCCTGCCCGGTG
>JAWKVL010000032.1:0-48820 GCA_041398065.1 Dongiaceae bacterium | reverse complement strand
CGGCGTAGCCGAACATCAGGCCCTGTGGCCCGTCGCCGAACAGATCATAGTCGGAGAGCGCCGCGAGCTGGATCCCCGCGCGCGCGGCTTGGGCGGCCAGCACCTTGTCGCTCTTGCCGCCGAGGCCGCGGCCGAGCGTGCCCGCCAGGTGCAGGCCGGCCTCTTCCGCGCGGAAGTGGATGAGGCCGCCGAGATGGGTGCGTGCCGCCTTGAGGAACGCGCGCTGGCGCGCCGCGTAGATCTGGCGCATGCGCCGCACATGGGCGGCGAGGTGGCCGGAGCGGATGAGCTCCGCCAGCGCCGGCTGCGCCACCATCGAGGGCTGGTCGTCGAGCGCGGTGCGCAGGCGGCGGAACGGCTCGGCCAGCTGCGGCGGCGCCACCAGGTAGCCGAGGCGCAGGCTGGGGAACAAAAGCTTGGAGAGCGTGCCGACATAGATCACGCGGTTGTCGGCATCGAGGCTCTTGAGCGCCGCCAGCGGCCGCCCGGCATAGCGGTACTCGCTGTCCCAGTCGTCCTCCAGCACCCAAGCCCCGGCATCGCGCGCCCAGTCGAGCAGCATCAGCCGCCGCTGCAACGACAGCGCGACGCCGAGCGGGTATTGGTGCGAGGGCGCGACGCACACCAGCCGCGCCTTGCCGGCGACCTTGCGGCCGGTCACGACGTCGATCCCCTCTTCGTCGACCGGCACGCCGACCACTTCGGCGCCGTTGGCGGCGAGGATGGCGCGGATGCCGGGATAGCCGGGATTCTCCATCCACACCTGGTCGCCGGGATCGAGCAGCAGCCGGCAGGTGAGGTCGAGCGCCTGGCGGATGCCGCTCACCACCAGCACGTGATCGGGATCGCAGGTGATGCCGCGCGCCTCGCCGAGATAACCGGCGATCGCCTGGCGCAGAGCGGGATGGCCGCCGGCATCGCCGCCCAGCGGCACGCGCGCCGACGGCTTGCGCCACGAGCGCGCCAGCAGCCGCGCCCACAGATCGAACGGGAACTGGCTGACATCGGGCACGCCGGTCGCGAAGCAGCCGGCAAACTCGGAGCGCTGCACGCGATGGACGCCGGTCGGGCCGGCCCGCGCCGCATCGCGCGCGCGCAGGCCGAGGCGCAGCGGCCGCGGTGCCGCCGGGGGCGGCGCCGGCGAAGGTGGCGCGATCGGCAGGTCCCGCGCCACGAACACGCCGGAGCGATGGCGCAGCGCAAGGAACCCTTCGCTCGCCAGCTGGTCGTAGGCGGTGAGCACCGTGTTGCGCGAGATGCCGAGCTCGTCCGCCAGAATGCGGGTCGCGGGCAGGCGCGCGCCGGGCTTCAGCCGGCCATCGAGGATGCCCTGCCGGAACTGCAGGTAGAGGCGCTGGAAGAGGGGTGCATCCCCCGCTCCGTCCAGCTCCAGGGGCAGCAGAGCGCCGGTTCCGGCTTTACGGGCCACGCGTAAAAATTCCTGCGTAATTCTGGTATCGTCTACATTACGATTCTGGCGCTTTCAATGGAACTAGAATTCCGGGAAGGTCCGCTCGAACCGCCACCCGAAAGGCCCCCTGATGACCGCCTTCACGCCCACCCAACGTTCCAAGGTCAAGCGCCTGCACGAGCGCGGCCGCTACGACGAGGAGAGCGTGTTCGCGATCCTCGATGCCGGGCTGATCGCGCATATCGGCTACGTGATCGACGGACAGCCCTACGTGACTCCGACGGCGTACTGGCGGCGCGGCCGCACGCTCTACTGGCACGGCTCGTCGGCAAGCCGCATGCTGCGCGCGCAGAAGGAGGGCATTCCGGTCTGCGTCACCGTCTCATTGCTCGACGGACTCGTGGTCGCGCGCTCGGGCTTCCATCACTCGATCAACTACCGTGCCGTGATGGCGTTCGGCCGCGCGCGCATCGTCGAGGACCCGAAAGAGAAGGAAGCCGAGCTCGACACTTTCATCGAGCGCATCTATCCCGGCCATGTCGCGTCATTGCGGCCGATCAACCCGCAGGAGCTGAAGGCCACCACGCTGCTTTCGATGGAGATCGAGGAAGCCTCCGCGAAAGTGCGCACCGGCGAGCCGAAGGACGACGAAGAGGACTACGCGCTCGACATCTGGGCCGGCGTCATTCCGATCCGCCAGGTGGTCGGCGCGGTCGAGGCCGACCCGCGCCTGAAGCCGGGCGTCGCGCTGCCCAAGCATCTGAAGCGCTTCGCCAGCGGAGAGCGGTTCGACACGCTGGTGTCGGAAAGCACGACGCACCGCGCGAAAGCGGCACAGTAGCGCTCCCCCGCCCCAATCTGAGCAATCACCGTTCCAGCGCGCTTGCCTGCAGCAATTGCCGTTTCTGGGCCGCGATCCTGAACGAAGCGTTCGGCGCGCCATAGCCGCGATAAGGCCCGCGCCGCTCGACGATTTCGAAGATGAACCCATCGCCGTAGGTCGGGCAGTAGAGCTGGAAATATTCGCCGTGCTGGTCCCGGTCGTAGAGGATGCTCTCCGCCCTCAGGCGATCCACCAGCGCCCCATCCAGTCCGAACCTTGCCTCGATGTCGTCAAAGTAGTTGCGGGGCATCGCGAGCGGCTTCAGTCCGTTCGCCTTGAGCATCGTGGCCGTCGAGAAGATGTCATCGGTCGCGAAGGCGAGATGCTGGACACTGGCGCCGAAGCTCTCCGCGATGAAATGTCCCGCCAAGGTCCGGTGATTCTCGGCGCCGTTCAGCGTCAAGCGCACGGCTCCGTCGTCGGTCTCGATTGCCTGGCTGCGGACCACGCCGCCCGGATCGACGACGTCGACCATCGGCGTCTTGCGGGTGCGGAAGATCGAGACATAGAACAGCAGCCAGGTCAGCATCTCCTCGTAGTTCATCGTCTGGCCGAGGTGATCGATCCGCGTGAGCCCGGCGTCGAAGGGCGGGTTCGGATCCTCGACCGGCGCGAACTCGATATCCCAGACGCGCGCCAGCGCCGGCTTCCGATCAAGGAAATGGATCACGCCGCCGCCCACACCGCGTATCGCCGGGATCGTGAGTTCGCCCGGCCCGACCGTCTGCTCGAACAATTCCGCGCCCAGGGCCTTGGCGCGGGCGACGGTGGCTTTGGCATCATCGACTCTCAGCCCGATGTCGCACACCGATGTGCCGTGGACCAGATAAGACGAGTGCGCGAAACCCTCCCGCTCGGTATTGATCACGAGATTGATGTCGCCTTGCCTGAACAGCGCCACGTCCTTGGAGACATGCTGGCCGATCCGGCGGAACCCGAGCGTGCGGAACAATGCAGCAAGCTCCGTCGCCTCGGCTTCATTGGCGGCAAACTCCACGAACTCGATACCGGACACGCCAATGCGGTCAGGCATCGCCACCGGCGCCGTCGCGACCGCAGGAACCTCGCGGGCGATCTGGTCGGCGAGATAGGCGAGAGACCGGCGCCCATCCAGCGCAATGGACTTGGGCGATCCGCCGCGGAACTGGTCATTGAAGATCTCGAGCGACAAGAAGCCGTCATAGCCGGTCGCCGCGACGGCGGCCACGAAGTCCTTGACCGGCAGGTCGCCCTGGCCGGGCATGCAGCGGAAGTGCCGGCTCCAATAGAGATAGTCCATGTCGATGACCGGCGCGTCCGCGAGCTGCACGATGAAGATCTTGTCGCGCGGAATCGCCCGGATCGAGTTCACGTCGATCCTGCGGGCGAGCGCATGAAATGAGTCGAGGATCAGGCCGACACTCGGATGGTCGGCGCGGCGCACGATCTCCCACGCATCGCGATGATCATGGATGTGCCTGCCCCATGCCAGAGCCTCGTAACCGACTCTCAGGCCCCGTCTGGCCGCGCGCTCGCCGAGCTCGTGAAAGTCGTTCGCCGCCCGGTCGATGCCGCCGAGCGAGATCGGCGAGACGTTGGAGCAGATCAACATGAGATCAGTCCCCAGTTCCTGCATCACGTCGAACTTGCGCTCGGCGCGGTCGAAGGCGCGGGCGCGCTGCGGCTCCGGCAACCCTTCGAAGTCGCGGAACGGTTGGAACAGCGTGATGGCCAGGCCTGCATCGCGAACCATCCGGCCCACGTCGCGCGGCGAGCCGTCGAAGGCGAGGAAGTCGTTCTCGAAGATCTCGATGCCGTCGAACCCCGCGGACGCAATCGCCGAGAGCTTTTCGATGAAGTCGCCGCTGATCGAGACTGTCGCAATCGAGGTCTTCAAAATTCCCTCACGACGGCTGCAGCACAATGTACTAACTGGTTAGTTTATGTCTGCGGCGACAAACTGGTCAAGGGTGGGCCCGAAGGTTCTCGCGTCGGTCAGAGGCCGGGCAGCTTGTCCGCGCGCAAGACGTAGCGGACAATCATGTCCACGACACTCTTGCGCAGCGAGGTCTGGACGTCAGGCGCTCCATAGTCGCGCCCGAAGATCTTGGAGAAGGTTGCGCGGTTGGAAACGTTGAAGAAACAGAGCGCACTGATCTGCCAGTGCAGCTCGATCGGATCGAGGTTCCTGCGGAACAGCCCTTCCTTCACGCCGCGGGCATAGAGCTTCTTGATGTGGTCGATCGCCGTCACGTTCAGTTGGCGGATGGTCCTGGACCGCTCCAGATATTCGCCGTGATGGATGTTCTCGATCATCACCATCCGGATGAAGGCCTCATGCTGGCGGTGATGATCGAAGGTGAATTCCACCAACCGCTTCAGAGCCTCCAGGGGCGGAAGATGCTCGATATCGATCTCACCCTCGCCTTCCCGGACTGTCTGGTAGGCGTTCTCGAGCGCGCTGAGATAGAGGCCCTCCTTGTCGCCGAAATAGTAGTAGATCATCCGCTTGCTGGCACGCGTGCGGGCCGCGATTTCGTCGATGCGGGCGCCGGCCAGGCCGTTCAGCGCGAATTCCTCCGAGGCGATCTCGATAATGTTCTTACGCGTGCCCTCCGGGTCCTGCGTGCGAGTCCCCTCGGCCTTCGACCGCCGCTTGATCTTCCTAGCGCTCATTGCCACCCCTATCCCAAGACCGCCGCCGGCTTGATTATACTAACCAGTTCGTACATTGTGACCGGGCGCGGCTGCAACATTTACGGTGCGGACGCGGTCAAAAACAAGATCATGTGTGCCAGAACCCTTGCCGCCGCGCCTCCTGGAGCAGTTCATTGCAAGCACTGTCGAGGGAACCTGCCGACCTGCTGTCGGCCCTGATACCGGCGAGAGCGGCCGGCAATCACGCTGCCCGATCGATCCTGGTTGGCCTCGTCGGCAGAGGCATTGGGTCTTCGCGTTCGCCGATCATGCACCAGCGCGAAGGGTCCCGGTTGGGCCTGGACTACACGTACAGGCTCATCGATTTCGACCAGCTCGGCCTCGATGACGCCATGATTGGGGAAGTCTTGGCCGCAGCACAGGCGCTCGGCTTCTCCGGCCTGAACGTGACGCATCCGTTCAAGCAGAGCATCATCCCCTTCCTGACGGATCTGTCCTCCGAAGCCGCCACCATCGGCGCTGTCAACACGGTGGTCTTCGATCATGGCGGCAGCGTCGGCCACAACACGGACAGCTGGGGATTCGCCGAGAGCTTTCGCGAGAACATGGGCGGCTGCGATCTCGGCAATATTCTCCAATTCGGCGCCGGCGGTGCCGGCGCGGCGGTGGCCCACGCGCTGCTGGAGCTTGGCGCTGGACGCCTGGAGGTATTCGACCCGGTTCTGCCGCGCGCCACGCAGCTGGCGGACCGGCTGAATGCCCGGTTCGGCCGCCGCGTCGCGGCATCGACCGATGTCGCGGTGGCGTTCGCCGACGCGGCGGGTGTGGTGAACACGACGCCTGTTGGCATGGACAAATATCCCGGACTGCCCTTCGCGGCGGATCTCCTGTTGCCGAGGCACTGGGTGGCGGAAATCATCTATTTTCCGGCCGAAACGGCCTTGCTGCGGCTGGCCCGACAGATCGGCTGCCGCACGCTTTCAGGACTCGGAATGGCGGTCAATCAAGCCGTTCGCGCCTTCGAGCTGTTCACAGGTCTCGAGCCGGACAAGGCTGCAATGGCGAGGCACTTCGAGGAGGCCGGAGCATAGAAGGAGCGTCAAACACGGCCAACCCGAACGCCCGGTTGACTTGAACGAACCATTTAGTACATTTTGCGCAACAAAAGCCGGACGCCCGGAAAGGGCGCCGATCCACGGGAGGAGACATCGACATGCAAGCCACACGACGTGACATCCTGATCGGCGCCGGCCTCATCGCGGCGGCGCTCCCCTTGCCCGCCCTCGCCGCCGACAAGCCCAAGCTGCGGTTCT
Source organism: Dongiaceae bacterium (assembly GCA_041398065.1). GTDB lineage: Bacteria > Pseudomonadota > Alphaproteobacteria > Dongiales > Dongiaceae > Dongia_A. Next base: position 42,576 of record JAWKVL010000032.1, on the reverse strand, counting down.
CGGCCGTGTTTTCGGAGCAGGATATCCGTGCGGACATGATGAAGATGTTCGCGGACGAGATCAAAGACGACTTTGATTTCGAGGGCTATTACGGCGGGACCCTGTTCAAGCAGGGAACCGAGCTTGTGGCCCTGCAACGCGGCAATCTCGAGATGGGCAACATCGCCCCGCAAGACATCTCGAAGCAGGTGCCGGCATGGTCGGTGCTGACATCCGCTTATCTGTTCCGGGATGCGTCGCACCTGAAGACGTTCTTCAACAGCGACCCCGGCATCGAGATGAAGAAGATGGCCGAGGACCAGCTCGGCATCCACATCCTCGGTCCGACCTATTTCGGCACGCGGCAAGTGGGGCTGAAGCCCAAGAAGAAAATCAACACGCCGGCGGACATGGCAGGCATCAAGCTGCGCATGCCTGGTGGCGACGCCTGGCAGTTCCTGGGGACCGCGCTCGGCGCCAATCCGGTCCCGATGGCCTATGCCGAGGTCTATACGGGTCTACAGACCGGCGCGATCGACGGGCAGGACAATCCCCTACCCAATGTCGAGAACATGAAGTTCTACGAAGTGATGTCGCAGATCGTGCTGACCTCGCATCTGATCGGCTTCGACATCCTGACCGTGTCAGCCAAGGTGTGGAATGACATGTCGGCCGATCAACAAGCCAGGTTCCAGGCGGCGGCGGACAAGGCCATCGCATTCAGCACCGAAAAACATCTGGCGCGGGAGAAGGAACTGGTCGAGCTGTTCAAGGGCAAGGGACTCGACATCTATACGCCCGACGTCGACGCCTTCCGCAAATATGCTCAGGAAAAATACCTCGCCTCCGATCTCGCCAAGGATTGGCCGAAGGGCATGGTCGACAAGATCAACGCGCTTTGACGCTTGCGCATCGTATGCTATCGGCGGAGCGGATGACGGGCGTCGCGCGATGAAGGGGCGCCGCACGCAGCCAGCCGGCTAAGCGGATCCGTGAAGGAGAGGCGCATTGTGACTCCAGCGCTCCGGGCACTGGGTGCGTGGTGCTATCGGCGGGCCGAGAACATCCTGGCCGCCATGCTGGCGGCGATGTTCGTCGCCTTCATCATCCAGATCGTGTTCCGCTACCTCTTGAACCTGCCGATCGGGTGGACGCAGGAAGTCACCGTGATCATGTGGATCTGGCTGGTCCTCTGGGGGGCTGCGTTCGTCCTGCGCGAAAGCGAGGAGGTCCGCTTCGACATCTTCTATGCCAGCGCTTCGCCGAGGGTGCGCCGCACGATGTGCATCGTCACCGCCATTGCACTGGTCGTGCTGTACGGGATCTCCCTGCCCGCCGTCGTGGACTATGTTGCGTTCATGAAAGTGGAGAGCAGCGCCTATCTGAAGATCCGCTTCGATCTCCTGTTCTCCATCTATGTCGTGTTCGCGATCGCTGCCCTGGTCCGGTACATCTGGCTGTGCTGGCAGGCCGTGTGGAGCAGGCCGGCAGCCGTTCCAGGGATGACCAAGGCCGGATCCGACGAATGAGCCTGGCCAGCCCGTTCTCGATCTCGGTCGTCGTCATCACCGCCCTTGCACTCCTCGGCCTTCCGATCGGCCACGCGATGATCGCCGGATCCGTCCTCTATCTGCTGATGACGGGGCAGGACCTGGGAACGGTCGCGGAGCAGTTCCTGAACGGGATGTACACAAACTATATCATCCTGTCCGTGCCGCTGTTCGTGCTGGCGGCGGAGCTGATGAATGTCGGCACCATGACCGATCGCCTGCTGCGCTTCTGCAACGCCATCGTCGGCCGGTTCCGCGGTGGGCTGGCGCACGTCAACATCTTGCAAAGCATCATCTTCGCCGGCATGTCCGGCTCGGCGATCGCCGATGCCGCCGGCACCGGCAAGATGATGCAGACCATGATGACCAAGGACGGCAAGTATCCGCCGAGCTTCGCCGCCGCGCTGACGGCGGCCACCGCCGTCATCGGACCGATCATTCCGCCGTCGATCCCCATGATCATCTATGCCCTCGTGTCCGACGCCTCGATCGGCTACCTGTTCCTCGGCGGCGTCATTCCGGGGCTTCTGATGGCGCTGGCCCAGATGGCGCTCGTCATCGGCAGCGCAAAGCGCCGGGGCTTTCCCGTCGAACTGGCGACGCCGCTGCGCGACCTGCCACGGATCACCTGGCAGGCGTTCCCGGCGCTGATGATGCCGGTCGTGCTGCTGGGCGGGATCTATAGCGGCATCATGACCCCGACCGAGGCAGCGGCGGCGGCCGCCGGCTATGCCCTCGTCATCTCGATCGCCGTCTATCGCAGCGTCTCGCCGCGCAGCCTCTATGCCTCCCTGCTGTCGAGCGCCCGCACCTCGGCATCGATCGGCATGCTCATCGGCGGCGCGCTGGTGTTCAACTACGTCGTCACGGTCGAGAACATCCCACAGGAGGTGCGCGGCCTTCTCACGAGCTTCGCGTTGTCGCCAACCGGATTCCTGCTGCTTGTCAATGCGATCCTCCTTGTGCTCGGCTGCGTCCTCGAGGGAACCGCCATTCTCCTCATCGTGGTGCCGGTGTTCATTCCGACCGCCCAGACGCTCGGCATCGACATGGTGCATTTCGGGGTCATGGTGGTCGTGAACATCATGCTGGGCCTGGTCACGCCGCCCTATGGGCTGCTGCTGTTCGTGATGACCGGGATTACCGGGGTGCCGCTCAGGGACATCGTCCGGGACATTGTGCCGTTCCTGGTTGCCATGATCGCGGCACTCGCAATCATCACGTTCGTCCCCGACACGGTTCTGTGGCTCCCCCGCCTGTTCGGCTACGAGGGATGAGGAGTACTCAAGTGAAGAAACCGATCTTCGTGCTGAACGGCCCCAACCTCAATCGCCTTGGCACGCGTGAGCCCGAGATATACGGGACGACGACGCTTGCCGAGATCGAGCGGATGTGCAGGAAGGCGGCCGGGCGTTACCCGCTGCGTTTCCACCAGTCCAATGCCGAGCACGAGATCGTCGGCTGGATTCACGAAGCGATCGACGACGGTGCCGGCATCATCATCAATGCGGCCGCCTATACGTTCACGTCGCTCGCCATCCTCGATGCGCTGAAGATGTTCAAGGGCCCGGTCATCGAGCTTCACATCTCCAACATTCATCGGCGCGAGGCGCACTATCAGCGCTCGTTCGTCTCCAAGGCAGCGACCGGCGTGATCGTCGGATTGGGCGCGAACGGCTATCCGCTGGCGGTCGCCGCTTTGTTGCGGCTCGTCGACGAGGGCCGGGACAGGTAGCGGCGGCGAATCCCCTTCCCGCAACGCAAGAGCAGTTGCACCTGGAAGATCGGGCGCTACGCCGCCCTGACCTTGGCGAGGAAGGTGGCGAGTTCGGTGCTGAGCTCCTGGGCTTCGCGCGCGAGGTCGCCGGCGCTGGCGCGGGTGCGCTCGGCGGCGCTGCCGCTGTCGGCGGCGACGCTGGTGACCTCGGCGATGTCGCCGGCCACCCGCTGGGTGCCGCTGAAAGCCTGCTGGGTGTTGCGCGCGATCTCCTGGGTGGCGGCGTCCTGCTGCTCGATCGCGGCGGCGACCGCCTGCGAGATCTCGTTGACCTTGCGGATGGTCTGGCCGACGCCGCGGATGGCGCCGACCGTGGTCTGGGTCGAGGACTGGATCGCGGCGATCTGGCTGGTGATCTGCTCGGTCGCGCGCGAGGTCTGCTGCGCGAGGTTCTTCACCTCCGCGGCGACCACCGCGAAGCCCTTGCCCGCGTCGCCGGCGCGCGCCGCCTCGATGGTGGCGTTGAGCGCCAGGAGGTTGGTCTGCTCCGCGATCTCGGTGATCATCTTGGTGACGTCGCCGATGCGCGCCGCCGCGTCCGAAAGCTGGCTGACCTCGGTATCCGCTTCGCCGGCGACCGTGACCGCGTCGTTCGTCGCCTTGTGCGAGGTGACGACCTGGCGGGAAATTTCTTGCACCGTCGTGGTCAGCTCCTCGACCGCGGCCGCGACCGTCTGCACGTTGCTGGCGGCGCCCTGCGAGGCTTCGGCGGCGGAGGCCGAGCGCTGCTTGGTGCGCTCGACGCCGGCGGCGAGCTGCTCCGACAAGGCCGCCATCTCGCGCGCGGAATTGCTGACCCGCTCGACCACCGCGCCGATCGCGCGTTCGAACCGGTCGGCGAAGTCCATCATCTCGGTGCGCTGCTCCTGCGCCACGCGCGTGCGCTCCGCTTCCATCTCCGCCTGCATCTGGTCGGCGGACTGGCCGCTTTCCTTGAACACCTGCAGGGCGCCCGCCATGCGGCCGATCTCGTCCCTGCGGTCGGTGCCCTCGACCGGGGTCGACCAGTCGCGCTTGGCGAGGCGCGTCATCGCCTCGGTCAGCACGGCGATCGGACCGGCGACCGAGCGGCTGATGAGCCAGATCATCACCGCCGCCAGGACGGCCACCGCCAACGCCAGCAGGATGAGCGTGCGGATGGCGCCGGCGATCGTGGATTGCAGCTCCTTCTTCGCGCCCTCGAACGCCCGCGTGAAGGAGGAGCTCAACGCGACCGACTGGATCATGATGTTGCTGTCGAGGCCACCCAGCTTGCGCTGGCTGTCGGTGAGCGTAGCGGAGGTCTTGCGGATGGTGTCGAAGGCGCGCTTGAAATAGTCGAGGCGCGCCGCGACCGCCTGATATTCCGGCCCGACATTGCCCAGCACGGCATAGGTCTTGAGCTCGCCGATCTGCTGCTCCAGCATCGCGAGATCGTCGGCCGCCGCGGTCTCGTCGGCCGTGTTCATCGAGCCGGCATAGCTGATGATGTCGCCATTCAGCCGCGCGAAGGTGCCGTAGGCATCGACCGACTTGCGGATCAGGCTCAAGGTGCCGCCCTGCGCCGCGCCGGCCGCGAGCTTCGAGAAGGCGTCGAACAGCTGGTCGGCCTGGGTCGCCGCCTCATCGGCCGCATCCATGCGGCTCTGGCGCGCGCGGTAGAGCGCTTCGAAAGTCTCGCCGTAGCGCTTGACGATGTCGGCGACCGTCGAGACCTTGCCGGCTTCCGGCGCGTTCGTGGTCAGCTCCGCCAGCCTGGCATTGTAGTCGCTCATCGTCTTCAGGCCGCTCTTCACGGCCTCCGCCTGCGGCTGCCCGCCCTCGCGCAGATAGGCGTTCTGCGAAGCGATCACGCGCGCGACGGTCGATTCGAAATCACTTGCCACATCGGAGGCGTCATAGGCCGCGGCCGCCCGGTCGAACGTGCCGAGAATGTCGCGCATGCCCTTCATGCCGATGATCGCGAGCGCGGCAAGGCTGACCATCAACACCGCGAACACCACCAGGAACTTGCGGTTGATGGTCAGGTTCTTGAGAAAAGAGTGGCCGAGCGCGGACTTGAACAAGAGACGCGCCCCCAAAGACGATTTCATCGGCCTTCACTCCGCTGCAACGCTCATACATCGAATGGCTTAGGAGCGCGATTATCGACGCGATAATCTTAAAGGAGGGTAAGCAATTTATTCATAAGGCCTGAGCAGTTAGGTCTTCCTTCTGAGTCAACAGATTCGCCCGGGAGACGGCCATTTGTGCAGGCAGGACCAGCTCGCTCCTGGATGGACGCAGCTATGTTGTCCTACCGGTCTGTCTATGAGCGCCACCGCTAGGGCGGTGTCAGGATTTGGCATGATCGCCACCGAGGCGCCCGAATGGAGATCCTGGCGATCCGCGCTCACACCTTCCGCCCGACTTTCTTTCCGCCGACCTCATCCCCGGCGCTTTCCGCCGCTGCCACGCGCCGCTTCACCGCCACGAAACTGTCGGGGCTGACCGAGATCGAGTCGATTCCGCATTCGACCAGGAATTCGGCGAACTCCGGGTGATCGCTCGGCGCCTGGCCGCATAGCCCGACCTTGGCGCCGGCCTTGTGCGCCTCGACGATCACGTTGCGGATCATCCACTTGACCGCCTCATCCTGCTCGTCGAACAGGCCCGCCAGCTCCTCCGAATCGCGGTCGACGCCGAGGGTGAGCTGCGTGAGATCGTTGCTGCCGATCGAGAAGCCGTCGAAGCGCTCGGCAAACGCCTTCGCGAGGATCACGTTCGAGGGGATCTCGCACATGACGTAGATCTGAAGCCCGTTCTCACCCCGCCGCAATCCGTTTTCCGCCATCACCGCGAGGACGCGGTCGGCCTCGCCGACCGAGCGGCAGAATGGAATCATGACGATCACATTCTTCAATCCCATCTCATCCCGCAGCCTGCGGATCGCGCGGCACTCGAGCGCAAAGCCCTCGCGGTAGCGCGGCGAGTAGTAGCGGGAGGCGCCGCGGAAGCCGATCATCGGATTGCTCTCCTTCGGCTCGAATTCGGCGCCGCCCACCAGATCGGCATATTCGTTGGTCTTGAAATCGCTCATCCGGACGATGACCGGCGCCGGGTGGAAAGCGGCGGCGATGCGCCCGAGGGCGCGGGACAGCCGGTCGACGAAATACTCGGTCTTGTCGTCATAGCCGGCGGTCAGGTCCTCGATCGCCCGCTTGGCCGCATCGTCCTTGAGCGCGGGATAGCGGACCAGCGCCATCGGGTGCACCTTGATATGGTTGCCGACCACGAATTCCATGCGCGCCAGACCGACGCCGTCGGCGGGCAGGCGCCACCAATTGAAGGCGGCCGCGGGATTGGCGAGGTTGAGCATGATCCTGGTGCGCGTTTCCGGAAGCGTGCCGAGGTCGAGCGTCTCGGTCTCGATCTCGGCCGCGCCTTCGTAGATGAAGCCTTCGTCGCCTTCCGCACAGGAGACCGTCACCGCCTGCTCGTCATGCAGCAGCCGCGTGGCATTCCCGGTGCCGACGATTGCCGGCAGTCCGAGCTCGCGGCTGACGATCGCCGCATGCGAGGTGCGGCCGCCATGGTCGGTGACGATCGCCGCCGCGCGCTTCATGATCGGCACCCAATCGGGATCGGTCGTTTCGGTGACCAGGATCGCGCCGTCCACGAAGCGGTCGATCTCGCGCGGGCTGTCGATCACGCAGACGCTGCCGGTGACCGCCGCATCGCCGATACTGAGGCCGGATGCCAGCGTCCGGCCCTTCTTCTTGATGCGGTAGGTCTTCAGGGCGGCGGCATGGCGACGCGACTGCACGGTTTCGGGGCGCGCCTGCACGATGAACAGCTGGTTGCTTTCGCCGTCTTTCGCCCATTCCATGTCCATGGGCCGGCCATAATGCTGCTCGATGGTGCAGGCCCAGCGCGCCAGCGTCAGGATCTCGGGATCGGCCAGCACGAAGGCGGCGCGCTCGGCTTTCGACGTCGGAACGTTCCTGGTCGGCGCGTCCTCGCTCGCGGCATAGATCATCTTGCGCTGCTTGCCCCCGCACTTCTTCTCGATGATCGGCACCAGCGACGGGTCCGCGAGCAGCGGCCTGAAGATCTGGTACTCGTCGGGGTCGACGGCGCCTTGCACCACGTTCTCTCCCAGCCCCCAGGCGGCATTGATGAGGACGACCTTGTCGAAGCCGGTTTCCGTATCGATCGAGAACATCACGCCGGCGCCGCCGAGATCCGAGCGCACCATGCTCTGGATGCCGACCGAGAGGGCGACTTTCAGATGATCGAACCCCTTGGCCTGCCGGTAGCTGATGGCGCGGTCGGTGAAGAGGGATGCGTAGCAACGCCGACAGGCAACCAGCAGCGCGCGCTCCCCCCGCACATTGAGGAAGGTCTCCTGCTGGCCGGCGAAGCTGGCATCGGGCAGGTCTTCGGCCGTCGCGCTCGAGCGGACGGCGACTGCGGCGTCAGGCTTTCCCATGCGGCGGCACAGTTCGCGATAAGCGGATGTGATGGCGGCTGCGATCTCCTCGGGCCAGGCGCCGCGCAGAAAGGACTGGCGGATCGCATCGCCCGCCTGGGCAAGCGTGATCCGCCCGGCCGCCAAGTCGGCCAGAGCCGATTTGATCCCGTCCCGCAGCCCGTTCTTCTCGAGATAGAGCCAGTACGCGCCGGCGGAGGTGGCAAATCCCGGGGGAACCCGCACGCCCTTGCCGCCCAGCGTCCGCACCATCTCGCCCAGCGAGGCGTTCTTGCCGCCGACCTTCGGCACGTCCTGGATGGTCAAATCCTCGAACCAGATGATCGGATTTGCCGTCATGTCACACTCCCGTCGCCGGCTTTACCCGCCGACGTCTCCCTTCAAATGGAATCGCGGCTCGAAGGCGGCAATCAGGTCGATCCAGTCTTCCATCAGCCGCGTCAACAGGAAACGGGACCGTACCGTTTCCCTGGCCTTCGCGCCGAGCTGATTCCGCAATCCGGGATCGTTCAGCACTTGGACGATCCGTGCCGCCGCCTGTTCCGGAGTCTCGACCAGGAAGCCGTTCACGCCGTCCTCGATCTGGTGGCGGATGCCGCCGACCTTTCCGCCGATCACCGGCGTCCCCTTCCACATCGCTTCGGTCACCGTCAGGCCGAAGCCCTCCCTGGTCGATTTCTGCAGGACGACCGCCGCGCGGCGCTGCAGGGCATTGACGAGGGCGGTGTCCTGGGCCGACAGGATGCGGATCCGGTCCTCCCTGCAGCCGCACAGCGACTCGAATACGCTCTGGCCCTCCGGATCGTCGGTTGCCACATTGCCGACCAGCACCAAGGTCGCGTCCACCTCTTTGCGGGCGATGCGGAATGCGTCGATCACGCCCTGCGGGTCCTTCCACCGGTCGAAGCGCGAAACCTGCACGACCAGCGGCAAGTCGGTCGGAATGCCGTAGTGTGCGAGGCGGCCCTCGATCTCGGCCTCGCTCAGATCCTTGTTGGTGGTCGAGAACGGGTTGATCGCCGGCATGATGAAACGCTGCGGCGTGCCGATCTTCTGCGCATATTCCGGCAGCGACAGGACGACCGCATCGTAGCGCTCGATGAACGGCGCCAGATATCCCCACAGTTCCTTGTGCGGGTTGGAGAGATCGACATGGCAGCGCCAGACCCACGGCGCCTTCTTGCGGAAGTGCTGAATAAGGGGAAGCGGCTGCGGGTCGTGCACGATGACGACGTCGTGATCGAGATGCATGCGCGTGGCGTTCTCGAGCACGACTTCCTCGTAGATCTCGCGCTTCAGGTCGCTGAGATTGATATCGTCGCCCTGCAGGGCGTTGTGCATCTTTTTCGTGATGCTGAAGAAGTCCGGCCGCCCTTCCAGCACGCGCCAGCCGGTCTTGATGCCGGCCGTGTTCATGAGCAGCGTCAGAGACGAAAGGGTGGCGGCAACGCCGCCGCCATAATGCGTGGAATTGACGTTGACGATATGCAGATCGCGCAGCTGCTCGGCCTTCCTGGCGATCCGCTCGACCGTCTCCGGGCCGACCAGGGCTTCGTAAGCCTCGATCGAGGTCAATGCATGTTGCACCGGTACGTTGCCGGGCCGAGTTGCGTCCGCTTCCATCGAAAGGACGCTAATGCCCGGCCGCGCGGCGGGTATTGATCTGTCTCAATCCGCCGCGATGCCAAACATTACGAAAACGAGGAATACCAACAAAGCGGGCCGCCAGCTTGTGTCGCTGAACCGCATTCTTGGGCCGGATTCAGGGTGCCCGCTCGTGCCGGTCCGCGCCCGCCCGGGACTGCGACACTGGCGAACTCATCGAGCAGATCAAGTCTGGCCATGGCAGGACCCCTCCGACGCGGACTTGGCCACCAGTTTTATCTTTGCGCCTGAACCGGAGCGTTCGATGAAGTCGACGATCTCCACCGCGACCTTGGTTTCGGCGACACCGGCGTTGTCCAGCACGCCCCGAATGCTCCGTTCGACCGCGGCCCGGATGATTGCTTGCGGTTCACCCGCCCGCACCGAGATCCTGACCGACACGTCGCCGGCGCCCGGCAGCAACTGATACTGGCGAATGCCGGGCATGCCGATCAGCGGCGACACCAGCCGGAAGGCGTGAATCTCCAGGTGCCCGCCGCCGCGCCGCGGCAGCCGTAATACCTCTTCCCGTCGTCCATCGATTGACGTGATGCGGGCATAGGGCCGGCCGCAGGCGCAGATTTCGTCCGACAGGGCGACCATATCTGTCAGCTCGTAGCGGATAAGCGGCAGGACCGCGTTGGTCAGCGTCGTGACCAGCAACCGGAGCCCGGGCGTGCCCGCTGGAACCTTGCGGTTGGCCGCATCGACGGCCTCGAAGACGACCAGATCCTCCGGCAGGTGGATGCCACTGGAATGCCCGCACTCGGCACCCGCGGTGGCAGTCTCCGTCGTGGAATAGCGATCGAAGATCGTCGCGCCCCAGACCTTCCGCGCGAGATCGCGCACGTCCGGCATCAACGCCTCGGCGACCGAAGTGAAGATGCGGGTCGAGATCCTGAGACGGCCCTCCAGCTGCTCCTCGGCAAGGCGACGGATGAAGGACGGGTAGGTGCCGATGACCTCCGGCTGATATGAGTTCAACGCCGCCACGACCTCATCCATCGGCGTGGTGACGTAGAGGCGTGGCATATCCGGATTGGCGAGACGCGACTCCTCGTACACGCGCCACGACAGATGCTGAGGCGTCGGGGCTCCGATGCCGACGAAGCGGGCGCCCCGTGGCGCCCCGGTCGCCTGCGTGAACCGGGCGGAATTGGCCATCGCGTATTCCCACGCCGTCCGGTCGTAGACCATGACCGCGCGCACGCCGGTCGTGCCGCCGGTGGCGCAGGCGCGGTACTGCCCGAAGATCGGTTTGGCGGCATTTGCGCCGGCGAGATGCCGTTCGATCGTGGCAAGAGACAGGCGGCGGTCGGTGACGATCCGATCGAAATTCGCCACCAGCTGCTTCTTGGTCAGGACAGGAAACTCTTCCAGCGGCGCGCCTCGCGCGACCAAGTGGCCAATCGTGTCGCGGTAGTAGGGCGAAGTATCAACGGCATGGCGCAGAACGGCCCACAGCCGTTCCTGCTGATAAGCGAGGAGCTGCGGGCGCGTCCAGCGGTCCCGCGCTGTTAATTCGGCCGCCCGGCGGCCCAAGGCCGTGGCGTCGGATGTCGGCACAAAGGCGGTATGAGCGGGTGGATGGCTGGCGGCTATTACGGTCATCACTCGTCTCCCCTGTCGAATGAAGTGGTCGAGTGCTGAAACCCTATTGGAACCGGGTAATCCGTCGGTGATCGCGCCGGGCGTTGGCGGGCGACATCGGAACAGCGCGGTTGCGGTCATCGGAAAACTAGCGTTAATTCGAGCCGGGCTCGCCCTCCCGGCGCGGCACGAGTCGATCCGCAGACATCCCAGATGACCTCGATCGAGATCCTTCTGCTTGGCGCCTTCCAACTGCGAAAGGGCGGCGCGGCAATCGATCTTCCCGGCCGACGCGAACGCGCGCTCCTGGCTTACCTCTCGATGCCGGCAGGCGAAGCACGTTCGCGCGACAAGCTGGCGGGCATGCTGTGGAGCGAACGCGGCGACAAGCAGGCGCGCGACAGCCTGAAGCAAGCCGTGCTCCGGCTGCGCAAGGCCCTCGACGGTGCGGGGTCCGACGCACTGCAGTCCGCGCGGGAGTTCGTGACGCTGGATGCGGTCGCGGTCTCGATCGACGTCGCGCAGTTCGAGCAGCTGATCCGCACGGGAACGCCGGACTCGGTCGCCCGCGCGATGACCCTCTATCGCGGCGATCTGCTCGACGGCCTGGAGGTGCGCGACCCTGCGTTCGAGGAATGGCTGCTGATGGAGCGGCAGCGCCTGCGCGATCTCGCGCGCGAGGCACTCGCAAAGCTGCTGGCCCAGCATATGGCGGACGGTGCGCACGAACCGGCGGTCGCGGCCGCGCGGCGCCTGATTTCACTCGACCCCTTGCGCGAAGACGCGCACCGCGCGCTCATGCGGATCTATGCCGAGCAGGGGCAAACGGCACTGGCGTTGAAGCAGTACCAGACCTGCCGCGACCGGCTGCAGCAGGAGCTTGGCATCAAGCCGGAGGCCGGGACGGAATACCTGTATCAGGCCATCCAACAGAACCGCATCGCGCCAAGGCGAGTGCCGCAGGAATCGCCTGCGCCAGCTGCGGCGGTGGAACCAAGGCAGGCCGGGCCGGAAGCGATCCCCGCAACGAAGCCCTCGATCGCCGTGCTGCCGTTCGCCAATCTGAGCGGCGACCCAGACCAGGAGTATTTCTCCGACGGCATCACCGAGGACATCATCGCCGGGCTGGCGCGCCTGCACTGGCTGTTCGTCATCGCCCGCAACTCGAGCTTCACCTTCAAGGGCAAGGCGGTCGACGCCAAGGAGATCGGGAGCCGCCTAGGAGTCCGCTACCTGCTCGAAGGCAGCGTGCGCAGGGCCGGCGAGCGGGTGCGGATCGCCTGCCAGCTGATCGACGCCACGACCGGCCTGCATCTGTGGAGCGACCGCTTCGACAGCACCCTGAGCGATGTGTTCGATCTGCAAGACCGCATCACCTCGAGCGTGATCGGCGCCATCGAGCCCCGGCTCCGCCACGCCGAGATCGAGCGCGCGCGCCGCAAGCCGACGGAAAACATGGATGCCTACGATCTCTATCTCCGCGCGCTTGCGCTGCACAATACGGTGACATACGAGGACAGCCGCGAAGCGCTCCGACTGCTCGGCCGTGCGATCGAGCTCGATCCGAATTTCGCAGCCGCCTACGGCTTGGCTGCCTATTGCCATATGCGACAGCGACAGCGGGGCTGGGTTGCCTCGATGACGGCGGAAGGCGTTCGCCTGGCCCGGGAAGCCGCCCGGAAAGGGCAAGACGATCCCGAGGCGCTGTGGACGGCGGGCATCGCTCTCGGCATCCTGATCGGCGAATCTGACGAGGCGCTGGCATTGATCGAGCGCTCGCTCCAGCTCAATCCAAACTCCGCCGGCGCTTGGATGGTCAGCGGCATGGTTCGGGCTTACGCCGATGACAGTGCCACGGCGATCACGCACTTCGATCGATCTATCCAGCTCAATCCGCTCGATCCGCTGGTCTATATCACCTGGTACGGCATCGCATTCGCGCATTTTGTGGCCGGGCGGTACGGAGATGCCTCCGTCTGGCTCGACCGCTCCCTGCGCGCGCTACCGAGCTACGCGCCAGCACTGCGTCTGAAGATCGCCATCTGCGCACTACAGGGGCAAAAGCACGAATCCGACAAGTGGCTCCAGCGCCTGCTCGCCGTTGTTCCCAATGTGACGCTGGAACAAGTACGCCGACACTTGGAGCCCAGCATCAAGAATCCTGCATGCTGCGAAGCGTTCCTCTCCGGCTTGCGCAAAGCGGGACTGCCGGAATAATCAACATCCGGCTCACCCTGGATGCGGGCATTGGGGGCGTCAATTCTGCGCCGCGAGGTTGCCGCCGGCGGGCACCCAGAAGGCCGGGTCGAGCCGCACGTCGAGCCAGTTCATGCCCCAGTGCAGGTGCGGTCCGGTGGCGCGGCCGGTCTTGCCCACATAGCCGATCACCTCGCCCCGCTCGACATGCTTGCCGACCTTCGCCAGCACCGCCTTCATGTGGATGAAGACCGACTGCACGCCGAACCCGTGATCGAGGATGATGGTGCCGCCGGTGAGGAAGAAGTCGGGCCCCACCGGACTTGAATCGGTGCGTCAGCTGGACCCTCGGCAACGGACCTCGCCCAGTGTCGCCGGCAGGTCGCAGAAGTGCGGCAATCAGCCTTGTGTCAAGGCAAGACGTTGAAATGGTCGACTCATTCCGGCAGGCCAGCCTTGCGCAAGCCCTCGGCCAACCTGACCAGATCCTCCGAACGCTTGAGAGGGAACAAATCCTTGAGATTGGACAAACTCAGCGTGGGCTCAAGCTGACGCAAGAGTATCATGGCATTGCGTGCTTCTGTCGGCCGCTCGCAAAGTGCGCTGCTCGCTGCGAGGATGCATTGCCCGATGAGGTGATTAGGCTGCTGGCCTACTGCCGCTTCCGCCCAGGACGAGGCCTCGGCGCAGCGGCCTGCAAAAAAATGAGCCGATGCGGCGGCGGCCTGCATGTTGAAAACATGTGGATCGGACGGACTCAGCCGCATGGCATGAGCAACGTGCTCGATCGCGACCTCGGGTTTACCAAGCCAGACCTGCACCCAGCCACTGAACTGCCAAGCTGACGCCGAGTTGGGATCGAGCACTCTGGCGCGGGCGATCAAGGTTGCGCCGCCATCGAGGTCGCCGACGACAAAGGCCAGTGCCATCCCAGCCGTGGAGAGCGCGACCGCATCGTCCCTTCCCAACGTCGCCGCTCGCCTGGCAAGGCGCCCGGCTTCAGCGGTTTCATTCGGCCGATCGACGGTCCAGCCGCTGCCCTTGCGCTGCGCGTAGCAGCGTGCCGCCATGCCGTAGGCGGCGGCGAAATCGGGGTCGAGTTGGATGGCCCTGGCGAAGTGCCGCAGCGCCTCTGCGTTGGCCTCCCGCGTCCAGCGATGAACACAGGCCATGCCCCGCAGGAAGTGGTCGTAGGCGTCCAGGTTCTCGGTCGGCTTGCGCTTGGCACGCTCGATCTCGGCCTGTTCCAGTTTCGGCGCAATCGCGCCAACCACGCTGGCAGTCACCTGGTCCTGGAGATCGAAGATGTCCTCCAGCTGCCCTTCGAAGCGATCCGCCCACATATTCGCCCCAGTCGACGCATCGATCAGCTGGCCCGCAATACGAACCCTGTTGCCCGCTTTGCGCACGCTGCCTTCGAGGACATAGCGCACCCCCAATTCGCGTCCGACTTGCCTCACGTCCACGGCACGCCCCTTGTAGGCGAAGCTCGAATTACGGGCGATGACGAACAGCCAGCGCATACGTGACAGCGCCGTGATAATGTCCTCCACCATACCGTCGGCGAAATACTCCTGCGCGGGGTCACCGCTCAAGTTCTCGAACGGCAGCACGGCGATCGATGGCTTGTCCGGGAGAGCAAGAGACGGGTGCGAAGTTTCGCGAGCGTGGACGGTTGGCGCCACGGCGACACGATTCCCCTCTTCTTCCCTCACAATTCCAACGAAGCGGATACCCTTGCGGGGCAAGGTCCTTATCAGGCGCTGTGCCTCGCCGCTATCGCCAATCGCCGTCCGTGCGGCATTGATGCAGGTGGTCAGTGCCGACTCGGAGACGATGCGCCCATTCCAGATGGTGGCGACGAGGTCATCTTTGCTGACCACGCGCTCGCGATTGCGAATTACATGAACGAGAAGGTCGAATACTTTGGGCTCCACTGATATCAGGCTCGTTGCGCGATAGAGCTCGCGACGGTCCGTATCCAGCCCATAATCTTCGAACAAATAGAGCAACTTGCCACCCCTGGCCGCTGCTATGCGCTGACCTTAGCACACCCCGAACCGCGGAAAAACGAAGACGATCCTAAGGAACAACTAAGGTGTTCCAAAAGTCTGCGTGGCGAGGTCCCGGTATTCTCACGTCACCAGAGGATGAGGCAGGAAGTCATGTTTGCCGTAAATCAAGACAAGGCTGATAGCTCCGTCAGTCGTGAATTGAAGGACCTTGGCCGCGCATTCCTAGAGCGGCTTGCATGTATCGGTGACCGGCTTCGTCCTTGCAATGTATCTTGTTGGCTGCAAGATGAAGCGCGGCACAGGGCGACAAGGCGCGAATTGCGCATGCTCAATGGGTACTGCCTCGAGGACATAGGCATCAGACGCCCCTTCGATCAAAGAACTGACGATCTCGTCAGGCGTTTGCGGGCGGGTGGATAGCCAAGGCCATCTGACGCTTGTTCCGCGCTCACCAGAGGAGCGACGTCACCTAAGGATGAGGAGTGTTGACCGTCTGTGTCCGACGCGTCCGGTCAGCGTCCAACTTTGGAAAAGCTGGTTTGCCGTCCGATTGCGCCGCCAAGGGCAGGACGCGAGCTCTCGCATGAGAGTTTCCGGCCGTTGATTGCTTCGCCTGCTTCAGGCCGACCTTGATCCGTCTTTAGCCCGCGACTTTGTGGGCCGACGTGCTAGTTCTGCGCCGCGAGGTTGCCGCCGACGGGCACCCAGAAGGCCGGATCGAGCCGCACGTCGAGCCAGTTCATGCCCCAGTGCAGATGCGGGCCGGTGGCGCGGCCGGTCTTGCCCACATAGCCGATCACCTCGCCCTGCTCGACATGCTTGCCGACCTTCGCCAGCACCGCCTTCATGTGGATGAAGACCGACTGCACGCCGAACCCGTGATCGAGGATGATGGTGCCGCCGGTCAGGAAGAAGTCGGGCTCCACCAGCCGGATCGTGCCGGCGGCGGGCGCGACGATCGGGCTGCCTTCGGGGGCGGCGATGTCGAGGCCGTAATGCGGAGCGCGCGGCTCGCCGTTCAGGATGCGCTGGCTGCCATAGACGCCGCTGATCGGGCCATGCGCCGGCCAGATGAAGGGCGTCAGGAAATCCTCGAGGCCGGTCGGGTTGCCGCGCACCGCGTTGATCTTCTCCTGGTCGGACTTGATGCGCGCAAGGTCGGCGGGGTTGGGCGTGACCTTGGATTGCTCCATGCCGTTGATGCGCTGGATGTCGAAGGTGCGCTGCTCGATCGCGAGCTGCTGCCGCTCCGTCGCGCCGTCCGGCTGGACGATGGTGAGCTGCGCATCCGGCGCCTGGTCGCGCCCGAAGCCGAACACGAACAAGCCGTCCGCGCCGACCATCACCGACCGGTCGCCAAGCATCACCTTGGCGCCGGGATTGGCATGGCCCATGACCAGGCCGCCCTGCGCAAGGTGGCCGGTGAGCTCGATTGCGGATGCGCTGCTCACCGGAAGCAGCATCAGAACAAGAGCCAGCAGAATTCTCACAGCAACGTCCCCTGCTTCTGCGGTTTCGATGGCTTGCGTTTCGGCGCTGCGCTGCTGCCGTCGACGGTGGCGCGGGCGCGGGCGTCGTGGAATTGCAGCGAGATCGCCATGCCGGGCGAAAGCGCGGCGGCGCTGGTCAACGGCTCGTCATGCTCGTCGCGCACCAAGGCGAAGCCGCGCTTCAGCACGTGCTCGTAGGAATAGGACTCGAGCAGGGCGACACAGCTCTCCAGCGCGTCGGAACGGCGCTCGATCAGATCGCGCAGCAGCTTGGGCCGCAGATGCGCAGTCGCGTTGTCGAGGCGCCGGCCGGAACGCTCGATCGCGGCGCCTATGCTGGTGGCGAGGTGCGAGATAGCGTAGCCCAGCGCACTCCCCATGGCGGCGATCTGGTCGCGCGGCGTGCGCAAGCGGCCCGCCAGCGCGTTCAAGGCATCGCGTTTGCGATCGAAGAAGCCGCGCTGGGCGTTGTCGCGCCGCTCGGTCCAGTGATCGAGCTGCTGGATCTTCTCCTGGATCACGCGGACCGGATCGGGCAGGCCGCGCCCCAATCCTTCGACCATCAGGCGCTGTTCCGCGATCTGACGCGATGCAGCACGCGCCAGTCGATGGCCGCATTGGATCACTTCCGCGATCAGGTCGGCGCGCACCGGAACCGCCATTTCAGCGGCGGCGGTCGGCGTGGGCGCGCGCAGGTCGGACGCGAAATCGATCAGGGTGGTGTCGGTCTCATGCCCGACGGCGGAGATCAGCGGGATCTCGCTGGCCGCGGCGGCGCGCACCACGATTTCCTCGTTGAAGGCCATCAAATCTTCGAGCGAACCGCCGCCGCGCGCGACGATCAGCACATCGGGGCGCGGCACCCGTCCGCCGGCAGGCAGATCGTTGAAGCCGCGGATCGCGTTGGCGACCTGCTGGGCGGCGCCTTCGCCCTGCACCAGCACCGGCCACACCAGGACGTGGCGCGGGAAGCGATCCTCCAGCCGGTGCAGGATGTCGCGGATGACGGCGCCGCTCGGCGAGGTGACGACGCCGATGACGTCGGGCAGCAGCGGGATCGGCCGCTTGCGCGCGGCGTCGAACAGGCCTTCGGCGGCGAGCTTCTTCTTGCGCTCCTCCAGCATCTTCAGGAGTGCGCCGAGCCCGGCCAGCTCCATGCGCTCGACCACCAGCTGGTATTCCGAGCGCTCGGCATAGGAGGTGATGCGGCCGGTCGCGATCACTTCCAGCCCATCCTCCGGCGCGATGCCGAGGCGGCCGGCGACGCCTTTCCAGCATACCGTCTTGATGGCGGCGGCATCGTCCTTGAGCTGCATGTAAAGGTGGCCGGAGGCGGCGCGCTTGAAGCCGGAAATCTCGCCGCGCACGCGCACGCGCTCGAAGCCGCTCTCGAGCGTGCGCTTGATGGCGGCGGAAAGCTCGCTGACCGTCAGTTCTGCGAGATTGTGGGTGACCGGAATGTCGGGGCTGCGAATCTCTGTCATGGCCCGGTATTCTATGTTATCGGGTGAGCCGCGGTCACGGGTCTTGAGGGCGGTTTTTCATGCGAATCCTGGTGGTTGGGTCGGGCGGACGCGAGCACGCCTTGTGCTGGAAAATTGCCGCTTCGCCGCTCGCCGACACGCTCTATTGCGCGCCCGGCAATGCCGGCATCGCCGAGGTCGCGGAGTGCGTCGCGATCGGCGCTGAGGACATCGAGAAGCTCACCGAGTTCGCGGTCACGCGCGAGATCGACCTGGTGGTGGTCGGGCCGGAAGCGCCGCTGGTCAAGGGGCTGGTGGACCGGCTGGAGGAGGCCGGCATCCGCGCCTTCGGTCCGCGCCGGAACGCGGCGGAGATCGAAGGGTCCAAAGGCTTCATGAAGGATCTGTGCGCGCGCCACAAGATCCCGACCGCGCGCTATCACCGCTTCGTCGACGCGGAGAAGGCGAAGATCTTCGCCCGCACCCTGCCCGTGCCAGTCGTCATCAAGGCCGACGGCCTGGCTGCCGGCAAGGGCGTCATTATCTGCGCCAGCCACGGCGAGGCCGAAGCGGCGATCGACGGCATGATGGTCGGCCATCAGTTCGGGCGTGCCGGCGACAGCGTGGTGGTCGAGGAGTTCCTGGAGGGCGAGGAGTTGTCGTTCTTCGCGCTCAGCGACGGCGAGCACGTGCTGCCGATGATCAGCGCGCAGGACCACAAGCAGGTCGGCGACGGCGACACCGGACCCAACACCGGCGGCATGGGCGCCTATTCGCCGGCGCCGGTCGCGACGCCGGAGATCGAGGCGCGCATCATGGCGGAGATCGTGCGTCCGGCGATCGCGGGACTGAAGGCCGAAGGGCGGGAATTCAAAGGCGTGCTGTTCGCGGGCATCATGGTCACCAAAGACGGGCCGAAGCTGATCGAGTTCAATGCGCGCTTCGGCGATCCGGAATGCGAGGTGCTGTGCATCCGCATGATGTCGGACATCTTGCCGGCGCTGCAGGCCTGCGTCGACGGCACGCTCGAGGATTTCGCCTTGCGCTGGTACCCGGAGAGCGCGCTGACCGTGGTGATGGCGACGCGCGGCTATCCCGGCTCCACCAAGCCCGGCAGCGTCATCCGCAACATTCCGGCGGAACAGGACGACGCAGTGGTGTTCCATTGCGGCACCAGGAAGAACGCGCAGGGCGCGATCGAGGCCCATGGCGGGCGCGTGCTGGCGGCGACGGCGCTCGGCAAGAACGTGCGCGAGGCGCAGCGCAACGCCTATGCGCTGGTCGACGCGATCGACTGGCCGGAAGGTTTCTGCCGCCGCGACATCGGCTGGCGCGCGGTGGCGAGGGAGGACATGCGATGACTCCCGATCACCTCTTCACCGCCGGCTTCAAGTCCGAGCCGTACTGGTGGAAGGACGCGCCGCGGCCGCACGTGCCGAACGCGCCGCTGCCGAACGAGATCGACGTGCTGGTGATCGGCTCGGGCTATACCGGACTGATGGCGGCGCGCGAAACGGCGAAGGGCGGGCGCTCCACGCTGGTGATCGATGCGGAGAGCGCGGGCTGGGGTTGTTCAAGCCGCAACGGCGGGCAGGTCTCCACCAGCATCAAGCCGAGCTACACGGCGCTCTCCGGACGGCACAATCAGGAGATGGCGTTCGCGATCCGCAAGGAAGGGCTGAACGCGCTCGAATACGTCGACCATCTGATCCGCGAGGAGAAGCTGGAGTGCGACTGGCGGCGGGTCGGGCGCTATCACGCCGCGCACAATGCCCGGCAATACGACGCGCTGGCGAAGTTCGCCGGCAACCAGCCCAAGGGGCTGGAGGTGCCGATGGAAATGGTGCCGAAAGCGGAGCAGCATCGCGAGATCGCCTCCGACCTCTATCACGGCGGCGCGGTCTATCCGCTGACCGGGGCGCTGCATCCGGGCAAATATCACCTCGAGCTGCTGCGCATCGCGCGCGCGGCGGGTGTGCAGGTGATCGACCAATGTGCGGCGCACGCGATCGCGCGCGAGGGCGAGAAGTTCCGCGTCAAGACCGCGAAGGGCACAATCGTCGCGCGCGACGTGGTGGTGGCGACCAACGGCTATAGCGGCCCGCTCTCGCCCTGGCAGCGGCGGCGCGTCATCCCGATCGGCAGCTACATCATCGCCACCGAGCCACGCGATCCGAAAGAGATGGAGGCGCTCATCCCGCACGACCGCATGGTGAGCGACACGCGGCGCGTGGTGTTCTATTACCGCCTGTCGCCGGACCACCGCTCCATCCTGTTCGGCGGGCGCGTCGCCTATATGGAGACCAATCCGCTCATCAGCGCGCCGCGCCTGCACAAGTGCCTCAGCGACATCTTCCCATCCATGAAGGACGCGCACGTGACGCATTCCTGGATGGGGTTTGTCGCTTACACCTTCGACACGCTGCCGCATGTCGGCAAGCAGGACGGCGTCCATTACGCAATGGGCTATTGCGGATCGGGCGTCTCGCTCGCCACCTATTTCGGCATGCGCGTGGGACAGCAGGTGCTGGGCAAAGCGGAGGGCAAGACCGCCTTGGACAACGTGCCGTTCCAGACCCGGCCGATGTATACCGGCAACCCATGGTTCCTGGCGCCGAGCGTGTGGTGGTACCGCATGCTGGATCGGTTGCCGATCTGATGCATCGAGAATATCCTCCCTCAGTGATAGCGATCACTGAGGGAGCATATCGTTGCGACCTTGGCACCTGATACTCTCTATTATTGCGCTGTCGCACGGTTATGCTGACTCAAGTCAGGCGACTTCTGGCGGTCAAGAAGGCGACATTGAGATGGTCGCGAACTGCGTCTACCGAGACGTTGACACTACGCTGCAAAGCAGCTCATCCATCCAAAAGAGCATAATGTGGAACAAAAAGCGGACCGCCGCCGATATTGTGGTGCGCAGCTCCGGGGAAGTGGTGGCGACCTACCATGTCATGCAGTTGCTCGATTCAGTGCAGATATCGTCCGAGATCGCCCACGCAAGTCCGGACGTGAAGACGGCGGCGGCTCGTGAATCTCGAATGACCAACGCTTGCCTTGACGAAGGCGGCTATTAACAAGACCGCAAGCGCTTTGACACAACTACGCGTGCTCACTCTTGTCATCCCGGACAAGCAGCAAACCTGCGCGACCGGGGATGACATTGGGGAGAGGTGCCGGAAATGCGCGGCGGTACGAAAACGTGATCGCGCGGGCGGTGGCGGTTTGCGGCGGCATGAGTCACACTTCCGGGCGGCGCGTTAACCGCGCAACCCCGTACAGCGACGACGACACCGGAATCCACCCCGAGGAAGAGGAGAGTGCGATGAAGAGACTCATCTGTTCGCTCGTATTGCTGACCGCGGCCGCCGCCACGCTCGGCACGCCCGCCGCCGCCGAGGAGAAGTTCATCATCCAGATGGGCATGTCGGATCTGCAGAACGCGGAGGCTGCGACCACCAAGAAAGCGAAAGTGCTGCGCGCGCAAACGACGCGGGACGCCCAGAACGCCTTCGACCTGGCCGCCAAGGGGCGCAACCGCCAGGCGATCGAGATCAGCTGCAAGCCCGCCAGCTCCGACTGGTGCGCCAACGGTTTCGTGCAGGCCTGCGACAAGGCCAAGGGCGGCATGAGTACAGATCCCGACGGCGGGGTCACCTGCTCGCTGCCGCAGTACAATTGACAAGTCCGGGCGGGATGGCGGCGGGCACAGCGTGCTACCGGACGCTGGATCGCTTGCCGTCCCGGCCCGCCGTTCGCATCTCCTCAGCCGCCGCTAGTCGGGCTTGACCGCAGCGACCACCAGCGCCGGCGCTGGAACTTGATACATGCCGGCCTTCGCGAAGCCCGCAATGCGTTCGCGCATATACTGTTTGATCCGCGTCAGGCTATCGGGGCTCTGGCCCTTGAGAGCGGCCGAGGCACGCACGGTTCCGGTCAGGATGGCATCGATGATCACGTCAGGGGAATCCACTCGCCAAACCAGCGGAACCTCGGACGTCGTCACATTCACAAAGCCGGCCTGATCGAGCAACGCCTCGGCGTATTTCGGATCGCCATAGCTGAAGAAATTCGGACCTGGGGGCAATCCCACGTCGAGCGTGCCGCACGTGCGAATGGCGTCATAGATCATCGAAAAAGCCACGCACTTCGCGGCCTCGGCCCACGACGCGTAGGCAAACCGTCCAGCGGGCTTGAGCACGCGATAGGCTTCCGCCACAACCTTGGCCGGATCGGGCATATGGGGCAGCCCGAAAGCGTTGAACACGACATCGAAGTCCGCGCTCGGGAACGGCAGCGCACCGGCGTCGCCTTCGATGAAGCGCATGCCAGGGTAGGTTTGCTCTGCCAATCGGATCTGCGCCGCGGCGAAGTCGAGACCAATGGTCTCCGCCCCCTGATCGGATGCCTTTGCCGCAACGTATCCCGCACCACACGCCACATCGAGCGTGCGGTCGCCTCGCTTCAAGCGCGCCAGCCGGAAGAGCTCCGGAATGCAGCTTGTCGTGAGATCGCTGAGGTTACGATGATAGGACGCGGCCACGCGCAGATCGTCCCATCCGGCATGCTCAAAATCGTGAAATGAGTGGGACATGACATCCTCCACCATGGAACGAGCAGCGAGGATGCTGGACTATACCACAGACCGGATCCGTGCTGCGCCAGGAACCGACACGCAAGTGGATGTGGCGCGGATGGCGGTTCCAGGCCCAAGACCGGGATGATCGTTGGAGAATCGGCGCGCGCCAGCGCGTCTAGCGCTTCGCCTGGAAGAACGCTTTCAGCAGCGCGGCGCTCTTGGTCTCGTCCAGGCCGCCGAACACTTCGGGACGATGGTGGCAGGTGGGCTGCTGGAAGATCTTCGGGCCGTGCTCGACGCCGCCGCCCTTGGGGTCGCGGGCGGCGAAGATGACGCGGCGCAGGCGGGCGAAGGAGATGGCGGCGGCGCACATCGGACAGGGTTCGAGCGTCACGTAGAGATCGCACAAGGGCAGGCGCTTCTCCTTGCGCCCGGTCGCGACCGCGCGGATCACCAGCATCTCGGCATGGGCGGTGGGGTCGTGCAGCTCCTCCACCCGGTTGTGGTCGGCGGCCAGCACCTGGCCGGTCGCGGAATCGACCAGCACCGCGCCGATCGGCACCTCGTCGCGCCCGGCCGCGGCCTCCGCCTGGCGGAAGGCAAGGCCCATGAAATCGTGCTCCAGATGCGGCGCCGGGTACGCGGTCATGCGGCACTTGAACCCGGGCGTTGCGCGCGCGTCAAGGCTGGGGCCTTGAGGCCCTGCCCGCCCTGCTCTAGGGTCCGGCCCAGCCAAGGAGCCTTCCATGCCGCCCATCGTCGGCCTGACCCTGGATACCGCCGGTCCGACGGGCATCGGCAAGGTCGGGCGCTACCTGATCCGCGAGAACTATTGCTCGGCCGTCGCCAAGGCCGGCGGCATTCCAATCTGCCTGCCGCACGAGACGGGCCTGGCGGAAGCCTATGCCGAGCGGATCGACGCGCTGGTGGTGACGGGTGGCGGATTCGACGTCGACCCCAGGCTGTTCGGCGCCACCGCCCGGCACGCGACCGTGACGCTGAAGGAAGAGCGCACGCGCTTCGAGTGGGACGTCACCCAGGCGATGCTGGACAAGGACAAGCCGGTGCTCGGCATCTGCGGCGGCGAGCAGCTGATCAACGTGATCCTTGGCGGGACGCTGATCCAGCATATCGAGGACGAGGTGGCGGGACACGTGCTGCACGAGCAGCCGAACCCGCGCGACGAACCCGGGCACATCGTGCGCGTCACGGCGGGCACGCTGCTGCATCGGCTGACCGGCGCCGCCGAACTCGCGGTCAACAGCGCGCATCACCAGGCGGTCAAGGAGGTCGGGCCGCAGGTGACGGTGAACGCGGTGGCGCCGGACGGCGTGATCGAAGGCATCGAATCGAAGATCCACCGCTTCTGCCTGGGCGTGCAATGGCATCCGGAGTTCCTGATGCACAGCGGCGATGAGCAGCTGTTCGCCGGCCTGATCGCGGCGACGACATGAGCCAGAAGGTCGAGGGCGAGCGGATCGCCCAAGGCGAGCGCATCGCGAAAACGATCGCGCGGGCGGGCGTGTGCTCGCGGCGCGACGCGGAGGCGATGATCCTGGAAGGCCGCGTCATGGTGAACGGCAAGAAGCTCACCTCGCCCGCGCTCAACGTCACGGAGAGCGACGACATCCGGATCGACGGCAAGCCTTTGCCGGCGGCGGAGCGCACGCGGCTGTTCCGCTATTACAAGCCGCGCGGGCTGGTCACCACTGCCAAGGACCCACAGGGGCGGCCGACCGTGTTCGCCTCGCTGCCGGAGGGCATGCCGCGCGTGATTTCGGTTGGGCGGCTCGACCTCAATTCCGAAGGGCTGCTGCTGCTCACCAACGACGGCGCACTGGCGCGGCGGCTCGAGCTGCCGGCGACCGGCTGGGTGCGGCGCTATCGCGTGCGCGTGCATGGCGAAGTCGAGCAGAAGCAGCTCGACCAGCTCGGCCGCGGCATCGAAATCGAGGGCGTGCGCTATGGCGCGGTGCACGCCACCCTGGATCGCAAGCAGGGCGACAACGTCTGGCTGACCATGAGTTTGACCGAGGGCAAGAACCGCGAGATCCGCAAGATCTGCGGCCATTTCGGTTGGCCGGTCAGCCGCCTCATCCGCGTCGCCTATGGGCCGTTCCAGCTCGGCAGCCACTTGAACCCGGGCGACATCGAGGAAGTGCCCGCCAAGGTGCTGCGCGAGCAGCTCGGCGAGAAGAAGGTGCACCAGGTAAGCGGGCAGCTGAAGCTGAAGCGGGCACCGGCGGCGCAGGCCGAGCCCAAGCGCGATGCGCGGCGGAGCAAGCAGCGGTCGAGACAGGCTCGCGGCATTCGATGAGTGGTCGCTCATGGCCCGAACCCAACTAATACTCTCCTTCTCCCCTTGCGGGAGAAGGTTGCGGAGCCTTAGCGAACGAAGTGAGCTTAGGCGCAGCTGGATGAGGGGTTGCGCAGCGATAGTTGCGCGCGCTCGCAAGAGCGCCAAGCTGCGAGTGCCAGACCATCCATTCAGCGCTCGCGCGCTGGGCGCCTACCGGCGCCGCCCCCTCACCCAGCTCCAGCTAAGCTCGCTGCGCTCGCTAAGCTTCCGCAGCCCTCTCCCGCAAGGGGAGAGGGGGAACTTCTTTGCGCTCATCATCGGATCAGCCCGTCATGCGCATTGAAGCGGGCTCGCACAAGGGCACGAAGCTTTCAGTGCCCGAGGGCGAGGATGTGCGGCCGACCTCCGACCGCGCGCGCCAGGCGATCTTCAATGTGCTGATCCACCGCTTCGACGCGGTCGAGGGCGTAGCCGTGCTCGACGCCTTCGCGGGATCGGGCGCGCTCGGCCTCGAAGCGCTGTCGCGCGGCGCCGAGCGGCTGGTGGCGATGGAGCTGGCCAAGCCCGCGCTCGATGCGCTCAAGCGCAACATCAGTGCTTGCCGCGAGAACGCGCGCACGCTGGTGTTCGCCTGCAACGCCTTGACCCCGCCGCAGGCGCAACCGCGCTACGCCCCCTGCTCGCTGGTGTTCCTCGACCCGCCTTATGGCCAAGGCCTGATAACGCCGGCGCTCGCCGCGCTGGACAAGGCCGGCTGGATCGCGCCCGGCGCGCTCATCGTGGCGGAGATGGGGGCAAGGGAGGAGCTGCCGGCGATGGAGGGCATCGCCGTCGAGGACGTGCGGCGGTATGGCAAGGCGCGGGTTTCTTTTCTACGTGCCACGCATCGTCCTTTCTGATTTCGAATCGATCGACTCTCAATGCGCCCGGCCGCGCAATCGAGATTGCCGGTGCTCAGTCACGCGTGGTCAATCGCCACTCGCAGCACCGACCGCACTTGGCGTCCAGTTGCGTCGCCGTCGTGCGAGCCGGTCCTCCGTTGTCTCGCCCTCAAAATCCGTGGCCGTTTCGATGAGGTCCGCCCTATCCACGTCGTCAAAGGTGTTCACGTTGATGACGGCGTACTGTGTCTCATCGATCATGCATGTGGCGATCGGCATCACGCCGCACGTCAGGCAGATGTGAAAGTCCGCGGTTCTCGTCCCGAACTGATATCGCCTTACCTGCGAGGCATCGTCGATCTGGAGATGGAAACGACCGTCCGGATGCGAAGTCCAGACTGCCCTATGCTTTGTGCATAGGCCGCAACTGCATGCGCGGACCGGAATAGTCTGCCCAGAATTGGGCCAGTCGAGCCTCACGCGGACGTTGCCGCAATGGCAACTCCCGTGAATCTGTCGATAGGCGACCGGATCGTGCATGGTGCACTCCCTGGCCCTCAAAAATACTGTCGTATTGATTTCAGCCGCGAATTATCCTTCGCGTACTCCGGGACCTTAGGTTAGGTGCGCGCGAATGCCAACCGCCGACTTGCGGCAAGGGGTTCGCGGACGGCGCTCGGGGCAGGCATTCGTCCATCCGGTTGACTGGATACTCGTTGGCAACCAGCCGACACTATCGGCGAGGCAGGAGTGGTTTTGGGCCATCGATCATCTTCGAGGTTAAGCGGGCCAAGTAGGACTCTGGTCGAAGCCTGGTCGATTTCCTCCGCCATCGCATCGAAAATTTGCATTAGACGGCGGCCGCGATTCCCGGCGATATCGGCGCCATGCGGCAGCTCCTCGCCATCGATCCCAAGCGCACGGCCCTCATCCTGATCGATCTGCAGGAGGAGCAGCGGCGCGATCCCTATTACGTCGCGGCGGAGTTCGACAGCGTGCTCGGCAACGCGCGCCGGTTGCTGGAGGCGGCGCGGGCGCATGGCGTGCGGGTCGTTCACATGGCCTACATGCGCGATTTCTTGAAGGTGGCGCGGCGGCCGTTCGAGCCTGTGACGGCGGAGGGGCGGCCGACCTTTAGCGATGCGGCATCGCCCCACGTCGCGATCTGCAGCGAGGTCGCACCGCAGGGCGGCGAGACGGTGATCGAGAAGAACGATGCCAGCGCGTTCTCGACCGGTGAGCTGGAGCCGCTGCTGCGCGCGGCCGGCATCGAATGGCTGGTCGTTAGCGGCGTGTGGACCGAGGCCTGCGTGGCGGCGACGGTGCGCGACGCGATCCCGCGCGGCTTCTGCGTGCTGCTGGTCAAGGATGCCTGCGGCAGCGGCACCATCGCCATGCACCAGGTAGGGATCCTGAACCTCGCCAACCGGCTCAACGGCGGCGCGGTCGCCGATACCGCGACCGCGTGCCGGCTGATATCCGGCGAGCCGGCCGAAGCCTGGGTCGCGCAGAAGCAGGTGGGACTCCTCTTCACCTACGAGGACGCGGCGCGGCAGTACGAGATGCTGTGAGCCCGATGCCGTGAGCCCGGCGGCCTATTGCTTCTCGATCGGCCGGAGCCCGCCGATGTCGACGGCCCAGGGCTGGCGGGAGCGGGTCCAATATTGCGCCTTCGGTGGCAGCCGGTCGCGCTGGGCGATGGCGCCCATCCGGAGGCCGATGATCGGCGGGCGGATGTGCGGGTCGCCGGCCAGGGCGTGGGCATAGAGCGGCGTGCCGCAATCGGCGCAGAAGGCCTGCACCCGCTTGTTGCCGTTCTCGCCGGTCTTCACGTAGGTCTTGGGCTCGCCGGACGTGAGCTTGAAGGTCCCCGGCTCGGCCTGCGCCACCACCCGGTAGGCGGCGCCGCTCAGGGTCTGGCAATCGGTGCAATGGCAGAGATAGACGTTCTCCGGATCGACTTCCGCGACGTAGGTGATGGAACCGCAATGGCAGCGACCGTCGACTTTCATGGCTGTCCTCCCCCGACCCGTACGCCGGGCCATTATACCCGTCGGGCATCGAACTCATAGGCGTTCGGCAATTCATTCTTTCCCCAGTTTCTCCGATGCTTCAGCTGCGCAAGCTGTGCGCGCATGGGAGAGATCAGATGAAGCTGGCGACGCCGAAAGCCGCGTCCGGCAAGGATAAAGCGAAGAAGGCTCCTGTCGTGGAACGCCCCAAAGGCCAGATCGTGCTGGTGCTGCAGGGCGGCGGGGCGCTCGGCGCCTACCAGGCCGGCGTCTATGAGGGCCTGAGCGAAGCGGGCATCGAGCCGGACTGGGTGATCGGCACCTCGATCGGCGCGATCAACGCGGCGCTGATCGCCGGCAACAAACCCGCGGACCGCATCGAGAAACTGCGCGAATTCTGGGAGATCGTGCGCAGTCCGGCCCATGTGGCGGAAACCTGGCTCGCCTCGCTGGGCGGGGCGGTCGCCAATCTTGGCGTCTATGCGCGCGGCGTTCCCGGATTCTTCCAGCCCAATGCGCTGGCCTGGCTCGGCCTGCATTTTCCGGCGGGCGTCGAACAGGCTTCGTACTATTCGACGGCGCCGCTCAAGGAGACGCTGAGCGGGCTGGTCGACTTCGACTATCTCAACAGCAAGCATGTCCGGCTGACCGTCGGCGCGGTCAACGCGCGCACCGGCATGATGCGTTATTTCGACAGCCGCGACATGAAGCTCGACAGCAATCACGTGATGGCATCGGGCGCGCTGCCGCCGGCCTTCCCCGCGGTGGAGATCGACGGCGACCCCTATTGGGACGGCGGCATCTATTCCAACACGCCGATCGAGGTGGTGTTCGACGACAAGCCGCGGCGCGATTCGGTGATCTTCTCCGTCAACATGTGGCAGCCGAGCGGCCCGGCGCCGTCCACCTTGTGGCAGGTGATGGGGCGGCAGAAGGACATCCAATATTCCAGCCGAGGCCTTTCCCACGTCGCGCGCCAGCAGCAGCTGCACCGGCTGCGCCACGTGATCCGCGAGCTCACCAAGCGGCTGCCGGCGGAGATGGCGGGCGACCCGACCATCCAGGAGCTGACATCGTACGGCTGCGGCACCACCATGCATCTGGTGCGACTGCTGGCGCCGCGCCTCGACAACGAGGACCACACCAAGGACATCGATTTCAGCGGTCCCGGCATCCGCGCGCGCTGGGAAGCGGGCTACGAATACGTCCAGCAGGTGATCGCGCAGAAGCCGTGGGTGTGCGAGGTCGATCCGCTGACCGGGGTGATCATCCACCAGGCCGAGATGTAGCGCGATCCACGCGCGCGGTGGCGCGGTGCTGCTCGTGCTCGGCCCGCAGGCGGGTGAGATTTTCGGGCGATAGCTTCTCGATATTGCAGAAGTCGCGCTTCCAGCTTGGGTCAGCCGACCAGCGCAGCGACGACTGCCACGTGGTGCGCGGCGCCGTCGCCTGTTCCAGCAGATTCAAGGCGAGGTCGAGCGTTGCCGCTTGCGAGGCGACGTCATGCGGCTTGCCGGCGCTGTTGCCCAACGGAAAATCGCTGAACAGGAAGCGCGGCACGCCGACATGCTCCACGATGTCCTTGGCGCAGCCCATGATCACGCTCGGCATGCCGGCAGCCTCGAGATGGCGCGCGACCAGGCTCACGGTCTGATGGCAGATCGGGCAGTTCGGCACCAGTATCGCGGCATCGGCCCCATCTTCGCGCAATGCGGCGAGGATGTTCGGCGCATCTTCGTCGATGGTCGTGCGCTGGCTGCGCGTGGTGGGCGCCCCATGGAAGCGCGGCGTCACCGCGCCGATGATCCCGGCGGCGGCGCAACGCTTCAGCTGCGCGAGCGGGAACCAGCAATTGGGATCCTCGGCGCTGGTGTGGGTGCGGTCGTAGGTAACGTGAGAGATGCGCACGTCCGGCGCGCCGTCGATGGAATGCGCATAGGCGCGGTGGAACTTGGCGCCGGCATTGTAGACAGCGCCCGGCCCCTGGTCGCCGCGCGCCGGATCGTAAGGCGCGGCGGTGGTGACGAGCGCGATCCGGCACGCCGTCAGCGGCTTGGCGAGCGGTGCGAAAGGAACCTCGGCAAAATTCACCCAGCGATAGGGCTCGGTGTAGCCGAGCGCGGAATAGTACGCGCGGGTGCGCGCCATGTAGGGAATGGGCGCATCGGCGGGGTCGGCGGGGTTCGCGTGGGTGGTCACGGGAACATCGTATACCGTTAGCCAAATCGCCAAGAAGGACCCCTTCTCCCCTTGCGGGGAGAAGGTTGCAGGCGTTAGCGAGCGTCAGCGAGCTTACGCGAAGCTGGATGAGGGAGCGCAGCGGCAGCTGCGCGCGCTCGCCAGAGCGCCTTTCGCGGAAGGCCGCGCAAACTCGTAGCGCCTACGCGCTGCGCGCCCGTCCGCGAATGCGGACATTCGTCCGCGGCCAGCGCGGCCCCCTCACCCAGCTTCGCCTAAGCTCACTTCGTTCGCCAAGGCTACGCAACCCTCTCCCGCGAGGGGAGAGGGGGCCTTGCTTGGGGCAAGGAGCTTGCTCACGCCGTGCCCGGGCTGTCGGATGCACCGTTCATGCGCGTCGCGTCCACGAAGCGCTCGGTGGATTCGTCGATGTGGCGGCCGGCGCGGCCGCGCGGCACGTGGATGTATAGTCCGGACTGCTTCGCCACCCGCGTCTGCACCGGCGGTGGCGGCAAGCTGACCTGATAGGTCACCGGGCGCCCATGATCGTCCAGCAGCTTCTGCAGATTGTAGGCGCTATTGTAGCGCAGGATGCCGCGGACGAAGTTGGTCTGGCCCTGGCGCAGCAGCCGGAGCGCGATCTTCGCGACCTTTGGCGCGGTCATCCAGCTTAAATGCCTGCTGTAGAGCACGCGCTGCGTGTGCAGCAGCTCGCGATAGAACACCGGCAGCGGCAGCCTGGTCGGCAGCACGGCGTGCTGGATGTCGAACAGCCGGTAGTCGCGCGTGGCGAGGCGCCGCTCATCGGTCAGCCAGCTTTCGGTGCCGGGATAGGGCGTATTGATGCTGAGATTGACGATCTCGGGAATCTCCATGCACCATTCCCGCACGGTCGCGAAGCGCCGCTCGTCCCAGTCGGGATCGACGATGATGTTGATGGCGACCGAGACGCCGAGCGTGCGCGCGAACTCCAGCGCCTCGTAATTGTGGCCGAGCGAGACGCGCTTGCGGTACTTCTGCAGGCCCTCCTCGTCGATCGCCTCGATGCCCAGGAAAATGTAGTCGAGGCCGAGCGTGCGCCAGAACCGGAACACGTCCTTGTTGCGCAACAAGACATCGGCGCGGGTCTCCAGATAGTAGCGCTTGCGGATGCCGCGCTTGGCGATCGCCTCGCCGATCGCGAAGCCGTGGCGGTCCTGGATGAAGGCGACGTCGTCCACGATGAAGATGCCCGGTTCCGCGATCGAAGCGAGATCCTCCACGACGCACTCCGGGCTGATCAGCCGATAGCTGCGGCCGTAGAAGGTCCAGGCGCTGCAGAACGAGCAGTCCCACGGACAGCCGCGCGAGAACTCGATGGAGGCGGCGGGGTCCAGCGTGCCGATGAAATAGGAGCGGCGATGCGGCAGCAGGTCGCGCGCGGGCCTCAGCTCGTCGAGATTGTGCACGAATTGCGGCGGCGGCCCGTCGCCCGCGGCGGTGACGATGCCGGGAACCGCGGCAAGCGCGTCGGGATCCCGTCCGGCCGCCAGCAGCGCGACGATGGAAGCCTCGCCCTCGCCTTTCAGCACGCAATCGATGGCGCCTTCGCCATGCTCCAGGATGGCGCGCGCGACAAAGGAGGCGCTGTGCCCGCCCACGCAGATGAGGCATTCGGGCGCGCGCGCCTTGGTCGCCTTGGCGAGGTCGACGATCTCCGGCACATTGGGAAGGTAGTTGCAGGAGAACGCGATGACTTCGGGCCGCCAATCGGCCACCGCGCGGTAGTAGGCCGCGTGGCTCTCGACCTGCAGATCGAGCAGCCGCACCGTGTGCCCCGCCCGCCGCGCCGCCGCGGCCACCAGCTCGAGGCCGAGCGGCTCCAGCCGGAGAAACACCTTGGTGTACAGCAGCGGACCCGGGTGAACAAACAGGACGCGCATGGCGACTCCCTTGTTGACGATCCCCCCGGCAATCCAACTCTACCGATTAATGCGGCCGCGTGAAGATGGTTTCCGAAAATTCCGATGCGCGTTGCTCGCCGGCCCTATGACAGCTTCCTGGCGGGCTTGGGGTCGATCGGCACCGCGTCGTTGACGCCGAGGATGTCCTCGACCGCGGCGCCGGCGCTGAGCAATTCGGCGTCGCCGCGCGGGCTGCCGACCAGCTGGATGCCGACCGGGCGGCCGTCATCGGTGAAGCCGGCAGGCATCGCCAGCGCCGGGCAGGTGGTGAGGGTGATGCAGGCGGGCAAGGTGAGCCAGCCGATATAGTTCTCGAACACGTGGCCGTCGACCTCGCGCACCCAGCGCTCCTCGATCGGGTTCGGCGCGCAGCACGCCGCCGGCGTCAGCAGGAAATCATATTGCCGGAGAAACTTGACCATCTCGCCATAGAGCCGGGAGCGGTAGAGCATCGCCTTGCCGATGCGCTCGGCGGTCAGGGCCATGCCCTGCTCGATGTTCCAGATGACATCCGGCTTCAGCTGATCGCGATGCCGGCGCAGCAGCGTCTGCATGTTGGTCGAATAGCCGAGGCCGCGCAGCACGTGGAAACATTCCTTCGCGCCGGAGAAATCGGGCGAGGCCTCGACGATCTCGATGCCGGCATTCGCAAGCGCATCGGCGGCCCGGCGCACGATGGCGCGGGTCGGCCGGTCGACCGGCGTCGCGCCGCCGAGATCGATCGCGAGGGCGATGCGCTTCGGCTTCGTCCGGCGTTCGGCGACGGCGAGGAACGGCTCGACCGGCGGCGGCAGGGCGATCGGATCCTCCACCCGCCACACGCTCATGGCGTCGAGGAACAAGGCGGTGTCGAGCACATTGCGCGCCATCGGGCCTTCGACCGAGAGATCGTTGAAGCGCTGCTCCGCCGGGCCGTTGGCGACGCGGCCGGGGCTCGGCCTGAATCCGACCACCGAGCAGAAGCTGGCGGGCGTGCGCAACGATCCGCCGAGATCGGAGCCGGATGCGAGCGCGACGATGCCGGTGGCGAGCGCCGCCGCCGAGCCGCCGGAGGAGCCAGCGGCGTTGAGCGCGGGATTCCACGGATTGCGGGTCTCGCCGAACACCGGATTGAAGGTGTTGGCGCCGGCGCCGAATTCCGGCGTGTTGGTCTTGCCGACCACGATGCCGCCCTTGACCTCGATATTCTCCACCATGATGTCGGAGACCGCCGGCACGTTGTCGGCGAAGATCGGCGAGCCGTAGGTGGTGCGCACGCCGGCGACGTCGTTGAGGTCCTTGATCCCGACCGGCAGCCCGCAGAGCAGGCCGCGCTCCGCCGGCGGCAGCTTCATGAGGCGGCGCGCATGGTCACGCGCACGGTCGTAGCACGGCGTCACCCAGGCATTGACGGCGCCGTCGACCTGGGCGGCGCGCTTCTCCACCGCGTCGATGAGGTCCAGCGGCGACACGTCTCCGGCGCGCAGGCGGCGCACCGCGTCGCGCGCACTCAGGCGGTAGAGCTCGTCGGTCATATGTCTCCCCGTTCTGGGAGCGAGGTTAGGGGAAGGCGGCGAGGGACGCAATTGCGGGGGTGATGTCATTGATCAATCGACCTTCACGCCTAACCACAAGAAAAGCCCTTCTCCCCTTGCGGGAGAAGGATACGGAGGCTTAGCGAGCGTGAGCGAGCTTAGCCGAAGTTGGATGAGGGGGTCGCGCACCGAGAGGTGCGCGCGCTCGCGAGAGCGCCAAATCCATATGCCGTACTTCGAGACAATAGCGCTCGCGCGCTGTGCGCCTCTCGTTGAATGCGGACATTCATCCAGGGGGCGCAGCCCCCTCACCCAGCTCCGGCTAAGTTCGGCTTCGCCTCACTAAGCCTTCGCAACCCTCTCCCGCGAGGGGAGAGGGGGACTTTGATGGCGGATAGAAGAATCCTAACCAGGCCCGATGCCGGTCACGATCATGGAGATGCGGGAATCGTCGTCGGAGAGGGGGAGCAGCAGGATCTCGTAGTCGAGCTTCTGGTCGTCCACCCAGGCGTCGCGCTGGGCGCAGAGCGGCCGGCGGGCGGCGATCAGCGTCTCGTAGGTCTCGGCGGTCAGCTTGCGCTGGTTGGCGTTCGGCCAGTCCTCGAGCCACATGCCAGTCGATTCGAACCCGACCAGCGCCGCCCACCAGGAACCGACCAGCCGCAGCCGGTAGCGGCGCGGCTCCTCATGCACTTCGGTCAAGGCGATCCGCCCCAGCATGAAGCCGAGATCGAGCGGATCGAGATCCGCTCGGCTGGGAAAGCGACGCGTGCCGCGCTTGCTGCGCCAATACTCGATGAGCCGCAGCAGGTCCGGATGGCGCGGCTCGCGGTCGGTCTGTCCGGCGTCGGTCATCAGCCTCCCTTTCCGCCGGAGACGTTAGGCGACGGTGGAGGAAGGGGCAATCCCGAGAGCACTAGCGCGCGCTTTGCATTGCGCCATGCGTTGGGCGCGCTGGCACGGCGGCGGGACGGACACTAGAATGCGCCGTCACTGCCCGAGTCGCCGCACCCCTCCATGTCCTCCCGCCTTGCCGCGTTGCCGTCGGCCCTACTGGTTCCGGGGCCGGGATCGTTTGCCGCGATCTATGCGCTCGATTCCGCGGCGCGCGCCGTGACGGCGACCGTTATCCCGCTGCACGCCTATTCGATCTACAAGACGATCTCGGAGAGCGATGCCGATTCCTATGTCGGCACCACCTATTCGACGGTCGCGATGGTGAGCTTCCTCGCCACCTTCCTGACGCCGTTCGTGATCTACCGGCTGGGGCGCAACGCAACCTATGTCACCGGCATCCTCGCTTGCATGATCGGCATGGCGGGGCTTGCCACCTCCACCATTCCGGGCCTGGGACTCGGCATGGTGGGGCGCGCGTTGAGCGGCGTGATCGGCAGCGTGTGCCTGATCCTGTTCATCGTCGATTTCATCCCGCGCCAGAACCTGGTGCGATCGGAAACTTTGCGCCTGTTCACCAGCTGCCTGGCCTGGGGATTCGGGCCGGTGATCGGCGTGTCGCTCTATGTCCGGCACGGCGTCGTGGCGCCGGCCGCGCTGTCGATTGCGATCCACCTGGTCCTCATTCTCTATTTCCGGCGACTGCAGGTGGGCGAGCGCAGCAAGGCCACCACTCTGCCGCCGCGCAACCCGATCACCATGATCTGGCGCTTCGCCTCGCAGAAGCGGCTGCGGCTCAGCTGGCTGATCGTGTTCGGACGTTCGGCCTGGTGGTCGATGTTCTTCACCTATCCGGCGCTCTATCTGCAGGATCATGGAATCGACGAGAGCTGGGCCGGCTGGCTGGTCGGGTGCGGCAACCTGCTGCTCGGCCTGTCGCCGCTGGTCAGGATGGTGGCGCAGAAGCTCGGCATCCGCCGTCCGATCGTCGGCGCCTTCTGGATGGGCGGTGCGCTCACCATCGGCGGCATCCTGCTCTACGACCATCCGCTGCTGTTCAGCCTGAACCTCTTGCTGGCGGCGGTCTTCATCGTGACGCTGGATTCGCTGGGCAACATCCCGTTCATGCGCTTCGCCCGGCCGCGCGAGCTGCCGCAGCTCGCCACCGTGTTCCGCACCTATGTCGACACGGCGGAGTTCATCCCCTCCGCCACCTACGCTTTGTTGCTGACCGTGTTCGATTTTCGCGTGGTGTTTGTGGCGTGCGGCCTGCTGGCGCTGACGGTCGGGGTGGCGGCAACCTGGCTGCCCAGGCGCCTCTAGAGCGGCATATCCCGAACGATGTAGGATCTGGCGATTGCCGCAACGGCTGTATTTGATGTTTGTTCATTGTTACGGGATTATTGTCCAGACCATGGTTGCCTCCAGATTGACCCCTGCCAATTCGAACGGACCGCAAGACGAAGACACGGGCGAGGTCCGTATTTCGTCCGTGCTGGCGCGCGCCGAGGCGGCGGTCGCGGGCCTTGCCAGGGATTATGCCAAGTGGGCGCTGGCCGACGTCGCGAAGGGCCGCGCGGCGCTGGCCGCCGCGATGGACGATCCGGTCGGACGCGCCCAGCACATCGACGCGCTGTTCCGCATCGGCCACGACCTGAAGGGCCAGGGTACCTCGTTCGGCTATCCGCTGGTCACCAAGATCGGGCAGTCCTTGTGCGCCCTCACGCGCGACCGCGCGCGCGCCTACGAGGCCAGGCATCTCGAGCTCGCCAAGTCGCATCTCGATGCCATCGACCTGGTGCTGAGCAAGGGCATCAAGGGCGAAGGCGGCAAGGTCGGCGCCGAGCTGGTCGCCAAGCTCGAAAGCCGCGTGGCGGAAGCCCTCGCCTGACGGTCGCGACCGGTTGACCGGAACCCGGTAACGCGGTCAACTCGCGCAAGCGCGACTCTCCATCGGATCTACGACATGGCAAATGTGTATGTGGCGAGCAGCAAGGGGCTGGCCAATTGGGGCGCCGACCACAGCCTCACCAAGCATCTCTACAAGATCGGCGTGACCGACGAGGCGGCCGATGCCGCGATCGCGGCGCTCAATGCCGGGCAGCATGCCGGCCACGAGGACTGGAAGCTCGCCAGGAAGGCCGAGACCGACGAGGACGAGGCGGCGATCCTGGCGCGGGTCGGCGCGAAGGAGAAGCTGGTCGATCCCAACTACTATCCGGGAATCAAGAAAGCACCCGGCATCGTCAAAGTGAAACTCGCCAACGTCGAGAGCCGGCTGCTAATGGAACAGACGCTGCGCGGCGAGAACCCGCACGTGGTCAAGGTCAAGACCGCGGACATCGTCGACCACCTGATCAAGCTTGCCACGGTGAAGAATCCGCAGTGGTGATGCTTCGCCCGAGTACATTGCAACCATCGTCATGGTCGTGCCAGGCACGACCATGACGAAATTGGGATCGTCTAGGCGATCGGCGCATCGAAATCCACGAGCGGGCCCTTGGGCACGATGCCGGTGGGGTTGATCCAGCGGTGGCTCTGGAAGTAGTGGCCCTTGATGTGGTCGAAATCGACGGTCGATTTGATTCCGGGATGCTGATAGAGCCGGCGCGTGTAGGCCCACAGCGCCGGATAATCGACCAGGCGGCGCAGGTTGCACTTGAAGTGGGTGTGATAGACCGGATCGAAGCGCAACAACGTGGTGAAGAGGCGCCAGTCCGCCTCCGTCAAGCGGCCGCCGACCAGGTAGCGCGACTTGGCGAGGATGGATTCCAGCCAATCGAGCGTCTCGAACACCGGCACGATCGCTTCGTCATAGGCCTCCTGCGAGCCCGCGAAGCCGGCCTTGTAGACGCCGTTGTTGAGCGTGTCGTAGACGCGCGTGTTGACCGCGTCGATCTCGGTGCGCAACTCCGCCGGGTAGTAGTCGCCGGGCTTGGCGCCGATGCCGTCGAACGCGCTGCCGAACATGCGGATGATGTCGGCGGATTCGTTGTTGACGATGCGCGCCGTGTGCTTGTCCCACAGGACGGGCACGGTGACACGGCCGCTGAAGCCGGGCTCGCTCTTCGCATAGACCTGGTGCAGAAAGCGCGCGCCGTTCACGCTGTCCGGGATAACACCCGGCGCCGACTCGAAGGTCCAGCCGTTCTCCAGCATGCGCCAGTGGGTGACGGAGAGGCCGATCATCCCCGTAAGGCCCTTGAGCTCGCGGAAGATCGCGGTGCGGTGCGCCCAGGGACAAGCGCGCGCGATGTAGAGGTGATAGCGCCCGGCCTCCGCCTTGAAGCCGCCGCGCCCGGTCGGGCCGGGGCTGCCGTCCGGCGTCACCCAGTTGCGCAGGGTGGAATCCGGCCGCTGCATCCGGCCCTTGGAATCGGCCCACCGGCCGGCTTCCGCCTGCCAAATGCCATCGACGAGCAAGCCCATCAGATCCTCCTGTCACGGGTTCCGCCAGTTACATAAGCGGCGGAGGGCGCCGGATTAGGTGGAGACTGGGAAACAATCCGTCCCGTGTCAGGTTGCCAGCGCGTAGTCGCGGTCCGGCAGGCCGGCGATGTCGAGGTCGCAGGCCATCAGGCAGCCGGACCAGGGCGCTTCCTCCAGTTGCTGCGGCGTCATGTCGAGGGAGGCGC
The DNA here is from genome assembly GCA_041398065.1 of Dongiaceae bacterium. Classification (GTDB taxonomy): domain Bacteria; phylum Pseudomonadota; class Alphaproteobacteria; order Dongiales; family Dongiaceae; genus Dongia_A. Next base: position 4,484 of record JAWKVL010000032.1, on the reverse strand, counting down.
TGGTGATGAAGAGGCGTTTCATATCCGGGCCGCCGAAGGCGATTGCGGTCGGCATCGGCACCGGCACCTTGAGCACGCGGTCGATGCGCCCGTCCGGGTCGTAGCGCGTGATGCGCCAGCCGGCCCAATGGGCGTTCCACAGGAAGCCCTCGGCATCGACCGTCATGCCGTCGGGATAGCCGTCCGCCTGCGGGACCTTGGCGAAACTCTGGCGCGGGCCGATCTCGCCGGTGGCGGGATCGATGTCGTAGAACCAGATCTCGAAGGCGTAGGAATCGGTGAAATAAGCGCGCTTGCCGTCCGGGCTGAAGGCCGGGCCGTTGGAGCAGATGAAACCGGTGTCGATCCTGCGCCCCTGCCCTTTCGGATCGAACACATAGAGGCTGCCGGTGGCGTCGGTATCCTTGGTGTCGGCGGTGCCGGACCACAACCGGCCGCGATAGTCGCACTTGGCGTCGTTGAAGCAGGTGAGCGCCTGCGCGGAATCGGGATGCGACAGCAGGCAACGCTGGTTCGCGCGATCGACCTGATGAATGCCGGTGCGGTCGGCCACCACCATGCCGCCGCTTTCGGTGAAGACCATGGCGCCCAGCCGGTCGCCGAGCTCGACCGGCAAGGTCCGGTTGACGCCCGACGCGCAATCGTAGCGGAAGATCGCGGGCGCGCGCAGATCGATCCAGTAGAGCGCGTTCTCGCGCGGGCGCCAAGTCGGCCCCTCCCCCAGGATCGCCCGATGCGGATGCAGCCGAATGACGTCGCTCATGATTTGCCCCCCGTGTCGCTGACGGAAGGAGGCTAGTGCAGTTCGCAACAAACCCGCAACAACAGGGCGATCGTGGTGAATGACCCGCAAGGGGTCCCCCCTCCCCTAGGCTGCAGGTCAATCGCATATGCGAAAGCCGACCAAGCAGACCGCCCCTTCCCCCCTTGTGGGGGAAGGGGTTCGTCAGCGCATCCTTGCGACTGAATGTGCTATGCCGCGCCTCAGGGCTGGGCGACGTGCCAGGTGTTGTTGGCGACGCCGTCGCCGGTGACGTCGCCAGGCTTCTGGTCCTTGATCCAGGTATAGAGCGGCCGCCCCTTGTAGGCCCACTGCATCGAGCCGTCGTCCCGGGTCACGACCGAATAGTCGCCGGTCGCGGCGGCGCCGGACTGGGCCATGAGCGGCGGCCAGTTGACCGCGCATTTGTCGTTGCAGACCGACTTGCCGCCTGAATCCTTGTCGAAGACGTAGAGCGTCATGCCGTGGGCATCGATCAAAGTATCGCCCTTGGCGGTCTGGCCGATTCCGGCCGGCATCATATCGTCCGCGAACGCCATGCCGCCGGTTGCGAGCAAGGCCGCGATCATCATTCCACCCAACAGAGATTTCCTCATGTGATCCTCCCAACGGTCGCTGGTGACCACTGGGAGGACGCTTCGCAGCCGCCTCTATTCCCGGCACCCGCCGATCACGTTTCCGTGCGCGGTCAGATGCCGCGGCCGAGCTGGCGGCGCACTTCGTCGGCGATCGGATGCAGGGCTTCCGCCGGCAGCGGACCGACCAGGCTGTAGCCGACGCCGTTGGCGGCCCAGGCATAGCCAGCAACCGCGCCGTTGGCGTGCGGCATCATCGCGACGTCGCGGTCGAGGGACATCGGCCGGCTCAGCATCACGATGCGCGTGCCCTGGTCATCGTCATACATCAGGAACAAAGCGGGGCCGTGCGGCGTGGCGACCACGCGACCGCCCATGAAGCGATAGCCCGAGGCCGAGAGATCGGGGATCGCAACCGGCTGGTTGAGACGCTTCGACGCCCATTTGACCAGAGCGGGCTCGTCGGCGGCCTTGATCTCCACCGGGCGGCCGAAATCAGGCGCGAACACCCGGTAGTTGTCCGCCGCCTCCTGCGCCAGCACGTTGATCCCTTCGGACGAGGGCCGGAGGATGGCGTGAAGCGACCAGCCGCCACCGAGCCCGATGCCGAGCAGAATCACCGCCGCCGCAGCCGCGCGCCAGCGTCCGGCGCCGCGGCGGCGCGCCTCGATCATGCGGGCAAGGTTGAGCTCCGGCGGGACGGGCTCGTCCGCTACCGGCTGCAGAGCCTCGCGCAGATCCGCGCGCTGCCGGCGATAGTCCGCAACCCGCGCCGCGACCTCGGGATGCTTCTCCAGATAGGCGGCGACCTCGGCCTGCCGCGACGCGTCGAGCGCGTCATCGACAAAGGCCTGCAGATCGTCTTCAGTGATCGGGCGATCGTTCATTTGACCCTCCGCAGATTCGGACCGCGCCCGGCGGCCCGCTCCGTTTCCCCGTCCATTGCCTGGCGCAGCCGTTCGCGCGCCCGCGACAGGCGCGACATGATGGTGCCGATCGGCACGTCGAGGATGCGCGCCGCCTGCGCGTACGAGACGTCCTCAACCGACACCAGCAGCAGGACCGCACGCTGATCCTCGGGCAGCGACTCCAGCGCATTGAGCACGTCGCGCTGGCGCAGGCGGTCCTCCTGCGAGGGCGGGCGCGCCAGCGCAAGTTCGCCGGCATCCTCGATCGACAGATGCGCGCCGCGGCGCCGCGCCTGGCGCAGGCGGTTGATGGCGAGGTTGTGAAGGATGGTGAACATCCAGGTGCGCGCATCGCCATCCTCGCGCCGCTGATGCCACCGGGTGATGGCGCGCTCCAGGCAATCCTGCACCAGATCGTCGGCCGCCGCCTGATCCCGCATCAGGGCGCGCGCATAGCGCCGCAAGGCGGGAATCAGCGGTTCGATCAAGGGCAGCATATCCTTCATGCGCGCGCCGCTCTCCTTACTGGGTCTGCACCTGGACGGGCGCGCCTAGTCTATCAGGCGTGCCGGCCGCGATGACCAGGTAACGCTTGGGCGCATCGCCCTCGCCCCGCACGATCTGGCGGATCGGCCCGACGGCATTGACGATGGCCGAACCGGCGGGATTGGTCTTGAAGGCGGATAGCAGCTGCAAGTCGCCGCTGCCGTCCGGCCGCTCGGCCAGCGCCAGGACATAGGGTTTGGCGGGTTCCAGGCCGGTCACCGCGGCCTGCAGCACCTGCGACAGCCCCTGGTCGAACAGGGACACACTGGTCGGCGCACTGGCACCGGCACCCGCGGCCGGCGCCAGCACCAGATGGGCGGAAGCGCCGGACGCCGCCAGCGGCTGCAGGTTCTGCATGCCGTCGCCCTGCGGAACGGCATCGGGGACATAGACGATCGCCTGCGGCGCCTGGCCGATCGGAATGGTCGCGATCACCTTGTTCGTGAGCGTATCGATGGCGGCGAGCGCGTCCTCGTTCTCCAGCCCGACATAGATCCGGGTGCCGTCGCCCGACGGCCACAGGCCGTGCGGCAGCTTGCCCACCGGTATGGTGGCGACCTCAGAGAAATCGTCGGTGCGGAACACCTTCACCTGGTTGAGGCCGCCGACCGTCACATAGGCGAACATGCCGTTGCGGTTGCGCACGATGTTGACGTGATTGGTGATGGGCCCGGTGTCGAGCACCTTCAGCACGGAGAACGGCGGGCGCGCGTCGATCACCATGGTCTTGCCGACATCCTTGAGCGTCAGCCAGACCTGGCTGCCGTCCGGCGCCGCGGCGATGTTGGGGCAGAAGGGGCTCGCCTGCTTGACGCGGCCGACGATCCGATGATCGGCGACCGAGATCACCACGGTCTCCGGATTGAAGGAGGAGCAGACATAGCCGTATTTGCCGTCCGGCGAAAAGATCTGCATGCCCGGACCGGCCGGCACCGTGATGCGGGCCTTCTCCTCGTACGTCCTGCCGTCCAGGACGGAGACATAGTCCTCGCCGCGCACGGTGATCCAGATTTCCTTGCCGTCCGGCGTGAAGAAGGCCTCGTGCGGCGAGCGGCCGACATAGGTGGTGTGCTTCACCGCGTTGGTGGCGGTCTCGATGAAGGTGACGGAATTGCTGCCGATCGACACGACGGCAAGCGTCTTGCGGTCGGGCGAGAGGCCGAGCCCATGCACCAGCACCTGGCCGCGATAGAGCGGGCTGAAATTGGCCGGCTGCGGATCGCCCAGGCGGATCACGCCGAGCAGCCGGTTGTCGGCGGGGTCGGTGACCGAAACCGTGTTGGAGAACTGCTCGGCGGCATAGATACGGTCGCGATGGCTGATCGCGATGTCGGCGGCGTTGGCCGAGAACGGCGCCTGTCCCGCAATGGCCGGGACCGCCAGAACCGCGCCGCACAGGATGGTCATTGCGAGCAATCGGGATTTCATCACTTGGATTCCTTGTTGGTGGGTTGCGTGGGTGCGGGCGCGGACGGCGGCAAAGGCGCGCCGATCGCGAGCTGCATGGCCGCGATCTCCTGCTGCTGGGTGACGATGATTTCCTGCGCCAGGCGCTTGAGCTGCTCGTTCGTTCCGTAGCGCAGCTCCGCCATCGCCATGTCGATGGCGCCCTGATGGTGCGGCACCATCATCATCACGAAGTCGCGATCGACATCGCCGGTCGGCGCCACGGCC
>JAWKVL010000031.1:0-48913 GCA_041398065.1 Dongiaceae bacterium | reverse complement strand
ATGGATGGTGCGAAGCTTTCCAGTGGGAACCGCCAGATTTCTGAGCTTCGAACCAATCTGCTTGGCTTCGCGCTTAACATATCGCTCTTTGTCGCGGATCAATGCTTCAAGCTGCTGCTTCTTCCATCCGAGGAGCTTTGCAAGATCGCGTTGCGTCAGGTCTTGAACCCAAGGCGAGTGCTCAAACGTGTACCGCTCGTACTTCTGCTTCTCACGCCGCTTCATGATCGGCAGGCTTTAGTTTTTCAAGAAGCCTAAGCACTTTATCTGCCACGATAAGCTGACCGCGCCGGGCGATGGGCTGCCCTTCGATCTGCTCTGCGAAGAATAAAAGCTGCGACATGCGGACGCCGACTGCTGCGCTGTATGCCTCCAGTAGATCTAGAGTTACATTCTTGCGACCACCTTCCACATCCGAAATCATCGACTGGGCGACCGAGAGGCGCTTCGCCATCTCCGCTTGGGAGAAGCCGCAGTAGAGGCGCAGCAAGCGCAGAGCCTCGTTGATCATTGGACGTTTTGTCATTGGTCGGCTGTCCCGAGGTCATCATTCAATCGCGAAGAAAATACCTCACGAAGGCCACCACCTGACCTACCGCGATGATCACCTTCAAAAGAAGGAGCCATCGCGAAGGCTCCGGCGGCTGATGCCGCTGCGTGCGAGGGTCGTTGCTCATTGGTCGCTCTCCTTTCGGCCGCACCGGCGTAAAGCAGCCGGCGCCCGTAGGCCTGTTCGAGAGCACTGTTTCGGAGCGTTTGAACCTCGGGTTTGCCGCGCCCGTTCCCGGGCGGGCGCGGCGCGCAGCCACCCCCGGCCGAGACGCAGGTGGTAGTCGGGGAGACGATCTCCCCACAGGGCTTGTGGCCCCAGCTTCTGACGGGTGCAGTTTGAGCTACCATCGCCCAATCATCCTACACCGATTCGTCCAGATGACAAGATAGAAAATCACCCCAAGCGATATTCCATCTGCATTCAACTACTCGGCTAGCTTGTTCCTTGTTGGGCCTATTTCTGTGGCCATCGGTAGAGTTCCGCGCAATTGTAACTTATTGTAAGTGTTCGCATATTCCTCTACGGGCGCTCAAATTGACAAGTTTGCGCAAGCTGTATACAGCTTGCGCAATTGTTGTTCGACCCGGCCGGGGACGCGTGCCTGGCCGCCCTTCCCGACCGACCCGCCAGGAGGCGTGTGATGACCGAGGCCGCCCCCGCAAGCCCAGCCCGCCGCCGCGAGCGCCGCGCGCCGCAGGCTGCCGTCCGGCAATTGCCGTTCGCCCGCGCCGTCAACCGCTACCGCCCGATCGAGGTGCTGAGCGCCGACCAGGTGGAGACGATCCACCGCACCGCGCTCAAGCTGCTGCGCGACACCGGCATCGAGGTGATGGAGGACAAGGCGCGCGCGATCCTCACATCGGCCGGGGCCGAGGTCGACGAAGCCACCCAGCGCGTGCGCTTCGACCCGGAGTTGGTCGAAGGCAGCATCGCCAAGGCGCCGCCGAAATTTTCGATGCAGGCCCGCAACCGCGCCTACGACATCGGCTGCGGCGCGGGCGAGATCATCTTCGCGGCGACCGGCGGGCCCGCCTTCGCGCATGATTGCGACCGCGGCAAGCGCCCGGGCAATTTCGCCGACATGTGCGACTACCTGAAACTGGTGCAGCAGCTCAATGTCATCCATCAGGAAGGCGGCTGCCCGATCGAGCCGACGGATCTGCCAGCCGACAGCCGGCATCTCGATTTCTACCAGGCGGCGCTCACGCTCACCGACAAGACCTGGCAATGCTGGGCGCTCGGCGAATATCGCGTCGAGGATGCAATCAACATGGCGGGCATCGCCTACGGCCTCGACCGCGCGGCGATCAAGGCGATTCCGGTCACGCTCACCATCATCAATTCCAACTCGCCGCTCCGGCTCGACATCCCGATGTGCGAGGCGCTGCTGGCGATGGGCCGCGCCGGTCAGCCGGTCGCGATGACGCCCTTCACCTTGTCCGGCGCGATGAGCCCAGTGACCCTGGCGGGGGCGCTGGTGCAGCAGCATGCCGAGGCGCTCACCATGCTGGCTTTGTCGCAGATCGCCTCGCCCGGCGCGCCGGTGATGTACGGCGGCTTCACCTCGAACGTCGACATGCGGTCGGGCGCGCCGGCCTTCGGCACGCCGGAATACACCAAGGCGGCGCTGGCGGGCGGGCAGCTCGCGCGGCGGCTCGGCGTGCCGTACCGCTCCAGCAACGTGACGGCGTCCAACTGCGTCGACATCCAGGCGAGCTACGAATCCATGATGTCGCTGTGGGGCGCCATCATGGGCGGCGTCAATTTGATCGAGCATGCGGCGGGCTGGATGGAGGGCGGGCTCACCGCCTCGTTCGAGAAGCTGATCCTGGATGCCGAGCTGCTGCAGAATATGCGCGAGTTCCTGAAGCCGATCGCGGTCGACGAAGCGGAGATGGGCATTGCCGCCATCAACGAAGTCGGACCGGGCGGCCACTTCTTCGGCGTCGGCCACACGCTGGAGCGGTTCCAGACCGCGTTCTACGAGCCGATGCTATCCGACTGGCGCAACTATCAGACCTGGGAGAATGCCGGTGCAAAGACCGGAACAGAGCGCGCCAACGCGCTGTGGAAGGAACTGCTGAAGAGCTACGAGGCACCGCCGATGGACGACGGGCGCAAGGAAGCGCTCGCTGCCTACGTAGCGACGCGCAAGGAAGAGATCGCCAAGGGAAAGATGGTGCCGGACACGATCTCCTGACGCTGTTACGATCCGTTGATAGTGAGGGGAGATCGCGACATGGGCGACGCTGCGGCGGAGAGGGCTTCAAAGCCCGTACTGGGCAACGCAGTGCCGCACTTGTTCGTCACCGACCTTGCGGGATCGTGCGGCTTCTTCACCGGCGAGCTCGGCTTCGGTGTCGATTTTGTCTATGGCGAGCCGCCATTCTACGCGCAGGTGGTGCGCGATGCCGCCAGGATCGCCCTGCGCCATGTCGATCGCGCGGTACGGGACCAGATCGCCGCGGCGATGAAGACCGATATCGATATGCTGGCGGCGAGCATCGCGGTCGACGATGTCGACTCTCTGTTCCTTGAATTCCAGGCGGCGAACGTGCCGTTTCATCAGACGCTGCGCACCGAGCCGTGGGGCGCGCGCACCTTCATCGTGACCGCTCCCGACGGCAACCTGCTGCTGTTCGCGGGCGATTAGTCCCGCCAGCCGATCTCGGCGATGACCGGCAGATGATCGGAATCGGTCTTCGGGCCGGTGGTGAACTGCGTCACCACCAGATGGCCGCGCGCCAGGATGTGATCGATCGGCAGGCGCAGCGGCCAGGGCAGGAAGGACGGCCAGGTCGAGGACCAGCCCGCTTGGTTGTCGAGGCCGGTCCGGTCGCGGAACGCACGCTGCACGCGGCTCCACGGCACGCTGTTGAGATCGCCCATCAGCACCAGATCCGGCGAGCGGCTGTTGAGATACTTGGCGAACAGGCCCGCTTGCCCGGCTTGGCGGCTCGCGGGCAGGCCTTCGCGCAGATAGGCGGCGTGTGCAGGATCCTCCGCGCCCCATTGGCTTTCGTCGCTGCGCTGGAGCGGCCGGAACCAGTGGGTCGCGAGCACCGTGATGGTGCGCCCGCTCCACTGCACATCACCGCCGGCGACGATCGGCGTCGCCTTCCAGACACGGCCGGCGATCGGGTTCACGATCGGCAGCTTGCTGAGCAGCATTGTCGCGCATTCCGGAACGAGATCGAAGCAATCGACGCGGTAGGGATATTTGGCGATCAGCGGCGCCAGCGCCGGCCGCCAGGGCGGCGTCGCCTCGATCAGGCCGATGATGTCGGCATCGCTCGCCAACAGGGCCTCGATCGTGTGGTCGTGGCTCGCCGCGCTGTGCCAGAGATTGGTCGACAGGATCCTGAGCCGCGCGGGATCGCCGACGATTGCAGCCTCGGTGCGGTGCGCGAAGGCCGGCCAGGCGAGCGTGACCGACAAAGCCGCCAGCACAGCGAGGAACAGCCAGCGCCGCAGCGCGAGCGCGAGCAGCGCGGCTAACAAGGACAGACCGGCCAGCTGGATCGCGAACTGGTCCAGCACCGCCAACGCCGGCGCCTTCGGCTGGGACCAGATTGTCACCTGACAAGACAGCAGCGCGGCCGCGAGGCACCACAGCAGCAGGGACCACAGGCGACCACGCGTCTGGCGGGGTCGCTGCATGGATGCCCGTGCCGCAATGTCAGTCATGCCATCATCCTCGCTTGCCGCCCGCACAACACTTGCAGCACATAACGACTCGCAATTGTGTCGGTTTTCAGACGCAAGCAGATGTCACCAGGATGTCGCCGCTCTCTTGCCTCGCGCAAGGCGGCGGGGCAATCTCCGCCCATGGACGTGCATAACATGGAAGGCGCTGGCGACGCAGCCCTGGCGGAACATATCCGTCTGGCGCAGGTCCTGCTGCCGTGCCGCGATCTCGCCGCGACGCTCGGTTTCTTCACCGAGCGGTTGGGCTTCAAGGTCAATCTGATCTTTCCGGCGGATTCGCCGCGAGTCGCGGTGGTCTCCGGACACGAATTGACGCTGCGGCTGGAAGCGGCGGAGGTCGCAGCGCCGCCCATCACGCTGCGGCTGTTGTGCGATCTGTCGTCGCTGCCCGCGGGAACGCCGCATGTGCTGACGGCGCCGGAGGGCACGCGCATCGAACTGGTGGAAGCCCGGCAGCCGGTGGTGGTGCCGGAAGGCACGCAGGAGTTCGTGCTGAGCCGCATGGAAGAGGCCTGGGGCGTCGGCCGCGCCGGCATGCAATATCGCGACCTGATCCCGAGCCGCCTCGGCGGGCGATTCATCGCATCGCACATCCGAATTCCGGCCGGCGGGCCGGTGCCGGACTATGTGCATTTCCACCGCATCCGCTTCCAGATGATCTTCTGCAAGGCGGGCTGGGCCAAGCTGGTCTACGAGGACCAGGGCGCGCCGTTCCTGTTCAACGCCGGCGATTGCGTGCTGCAGCCGCCGGAGATCCGCCACCGCGTGCTGGAAGCCTCCGACGGGCTCGAAGTGATCGAGATCGGCTGCCCCGCCATCCACGAGACCTTTGCCGATCATGCGATGACCCTGCCGACGCCGCATGTGCTGCCGGAGCGCGATTTCGGCGGGCAGCGTTTCGTGCGGCACATCGCGGCGGATGCCAAGTGGCTGCCGTGGCGCGCACCGGGATTCGAGATGCGCGACACCGGCATTGGCGACGCGACGGATGGGTTGGCTGGTGCGCGCGTGGTGCGGCCGCGCGGCGGTTCCGGCGCAGCGGCGTTCGGCGCGCATGGCGGAGAGTTTCTGTTCTTGTTCGTGCTGAAGGGTGAGTTTGCGCTCGACGTGCAGGAGCACGGCCAACATCGGCTGAGCGCGAATGACAGCTGCGTCGTTCCGGCGGACGCGCACTATGCGCTCGATGCGGTGGCGGGGACCGAAATCCTCGAAGTCATGCTGCCGGCAGACCTAATCTAGCCACTTCCCTATCTGTCATCCCGGGCAAGCCCTCGGGTCCGCGCTTTGCGCGGCCCAAGGACAGGCTCCGCGCGCCCCGGGACCTATGGGGCATTGCCGAAACGTGGATGGGACGCATGGGTCCCGGATCGCGTAGCTTCGCTGCCCGCCCGGCATGACAGTGGGAAGAGTGCGCTCGTGTTTGCGCGTCAAACTCCCGCCGCGTTGGCGCGCTGGATTCCGAGGGTGACGATGCGGTTGAGGAGATCTCGGTATTTGAGTCCGTCCTTGGCCGCGGCTTCGGCGAAATCCTCGACCTTGGCGATTTCGGGATTCGGGTTGGCTTCGAGGAAATAGGGAACGCCATCGGCCGACAGGCGGAAATCGACGCGGCTGTAGCCGTCCATCTCCAGGGTGCGACACACGCGCTTGGCGATATTGCCGATGCGCGTGCGCAATTCGGGTGACAGATCCTTGGCGGGGCCACTCGTGATGCCGAGCTTCTCCTGGTATTCGACGTCGTGCTTGGCCTTGGCGGTGGCGATGTTGCGGCCGCCCTCGCCCATATCGCCGAATTCGAACTCCCAGACCGGCAGTACGCGCAGCCGGTCGTTGCCGAGCACGCCGACATAGAGTTCGCGCCCTTCGATATATTGCTCGACCAGGGCGTCGGTACCGACCTTCTCGTGGATGAAGTGGACACGCTCTTCCAGCTTCTCGTCGTTCTCGACCACGGAGGCCTGTGAGATGCCGACCGAGGCGTCCTCGCTCACGCTCTTGACGATCAGCGGAAAGCCGAGGCGCGCCGGCCGCTTCACCTTGCGCCGCATGGGAAAGACCGCGAAGGCCGGCACCGGGATGCGGTGATAGGCCACCAGCTTCTTCGACAATGCCTTGCCGCGCGCCAGCATCAGGCCGCGCGGATTGCAGCCGGTGTAGGGAATCTTCAACAGCTCCAGATAGGACGCGACGTTGGTGTCGTAGGTGGTTTCGCCGTGGAACTGCTCCAGCAGGTTGAAGGCCACATCGGCCTTGAACTCCTCGATGGCATCGCGGATCGGCTTCAGCTCGTACTGGACGCCGAGCGGCATCACCTCGTGGCCGGCAGCGCGCAGCGTGCTCACTACGTCGTACTCGGTCTTCCAGACATTGATCTCCTTCTCGGAGTGGCCCTTGAGCGAGTCGGGCGGCATCAGATCGGGATGAAGGAGGACCAGGATGCGCAGTTTCTTCATAGCGCGAACCACTCCCGCCGCGACGGACTGTAGAGCGAATGCACCGTCTTCGCGGTCAACAACACGGTGAAGTTGGTGACCAATTGCCGCTGGTTGCCGGCCGCGCGCAGTTTCAGCTCGCGGCAGCGCACGATCATCTCGTCCAGCACAGAATCGAGGGTCAGCTGGTATTCGCCGGTCCATTTCGCCACCATGCGACGGATGCGCGCGCGATGGTGCCTGAGGAAGGTCGACGCGGCGGGCGCCCGCCGGTAGCGCGGTTCGTCGGTGAAGATGCGGCGCAGGTCGCGGTCATAGATGGTGGTGGTCGGCGAGGCATAGAGCGCCTGCTTCCGTGCGTAATGTTCCGCCAAGGTCTGGGTCAGCTGGCTCAGCGGGTCGATGCGGTGGCGATGAGTCAGGAGCGGCCTCTCGTGCGCGATCTCCTGCATCAGCTCGTCGACATATTCCAGCTTCCGTAACACCGGCCAGCCTTCATAGCGCTTGCGCCAGTCGGAGCGCGGCCGCAGCCAGACCGCGAAGGTCTCGGCGAAATCCTCGTCCGGGTGGCTCTGCGCGTACCACAGTCGCAGGTGCTGTACGTAGTTCTTGCTGGCGGGGTTGGGGCGGTAGAAATCGGGATAGCGGGTGGAGGAACGGCCGAACAATTGCTGCCAGCGCCGGCGCCGGTGCAGCTGGTAGGAGTGCTGGATCACGTGGCCCGCCTCGTGCCGCAGGATCCGCATGCAGTCCGGCACCGTGCCGCCTTCGACATCGATGATCATCTTGCGCTCGAGCCGCATCAGGCGCGGATGCGCGAGATAGAACGGGATCGCGATGCCGGGCGTGGTGTCCGGGCTGAACCATTCGTTGGAGATCCAGGCGTGCGGGCGGGTGCGCAGCCCCTTCTGCTCCAATTCGCCATGCAGCGCGCGCAGGCACAGTTCCAGCCAGGTCCCCTCGACGGTGACCTTCAGGTCTTTGAGACGCAGTTCGAGAAGCTCCTCGTCCGGCAACGAGGCCCAGGGAAACCGTGATGGCATGGCGCTCCGAATCGGGCTGGAACAACCGGGGCGATGGTGTCACGGGGCTGGAGGCGAGGCAAGCGGCGGGCGGTTCGGGCCTACGCCCGCTGGATCAGGTCCCACTTGTTGCCGTAGGGGTCGACGAAGACCGCGACGGTGCCGTAGCGCTCGCGCCGCGGCGGCTCCAGGAAGCGCACACCCTTCTCGCGCAGTATTGTGTGGTCGCGCTCGAAATCGTCGGTGTGGAGGAAGAGGAACACGCGCCCGCCGGTCTGGTTGCCGATCCGCGTCTTCTGCTCCGGATTGTCGGCTTTGGCCAGCAGCAGACGCGTCTCGCGCGAGCCCGGCGGCGCCACCAGCACCCAGCGCTTGGTGTCGCTGAGCTTCGTGTCCTCGACCAGATCGAAGCCGAGCTTGCCGACATAGAATTGGATGGCGTCGTCGTAGTCGGGCACGACGAGCGCGATGGCGCCGAGATGCTGCATCACCGGCGCCCGAACAGGCGCTCGATGTCGGCGAGCTTCAGCTCGACGTAGGTGGGGCGGCCATGATTGCACTGGCCGGAATGGGGCGTCGCTTCCATCTGGCGCAGGAGCGCGTCCATCTCCGGCTGGGTGAGGCGGCGGCCGGCGCGCACTGAGCCGTGGCAGGCCATGGTGGAGCAGACTTCCTGCAGGCGTTCCTTGAGCGACAGCGCATCGCCGAGTTCGGCAAGCTCGTCGGCGAGGTCCTGGATCAGGCCGCGCACATCCGACTGGCCGAGCAGCGCCGGCACTTCGCGCACCACGATGGCGCCGGCGCCGAACGATTCGATGACCAGGCCAAGCTCCGCAAGCTCGGCGGCGCGCGCGGCCAAGCGCTCGGCGCTCGGGCCATCGAGTTCCACGACTTCGGGGATCAGCAGCGCCTGGCGCGGCACCGCGCCGGCGTCGAGCATCGCCTTCATGCGCTCATAGACCAGGCGCTCGTGCGCGGCGTGCTGATCGACGATCACGATGCCGTCCGCGGTCTGGGCGACGATGTAGGTCTCGTGCAATTGCGCGCGGGCGACGCCGAGCGGATGGGACGCCGGCGCGCTGTCCGGCGCGGGGGCTTCCTCGGCGCGCGCGCTCGGCCGGTCGATCTCCGCCGAAAGCGGTGCGAACGCCGCCATCGCCTGCGCGGCCAGACCAGGACTGGAACGAGCCGGGCCGGGCGTGTAGCCGCGCCATGGCGCCGGCGACGAAAGCTGGCTCGGGAACTGCGTAGGCGCGGTGAACGCGCCGAGCGTGCCGGTGGCGACCGTGGTCGAGGCACGGTGGCCGGCCTCCGCCAGCGCGGCGCGGATGGCGCTGACGATCAGGCCGCGCACCAAGGCAGCGTCGCGGAAGCGCACCTCCGCCTTCGCCGGGTGCACATTGACGTCGACCTCTTCCGGCGGCAGGTCGACAAACAAAGCCACCATCGGATGGCGGTCGCGCGCCAGGAAATCCTGGTAGGCGCCGCGGATCGCGCCGATGATGAGGCGGTCCTTCACTGGCCTTCCGTTTACGAACAGGAACTGCTGGGTGGAGGTGGCGCGGTTGAGCGTCGGCAGTCCGGCAAAGCCGGTGAGCCGCACGCTCTCGCGCATGGCGTCGAGGCGCGTGGCGTTGTCGGCGAAATCGCGGCCCATGATGGCGCCGAGCCGCTCGAGCGTCGCGGCTGCCGGATCCTGCAGCAGGTCGGCAGCGACCGCAGACAAGCGCAGCGCCAGACGCTCCTCGTCGCGCAGCGTGAAGGCGACATCGGGATGCGCCATCGCCAGACGCTCGACGATCTCCTGCGCGGCGTTGGATTCCGAGCGCGGCGACTTCAGGAACTTGAGGCGCGCCGGGACGGCGTAGAACAGATCGCGCAACTCGACCCGCGTGCCCTCAGCCCGCGCCGCAGGCTGCGGTACGGATTTGACGCCGCCATCGACCGCGACCTGCCAGGCGGAGTCGGCGCCGCGCGCGCGACTGGCGATGGCGAGGCGGCCGACCGCGCCGATCGACGGCAGCGCCTCGCCGCGGAAGCCGAACGAGTTGATGTGGACGAGGTCGTCGCCAGGAAGCTTGGAGGTGGCGTGGCGCTCGACGCTCAGCGCCAGCTCCTCCTTGGCCATGCCGCAGCCGTCATCCTCCACCACGATGAGCGACCGGCCGCCTTCGCGCAAATGGACGTCGATTCGGCGCGCGCCAGCGTCGAGCGCATTCTCTACAAGCTCCTTCACCACCGAGGCAGGCCGCTCCACCACCTCGCCGGCGGCGATCTGGTTCACAAGATTGGGCGGCAGGAGACGGATTGTCATGGTGACAAGTCTAGCAGCTTTTCCAGGCATGATCCGAGTCGCTAGTATGTCGAAAATCGAAGCTGGGGGAAAAGATGGGCGCCGCCGATAAGGAGTTCATGCCGGCCGAGGAATATGGCCGGTCGTTGCAAGGGCTTGGCGTCAACCTGCTGGTGCGCGACATGGGCCGCGCGGTCGCCTTCGCGCGCGATGTGCTGGGCGCCGGCGTCGCCTATGCCGACAAGGATTTCGCGGTGCTGCGCTACGCGAGCGGCCCGAGTCGCGCGGAATGGATGCTGCACGCCGACGGCACCTATCACAGCAATCCGCTGCTCGGCCTGATCGGCGATGCGCAGGTGCGCGGCGTGGGCGCGGAGATCCGGCTGTACTACTGCGATCCGGACGCGGCGGTCGCGCGGGCCAGGGCGCACGGCCACCATGTGCTGGCGGAAGCGGCGGACAAGCCGCACGGCCTGCGCGAAGCCTACATCCTCGATCCCGACGGCTATTGCTGGGTGCCGAGCACGCATAAGAAGGCGCGCCAATAGGAACCGGCCAAAGAGGAATGGCCGGTCGACCAAGACTCGCCATCGCACTGCTTCGCGTCTAGAATTTAACGATCCCTTCGTCGAAATTTGGCAAGGCTACTGCAATGAAACGCCGCCTCGCCGCCATCCTTGCCGCGGATGTCGTCGGCTACAGCCGGATGATGGAGCAGGACGAGACCGGCACGATGGCTGCGCTCAAGGCAAGGCGGAAGGATGTACTAGAGCCTCTGGTCGCCCGACACGGGGGCCGCATCTTCAAGGTTACCGGCGACGGTGTGCTCGTCGAGTTCACCAGCGCGGTCGATGCTGTCCAGTGCGCAGTCGATCTGCAACGGGCGATGGCAACTGCGAACGCCGACCTCCCGCCCGTTCGCCACATCGTATTGCGCGTCGGAGTCAACCTGGGCGACGTCATGGTGGAGGGCAGCGATCTCTATGGTGACGGCGTCAATATTTCCGCTCGTCTTGAACGCATCGCAGAACCTGGCGAAGTATTGATTTCCGGCGCCACATTCGACCACGTTCGGAACAAGGTGGACACCGGCTTCGAGGGTCTCGGCGCCCAAACCCTGAAGAACATCGCAGAGCCTGTCCGGGTCTACCGCGCCGCCGGCATGCCGCGGACGTCGGCTGCAACGCCCGAAAGGCGCTACGAAAAGCCTTCCATCGCAGTGCTACCGTTCGACAATATGAGCGGCGATCCGGACCAGAAATACTTCAGTGACGGTATCACTGAGGATATCATCACGGAGCTGTCGCGCTTCCGGCAGCTCTTTGTGATCGCCCGCAACTCTTCGTTCCAGTTTCGCGGCCCGTTAGTCGACCTCGACGAATTGCATCGGAAGCTCGGCGTCCAGTACGTCGTTGAAGGCGGTGTGCGAAAGAGCGGCGAGGTCGTCCGCATCACTGCGCAGCTGATCGATGTCAGCACCGGCAATCATTTGTGGGCGGAGCGCTACGACCGTAAATCGGAGAACGTCTTTACCGTTCAGGATGAGGTGGTCCAGTCGATCGTGGCCACAGTCGAGGGCCGCGTTGTGCCCAGCGGCGCAGAACGCGCACTGCGCAAGCCGACGCCGCACATGTCCGCCTATGACTATCTGCTGCAAGGGCGCGATCACTTGAACCACTATGATCCGGTTGCGGCGGAGATACCGCTGCGGCGAGCGATCGAGCTCGATCCCCACTATGCGCAAGCGCATGCCTACCTCGGCGCCTCGTTGCTGATAAAGTCCTACGCGTTGGAGGATGAGCCGCGGCTGGAACCGGCGCTGTTAAGTACTCAGAGGGGCGTTGACCTCGATCCCGATGACTCGGTGACCCAGCTGTCCTTCGGGCAGGTCCACACGCATTTGCGGAAATATGATGCGGCGGCGGTTCATTTCGAGCGCGCCATCAGCCTCAATCCGAACGACATGCACGCGCAAGCGCTATATGCCGAGCTCCTGACCTTCGTAGGCCAACCCGGTGCCGCGCTCGCACGTCTGGACTTCATCCGGCAACGTGATCCCTATCCGCCACTCTGGTACTGGGAGCTGTACGGCACGGCTCTCTATCAGCTGCATCGCTATGATGACGCCATTGCAGCTTTCCACGAGATTGGACTACGCAACGCGTGGGCCCGGGGGTACTTGGCCGCCGGATGCGCGATGGCCGGACGTGTCGACGAGGCAGCCGAGCACATGGCCGCGTACCGACAACTGGCACCCGGTTCCTCGGCGCAAAAATGGGCAAGATCCGAGCCGTACAGAGACGAAGGTCCTCTGCAGCATCTGCTCGACGGCCTCCGCAAAGCGGGGCTGCCGGACTGACCGTCGATCGGATCCGGGTCAGGTTGCCCGCTCGCTAGACCCCCGCATACTCGCGGTACCACGCCACGAAGCGGCGGATGCCTTCGTCCAGCTTGATGTTGGGCGCGTAGCCGAGGTCGCGGCGGGAGGCGGAAATGTCGGCCCAAGTCCTGGGCACGTCGCCCAGCGGCATGGGCTTCTCGATGCGCTGGGCCTTGCGGGCGCAGGCGGCCTCGATCGCAGTTACCAGGGCGTTGACCGATTCCGGATTGTCGTTGCCGAGATTGTAGAGCCGGTGCGGCTCTTCCCCGTCGGCCGGCGGACGATCGAGCGCCGCCAGGACACCGGCGACGATGTCATCGATGTAGGTGAAGTCGCGCTGCAGGGCGCCGGCGCCGTAGACCTCGATCGGCGTGCCTTCGAGCACCGCCTTGGTGAACTTGTAGTAGGCCATGTCCGGCCGGCCCCACGGGCCATAGACCGTGAAGAAGCGCAGGCCGGTCTGCGGCAGCTTGAAGATGCGCGCGTAGGAGATGCTGAGCAGCTCGTCCGCGCGTTTGGTCGCGGCATAGAGCGAGACCGGATGATCGGCGGGATCATCCAGCGCGAACGGCACCTTCTTCGAGGCGCCGTAGACCGAGCTGGAGCTGGCATAGACGAAGTGCGCCAAGTCCGGCGCCCGGCGCGCCATCTGCAGCATGTTGAAATGGCCGTTGAGATTGGCGCGCACATATTGCTCAGGCTGCTCGATGGAATAGCGCACGCCGGCCTGGGCCGCGAGATGCACGATGTGGCGCGCTCGCGGCAGGGTATCAGACAGTACCGGCGTCAGCGCGGCATCGTCCGCAATATCAACCTGACGGAAGCGGAATCCGTTGCGCCCCTCGAGCCGCTTGAGCCGGGCCTGCTTCAATGATGGATCATAGTAGTTGTTCAGGCTGTCGATCCCGAGCACCGCATCGCCGCGATCGAGCAAAGCGGCGGCGACGTAGGACCCGATGAAACCGGCAGCGCCGGTGACGATGATTTCTGGCATTCCCTGGATCAGGCCTTGCGAATGTGTGGTCCGGCGAGGCCGGCGCGAGTCATGGCATTGCGGGTATCCAGCACGAGCCGCGCATGCTTCGCAACCATGGAATAGTCGACATCGTCGTGATCGGTGACGATCAAGACGGCGTCGGCGCCGCGCAGTGACTTTGCTGTGAGCGGAACCGACCTGCGGCCGGTAAGATCGCCATGCTCGCGGCTCGGCTTCACCGCCGGAATGAAGGGATCGTGATAGGTGACCTTGGCGCCGGCCTTTTCCAGCAGCTTGATCAAGATCAGGGCCGGGCTTTCGCGCATGTCATCGACATTCTTCTTGTAAGCGAGGCCGATCATCAGCACGCGCGCGCCCCTCAGCGCCTTGGCCTGGCTGTCGCTCAGCTCTTCGCCCAGGCGTGTCACGACGTAGTGCGGCATCGCTGTATTGATCTCGCCCGCCAGTTCGATGAAGCGCGTGTTGATGCCGAACTCGCGCGCCTTCCAGGTGAGATAGAAGGGATCGATCGGGATGCAGTGTCCGCCAAGGCCCGGGCCGGGATAGAACGGCATGAAGCCGAACGGCTTGGTCTTGGCGGCTTCGATCACCTCCCACACATCGATGCCCATGGCGGCGCAAATCACCTTAAGCTCGTTCACCAAAGCGATGTTGACAGCACGGAAGATGTTCTCCGTCAGCTTCACGGCCTCCGCGGTTTCTGGCGAGCTGACGGGAACGGTCTTCACCACCACCTGATCGTAGAGCGCGACCGCAAGGTCGAGCGCCGCCTTGCCGTCGCCACCCACGACTTTCGGAATGTCGTTGGTGCCGAAATTCGCATTGCCGGGATCCTCGCGCTCCGGCGAATAAGCCAGCCAGAAATCGCTACCGGATTTGAGACCGGCCGCTTCCAGGATCGGCTTCAGCTCCTCGCGCGTGGTGCCGGGATAGGTACTGGATTCCAGCACCACCAGCTGGCCCTTGCGCAAACACGGTGCGATTTCCGCGCCGGTCTTGACGATGAATTGCAGATCGGGCTCGCGATACTTGGTGAGCGGCGTCGGCACGCAGATGATGATGACATCCATCTGCCTCAAGCGGCCGAAATCATCTGTGGCATCGAAGCGCCCGTTCTTGCGGATCGCGGCGATGCGCTTTCCGGGGATGTGCTTGATGTAGCTGCGGCCTCCGTTCAGCGCCGCGACCTTTGGCGCATCAATATCGAAGCCGGTGGTTAGGAAGCCCTTCTCGGCGAATAGGCACGCCAGCGGCAACCCCACGTAGCCGAGCCCAATAATTCCGATTCGCGCCTTGTGCTCGGTGATTAAAAACCGCAATGCAGACCTGTCGGTCTCTTTCTCGCGCGTTGCGTGTGTGGAATTTTTCGTCGTTTTTCTTGGCATTATTTGCATCCCTGTGTGCGAACTCGATTGGTTCGGCCTTTTTACAAGCAAATGGTTCGGCTATGTACGACGATGAACGAATGTTCATCTTGGAGCTGACTTCATCAGCTCTACTAAATATTACGTTTGGGCGGGGCGATCTGATGGCCGACGAGGTTTCCAACAAACTGCTGAGCGGGCTTAACCGCATCGGCTTGGCGATGCGCAGCGCCGCTTGGGGGGACGCCACCGAGTCCGGACTGACGCCGACACAGAGCCAGATTCTTGCATTCATTGCAGCGCGCTCGGCACAGAACCCCCGATCGGGCGATGCCGCCGACGCGCTGGGCATCACCCCGCAGACCGCGAGCGTAGCAATCGCGGCCTTGGTCGCCAAGGGTCTGGTCAACAAGGTGCCGGATGCCAGCGACCGCCGCGCTTCAGCGCTCAAATTGACGCGGCAGGGAGAGGTCGCGGCGCGAGTCGCGGCGCAATGGCCGGACTTCCTGACAAGCGCCATGCAGGACCTGGATCAGGCTGAACGCAAGCTTTTCCTGCGCATTCTGATCAAGCTGATCCGGCGGCTGCAGGCCGACGGGCAGATCATGCCGCAGCGCCTGTGCGTGACGTGCGCGCACTTCCACCCGAACGCTCATCCGCACGATCCCGCAGGTGCGCATCATTGCAACTTCATCGATGCGCCGCTCAGCGACTTCGACCTGCGACTGGATTGCTCCGATCACCGGGCCGCCTCGGCTGAAGTCGCCAACTCCAACTGGACGGCCTTCCTCCGCGCCGACCTCAACGGCAAAGCCTGAGGCCGGTCGGCACGTCAGTCGATCCGGTGGCCTTCGCGCACCAGGTCGTCGGCAGCGGCCTTGATGCCGGCCGAAAGGCCATCGACCAACTCGTCCACCTCGGCCTCGGTCATGACCAGAGGCGGCGACATGATGTTGAGATGCGCCAGCGGCCGGATGATCAGCCCGCGTGCCTCGCATTGATCGGAGATGCGCTTGCCGATATTGACGCCGTCCGGCAGTACCTCGCGCGTCTTCTTGTTCGCGACGTATTCGGTGCACATCATGAAATGGCTGCCGCGCACGTCGCCGACGAGCGGCAGGTCCCTGAGCGCGTTGAGCCGCCGCTCGAGATAAGGCCCGACCTTGCGGACATGGCCGCAGATGTCGCGCTTTTCCATGATCTCGATATTCTTCAGGCCGGCCGCGCAGGCGACCGGATGGCCCGAATAGGTGAAGCCGTGGGTGAACCAGGCATCCGGATCGGGCGACGAGATCACCTCGTAGATGCGGTCGCTGAAGATCACGGCGCCCAGCGGCACGTAGCCCGACGAGATGCCCTTCGCCGAGACAATGATGTCGGGCTCGATGCCGAACACGTCCTTCGACGCGAACCAGCGGCCGAGGCGGCCGAACGCCGTCACCACTTCGTCCGAGACGTAGAGCACGTCGTACTTCCGGCAGATCTCCCGCGTGCGCTGGTGATAGCCCGGCGGCGGCACGACCACGCCGCCGGCGCCCATCACCGGTTCGGCGAAGAACGCCGCCACCTTGTCAGGACCAACGCTGAGGATCTTCTGCTCCAGCTCATCGACCAGATGATCGCAGAAGGCCTCGACACTCATGCCGTCCGGCCGGCGATAGACGTAGGGGCAGGAGACGTGATGGATGAAATCCGTCGCGTAGTGGAAGTGCGGCGAGCGATCGCTTTCCCGCCCGGTCAGCGACATCGCGAGATAGGTGCTGCCGTGATAGGAGCCGATGCGCGAGATCAGGTGGCGCTTCTCCGGCTTGCCGCGGCGCGCGTTGTAGTAATGAATCAGCCGCACCGCGGTGTCGTTCGCGGCCGACCCGGAGCAGGTATAGAACACGCGGTTGAGATCGCCAGGCGCCAGGCCAGCGAGCTTGGTCGCCAGCTCCACCGCCGGCGGATTGGTGGTGTCCACGAAGGCGGAATAGAAGTTGAGGCGCCGGATCTGGTCGGCGACGGCCTCGGCCATTTCCTCTTCGCCGAAGCCGATCGACATGCACCACAGGCCGCCGATCCCATCGAGATAGCGCCGGCCGCGCGAATCGGTGATGTGGGCGCCCTTGGCGCCGGTGATGACGAGCGAGCCGTCCTTCTTGAAGCTGTCGAAATGCGTGAAGGGGTGGACGAAGTGCCTCTGGTCATCGCGCCAGATGCGGTCGGTGTCGTAGTTGGATGCCGCGTTGGGTCCTGGCGCCGTGCTTGCGCCGAAAGCGGTGTCTTCGCGCATAACGATGCTCCATTCCGTCGATAGAAGCAGTGTGCGGGAACGCGCGGTTTCGCGAAATAGCCTAGATGGGTCAGCGAGTCGTGAGGCGCGTGAGTGGATCGCCTTCGAAGCCGGGTTCGACCTGTTCCAGCGCCTTGAAGAACAAGGCGAACAGCTCCGCCTGGGACGCCACCCCCAGCTTCGGATAGACGCGCTTCAGGTGATTGCGCGCGGTCTCCGGCGAGATCTGCAGCGCCCGCGCGATCGCCTTGGCCGAATTGCCGCGCAGCAGCAGGTGTACGACGTCCCGCTCCCGCTCGGTGAGCAGCGAGCTGCCGAAATGGCGATAGGCGCGACGCAGGCTGTCATGCACCGCCGTGCGGTCGGTCGGTGCGGCATGCTGGGTCTCGTTCATCCGCCGCACCGCGTCGCGGACCAGCGGCGCCGCGGCCGCCAGCCAATCATGGTCGCGCCGGTTGAAGCGCGGCCGCCCGCGCCGCCGCGTGATGGAAAGATGCGCGCAGTCGTCCGGCCCCAGGCTGGCGAGCAGGCCGAGTTCGTCGCTGAATTCCAGCAGGTGATAGTAGCTGGCGAAATATTCGCTGCGCAGAAAGCCCTCCGGCGCGAGTTCCGCCAGCCGGTAGCAGCCGTCCGCCTCGCCCGCCAGGAAGCGGTTGTAGAACGGGTCCAGCAGATAGGGCCCATCGTGATACTTCAGCTCCGGTTCGCGCGGGTCGTTGTAGTAAGGCTCCGAGGGCGGCGCGTCGCGATGCAGAGCCGCCATGAAGATCCCGTCGAAATCGAGAACGATCTTGAGCGCTTCGGTCAGCGCGTCGGCGATCGCAACCGGAGCGGCCGCGGCCGCCACCCGCAAACAGGCGGTGTTCCAGGCGGCGAATTGCGGCGCGGTCAAGAGTGCGTGCTGGGCCATGGCTCCATCCCCGCACCCACCATAGAGCGGGGCCGGTGCCCGCGTCGTCAAAATTTCGCTTGATCGAGAGAGCCGATTCCCGTAACTGCGGCGTCTGGCGCACCGGTAGAACGACCCGCGGATCGTCTTCTTGGCGCGCCAATTTCGTTTGTTGGACAACCCGCCAGACCGCGCTGGCCACATTTGTCGCCCCCCAGTGCGATTGGCCTTCCGGGTTCCCGCCCGGGGCATCGCAGCAAGGTGCAGTTTCCGGAGGTGACGCATGGCCCAGAAGTTCCCCTATAGCGGCAGCATCCTGATGATCGGCTACGGCTCGGTCGGGCGCTGCACGATGCCGCTGATCGAGAAGCATTTCGACATGCCGCTCAGCCGCGTGACCGTGGTCGACGGCCACGATCACCGCGCCGACGCCAAGCGCTTCATCGACAAAGGGATGAACTATGTGGTCCAGCCGATCGTGCCGGAGAACATGGATTCGACGCTCGGCAAGTACTGCAAGAAGGGCGACATCATCCTCAACCTGTCAGTCGAGGTCGATTCGCTGGAAGTCATCAAGTGGTGCCAGCGCAACGGCGTGCTCTATCTCGACACCTGCATCGAGCCGTGGGCGAACTACTACGACAATTCCGGCATCCCGGAGGAGCAGCGTACCAACTACTACCTGCGCCATCGCGCGCTGGAGGCCCGCAAGACCTTTCCGAAGAACGGCCCGTCGGCGCTGCTGACCCACGGCGCCAATCCCGGCCTCATCACCCACTTCATCAAGCAGGCGGTGCTTGACGTCGCCAAGTTCGGCGGCATCGACGCGACCAAGCCCACGACCCGCGAAGGCTGGGCCAAGCTGATGCAGAAGACCGGCACCAAGGTGATCCATGTCGCAGAGCACGATCTGCAGGTCACCAACGTGCCGAAGCGCCAAGGCGAGTTCTGCAACACCTGGTCGATCCCCGGGTTCGTCGGCGAAGGCTCTCAGCCGGCGGAGCTCGGCTGGGGCACGCATGAGAAGCGCCTGCCGGAGAATGGCGCCGAGCACAAGGTCGGCTGCAAGGCCGCGATCTATCTGCGCCAGCCGGGCTGCATCACGGAAGTGCGTTCCTGGACGCCGACCGGCGGACCGATGATCGGGTTCCTGATCACGCACGGCGAATCCATCACGACGGCGGACTATTTCACCGTGTTCGACGGCAGCGGCAAGGCCGCGTTCCGGCCGACCGTGCACTACGCCTATCACCCGTGCGACGACGCGGTGCTGTCGGTGCGCGAATTCCAGATGAAGAATTTCGAGATGCAGCCCAAGGAGCGGCTGCTGAACGAGGAGATCGTCGAGGGCATCGACGAGCTCGGCGCCCTGCTGATGGGCGATTTCGGCGCTTATTGGTACGGCTCGCAGCTTTCGATCCAGGAAGCGCGCCAGCTGTTGGGGCCCGATTACAACGCAACCTCGATCCAGATCGCGGCCCCGGTTCTGGCCGGCGCCATCTGGCTGATCGAGCATCCCGACCGCGGCCTGGTGGAGCCGGAAGATCTCGACCACGATTTCGTGCTCGACGTATGCCGGCCCTATCTCGGCCCGGTGGTCGGCGTGCGCTCCGACTGGACGCCGCTCAAGGATCGCAACGTGCTGTTCCCCGAGCCCAACCTCGATACCAGCGATCCCTGGCAGTTCGAGAATTTCCGGGTACGGCGGTAGAGACGCACGTTCAAGCTCTTACGGCCACACGATCGGCTGCAGGACGAACAGGGGCACCGGGCCGAAGCTGACGGTGTGGTGCTGCAGCGTCAGGCCGACCGTGACCTGAGGCTTGCCGTCCGGACCCGGCTTTTCCAGCGCCTTGATGGTGGCACGCGCGGCGAGGGCGCGGTCCGGAGGAATGAGGCCATCGCGGATCAGGATCTCGATCGCATCGCGCAGGCCGGTGCCGGTAATCGTCCCCGCCCCTTCAGGCTGCAGATCGGGATCGAGCGCCAGCGTGGCATTGCCGGTCAGCCCGAGCGGCCCCTGCGCAAAGGCGAAGCTGTTCAGCTCCACCACGCCGCCGGCATCCCGCCAAGCCGTCAGCGCATCCTTGACGGGCGCGGCGGAGATCGGCCCTTTGATGGTGGCATCGAGCGCAAGGGAATCGACCGGGTCTTCGGTCAAGAGCCGCTTGCCGGCGGGCAGCGCCATGCCGTGGACATCGAGCCGTATGCGCCCCAGCTCCATCTTGAAATCGGTCGGCGGCACCTCGGGCCGCTCCAGCGCAAGTGTGGCGGCAACGCTCGTCAACACCGTCCCATTGGGCTGCGTCAAGACAGGCTGCTGCAGCATTGCCGCGGTGTCCTTGACAGCGCCGCTCGCGTGGAAGCCGATGACGGCGTTGAGGCCGGTCGTGGTCAGACGCCATTCTGATTCATCACCGGCGAGGTGGAAGGAGAACGCGTGCTGGCCCTTTGACTCGATATCGATCCTGCGGAGGTTCCATGGCGCCATGCGAGCATCGAGCGTTGCGCCTTTCCAGCCAAGATCGCCGCGCGGCGTACGCCAGAGGATCGCGGGTTCACGAAACGTCGCGGCAAAACGAAACGGAAAGCCGGAGATGCCGTCCCACCGGAACGCGACTTCGTTACCGAGCGCACGCTGCTCCGCAGCCCAATATTCGACACCGGCCTGCAATTGTTGGGCGACAATGCGCCAATAGATGGCGTAGGCGCCGGCCAACGCGAGCAGCAGGACCGGCACGCCGATCAGCACGAAAGCGCGCTTGAGTTTGGAGCGGGGCTGGTATGCGGCCGGATGATTGTGCATGCGGTCGCCGGTTGTTATGGTGCGCCGCATTGCATCGGCCAATCGCCCCGGCAAGTCCAGCGAAATCTCCACCCATGAGCCCCGATTCCGCACGCACGTCCGGCGAGACGACCGGGGTATCCGCAATACCGCCGGAGACACCGGTCACAAATGTGCTGGCACGAGTAGCGCCGGGCATCTTCGTGCTGCTGTGGGCGACCGGATTCCTGATCGCCAAGCTTGGCGTGCCCTACGCGCAGCCGACCACCATCCTCGCCATCCGGTTCGTTCTCGCGGCCATCATGATGGCGACGGTGGCGGCCGTCACGCGCGCACCCTGGCCGCGCTCCTGGGGCCGGGTCGGCCATATCGCGATGATCGGCATCCTGCTGCACGCGGTCTATCTCGGCGGCTGCTACATCGCGATCTACGGCGGCATGCCGGCCGGCATGGCCGCGCTGATCGCCGGGTTCCAACCGATCCTGACCGCGACCCTGGCCGGACCATTGCTGGGCGAGCGCACGCGGCCGGTGCAGTGGATCGGCATCGCCATCGGCTTCGTCGGATTGATGATGGTGCTGTGGGAGCGCATCGTGATCGACCTCAGCCATCCCGCCGCGCTGCTGTTCGCGATCCTCTCGCTGTTCGGGATCACGTCCGCCACCATCTATCAGAAGCGCTTCTGCCCGAGCTTCGATCTGCGCAGCGGAACCGCGATCCAGTATATAGCGGCATCGGCGATCATGGTGCCGACCACGCTTGTCCTCGGAATCGGCGCCATCGACTGGGCGCCGACCTTCATCTTCGCGCTCGCCTGGCTGGTGATCGTGCTGAGCGGCGTGTCGATTGCGCTGCTGACCTGGATGATCTCGCGCGGCGCCGCCTCCAAGGTCGCGAGCCTGTTCTATCTGACGCCGCCGATCGCGGCGATCGGCAGCTATTTCTGGTTCGACGAGACGCTGTCCGCGCTCGCTCTCGCCGGCATGGCGGTGATTGTGTTCGGGCTCTATCTGCTTAACCGAGCGCGGGCCGCATGAGCGTCAGCGACGCCGAGAAGAAGCTGATCGAAAGCCGGCGCCACATTCCGAGGCCAGGCGAGGACTTCTTTGTATTCGCCTACGGATCGCTGATGTGGCGGCCGGATTTCCCGTTCGTGGAGATCCAGCCCGCGACGCTCTATGGCTATCACCGCGCATTCTGCATCACTTCCACCCACTATCGCGGCACCATGGAACGCCCGGGGTTGGTGCTCGGCCTTGATCGCGGCGGGATGTGCATCGGGCGGCTCTATCGCATCGGCCCGAGCGACGCGGCTCAGGTCGCGGAATATCTGCATCAGCGCGAGCTCATCACCGGCTGCTATGTGCCGAAGCACGTATCGCTGCGCCTGCAGGACGGCGTGCATGCCGAGGGCCTCACCTACGTGGCGGACCGCTCGCACTATCAATATGCCGGCAAGCTCCGCGAGACCTCCATCGCCGAGACCGTCCGCCATGCCGTCGGCGCGATGGGCAGTAACCGCGACTATCTGCGCAACACGGTGCAGCATCTCGAAGAAATGGGTATCGCCGATACCAGCCTGCATCGGATCCTGAAGCTGGTGGAGCGGGAGGAGTAGCGCCATCCCCTCCACCGTCATGGTCGTGCTTGGCACGACCATCCACGAGTTTGCCTGACGCAACTGGGTGCTGCCCATCGAAACTCGTGGATGGTCGGAGCAAGTCCGGCCATGACGAGGAAGGATGAGCGTCAGTAGCTGAAGGGGTTGGCAACGCTCCACCCGCTCGCCTATGTTGGCCGCCATCATGGACATGCTCGAGCATCCGCAAACCTATTATGCCGCGACCGCGCGGCCGTTTCCGCAGCTGCCCGAGCTGCAAGGCGAGATCGAGACCGATGTCGCCGTCATCGGTGGCGGCTATACCGGCCTCAGCGCTGCGCTCAACCTGGCGGAGCGTGGTTATCGGGTGGTGCTGATTGAGCAGGCACGCATCGGCTGGGGCGCATCGGGCCGTAACGGCGGGCAGATCAATACCGGGTTGCGCAAGGGGCCGATCGAGCTCATCGCGCGATATGGCAAGGACCGCGCCAAGGCCTTGTTCGACCTGGCCGAGGAGGGCCGCGCCATCATCCGCGACCGGGTCAAGCGCCACCGCATCCGCTGCGACCTCAAGGCCAACACCTTGTTCGTGGCGCATCGCCCGTCGGAAGAAGGCTGGATGCGCGCGGAGGTCGAAGCGCTGAA
The DNA here is from genome assembly GCA_041398065.1 of Dongiaceae bacterium. Taxonomy (GTDB): domain Bacteria; phylum Pseudomonadota; class Alphaproteobacteria; order Dongiales; family Dongiaceae; genus Dongia_A. Next base: position 25,970 of record JAWKVL010000031.1, on the reverse strand, counting down.
GACGGAGTTCGGCTACAACAAGGCGATCTTCGTGCCCAGGGACGAAATGGACGAGCATATCGGCAGCGACGCCTTCTATGCCGGCATCGCCGACTGGGGCGGCGGGCACTTGCATCCGCTCAATTATGCGCTGGGGCTTGCGCAGGCCGCGATCGACGCAGGCGCCACCTTGTTCGAGCGCACGCAGGCATTCGCAATCGACGAAGCTGCGGGCGGCGTCAGCGTCGCGACCGGCAAGGGACGCGTGAAGGCGGCCTACGCGGTGATCGCCTGCGATGCCTATCTCGGCGAGCTGGAGCCGCGCATCGCGCCGAAGATCATGCCGGTTGCCAACTTCGTGATCGCGACCGAGCCGTTGAGCGAAGCCGAGGGGCACGCGCTCATCCCCAACGACGCTTGCGTGTGCGATACGCGCTTTGTCGTGAACTATTTCCGCCTGTCAGGGGACCGGCGGATGATCTGGGGCGGCGGCGAGAAATACACGCCGACTCCGCCGCCGAGCATTCCGGACTTCGTGCGGCCGCACATGGTGAAGGTGTTCCCGCAGCTGGCCGACAAGAAGATCGAGTATGGCTGGTCGGGCATGGTCGGCATCACCATGAGCCGCCTGCCAAACCTGGGGCGGATCGGAAACATCTTCTATGCCCAGGGCTATTCGGGCCAGGGGGTCGCCATCACCGGCATCGCGGGGAAATTGATCGCCGAAGCCCTAAGCGGAACGGCCGAGCGGTTCGACATCTTCGCCACGCTGCCGCACCGCTCCTTCCCCGGCGGCACGGCGCTGCGCCATCCGCTCATGGTGCTGGCGATGCTGTGGTACGCGATGCGCGACCGGCTATGAATCGGCGCCGCCGAACAGGCGGCGGCGGAACCGGGCAACGGCGCCGGCCAGCGCGATCAGTGCGGGAATGATGATCTTCTTGCCGGCGAGCACGAAGGCGATCAGGCCCGCGATCAGACCCTTGCCGAACTTCGCGCCCAAGGCCGCGGCGATCAGCCCGGTGATGCCGTAGGCCGCCACCTTGTCGCCCTGCTGGAAGTCGGCGTAGCGGTAGCCATCCTGATAGCTGTGGGACGCCAGCGCATCGTTCAGCAATTGCGGGCGTCCGCCGGCACTTTGCAGCAGGCCGACCGAGCCGACCCAGGTGAGCTGGGTGTAACCGGTGCGGCCCAGGCGCAGCGCGAACGCATTCGCCCAATCGCCGTTCTTGTCCTTCAGCTCGATCGAATAGGTGACGGTCCGGCTCGACTTGTCGTAGTGCGGCGTCTCCAGCCAGCCCACCACTTCCATCGGCTCCATGCCGTTTGCGACCCGCTCCTCGTTGGACGCTTCCGTGCCGTCGCGATACTCCGCCAGCAGCGCGTCGGGATCGACATCCTCCCAATCGGAATCGCTGACGTAGCCTTCCTCGCGCCACTCGTAGTAGACCTCGGCCTGGGCGCTGGAGGTGTCGTAGGTGAGCACGGCCTCGGTGTCGGGGAATTCGACGCCGCTGGCGAGCCAGCTATAGCGCCGCGCGTCGTTGCCGAGCAGGATCGCCTGACCGGAGCGCAGTTGGATGGTCGCATGCGAGTCCGGGAGCTTGTAGCCCTGCGACGCCGTCTGCCAGTTCAGGGCATTGTACGCGGCGTCCAGCTCGTCCTCAGTCTGCGGATAGGTGCCCTGGCCGGCGAACACAGGAGACGCCATCAGCGCACAGAACGCACCGAGTACAAGACCAGCAATGAGACGCATGAGGCCCCTCTCCTCGTTGGACCCGCAATCGTCCCAGGGAGAGGTAAAGAAATGATTGCGGTTGCGACGAGATGCTATCGTTTTGCGCGCTGGCCGCTGTTTGCCGCAGTCTTGAGCCTTTGCTTTGCCCCCGGTGGCAGGCGGTTCCAATGGCAGCCGGTCAAGGCACCCTCCAGCGCGTAGAGCATGTTGAGAGAGACCTCGCGCGGAAACGCGTGTTTCAGCCGGCGATAGGCGGCGAGCGCGCCAAGATCACGCAAGTCTGCCTCGCTTTCGATCCCGACATCGCGCAATTGGCGCGCGCTGGCCGGGCCGATATTCTTGAGGCTCTGCAGATCGCCGGTCATGAATGAAAATCGTATTCGAATGGAGCAACGCGTGAAAGTCCTGGTCCTGGGTGCCGGCGGTGTCGGCGGATATTTCGGCGGGCGGCTGATCCAAGCCGGCGCGGACGTGGCGTTTCTGGTGCGCGAGCGGCGCGCCAGGCAATTGGCCGAGAACGGTCTCGTCATCAAGAGCGCGCTGGGCGACGCCACGCTCGCGGTCCGCACATTGATCGCCTCCGATCCCGGCCAGCCCTTCGACCTCGTCATCCTGACCTGCAAATCCTACGACCTGTCCTCGGCGATCGAGTCCATTGCGCCTCACATGCAAGCGGGCGCCGGCCCCGTCATGCCCCTGCTCAACGGCATGGCGCATGTCGACGTGCTGCGCGACCGCTTCGGCAAGGACCGGGCGCTGGGCGGATTGTGCGGGATCTTCGCGACGCTCTCCCCCGCGGGCGAGGTGGTACAGATGGAAGGCTTGCCGCCGCGCCTCAGCTTCGGCCGCTTCAAGGACCAGATGGAGCGGGGCGTTTTGGAGGAACCGGCGCGCGCCATCGAACAGATGATGGGCGCCGCCAATTTCACCAGCCGGCGCGTGGAGCCGATCGAACAGGGGCTGTGGGACAAGTGGGTGCTGCTGACCGTGATGGCGGCGGGCACGTGCCTGATGCGTGGCAGCGTCGGTTCGATCGTCGCCGCAGAGGACGGCAAATCCATCATGGAAGAGCTGCTGGCGGAGACCACATCGGTCGCGCGCGCCGCCGGTTACCCGCCGAGCGAGCAGCATCTGACCGCCGCGCGCGGCATCCTGACGGCAGCCGGCTCCAACGCCACCGCCTCGATGTTCCGCGACATCCAGAATGGCGGCCCGACCGAAGGCGACCATATCGTCGGCGACATGCTGCGCCGCGCGCGCGGCTTCGGACTGCAGACCCCGCTGCTGCGCGTCGCCAACGCGCATCTGCAGACCTACGAGGCGGGGCGGAAGAATGCGTAGCCGGAACGATCCGCATTAGCCCGCCGGGACGTCAGGCCCGGTCCGCCAGCTTCCAGCGATAATGCGGCGCCCGCTCGCCGCGCAGGAAGCGAATTGCATCGGTCGTGTCCACAATCATGGAGATCAGGTTCGTGGCGAACAGCACGGCGAGCCAGCCGGCGAAGCGGGGCTCATCCATGATCGTGCCGATCCGTGTGGCCATCCAAGAGAACATCGGCACCCACAGGATATGGGTCGTGCCGAGGATGCGGGTGAAGCCATTGCGCCCATAGATCAGCGTCTGGCCCACGACCGCGATCAGGGTCACCGCCAGGACGACTTGCGCCTCGATATGCGCGATGAACAGCAGGCAGGCGAGGTTGACGCCGACGAGCCAGGCGCACCACAGGCGCGGCACCGGGCGGAAGCGCAGGAAAACCACGCCGAAGATCTGCAGCATGTTTGCCAGAAAGCGAATCATGTCCAACTCCAGTGTCGCAGGCCAAATCGGCCATGCGACTGGATAGGGCCGGCCCAGCGCTGGCGGCTACTGCGCAACCCGGAGCAATCAACTACGTTTTCCGTAGTTGACGAGCGGGAGCCGGCAGGAGAGAAGACCCGGATGCGCCAGTACGGTCAGTTCTGCCCGGTAGCCAAGTCAGCGGAGATCATCGGCGATCCGTGGTCGATCCTGATCGTGCGCGAGCTGCTGCTGGGCAGCAGCCGATTCAACACGCTGCAGCGGGGGCTGCCGCGCATCTCGCCCACCGTTCTCAATACGCGCCTGAAGGAGCTGGAGGAGCGGGGCGTGATCGTCAAGCGCCGGCTGGGCGGCCAGCGCGGCCACTCATACCAACTGACGGCGGCGGGGCGCGAGCTTTCCGCCGTGGTCGAGGCGCTGGCGGTGTGGGGCATGCGCTGGGCGCGCGAGGAGATGACGCCGGACGATCTCGACGTATCGTTCCTGATGTTCGACATCCAGCGCCGGATCGACAAGGCGGCCCTGCCGGAAGGCGAAACGGTGCTGTGCTTCCAGTTCACGGACATCGCCAAGTTCTGCCACTGGTGGCTGGTCTGCCAGGGCAGCCAGGTGGATCTCTGCTATGAGGATCCCGGCAAGGATGTGAGCTGCTACATCACCGGCACGTCGCGGGACCTGATCGGCATCTGGATGGGCGACATCCCGCTCTCCAAAGCGTTGAAGGCAGGACGTATCCAGCTCACAGGCGAGCGCCATCTGTGCCGGACGTTCCCGCGATGGTTCGCCCTTTCAGCCGCGGCGAACACGCCGAGACCGACCGCAGCGGAGCGGGTATCCGGCGGTTGGGCCGGGTAGGCTGCCGATGCCGACGCGACGACGAATCAGTCCCGACGCCGGCTATTTCCCGCTGCCGGCCACGTCCTGGGTGTCGCGGGTCAGGTAGTAGGCGAGCAGGATCGGGCCGAAGGTGATCACCATCACGATGATGGCGGCGACGTTGGTGACCGGGCGCTGGTGCGGGCGGATCAGCTCCTTGAACATCCAGATCGGCAGGGTCTCCTGCTGGCCCGCCGTGAACGTGGTCACGATGATCTCGTCGAACGACAGCGCGAAGGCGAGCATGCCGCCCGCCAGCAAGGCGGTCGCGAGGTTGGGCAGGATCACGTGGCGGAAGGTCTGCAGCGAGTTGGCGCCGAGATCCATCGAGGCCTCGATCAGCGCGGGCGACGAGCGGCGCAGGCGCGCGATCGCGTTGTTGTAGACCACGACGATGCAGAAGGTGGCGTGGCCGGCGACGATGGTCCAGTAGCTGAACGGAATGCCGGCGAGATCGAACGCGGCGCGCAGCGAGATGCCGGTGACGACGCCGGGCAGCGCGATCGGCAGCAGGATCAGCAGCGTCACGACTTCCTTGCCGAAAAAGCGGAAGCGGTACATCGCGGCCGCGGCCAGCGTGCCGAGGATCAGCGCCGAGATCATGGCGATGAAGGCGACCGAGACCGACAGCCACAACGCATGCCAGAAATCGGCGCGGCCGAAGGTGACGCCGAACCAGCGCGTGGTGAGGCCGGGCGGCGGGAAGGTGTAGCTCTGCTCGTCGGTGGTGAAGCCGTAGAGGACGATAAACAGGATCGGCAGGTTCAGGAACAGGACGGCGAACCAGGCCCCGGCGGTCAGGCCGAAGCCGGCCTGGGGCGACGCACGATCAGCAGCGATGCCGGCCTTAGAGGGCATCGAAGGCTCCGAACCGTTTGGCGAAGGTGAGATAGACCGCCATGATCGCGATCGGCGCCATCGCGAAGGCGGCCGCCATCGGAACATCGCCGGCGGTGCCCTGCAGCTGATAGACCACCTGGCCGATGAATGGGCGCGACGAGCCGATCAGCTGCGGGATGATGTAGTCGCCGAGGGTCAACGAGAAGGTGAAGATCGAGCCCGCGGCGACGCCGGGCACGGCGAGCGGGAAGATCACCTTGCGGAAGGTCTGCCCCGGCTTGGCTCCGAGATCGCTGGAGGCCTCGATGTAGGAACGCGGCACGCGCTCCAAAGCGGCCTGCAGCGGCAGGATCATGTAAGGTAGCCAGATATAGACGAAGGTAACGCAGGTGCCGATGTAGGAGTTGGAGAGCGACGAGCCCTCCACGACCGGCAAGGACAGGATCCAGTTGAGCGCGCCGCCGAGGCCGAGATTGTTGGCGGCCCAATGGATCACGCCTTCCTTGGCCAGGATCAGGCGCCAGGAATAGACGCGCACCAGATAGTTCGACCAGAGCGGCAGCATGACCGCGACATAGAACAGCGCCTTGGTCTTTCCGGTGGCGTAGCGCGCCATGTAGTAGGCGATCGGAAAGGCGATAGCGCCGCTGATGATGGTGACGATGGCCGCCATGCCGAGGGTGCGGCCGATGATGGTGAGGTTGACCGCGCTGAACAGGCGCAGGTAGTTGCCGATCGTCGGCTCGTAGACCACCTGGCCGGTGAAGTCGTCGAGCTGGAAAAAACTCTGCGCCAGCAGCGCGAACAGCGAACCCAGATAGACGATGCCCAGCCATAGCAGCGGCGGCAGCAGGAACAGGGCCAGCAGCATGCGCGGCCGCAGATAGAAGAAGGTCGAGAGGCGGGAGCTGAGCGGCGGCGATAGGGCGGCGGATGCGGTGGTCATAATCCGTAGACTCCACGGATCGCCAAAATGCACACCCCTTCCCCCCTTGCGGGGGAAGGTTGCGAAGGCTTAGCGAGCGATAGCGAGCTTAGCCGGAGCTGGATGAGGGGTAACACACCGATAGGTGCGCGCGCTCGTGAGAGCGCCAAGACTTCGAAGATCAAGGTCAGCGCTCGCGCGCTTCGCGCCGCCCGTCCGCAAAGGCGGACATTCGTCCGCAGGCGGCGCGGCCCCCTCACCCAGCTGCGCCTAAGCTCGCTTTGCTCGCTAAGGCTCCGCATCCCTCTCCCGCGAGGGGAGAGGGGGTGCTTTGCTGGAAAGAGGGAAGCAGTCATCCCCTCACCCGCCGAACGTCATCAGATGGCGGCGGTCCCACCAGAGCGTGACCTTGCTGCCCTGCTCAGGCGCAAAGTGGGTGTCGCGGTTCTGCTGCATCACGGTGAGCTGGCCGCCGCCGGGCAGCCGGATCTCGAAGCGGGTGCTGGCGCCGAGATAGAGCAGGCTCTCCACCTCCCCTTCAATCGTCATGACCTCGGCCGGCGTCGCGCTGCCCGCCGGCGCCAGGTGGATCTTCTCCGGACGGATCGAGCAGGCGCGCGCAGCGCCGGTGACGGCGGCCGCGGCCTCGCCCTGCAGCAAGTTGGAGACGCCGACGAAGCCGGCGACGAACGCCGTGGCAGGACGTTCGTAGAGCTCATCGGGCGGCGCCATTTGCTCGATGCGGCCCTGGTTGAACACGGCGACACGGTCGCTCATGGAGAGCGCCTCGCCCTGGTCGTGGGTCACGTAGATGAAGGTGATGCCGACCTGGCGCTGGATCGCCTTCAGCTCGACCTGCATCTGCTCGCGCAGCTTGAGGTCGAGCGCACCCAACGGCTCGTCGAGCAGCAGCACGCTCGGCCGGTTCACCAGTGCGCGCGCCAGCGCCACGCGCCGCCGCTGGCCGCCGGACAGCTGAGACGGCTTGCGGCCGCCGAAGCCGCCTGAGCTTCACCATCGCCAGCATCTCTTCCGCGCGCTTGGCGCGCTCGGCCGCCGCGACCTTCTTGATCATCAGGCCGTAAGCGACGTTCTCCGCGACCGTCATGTGCGGGAACAGCGCATAGTCCTGGAACACGGTATTGACGTCGCGGTCATAAGGCGGAACGCCGGCCATGTTCCGCCCGTGGATCGAAACCGTGCCGTGGGTCGGCTGCTCGAAGCCGGCGATCAGGCGCAGGCACGTCGTCTTGCCGGAGCCGGAAGGGCCGAGCATGGCAAAGAACTCGCCATCGAGAATATCGAAGCTGACATCGTCCACCGCCTTGACAACGCCGTAGTGGCGCGAGACGGCACGGAACGAGACGGCAATCGACTTCTCAGGCATGGCGTTGCGAGCGATCGGGCGGGGAACAATAGAGCTGGGGCGGATCGTCGCCGATCCGCCCCGTTAAGATCAAGTGCGCTGGGACGAAAGCGGAACTCAGCTTCCGCTCTGCACCGCCTGATAGGCGGCGACCCAATCGCGATAAGGCACGCATTCCCGCCCGCCGCCGCAATCCTTGACCGGTGTGCGCCAGAAGTGGATGCGCTTGAAGTTCTGGATGCCGTTGGCCTTGCAACCCGCCTCGGTCAGGATCTCCTCGGAGCAGGCCGAGGGGACCGCCGGCACGCTGCCGAACCAGGCCGCTGTCCCAGCCTGGGCGACCGGCTCAAGCGAGTGGTTGAGCCACATGTAAGCGCAGTTGGGATGCGGCGCGCTGGCATGCATCATCGTCGTGTCGGCCCACCCGGTGGCGCCCTCTTTCGGGATCGTTGAGCCGATCTTCACCTTGCCACCGGCGCGCAGCGTGTTGACCTGGTACGGCCAGGAGGTCGCGGCGACCACGCCTTCCGACGTGAAGTCGTCGACCTGCGCCGCGGCGTCGCCCCAATACTTGTTCACGATCTGACGCTGCTGACGCAACAGATCGATCGCCGCGTCGAACTGCGGCTTGGTGAGCGCATAGGGATCCTGGATGCCGAGCTCAGGCTTGTTGACCATCAGATAGAGCGCGGCGTCGGCGATGTAGATCGGTCCATAGTAGGCCTCGACCCGGCCTTTGTTCGATTTGCCGTCCGGCAGCTTCTGTTCCTGGAACACGACCGACCAGCTTTGCGGCGCGTTCTCGAAAACACCGGCGTTGTACATGAGAACGTTCGGACCCCACTGCCACGGCACGCCGTAATGCTTGCCGTTGACCGTGTGCCACGATCCGCTCTGCAGATTGGGATCGATCTTGCTCCAGTCCGTGATGAGCGAGGTGTTGATCTCCTGTACCGTCTTGCCGGCAATCAGGCGCAAGGTCGCGTCGCCGGATGCGGTCACCAGATCGAAGCCGCCGGCATTCATCAGCGAGACCATTTCGTCGGAGCTGCCGGCGGTTTTCACCGTCACCTTGCAGCCGGTCTCTTTTTCGAATCCAGTGACCCAGTCGTAGGCGGGATCGGACTCGCCGCGTTCGATATAGCCCGGCCAGGCGACAATCGAGACTTCGCCTTCGCCCGGACCAATGCTGGTCATCATGTCGGCGCTTGCCGCGTGGCCGGCCAGGACAAAGGCCGCGGCCGCGACGGTTGCCGTCACCTTGCTGCGTTTGGACATAGTGCCTCCTAGAGCTTTTCCCCGTGGAAACTCTTGTTGAATTGTTCGGGACCCGCAATGGCCAGCGCGGATCCTTGGCCGGCAAGATCGGCAGCGAGGTTGTAAGGCCGCGCCGGACCCTGACCGACCGGTCGACGGTAGCCTGCCGCCGGTTAAATGTAAAATCCTGAAAGAGATCAAGGTTGTGAAGCCGAGTTCAGGTTTCAGCCGGCGGGGTCAGCCAGGAACTCGGTCATCGATTGCTCGAGCCAGTCGCGATCCAGGTCGCGCGTGATGAACACGATGCGCGACCGGTGATCCGCATCAGCCCAGCCCGATAGGACCGCCGGCGGATGGAAAAGGTGCTGGATCCCGTGGATCGCGACCGGCGCGTCCGATCCGGCGATATTTAGAATGCCTTTGATCCGCAACAGGTCAGCCCCACGCATGGTGATCAGCATCTCAATCCAGGTGACGAACTTGTCCCATTGGATCGGCTTCTCATAGGTCAGGCAGAAAGCGCGGATGTGGTCGTCGTGGCGATTCACGTCGACGGCATGATCGTGATCGTCGTGATGGTGGTGACCTTGATGGTCGTGGTTGCGTTTACCATGACCATGCGTCGCGGACGCCTGGACGTAGGCTTCTTCCTTCAGCCAGCGCGCCACGTCGGGACTCTTTTCTGCGGGGTTGTAGAGACCGGCATTGAACAATTGCTCCGCCGCCACAGCCCCGTGTGCGACTGGCAGCAAAGGCGCTGCGGGATTGAGTGCTCGCAGGCGCGCTTCCAAGGCCGCGCGTCCTGCGGTATCGGCGAGGTCGGTTTTGGTCAGGACCAACCGGTCCGCGACCGCCGCCTGCTTCACGGATTCGAACTGACGATCGAGCTGGTCCATGCCGTTGACCGCATCGACCGTCGTCACCACGCCATCCAGGCGATAGAAGGCGCTGAGCAGCGGATCACCGATCAGGGTCTGCAGGATGGGGGCCGGATCGGCGAGGCCCGTGGTCTCGATCACCAAGCGCTTGAAGCGCGGGACTTCGCCGCGGTCGCGCCGCTTGTAGAGCCGGCGCAGGGTATCGATCAGGTCGCCGCGGATCGAGCAGCATAGGCAGCCTGACGACATCAGGATGGTGTCTTCCTTCGCCTCCTCCACCAGCAGATGGTCGAGGCCGATCTCCCCGAACTCGTTGATCACCACGGCGGTGTCGGCCATGTCCGGCTGCTGCAGCAGAGTCTTGAGCAGTGTGGTCTTGCCGGAACCTAGGAAGCCGGTGATGACCGAAACCGGCAATCGCTCGAGCTGGCCTTCAGATTCCGGCGCTTCGGCTGCGCTCATCAGCGTATCCTATGCCGGCGCGCGACGCAGGCCGTGCAGCGCGTAGAGGCCGAGCGTGAACAGGATGAACGCGCCGGCCTGATGCGCGACCGCGAGCGGCAGCGGCACGACCAGCATCAGGGTCGCGATGCCGAGCGTCGCCTGACCCAACAGGCCGAAGGGCAGATAGTAGAACCGAGTCTTCGCCGCGCGCGGGAGATCGATGCGGCGCGCGCGCACCACCAGCCAGACCAGCGCGATCGCAACCAAGCCCGCGGTGAGCCGATGCATGAATTGCGCGGTCACCGGATTCTCGAAGAAGTTGGTCCACCATGGCGACTGGGAGAACAGGTCAGGCGCGATCAGATGATCGCCCATCATCGGGAAGTTGTTGTAGACGAGGCCGCCATGCAGACCGGCGACGAAACCGCCGAGCGCGATCTCAAGGGTGATGACCGCCATCATGATCCAGCCGTGCCGGCGCAGCGTGCGATGGTCAGCAGCATCCAGCCGCGTCCGCGACGGATAAAGCATGTCGAGCGCGCTCCACACCAGCGCCGCATAGATCGCCAGCGCCAGCAGCAGGTGCAGCACCAGACGATACTGGCTGACATCGGTGCGGTCTTCGAAGCCGCTCGCTACCATGATCCAGCCCATCAGGCCCTGCAGGCCGCCCAGCGCGAAGATCGCGATCAGGCGCCGCGCCGCGCCGCCGCGCAGCTGGCCGCGGAACCAGAACCACAGGAACGGTAGCAGGAACGCGACGCCGATCAGACGGCCCCACAACCGATGGAAATACTCCCACCAGAAGATCGACTTGAACGCGTCGAGCGTCATGCCGGCATTGACCAGCTTGTATTCGGCGATCTGCTGATAGAGGGCGAAGACCCGCTGCCATTCCACCTCGCTCAAGGGCGGGATGGCGCCCATGATGGGCTGCCACTCCATGATCGAGAGGCCCGAGCCGGTGAGCCGCGTGATGGCGCCCAGCATGACCTGCACCAGCACCGTCGCCGCCAGGCCCGACAGCCAGACGCCCACGGCACGACTGGCCGTCGCCGATCTGGCCGCGCTGGCGCTCATGGATGCGGTCTGGACGTAGGACACGAAATGGCACCTTTGCCGTTCGAAATCAGGCGCGGACCATAGCTTGCGACACCCGCGATTGGCAGCGGAAAAACGACCGCCGATGTCGCAGGCGTTCACGATGGTTAAGTGGACAAGCCCTACGGATGCCGCTTGTATTTGGCCGGCAGCAGGTCCTCGACCGGCACCCGGAAATGGGCATCGTCCTTGAGCAGGATGACGGCGGCACCGGCCGCGAAATCGGTCAGCATTTCCCGGCAGATGCCGCAGGGGGAAACCACCTTGCAGTCCTGATGCTGCTCGCGCGGGCGCGGGTGACGGACCGAGACAATGGCCTGGATGCCCGGCTCGCCCGCCGCCATGGCCTGGCCCAGGGCCACCGCCTCGGCACAGACCGAGGCCCGTCCCACATAGGTGTCGAGGTGCAGGCCGGTATAGATCCGCCCCGAAGTGCCCCGGACGGCGCTGGCGATGTGGTGGCGATTCTCGAGATAACGCTGCTCGATCAAGTGCTTGGCGGTATCGATCAGGGCCTGGTCGTCGGCCGTGATCGGGGTTCCGGGGGCTGGTTTGTTCATGCGCCGATGCTGCGGTGGCGCAGAGGACCCGTCAAGCCGCACCCGTTCACCGTGAGTCCCAAGTGTCAAAACTGCAGGCAAAGCCTCAGCGAATCGTAGATCGCAGCATGGATGTTGCGGCTGCTGACCGCGTCGCCGACCCGGAACAGCTGGAAGCGGCCCGCCTTGTTGCGCGCCAGGGTCTGCGGCCGGTTGGCGATCAGGGCGTCGAGATCGATCTCGCCGCGATTGGTGGATTGCTCCTTGAGCGCGAAATAGACCTCCGCCGCCGGCAGCGTGCCGTGCTCCGCGATCACCTGATCGGTGCGGCGCTCGGTCTCCGACTTGTCGTAGTCGTTGGTGAGCACCGCCACCAGCTTGTTGCCATCGCGGCGAATCCCCATGAGACGGTGATTGAGGGTGAAAGTCGTATTGGCGGCATAGAGCGCCTTGAAATAGGCCGGGTAGTTGATGCCGCCGACATCGATGCCGGCCGCCCGCTCCGGCGAGACGTATTCCAGCTTCGCGCCCTGATTGACCGCGAACTCCGCCAGGGTCAGGCCCTCATGAGCGCCATGATCGTCAAGCAGCAGCACTTCGGGCGCCACCGGCACCTGGCCCGCGAGGATGTCCCACGGGCTGGTCGCGAGCTCGGCGCCGAACTTGAGCCGGCCTGTGAAAGGCAGACCGCCAGTCGCGACCACCACGATATCGGGATCTTCGGCCAGCACCTCCGCCGCTTCGGCGTAGGCGTTGAAGCGGCAATCGACACCGAGCTGCTGCACTTCCGCCGCCAGCCAGTCGATGATGCCGACAATCTCCCTCCGGCGCTGCAGCTTGGCCGCCAGCAGCACCTGGCCGCCCGGCTTGCCGGCGGCTTCGAACAGCACGACCTTGTGTCCGCGCGCCGCCGACACGCGTGCCGCCTCGAGCCCGGCAGGACCCGCGCCGACCACCACGACCTTCTTCTTCGCGCCGCTTGTCGGCTTGATGACGTGCGTCATCGCCTCTTCGCGGCTGGTCGCCGGATTGTGCAGGCAGAGCGCCTCGACCCCCTGATAGAGACGATCGATGCAATAGCCGGCGCCGACGCAGGGGCGGATGCGCTGCTCCTCCCCGCGCATGATCTTGGCCACAATGTGCGGGTCGGCCATGTGGGCGCGGGTCATGCCGATGAGGTCGACCGCGCCGGAGGTGATGGCGTGGCGCGCGGTCGCGACGTCGTTGACGCGCGCAGCCTGCATCACTGGCAGCTTCACCAGCTTCTTCACCTCGCGCGCGAGGTCGAGATGCGGGCCGGCCGGCGTGCCCATGCCGGGGATGACGTGGGAGATCGATTCATCGCTGCCGATATAGCCCTGGATGACGTTGATGAAATCGATCAGGCCGCTGTCCGCCATGCGTTGCGCGATGGCGAGGCCGTCCTTGCGGGTGAGGCCGTTCTCGATCGTCTCGTCCACCACCATGCGAAGGCCGACGATGTAATCGTTGCCGACTTGGCGGCGGATCTCCTTGAGCACATCGAAAGAGAAACGCAGGCGGTTCTCCAAGGTCTGCGGACCATATTCGTCGGTGCGCTCGTTGGTGTTGGGTGACCAGAAGGCATCGAACAGATGGCCGTAGGATTCGATCTCAATCCCGTCCAGGCCGCCCTCGCGGCAGCGGCGCGCGGCATCGCCGTAAGCCGCGACCACGCGCGTGAAATCCCAATCCTCCATCTCTTTGGGAAAGGCGCGGTGCGCCGGCTCGCGCACCGAGGAGGGCCAGATGACCGGCAGCCAATGCTCCTTGGCCCAGGAGGTACGGCGCCCAAGATGCGTGATCTGGCACATCACGGCGGCGCCGTGTTTGTGGACGCCGGAGGTCAGCTCCTTGAACCAGGGGATGATGGCGTCGTTGCCGACATAGAGGTTGCCGAAGGCCTGCGGCGAATCCGGCGCTATGATCGAGGAACCGCCGATCATGGTCATGCCGATGCCGCCTTTGGCCTTCTCCTCGTGATAGAGGCGATAGCGCGTCTTGGGCAGCGCCTCCTCGGAATAGGCGGGTTCATGCGAAGTGCTGATGACGCGGTTGCGGAGCGTCAAATGCTTGAGCTGGAACGGCTGCAGAAGCGGATCGGCCATGAACGCGTTCTCCCATGAAACGCCGCGACTCTAGGCGAAGCCGCGCCGATCCTACAAACCGGTTTCGCCGCCGGATCCGCGCGAAAAAGCAAAACGTCGCTTGACCCCGATTCCGGCGCAACAGGCTTGCGCGCAGTGGCACAGGGCTTGGCTGTTCCTTGCGCCAGCGTGACTGCACTTGCCGCGCGCCCCTACCCGTCTAGAATGACCGCCAACAGGGGAGCGCGGCCTCAAGCCACCCATCGGGAGGAATATTCATGGAATTGCGATCCCTCGACTTCGACCTGGGCGAGACGGCCGAGGCGTTGCGCGAGAGCGTGCGGTCCTTCGCTGAGGACGAGATCGCCCCGCGCGCGGCCGACATCGACCGCGATGACGATTTCCCCGCCGACCTCTGGCGCAAGTTCGGCGATCTGGGCCTGCTCGGCATCACGGTCGAGGAGGAATTCGGCGGCGCCGGCATGGGCTATCTGGAGCACGTGATCGCGCTGGAGGAGATTTCGCGCGCCTCCGCTTCGGTCGGGCTGTCCTACGGCGCGCATTCCAACCTGTGCGTCAACCAGATCCGACGCAATGGCACCCAAGAGCAGAAGCGCAAATACCTGCCCAAGCTGATCTCCGGCGAGCATGTCGGGGCGCTCGCCATGAGCGAGCCGGGCGCCGGATCGGACGTCGTCTCCATGCGCCTCAAGGCCGAGCGGCGCGGCGACCGCTACCTGCTCAACGGCACCAAGTTCTGGATCACCAACGGCCCGAACGCAGATATCATCGTGGTTTATGCCAAGACCGATGCCGAAGCGGGACCCAAGGGCATCACCGCCTTCATCGTCGAAACCAAGACCAAAGGCTTCCAGGTGGCGCAGAAGCTGGACAAGCTCGGCATGCGCGGCTCCAACACCGGCGAACTGGTGTTCAACGAGTGCGAGGTGCCGGCCGAAAACGTGCTGCAGGCCGAGGGCAAGGGCGTCAACGTGCTGATGAGCGGGCTCGATTACGAGCGCGCGATCCTAGCGGCCGGGCCGCTCGGCATCATGCAGGCGGCGATGGACGTGGCCCTGCCCTACGTCCATGAGCGCAAGCAGTTCGGCCAGCCGATCGGCACCTTCCAGCTCATGCAGGGCAAGATCGCCGACATGTATTCCACGCTCTCCGCCTGCCGCGCCTATTGCTACGCGGTGGCCAAGGCGTGCGACCGCGGCCAGGTCACGCGCAAGGACGCGGCGGGCGTCATTCTCTATTGCGCGGAGAAGGCGACCTGGATGGCACTGGAGGCGATCCAGTGCCTGGGGGGAAACGGCTACATCAACGACTACCCGACCGGCCGGCTGCTGCGCGACGCCAAGCTCTACGAGATCGGCGCCGGCACCAGCGAGATCCGGCGCATGCTGATCGGCCGCGAAATCTTCAACGAGACGGCATAACCGCGCATGTCCATCCTCAAGAGCGAGATCGACACCCGTTCCGAAAGCTTCCAACGCAACCAGGCCGCCATGCAGGCGCAGGTCGACGACCTCAAGCGGCTGGTCGAGCGCATCAAGCTGGGCGGCGGCGAGGCAGCGCGCACCAGGCATCTGAGCCGCGGCAAGCTGCTGCCGCGCGACCGCATCCGCTGCCTGATCGATGCCGGCGCGCCGTTCCTGGAATTCTCGCAGCTCGCCGCCTATGACGTGTACGAGGACGACGTGCCGGCGGCCGGCATCATCACCGGCATCGGGCGCGTGGCGGGCCGCGAATGCGTAATCGTCGCAAACGATGCGACGGTGAAGGGCGGCACGTATTTCCCCATCACCGTGAAGAAGCACCTGCGCGCGCAGGAGATCGCGCGCCAGAACAACCTGCCCTGTATCTATCTGGTCGATTCGGGCGGCGCCAACCTGCCCAACCAGGACGAGGTGTTTCCCGACCGCGATCATTTCGGCCGCATCTTCTACAACCAGGCCACCATGTCGGCGGCCGGCATTCCGCAGATCGCCGTCGTCATGGGCTCCTGCACCGCGGGCGGCGCCTATGTGCCGGCGATGTCGGACGAGAGCATCATCGTCAAGAACCAGGGCACGATCTTCCTGGGCGGACCTCCCTTGGTGAAGGCTGCGACCGGCGAGGTGGTGAGCGCCGAAGAGCTGGGCGGCGCTGATGTGCATTCGCGCGAATCCGGTGTCACCGATCACTATGCGGAGAATGATCGGCACGCGCTGGAGATCGCGCGTTCTATTGTCGCGCATCTCAACCGCACCAAGTCCATGTCGCTGGACGTCGCTGCGCCGGAGGAGCCGCTGTACGATTCCAAGGAGATCTACGGCATCATCCCGGCCGATCCACGCCAGCCCTACGACGTGCGCGAGGTGATCGCGCGTTTGGTGGATGGCAGCCGGTTCGACGAATTCAAGAAGCTCTATGGCACGACCCTGGTCTGCGGCTTCGCGCGCATCTGGGGCTATCCGGTCGGCATCATCGGCAACAACGGCATCCTGTTCTCCGAATCGGCGCTGAAGGGCGCGCATTTCGTGGAGCTGTGCGCACAACGCGGCATGCCGCTGCTGTTCCTGCAGAACATCACCGGCTTCATGGTGGGGAAGAAATACGAGGCCGGCGGCATCGCCAAAGACGGCGCCAAGATGGTGACCGCGGTTTCCTGCGCCCAAGTGCCGAAGCTCACCATGCTGATCGGCGGATCGTTCGGCGCCGGCAATTACGGCATGTGCGGCCGCGCCTTCTCGCCGCGCTTCCTGTGGATGTGGCCGAACGCGCGCATCTCCGTCATGGGCGGCGAGCAGGCGGCCAACGTGCTGGCGCAGGTCAAGCGCGATGCCATGGCGGCGCGCGGCGAGGACTGGCCGGAGCATGACGAGGAGCAGTTCAAGGCGCCGATCCGCGCCCAGTATGAGGAGCAGGGCCATCCCTATTTCGCGGGCGCGCGGCTGTGGGACGATGGCATGGTCGATCCGGCGGATGCGCGCATGACGCTGGCGCTGGGACTGTCCGCCGCGCTCAACGCGCCGATCGAGCGCACCCAGTTCGGCATCTTCCGGATGTGAGCGCGATGGCTTCGTATCTCCAGATCGAACGCGCTGACAAGGTCGCCACGGTTCGTCTGAACCGGCCCGACAAGCATAACGCGTTCGATGAGCACCTGATCGCGGAGTTGACCCAGGCGTTCCGCGACTTGGCGGCCGACAGCTCTGCGCGCGTGGTGGTACTGGCCGCCAACGGACTAAGCTTTTCCGCGGGCGCCGACCTCGACTGGATGAAGCGCATGTCGGTGATGGATCGCGCGGCAAACGAGCGCGATTCGCTGCTGCTCGCGGACTTGATGACGGCGATCGACCGGTGCCCGAAACCGGTGGTGGCCCTGGTGCAGGGCGCGGCGTTCGGCGGCGGGGTTGGTCTCGTCGCCTGCTGCGACATCGCCATCGCCAGCAGCAAGGCCAGCTTCTGTCTGTCGGAAGTGCGGCTGGGACTCATTCCGGCGGTGATCTCGCCCTACGTCGCGGCGGCGATCGGGCCGCGCGCCTGCCGGCGCTATTTCCTGACCGCGGAGAAGTTCGACGCCGTGACCGCGGAGCGGTTGGGCCTGGTGCAACGCGTCGTGGAACCGGACGTCTTGGACGCCGCGCGCGACGAGATCGTGGGGCATCTGCTTAAAGGCGGGCCCGCAGCCCTGGCGGCGGCGAAGGACCTGGTCCGCCGCGTCATGTTCGCCGAGATCGACGACACCCTTCGACGCGACACCGCACGGCGCATCGCCGATGCGCGCGCATCGGACGAGGGCAAGGAAGGCATCGCCGCCTTCCTCGAGAAGCGCAAGCCGGATTGGCAGTGAGGGGAAAGACCGGGGGATGTTCCGCAAGATCCTGATCGCCAATCGCGGGGAGATCGCCTGCCGCATCATGCGGACGGCGAAGCGGCTCGGCGTTTCCACCGTCGCGGTCTATTCCGAGGCGGACGCCAACGCGCTGCATGTCGAGATGGCGGAAGAGGCGATCCTGCTGGGGCCGGCGCCGGCGGCGCAAAGCTATCTCGCCATCGACAAGGTAATTGCCGCAGCGGTGGCGACCGGCGCGGAAGCGATCCATCCCGGCTACGGGTTTCTCTCCGAGAATGCGCGCTTCGCAGAAGCCTGCGCCAAGGTCGGCGTCACCTTCATCGGGCCGCCGGCCGGCGCGATCCACGCCATGGGCTCGAAGTCGGAATCGAAGCTGCTGATGGAGCAGGCCGGCGTGCCGCTGGTGCCCGGCTATCACGGCGCGGAACAGGCGGACGCCCAGCTGTTCCAGGAGGCGAGGCGCGTCGGCTTCCCGGTCCTGATCAAGGCCTCAGCCGGCGGCGGCGGCAAGGGCATGCGCATCGTGCGCGCCGATACCGAGCTGACGCCGGCGATCGAGGGCGCGCGGCGCGAAGCCAGGTCCGCGTTCGGCGATGAGCGGCTGCTGATCGAGAAGTATCTGGAGCGGCCGCGCCATGTCGAGGTGCAGGTGTTCGCCGATTCCCACGGCGACGCGGTCTATATCCACGATCGCGACTGCTCCATCCAGCGCCGGCACCAGAAGGTGGTCGAGGAAGCGCCGGCGCCGGGCCTCGCCGAGGAAACCCGCAAGCGCATGGGCGAAGCGGCGGTGGCGGCGGCCAAGGCAGTGGGCTATGTCGGCGCGGGGACGGTCGAGTTCCTCTATGCCGACGGCCAGTTCTTTTTCATCGAGATGAACACGCGCCTGCAGGTCGAGCATCCGGTGACCGAGATGATCGCGGGGCTGGACCTGGTGGAGTGGCAGCTGCGCGTGGCAAGCGGCGAGAAGCTGCCGGAAGGCCAGGCGGAGCTGTCGCGCTACGGCCATGCGATGGAAGTGCGGCTCTATGCCGAGGACCCGGCCAAGGGCTTCCTGCCTGCGACCGGACGCATCGCGCACCTGTCTTGGCCGAGCGCCGCCAGCAACTTGCGCATCGATTCCGGCGTGCGCGCCGGCGATGTCATTTCCACCTACTACGATCCGATGATCGCCAAGGTCATCGCCTGGGGCGAGGACCGGACATCGGCGGCCCAGCGCTTGCGCCGCGCACTCATGGAAACGGAGATCGCGGGCCTCGCGACCAACGCCGCGTTCCTGATCGACGTGCTGGGCCATCCGGCCTTCCTCAAGGAGGAGATCGATACCGGCTTCATCGAGCGGCACCGCGCCGACCTGCTGCCCGAGAGCGGCGCGACGCCGTACCGCGCGCTCGCGCTGGCGGCCGCTTTTCTGGTCCTCTCCGACGGCCAGCGCGCGGCGCAGGCGGCGCTGCATGGCGGCGATCCCCATTCGCCGTGGGCCGGCACCAACGGCTGGCGCCTCAATGGCGAGGGCGGATCTTCGATCCTGCTGCGCGACGGAGCCGGCAAGGAGCGCGATGCGCGCCTGACTTTCTCCGGTCTGCTTTGGACCATCGCCATCGATGACGGTGCACCCTTGCGCCTCACGGCGCCCCGGATCGACAATGGTGCGCTGGTCGCCGGGACCGACCATGGGCGCCTGCGCGTCACCATCGTGAAGGACGGCAACCAGGTCACGGTGATCGAGCGCGGCCGGGCGATCCGCGTTGCGCGCATCGATGTGCTGGCCGAAGCGGAGGCCGCCACCTTCGGCCACGGCCAGCTGACCTCGCCAATGCCCGGCACGGTCGTACGGGTGATGGTGGAGGACGGCGCCGCGGTGACGCGCGGCCAGGCGCTGATGGTGGTGGAAGCGATGAAGATGGAGCATACCATCGCCGCCCATGCCGACGGCGTGGTGCGCCAGGTCAAGTTCCGCACCGGCGACTCGGTCGCCGAGGGCGTCGAGCTGATCGCGTTCGAGGCTGCGTCATGACCTTGCCCCAACAGGTGCGCGTGGTCGAGGTCGGACCGCGCGATGGATTGCAGAACGAGGCCAAGCCGGTCCCTCTCGAGACCAAGGTCGCGCTGATCGACCTTCTGTCGGACACCGGTCTGCCGGCGATCGAGGCCGGCGCGTTCGTGTCGCCCAAATGGGTGCCGCAGATGGCGGATTCCGCCGAGGTGTTCCGGCGCATCCGGCAGAAATCGGGCGTCTCCTATCCGATGCTGGTGCCGAACGTGAAGGGCCTGGAGATGGCGCTGGCGGCCGGCGTCCAAGAGATCGCGGTGTTCGGCGCGGCCTCGGAGAGCTTTTCCCAGCGCAATATCAATTGCTCAATCCAAGAGAGCCTGGAGCGTTTCTCCCCGGTCTGCGACGCCGCGCAATCGGCGGGGCTCAAGGTGCGCGGCTATGTGTCCTGCGTGCTCGGCTGCCCCTACGAGGGCGAGATCGAGCCGGACGTCGTCGCGCGGGTGGCGAAGGCGCTGATCGGCATGGGCTGCTACGAGGTGAGCCTGGGCGACACGATCGGGGTCGGCACGCCGGCCAAGGCGCAGCGCATGGTGGAAGCGGTGGCGGCCGAGGTCGACATCCGGCACCTGGCCGCGCATTTCCACGACACCTACGGCCAGGCGCTCGCCAATCTGCTGGCGGTGCTGCAGCTTGGCGTCGCCGTGGTGGATGCGTCTGTCTCCGGCCTCGGCGGCTGCCCCTACGCGCCGGGCGCGTCCGGCAATGTCGCGACCGAGGACGTGGTCTATATGCTGCACGGGCTCGGCATCGAGACCGGTATCGATCTCGACAAGCTGGCCGAAGCCGGCGCCTTCATTTCGGAAGCGCTCGGCCGGCCGCAAGGCTCCAAGGCCGCGATGGCGTTGCGCCTCAAGGCCGCCAAGCAGCCTCGATGAGCGAGTACATCGACTGCCACTACGCGCACACGCGCGTGGACCGGACTCAGCGTCCCTTTCTCGACGGAACGATCGCGGCGGGAACCGCGGTGGTGGGCGGCGGGCTCGCCGGCCTCACCATCGCGCTGGAGCTGGCGCGGCGCGGCCATTCGGTAGTCGTGCTGGAGGGCCGGCGCATCGGCTGGGGCGCCTCGGGCCGCAATGGCGGATTCTGCGCGCCGGGCTATGCGGTCGGCTACGACACGATCGAGAAGCTGGCGGGCGCCGAAACGGCGCGCGCGCTGATGGAGCTATCGCGCGACGGCGTCGATTACGTGGCCGACAATCTGGCCGCATTCGGGGCACCGGTCGATCCCGCGCGGCGCGGACACATCTCGGCGCGCCGGGTTCCCGCGCAAGCGGCGCTGGAGCGGTACCGCGACAAGATGGCGGACCTGGGGTTCCATCTGCGCGTGCTCGATATCGAAGAGACGCGTGCCATGCTCAAGAGCCCGGCCTATTTCGAATCGATCCGCGAGCCCAGCACCTTCGCGCTGCAGCCGCTGGACTATGCGCTGGCGATGGCGCGCGAGATCGAACGGCTGGGCGGCAAGCTGTTCGAGAACACGCCGGCGCTCTCCATCGGGCGCTTCGGCACTTCGCACCTGATCGCAACGCCGCGCGGCAAGGTGAGCGCGCATCATCTCGTGATCTGCACCGGCGGCTATACCGGCCACCTGGTGCCGGCGCTGCGCCGCGCCATGCTGCCGATCGCCACCTATGCGATGGCGACCGAGCCCGATGCCGAGCTGCTCGACAGCGCGATCGCGACGCCGCAATGCATCAGCGATGACCGGCGCGCCGGCGACTACTACCGGCGCACGGATGACGGGCGCTTGATCTGGGGCGGACGCATCACGGCGCGCACGCGCGATCCCCGCGATCTGGCGGCGCTGCTGCGGCGGGACATGGTCGAGGTCTATCCGCAGCTCTCCAATCTCAAGATCGAGAGCGCCTGGTCGGGGCTGATGGCCTATGCCCGCCACTACATGCCGCAGGTCGGACGGTTGGATGAGGGCTTGTGGCACTGCACCGCCTTCGGCGGTCATGGGCTCAATACCACCGCGGCCGCGGGCTGCCTGATCGCGGCGGCGATCGCGGACGGCGACGACCGATACCGGCTGTTCGCGCCGTTCGGCCTGGCGTGGAACGGCGGGCCGCTCGGTCCGGCCGCCGCGCAGCTCACCTATTGGAAACTGCAGCTGCAGGATTGGTGGGCGGAACGCGGCGTCACTCGAAAGAAGATCAGCACGACGTCCAGCTGAGGTATGAGCGCGACCGCCGCGATTGACAGCGCGGCGATCCGTGCCTAGCGTGCCAGCCGAAACCTTTGGGAGCCGCAGCCGTGACAATCGCCATCGTCGTCGTAGGAGAAAGGCGCTTGGACCGGTAGCGGAACCCAGACCGAGAATCCATGCGCCCCCGAAGCAAGATCGGGGGCGTTTTTTTTGGGCCTGTGCGTCGGCTGCGCCGTCGCGACGGGCGGAAAGGAACAGATGAGCCAGCCCACGGCCACATCGCCGCGACTCGTCACGCTCATCTTGCTCAGCGGGTTGCCGGTCGTGTCCTTGAACATGTTCCTCCCGTCGCTTCCGGAGGTCGCGGCGGATTTCGGCGCCCGCTACGCGCTGGTGAATCTGTCCATCGCGGGCTATGCGGCCATGAGCGCCGTCCTGGAACTGATCATGGGGCCGCTGTCCGACCGCTTCGGCCGGCGCCCAATCATCCTGTGCGGCGTGGCGATCTTCTGCGTGGCCTCGCTCGGCTGCCTGCTGGCGACCGGCATCACCGGCTTTCTGGCGTTCCGCATGATGCAGGCCGCGATCATTTGCGGCTACACGGTTTCGCTCGCAAGCATCAGGGACACGGCGGGCGCCAAGAAGGCGGCCAGCCTGATGGGCTATGTCGCCATGGGTTATGCGATCCTGCCCATGCTCGGGCCGATGTTCGGCGGAGCCCTGGACGCGCTGTTCGGCTGGCGCGCGAGCTTCTGGGCATTTCTGTGTCTGGGCCTGGCGGTGTTTGCCCTCAGCTGGTTCGATCTCCGCGAAACCAACAAAAATCCGTCGGAAACCTTCATGCACCAGCTCCGCACCTATCCGGAGCTGGTGGCGTCCCGCCGGTTCTGGGGCTATGCGCTGTGCACGGCGTTCTGCACCGGCGGGTTCTACGCTTTCCTGGCGGGCGCGCCTCTGGCCGCCACCGTCCTGTTCGACATCTCGCCCGCGAATCTTGGCATCTATATGGGGAGCATCACCGGCGGTTTCGTCTTCGGCAGCTTTCTCGCTGGCCGCTTCGCGGCGCGCCATGCGCTCACGACCATGATGATCGCCGGCCGGATTGTGGCCAGCGCCGGGCTGATTATGGGCCTGTTCCTCGTGCTGGCTGGACTCGTGCACCCCGTTACGCTGTTCGGCGCTTGCATCTGCTACGGCATCGGAAACGGCATCACGATTCCGAGCAGCGGCTCGGGCGCCATGTCGGTGAAGCCGCGCTTGGCTGGAAGCGCTGCAGGCCTGTCCGGTGCGCTGACGCTCGCAAGCGGTGCGCTCATGTCCGGGATAACCGGCGCCGTGCTCACCGAACGGAACGCGCCCTACGGGCTGCTCGGCATGATGCTGTTGTGCGCGGTCTTGGGGCTTGCCGCTGCCCTCTCCGTGCTTCGGGTGGAGAGACGCGGACTCGAGAGACCGTCTTATCGGACCTAGGGCTTCCCGAAGCAGCCCTGGTCACACGTGGCGCAGACATGCGCATATCGCTCCCTTTCGATTCGCGGAAGCATTGCCGAGCGCATCGTCATCGAAATGTGAAAGTTAACTTGAGCCACTTGGGAAAGCGCGCTGATTCCGTTGCGGCAATTCGCGTGACGGCGGGCGCTGGCTGGTCTGCGGCTGGCGGGTTGGTGAAGCGGGTCGCGCGCTCGCGTTCGATGCGCCGGGTCTCGGCGCCGGCGACGGTCGGCTGGAAGGACACGATCCTGGCCACATCGAGCATGATGCCGAACACGGGGTCCATGACGAATCTCCTTCGTGGAATGATCGATGCGGAGATTGAAGCCGACCGCCGCAAGGGGGCCGTCAGCGGCGCGTTCGGGCGAATTGTCCGGGCCGTGAATAATCCGTAAATTCGTCATCGAACCTTTGGCTGAGGGCCATGGACGGACCGGACCCAGGTCTCGTGCGGCTTCGCGTGCTCGGCGGCTTCGACCTGCAGCCGGGCCGGGGACAGGTCGTGATTCCTGCCGGACGGAAGGTGCGGGCCTTGCTGGCCTGCCTCGGTCTTTCGCGCGGCAAGGCGTGGCCGCGCGAGCGGCTGATGGCGCTGCTGTGGAGCGACCGCGGCGAGGAGCAGGCGCGGGCGAGCCTGCGCCAGGCCCTGGCGGAGATGCGCCGGGTGCTCGGCGAGCCCTCGCCGGTGCGCACGGAGCACGATGCGGTCAGTCTCGATCCCGACCTCATCGCCGTGGACGCGCTCGAGTTCGAGCGGCTGGCGAAGGCGGGCAAGTGGGACGAGGCCGCGGCGCTCTACGGCGGGCCGCTGCTCGACGGCCACGGCGTGCATGACGGCGCCTTCGAGGACTGGATCCTGGTCGAGCGCACGCGGCTTCACGACCTCGCGGTCGACGTGCTGGAGCGGCTGGCGGCCGCGCAGTCCGGCGATGCCGCGATCGCGACGGCGCAACGGCTGCTGCAGCTGGAACCAGGGCGGGAGGCAACGCACCGCCTGCTGATGCGGGTCTATGCCGCCGCCGGCCAGCGCGCCCAGGCGCTGCGCCAGTATGAGCATTGCCGCGAGGTGCTGCAGCGCGACCTGCAGGCCAGGCCGGACGCCGAGACCGAGCGGCTCTACCGCGAGATCCAGTCCGAGGCCCCGCCACCACCGCCAGCGGCCGACGCCGCGCCCAGCCCGCCTCCGCCCCTGCCCGACAGGCCCTCGATCGCCGTGCTGCCCTTCGTCAACATGTCCGGCGATCCCGAGCAGGAATACTTCTCCGACGGCATAACCGAAGACATCATCACTGAACTGTCGCGGTCGCCGTCATTGTTCGTAATCGCCCGAAATTCGTCTTTCACCTTCAAGGGCCAGGCTGTCGACATCGTCGAAGTCGGACGCAAGCTGGGAGTCGAGTATGTGATCGAGGGCAGCGTGCGCAAAGTCGGAACGCGGGTACGCATTTCCGCCCAGCTCATCGAGGCCGAATCGGGCCGGCACGTCTGGGCCGACCGCTTTGATCGGCAATTGGAGGATGTTTTCGCGGTTCAGGACGAGGTGGTGGAAATGGTCGCATCGCGCCTCGGCCGCAGCCTGCGCGACATGGCGTTCAACCGCGCCCGCGCGCGACCGGTCAACAGCCTTTCCGCCTATGAGTCCCTTCTTCGTGGACGGGCCGCATGGTGGGATGGTGACACCGAGGGCGCCTTCGCGCATGTCGAGCGGGCCCTGGCGGCCGATCCCAATTATGCGGCGGCGCACGCCTGGCTCGCGCTTCAATATACCTACGATCAATTCAAATATCAGCTGAACATGACGATCGAGGAGCGGGCGAGACGCGCGCGTGAACACGCAGAAGCAGCGCTTCGTCTCGACGACCGTGACGCCTTCGTCCAAATGGCTGTCAGCATGGTGTACTGTTTCACGGATGGCGGTGACAGAGTTCGCGCACTTCGTCACAGCGACGTCGCTATCGCGCTCAATCCGCACGATTTCGAATGCATGTATTGCCGGGCCTACGTTCTCGCATGGAACGGCAAACGCCAAGAGGCGCTGGGATGGCTCGACAAAGCACGCCGGCAGAGCCCCATCACCTCCTATCACCTTGCCGAGGCATACTTCGATGTCCACGAGGCAATGGCGGATTACGAGATGGCGTTAAAGGAGATTAGCGGTCAAGGCCGGCTGCCTGTTAACATGTATCTGCACATCGCACTCGCGAACGTCCACCTTGATCGCAAGGGGGAAGCGCGTCGCTGGATCGAGAAGTTCGAGTGCGAGCGACCGGATCATTTCGACGTCTGCTCCTATCTGCGATTCATAGTCTCCGTCTTCTCGCAAGGCACAACATATCAGGACGTGGTCGATCATCTTCGCGAAGTTGGGCTGCACGTACCAGACTAAGGCGGTGCCGCGCGCAGTTCATACAAGACGCGGAAGCACAAGATCGGCAGTCAGACGATGCGGGTCCGACCGATTCGGGCTAACCGGAATGGGGCACTCAGCGCGGTTTTCGAACCATCGGGAACAGCGGGGGCGAGTTGCCCACGACGATTTCGCCGATGACCTCGAAGCCGTGGCGTTGATAGAGCGAGA
>JAWKVL010000030.1:0-52569 GCA_041398065.1 Dongiaceae bacterium | reverse complement strand
GCCGCCGCCCACTGCGCGCTGTAGAAGGCCGGATCGAAGAGCTGATCCATCAGAAGCTCTCCCTTTCCGTCATCAGATCCATTTCAGCCGGCGCAGCAGCCACAGCTCGAACGCCGCGAGGCCGAGGATCGCGGCGAGGAAGGCCGCGAAGGCGAGCGGCGTGTCGGTGCCGGGCAGCCCGCCCAGATTGACGCCGAACAGGCCGGTCAGGAAGCTCGGCGGCAGCAGCACGGCCGACACCACGGTCAACAGATACATGGTGCGGTTCATCTGGTCGGAGATGCGGCTGTTCAATTCGTCCTGGGTGACGGCGGCGCGGTCGCGCGCGGAATCCAGATCCTCCACCATGCGCGCGGTGCGGTCGGCGACCTCGCGCAGCTCGTTGCGGTAGCGCTGGGTGAGCCAGGGCACCTGCTCCTGCGGCAGGCGTGCCATCACCTCGCGCTGCGGCGCCAGATAGCGGCGCAGCGCGATCGCCTCGCGCCGCAGGTGGCCGAGTCGGGAGCGCAATTCGGCGGCGCCGCCTGTCAGCACGTCGTCCTGCAGCGCGTCGACCTGGTCGTCGAGCTCGACGATCACCGGTCCCATGCGCTCCATCAGCCGCTCGGCCAGATAGACCAGCAGGCCGCCGGCATCGCCCGGCCCGCGGCCATGCTCGATCGCCTCGCGCAAATCGGCCGCCGCCATGATGCGGCGGTGGCGCACGCTGATCAGGCGGCCCTGCCCGACCCACAAGGCGATGCCGATCATGTCGTCGGGGTCGGCGCCGGGATTGAGGTTGACCCCGCGCAGATAGACCATCACCTCCTCGCCGACCGCCAGCACGCGCGGCCGGCGGTTGCCCTGCAGCAGGGCCTCCACCATCACGGAATCGATGGCGCTGCGGTCGTAGAGCCAGCGCTGCGCGGCCGCGGCGGTGCGGTCGATATGCAGCCAGAGCGTGCCGGCCTCGGGGCGCCAGCCGTCGACGCCGTCCCAGCCGATGGCGCGCCCGCCGCCCTTGCCGTCCAGGATGAAGGCATAGACCAGGCCGTCCTCGTCGGCCGGTGGCAAGCTGCCACCGCCGGCGGCGCCGTCCTTGCCCTCAGCTGGAGCCATGCCAGATCGCCTCCCTGACCCAGTGCGTCCGACTCGCGCCGGCCAAGGGTAACAGGAGAGCGCGCGGCCCTGAATCGCAAATTTCCGCCGCGCCGGGTCGCGAGGCCTGCGAACCTAAGCTTGCGCGCCGCCCAGCAGAGTCACGTTGAGCCTGCCCCCGCTGAACAGCATGTCGTCGAGCGCGGTGCTCAGATCGGCTTCGCCTGCGTGCACGCCGTCGCGTGTGGGGATTCGTTGCACGCCTTCGCGTGCGGGCCCGCCCGGCTTCTTCGCATTGACAGTGCGGGCCAGCGCAGCCTGGGCGACGCGGCGCATCAGCTCCTTGATGAAGGCGGCGCTGACCCCGTCGGTGCGCGTGACCGCGTCCGCGACCAGCGCGTCGGACAGCGTCATGCCATACGCATAGAGTCGCACCAGCTTGCCGCGGCTGGGCGCGTCAGGCACCGGCACCTCGATCGCCTGGTCGATGCGGCCGGGGCGGTTGGCGAGCGCCGCCTCCAGATCCTGCGGACGGTTGGTGGTGAGGATGAAGAGGACGTCGCTGTTCTCCTTCAGCCCGTCCATCTCGTTCAGGAGCGCGTTGAGCAGCGATTCATCGCACGCGCTGCGCCGGTCGTCGCGCGAACGCGCGATCAGATCCACGTCCTCGATCACCACCATCGCGGGCTGCAGCAGGCGCGCCAGGCTCATGTAGTGCGACAGCAGGCCGACCTGCTCCGCGGTGATGAGGAACGTGGTAGTGCCGGGCAGATTGCCGGCGAGATAGCGGATGGTGTGGGTCTTGCCCGTGCCCGGCGGCCCGTACAGCAGGATGCCGCGCTTGGTCTGGAAACCCATGGCGCGCAGGCCCGAGCGCGCCTTCATGAAATCGATGACGCAATGATCGAGCAGCTTCTTCGCGGGCGCCGGCAGGATGACCTCCGATGCCTCGACCGGCTTCAAGCGATGCACCTGAATGCGTCCGACGCGGCCGCTGTAGTGCTCCTGCCGCTCCAGCGACAGCACCTTGCCGCGATAGGCGCGGCACTGGTTCATCGCCTCCGCCAGTGGGGCGAGGCACGCGTCAACGAGTGCCTCGGCGCCGGGATGATCGCGCGGCACTGCGACGTCGACGTCGATGTAGCTTTCCTCTCCCATCGAATCGCCGCGCGCATAGATGAAGATCGCATGCGGCATCGGCGTGCGTCTCAGGACGAGCAGGTTGCGCACGCAACGCACCGGCTGATCCTCGCCGGTATCGACTGCGACATAAGAGATCGGACCGGCAGCGATCCGGTCGTCACGATCGTGGTTCATCAGGTCATTCATGGTCAGATTCTGGGAACTGTATCGCTTCACCGCCCCAACGCATTGGTCAGCGCTCGGCACGAACAGTTCTTCGATCACCGGCTGCAAACTGGCGCGCATGTAGGCCGGATAGCGATCGCCCCAAACCTCGATATCCTCCGCCCGATGGCCCTTGAAGTGGCGGCTGAGGAGATCGCAGCAATAGCGCTGCGGCGCCGGCCGCCTGCGCGCTGCTGACTTGCGTACGGTCTTGGGCGGTGCCTTCCTCACCTTGGCGGCGGGCTTTTTCAGCGGCTTCTTGTTCGACAATCCGGCGATGCGGCGCATGGCGGCTTCCCTCTCCCCAACAGCTCACGGCGCGACTAGAACAAAGATCGAACACGGTGTCAACCATGGGTCGTGGTTCGCTCAACCATAAGGAGTTCGCCCCAGGCGATACCCGGAAGTTCAAGCCGGCCGCTACCCGCGAGTTCACCGCGGCCTTTCGGCCGAATCCGTTCATCTGCCGTTCATCTCATTGATTCCACGCGATAAATTCCGATCACGAACCTGCGAGGTAACGGCCTCGTCACAACGGGAATCGGGGGTCCCATCGTTACATAGGCATCGGGACGAGCGGCTGGTGCCGTTCGACCGGGACGCCATTAGGAGGTCACAATGAAAACGCCAAGTTGGGGTCGGAAGGCAGTTGGAGCACTGATCGCGGTGGGTGTCGCCGTCGCGGCGGCTTCGCCGGCCATGGCGGACAAGTGGAACAATCCGGGCCATAACAAGCACTGGAAGCACGACGGCTACTACAACACCTATTACTACCAGCCGCGGCCGAAGGTGGTGTACGTGCAGCCCGCCCCGGTGGTCTATGTGCAGCCGGCGCCTGTTTATGTCGCGCCGCCGCCGCCACCGCCGGTCTATTACGTGCAGCCGGCGCCGGTGTATACTCGGCCTTCGATCAGCATCGTCCTCCCGATCCACATCGATTGATCGGTGAAGGCGCTGCTCTAGGAGGCAGCAATGGATACGCCTGAAACGGCACGTTCTCGCCTCGCCGGTTTTGGCCGGCTGGCAGCTGTATCACTGGTCGCGGCCGGCTTCGCGCTGGCCGCGACTTCTTCCGCCATGGCGGACAACCGCCGCGGATGGAACGGGCATCACCAGAATTGGGGTCATCACAGCGGCGGCTACGTCTATTTCAATTCGGGCGGGTACTATTACCCGCAGCCGTACTACTATGCGGCCCCGCCGGTGTACTACGCACCGCCGCCACCGCCGCCGGTCTATTACCAGCCGGCGCCGGTCTATGCGGCCCCGCCACCACCACCGCCGGTCTACTACGCGCCGCCGCCGGTCTATGCGGCGCCGTGGCTGAGCGTGGTGATTCCGCTCAAGTTCTGACGTTCCACCGAGCGTCTGCGCGAAAGGGGCGCCTCCCACATGGGGGGCGTCCCTTTGCGCGTCTTTGGTATAGGTCGCGCCTTTTAGGATTTTAACCATTACGACCGCTCGAATTTGAGCAATATTCGAGCGATCAGCGATGGCACAAATCGCGAGAGGACAGGCGACCATGAAACGCGAGATCTCCGCACTTCGAGTGCTTGCCGCGGCCCTTGTGGCGCTCGGCTTTTCCATCGGCGGCGCGGCGCTGACCGCCACTTCGGCGCAGGCGCAGGATGCGTCCCAGGAGACGGCCCAAGAGACGCCGTGGTACATGCCGCAGCCCTGGATGTATCCGCCGCAAACCGGCCCGGTGGTGCACCGGCTGCGCGGCCAGTACGGCTACAATCGCGAGGAACGCAGCAACGCTTATGGCAGCTTCGGCCAGGGCTGCTACGGCTATTGCCGGCAGGTGCCGGGCACCATCACCACCGGCAGCTATGTGGTCCTGTCGCGGCCCGTGGTGGCGATCTTCGATCCGAACAGGTACGACATCGTCGAGCGCCAGGCCTATAGCGCGCCGCAGCCGAGCTATGAGACGGCGCCGGCCGCCCCGGCGCAGCCGATGGTCGTTCCGGTGCGCAACGGCGTGAAACCCGCGACGTTGCCGAAGCCAAGATTCACGATGCAGAACGGCGTGCGCGTCATCCGCCTGACACCACTGGCGGACAAGTGACGCACCGTGCCCCCTCCGGCGCTCGGAGGGGGCACGGGATCACCGCAAAGTGTCCCGGCCGGTGCGCGCAACCGCATCGCCGGGCGGCTGTTTGCCGTATAGTGATCGTCCCTGCGCCGTCGACCGCGACCCGTGATGAAGGACGGCAACCATGATCGCATCACATCCGCATTCGATCTTTGCCCGTGGCCTAGCCGCCTTGGTCTGGGCGCTCGCGTTTGCTCTCGCGGGCTGGGCGGCAGTACCCGCCAGTGCCGATCAGAGCCAGTGGGTGCAGAAGATGCCGCATTGGTGGGATCAGTCCAACGGCTGGCGTCATCAGATGCAGTGGCCGAATCAGTGGGATCACCAGCGCCACTTCAACAGCAATTTCAACGGCTGCTTCGGCAGCTGCGGACCGCAGATCGTGTTCAACAATGGCGGCGCCGTGTTCGTGAGTCCCGGTCTGGTCGTCGGTAATCCCGGCTTCGTGGTGCGCCAGCCCGCTTTCATTGTGAACCAGCCCGCCTTCATCATCCGCCAGCCGGCGTTTATCATCCGCCAGCCGGGCACCGTCATTCTGCAGCCGGGCCAGCACATGCATCACAATTCAGGGCAAGGCATGCATTGGCGCAGGCCAATGTCGATGAGCGGAAGCGGGGTGCGCATCACTAGGCCGGGCACGCACTGAGCCCGCTGCGACAGGCGCATCGGTTCAGGTCTTCAACCGAAATCCCGTCCTCAGCCAGTAATGGGCCCAGACGAATAGTACGATGTTGACGGCAATTGCGATCGACACCGACAGGCGCAAGTCAGCCGCCGCCTCGCCGATCGCCCCATAGCGGAAGCCGTCGATCAGATAGAAGATCGGGTTGAAGGCGATGAGCGTCTGCGCCGCCTCCGGCATCGCGGCCACCGGCGCGAACACGCCCGACAGGAACGCGAGCGGCAGCAGCACGAAGGTATGAAGCGCGGTGTACTGGTCCCATTTCGCCGCCCAGATGCCGAGCAAGGTGCCGATCAGGCCGTGCATCATTCCGGTGGCCGCGGCGAAGAACAGCAAGGCGGCCGGATGGGCCACCTCAGCCGGCACGAACAGCAGCGTCATCAGCGCCACCGCCGCCCCCACCACCATCCCGGCGATGGTCGAGCTGATCGCGAAGCAGGCCGCCTTTTCCGTCGGGGTCAGCGGCGCCATCAGCCAGTCGAAATGCGTCCGCTCGTGCTTGTCGAAGATGAGGTTGGCGCCCGAGACCTCGAACGCCCGCTCCGCGATCGAGAAGCAGATGAGGCCCGGCGCGATGAAGGTGACGATCGTCCTCGGGTCGAGCTGGGTCAGCGAGGACGAGGCGATCACGAACAGCAGCAGGTAGAGCGCGTTAGAGATCACCGGCCCGAGGATGGTGTAGTGCAGGTCCGAGAAGCCGTTCTTGAACTGCCGGCGCAGCAGGTTCCAGCATCCGATCCAGTTGACCGGCCCGAACCGGCGGACCTGCAAGGCAACGCAGACCGGGCCGGTCACGCTGGTCATGCTTTGAGATGGTAGCCGGTGGCGAACAGGCGATGGGTCAGCCAGAGCAAAGCGGCATTGGAACCCAGCAGAACCAGGATCCCGGCCGTCAGCGATCCGTCGGCATGGCCGATGAAGCCGTAGCGGAACCCATCGATCAGATAGAACAGCGGATTCATGTGCGCGACCCCCTGCCAGAGGGGCGGCAGCCGCTCGGCGGAATAGAACGTGCCGGACAGGAATGCCGCCGGCGTCACCACGAAATTGGTGATCGCCGCCATGTGGTCGAACTTCTCCGCCCACACCCCAGCCAGGATCCCGACCAGCGACATCAGCAGGCTTGCCATCAGCGCATGGAATAGGATGAAGAGAGGATGCGCCAGGCTGATGGGCACGAACGGCACCATCGCCACCCAGGTCGCGATCCCCACCACGATGCCGCGGGTCAACCCGCCGCCCGCCATGCCGATGGTGCGCTCCAGCGGGGTCAAAGGCGGCATCAGCAGATCCACGATGTTGCCCTGGATCTTGGAAATGAGGATGGACGAGGAGGTGTTGGCGAAGGCGTTCTGGGTGATCGCCATCATGATGAGGCCGGGCGCCAGGAACGCCATGTAGGGCTCGCCGGCTACCTTGTCGACCGCATGGCCTAGCGCCAGCACGAACACCGCGAGGAACAGCAAGGTCGTCACCATCGGCGCCATGATGGTCTGGGTCGCCACCGACATGAAGCGGCGGACCTCTTTCAGATAGAGCGTCGAAAGCCCGACCCAGTTGATTGCGCGGTAGTGGCGGGGCGCCAGAGTTTGAAGTGGAACTTGCGGAAGAGCGCGCGGTGCGGACATGGCGCGGGGACGATAGTCACCTGACGATCCGTGCGCAAGCCGCTCTGCTTGGCATCCCGCGCGGATTCTGGCATCATGAATCCATGAGCCACGTGCGACCGTCGCGCCGTCTGACACCCGCCGATCTCAAAGGCGCCGCTCTCGATTATCTCGACCGCTTCGCCGCCACGCGGGTTCGCCTGCGTCAGGTGATGCTGCGCAAGATCCGCAATTCCGCACGCGCTCACGGAGATGACCCCACCACGCTCGTCTCAGCGCTTGAAGAGACCATCCAGTGGCTCGAGGCCAGGGGGTTCCTGAGCGATCGCGCCTATGCCGAAGCCAGGGCGCGCACGCTCTCGGCCCGCGGCACGTCACGGGCGCACATCATCGCCAATCTCGCTGCCAAGGGCGTCGCGGCGGACACCGCGCGCGCCGCAATCGACCGGTTGTCGACGGAATATGAGGAGCCCGAGCTGGAAGCGGCGCGGCGCTATGCGCGGCGGCGGCGGCTTGGGCCCTATCGCACCATCGACCAAACGCGCGCCGAGTGCCGGGACAAGGACCTTGCCGCCATGGCCCGCGCGGGCTTCGCCGGTCGAGTCGCGCGCCAGGTCATCGATTCGGAGCGCGAGGCTTAGCCGCCCCTCGAACCATCGACTGCCCGCACACGGCGGAATAGTATCCGCGCAACCGGCTCTTTTGGCACGGGGCTCACGCTATGTCCCTGCAATGTCCGACACTGTTTGCCGATCGATACCCGGATCTCTGCCGTGCGGTCGATCACTACTGCGAGCGAACCACTCCGGACCTCGATGCCGAGCTGGTCAATGCATTCACCAATGCCGCCTTCCTGGTTGGCGCGGCGCTAGCCTGGCGCCTGCAGGCGCGCCAGCGGGAAACCGGGGCCAGCACCTTGATCCGAATCCTGATCGTCGCCATGGCCGCCGTCGGCCTTGGCAGCTTCCTGTTTCACACCCTTGGCACGCGCTGGGCGGAATGGGGCGACGTGATCCCGATCCTCGTCTTCATGCTGCTCTATCTCTGGTTTGTCCTTACCTATCTGATCGTCTTGCCGTCGATGTGGAAGGTCCCAGCGCTTGCACTATTTTGCGCCGCCACCTTCCTGCTCGAGGCGCGCGTTCCGGGCGACGTGCTGTGGGGCGGAGCGCTGTATGCCCCCACCATCCTGACCTTCATCGCAATCGGCACGGTGCTGAAGCTGAGTGAGCATCCCGCAGCCAACGCGATGATCGGCGCAATCGTAGTTTTCTTTGCCGCCCTCACCGCCCGCAGCAGCGACATGCCGGTTTGCGACATCTTCCCGCTCGGCACGCATTTCCTATGGCACCTGCTGAATGCGACCTTGCTCTACCTGCTGGTCCGGCTGGCGATCCTCAAGGTTCCCAAAGAGGCGATCGGCCAGAGCAAGGGAGCGGCAGTCTAGCGGGCTTTGCGTCCGAACGATGCATGCAGGCAATGCGGCACAGGCAACGGCTGCCGCGAGAAATCCTGCGCCAGCATCGCAGCGAGCTCGGCGTCGAATGCCCGCACCTGATCGGGCGCGAGGCTAGCGGAGATCCCAGCGGAGGCGCGCATGCGGCCGCGCCAGCCTTCATGGGTGTAAGGGATGTCGATATCGACCGAGAAGCTCTCGATCGACTGGAAGCCACTTGCGCGCAGGTCACGCACGTGGCCGGGCTTTAGTCCGTCGAGTCCATCCCAAGGCCATTTCGGATTGTGGCGATGCACGATCGCCTCGGTACGGGCGACCACGTTGTCGCCCAGCGGCAGCCAATCCTGCGAGCAGATGACCAGCCAGCCGCCGGGCTTCAGCAGCCGCAGCACTTCCGCCGCCACCTTCGTGCGATCGAACCAGTGCCAGCAGGTGGCCGCCGTCACCAGATCGAAGCTGGCGGCGGGCAGGCCGGTCTCTTCCGCCTTGCCGACCACATAGTCGATCGTGAGGCCCTGCGCCGCATCCAGTGCTTTCGCGGCGTCCATCATGTCCGCCGAAATGTCGAGTCCGGTGACAATCAGCCCGCGCTGCGCCAGTCCGCGTGCCAGATAGCCGGTACCGGTCGCGAGGTCGAGTGCCCGCATGCCCGGACGTACCAGTCCGCGCCGCATCAGGCGCTCGAACAGCCAGTCCGGATAGCCGGCGCGGTGACGCGCATAGTCGTCAGCGGTCTTGCCGAAATCGGCGGTGAATTTCTCCTTGCTCATGCGTCCTTGTAGCCGCTGGACAATCGCCCGCCAAGCCGCCACCTTGGCGCGATGGCACATCCGGGGATGGCAGAGGACAGCGAAGCGGAGTTGATCGTGGTCGGCGGCGGGCTGGTCGGCCTGACGCTCGCCATCGCCTGCGCGGAAGGCGGCATCCGTACCATTGTGGTCGAGGCCGAATCCGCCGAAGCCCTGAGCGGCAGGAACTATGACGGCCGCTCCTCCGCCATCGCCTATGGCTCGCAGCAGGTGCTGCAGGCGATCGGAGCCTGGGACGCGATCGCCCCGCATGCGCAGCCCATCCTCGACATTCGCGTGACCGATGGCGGCTGGCACGTGAAGGGCGAGAGCCACGGCTACGTACACTACTCTCACCTTGATCTGCTGGATCGCAAGCCAGCCGTTCCGGCATCGGATGCGGATTCGTCGGTGATCATCGCGTGCGAGCCGGAGCCGCAGACTTCGGCTGCTCCTTTTGGCTACATCGTCGAGAATCGCCTGACGCGTATCGCCTTGCTGGCGCGCGCACAGACCTGTCCCAATCTCACGCACCTCGCGCCCCATGTCGTGACGGATCTCGACATTTCAAGCGATGCCGCGCGCGCGACCTTGGATGACGGGCACGTTCTCGCTGCGCAATTGGTGGTGGCGGCCGATGGCAAGCAATCGGCGCTGCGGCGCATGATGGGTATCGGGTCGCACCAGTTCGGCTATCGCCAGACCGCCATCGTCTGTACCGTCACACACCAGCAGCCGCATAACGGCGTCGCGCACGAGCATTTCCTCCCCGCCGGACCGTTCGCCATGCTGCCGATGACCGACGAGAGATTGGCCGACGGCAGCGTATGTCACCGCTCTTCCATCGTGTGGTCGGAGGATCCACGCCTGGTGCCGATGCTGCTCAAGCTCGATGACGAGGCGTTCGGCAAGGAGATCGAGCGGCGTTTCGGGTTGAGCCTGGGCCGGGTGCGGCCGCTGGGGCCGCGCTTCTCCTATCCGCTCACCATGACTCTCGCCGACCAGTACGTGCGCGAACGGTTCGCTCTGACCGGCGACGCCGCGCATGGAATCCATCCCATCGCCGGCCAGGGCTTCAATCTCGGTGTGCGCGACGTTGCGGCGTTGGCCGAAGTGCTGGTGGATGCGGCGCGTGCGGGCCTCGATCTCGGCTCCATAGAGGTGCTTGATCGCTATGCGCGCTGGCGGCGTTTCGACAATCTGATGCTTTCCACCTTCATGGACGGGCTGACGCGGCTGTTCTCCAACGACTTCGCGCCGCTACGCCTGGCGCGTGATCTCGGTTTCGCCGTCTTCAACCGCACCATGCCGTTGAAGCGCCTGGCGATGCGCCATGCCATGGGCATCGTCGGCAAGCTGCCGCGGCTGGTGCAGGGGCGGCCGCTCTGAGCCTCCGCGTCGCTGTCCTGGGTGGCTATGGCGCATTCGGCAGCCGCATCTGCCGCCTTCTCGCGCGCACCGCCGGAGTCGAAATCCTGATCGTCGGA
Source organism: Dongiaceae bacterium (assembly GCA_041398065.1). Taxonomy (GTDB): domain Bacteria; phylum Pseudomonadota; class Alphaproteobacteria; order Dongiales; family Dongiaceae; genus Dongia_A. Next base: position 42,033 of record JAWKVL010000030.1, on the reverse strand, counting down.
CGCGATGCGCGACAGGCCGAAGCCCTGGCCCGCACGCTGAATGCCGACCATATCGCCCTCGACGTGGACAAGGCCTCCGACCTTGCCGTCCTGATGGCGCGTCGGCCGCAGGTGGTCATCAACACTGTTGGGCCATTCCAGACCGCCGATTGTCGCGTGGCCGAAGCCTGCATCGCGGCCGGCGCGCATTGTATCGACCTTGCCGACTCTCACGAATTCGTCGCCGGGATCGCGCGGCTGGACGAGGCTGCGCGCGCCAAAGGTGTCGCGGTCGTCAGCGGCGCCAGCACGGTGCCGGCGCTCTCCAGCGCCGTGGTGGCGGAGTCGGACCTCACCCCGACCGCAATTCGCATCGGCATCAGCCCTGGAAACCGCGCGCCGCGCGGCGCCAGCCTGGTGCGGGCGATCCTGGGACAGGCGGGCAAATCATTACCGGTGCTGCGCGCCGGTGAATGGCGGATGGTGCCTGGCTGGGGCGAATTGCATCGGCGCCGGCTGCGCATCGATCGCGACCAGACTCTTGGCAGGAGGTGGCTGTCAGCCTGCGACGCGCCGGACCTGGTGCTGCTGCCGAAGCTCTATCCGTCGCTCAAGGTCGTGGAGTTCTATGCCGGCCTGGAGCTGGCGTTGCTGCATCTTGGCCTGTGGGTCTTGTCCTTGCCGGTGCGTGCGGGATGGGTGAGCAGTCTGGCGCCGGTCGCCGCGCCGCTGCGCTGGATCGCCGATCGGATGCAGTGGCTGGGCAGCGATCGCGGCGGCATGCTGGTCGATGTCGACGGTCTGAACGAAAGCGGCGTGCCGACTTCCTATCGCTGGCGCCTGATCGCGGAGGACGGCGAGGGCCCATTCATCCCGGCGGCGCCGGCCGTCGCGCTGATACAGAAGCTGGCACGCGGCGAACCGCTCAAACCCGGGGCTTATGCCTGCGTCGGCATCCTGAGCGTGGCGGAGATCCTGGGCGTCTTGGCGCATCTGCCGATCTTCACCTCCGCACGTGCGAAGCTGCGCGCCGATCTGTTCGCGCTCGCGATGCACCGGGACTTCGCCACGCTGCCCGAGCCGATCCGCGCCATCCATGATCGCGGCCGCTGCTTTTCGGCCAGCGGTCGTTGCGATGTCGATCATGGCGCGAACCCGATCGCGCGCGTGATCGGCGCCTTGTTTCGACTGCCGCGCGCGGGCCGCGATTTGCCGGTCACCGTCAAGTTCATCGCCCGCGGCGGCGCCGAGGTGTGGGAGCGCGATTTCGCCGGCAGGATTATGCGCTCGCATCTGCGCCGCGCCTGGACGCCGGGACACATCGTCGAGCGGTTCGGGCCGTTCGATTTCACGATCCCTCTGCGCTGGGACGGCGAACGGCTGCACTACGACGTGGCGGGCGGCTACTTCCTGGGCTTCCGATTGCCGGCTGCGATCCTGCCCCGCTCCGACGCGTTCGAGTGCGTGGAGAACGGGCTGTTCAGGTTCGATGTGAAGGTGAGTCTGCCGTTGATCGGGCTGCTCGCACACTACCGCGGCTGGCTGAAGCCGGACCCTGAAGCCATGCCTGCCGATGCGGCCGCCGGTTCGGCGCAGAAGACGCGACCCTCGCGGGGTCTCAGTGGTGCCGCGGCTCGCGGCTGAGACCCTTCTCGGCCAGCGCCTTCAGATAGTCCGCCCAGATCTTTTCCTGATCGCGCCCGAGCTCGTAGAGATAGCGCCACGAATAGATCCCGGTGTCGTGCAGATCGTCGAACTTGATGCGGATCGCGTAATTGCCGACCGGCTCCAGCTCCAGGATGCCGACGTGACGGCGGCCGGCGACGATGGTCTTCTGCCCCGGCCCATGGCCCATCACTTCCGCTGACGGACTTTCCACCCGCAGCAATTCCGCCGGATAACAGAACCTGGAGCCGTCGTCGAAATCCACTTCCAGCATTTTCTCCGCCTGCCTCAGCCGGATCTCCACCGGCCAATGCGGGGTGCTGACATCTTCGTGCTTGTTCGTGGACATGAAGGACGCAGCTAGTTCGCCGCCAGCTCGTCGTCCGTGAGCTGGCGCGCTTCGTCGACGAGCATGATGGGGATGCCGTCGCGGATCGGATAAGCGAGGCCGGCGCCACGGCTGATCAACTCCTGCTTCTCGCGGTCATAGATCAACGTGCCCTTGGTGAGCGGGCAAACCAGGATCTCCAGCAGCTTGGGATCGACCGAGAAAGCCGGTGTGCGATCGGATGACGTTCCGTCGGTCATGGCGAGGCCCTCAATGCAGGATGCGGTCCGGCGATTGCCGGTTGGCGACCGCCAGTTCGAACAAGGCCGTCATCATCGCCGTCAGTTGGGCGAGGTCGGAGCATTCCAGCAGGCTCTGCTTCTCGTCCGGCGAGAAGGGCGAGAGCATGGCGAGCGAGACGACCAGGTGGTCGTCCGGCGCATCCTTGATGGCGTCCCAATCGACTTTCAGCTGCCTGGCCTCGACATAGGCCTTGAAGGTCGACAGGAACTCGGTCTTTGCCGTGATCGCGAAGTCCTTCTCCGCCATGTCCTCGGCGAATGGCGCGAAGTCGGGCTCGACGAGACGGAACCCGCCGACAGGTTGCGCCAGTTCGCGCTTGATGGCGAATCGGATGAGACCGCTCAAGGTAACGAGATAGCGGTTGTCCTCGGTTTCCTGGAAGGAAACGATGCGGCCGGCGCAGCCGATACGCTGGACCGCAGGCCGCTCGCCGGGATCGAGGTTGCGGTCGGCGCCCTCTTCCACCGGCTGCACCATGCCGATCAGGCGCGTCGGCGTCATCAGCGCATGGCGCGTCATGGCGAGGTAGCGCGGTTCGAAGATGTTAAGCGGCAGCCGTCCGCCGGGGATGAGGACGGCGCCGGTCAATGGAAAGATCGGCAGCGCCTCCGGCAGCTCGCGATAGCCGGGATCGAATGGGCCGAGCGACGTCGGACCGGGACGCATGGCGATCTAGCTGAACAGCAGCGAGGACAGGCGCCGCCGCGCGCTCAGGGTCAGCGGATCGGTCGGGCCCATTGCCTCGAAGAACTTCACCAGTTCCTTGCGCGCCGCTTCATCGTTCCAGGCGCGGTTCACGCGGATGATCTCCAGCAACTGGTCGATGCCGCCCTCGCGGTCGCCGCCGGCGAACAGAGCCTGGGCCAGCGCGAAGCGCGCGTCGAAGTCCTTCGGGTTCGCGTCGACCCGGGCGCGCAATTCCTGTGACTGGCCGGCGGCCTTCTGCCCCGCTTCCGCCAGTTCGATCTGCGCGCGCGCACCGGCAATCGCCGGATCGTTCGCCGATGCCGCCGGTACCTGCGCCAGGAACTTCCTGGCCTGGTCCAACTCGCCCACCGCGATGCAGCAGCGCGCCATGCCGCCCAGAGCTTTCACGTTGTCCGGTTCATGCTCCAGGATCTGCGCGAAGATCGCGCTGGCGGCCTCATGATCGCCTTCCTTGAGCGCGGCTTCGGCATGTTCCAGGGCCTCGTCGATCGGCGATGGACCGGGCTCGCCGCCCGCCAGCTTCGACAGACGCTGGATGAATTGCTTGAGCGCGCTTTCCGGCTGCGCGCCGACAAAGCCGTCCACCGGCCGACCCTGGAAGAACGCATAGACCGCCGGGATCGACTGGATGCGCATCTGCGCCGCCAACTCCTGGTTTTCATCGACGTTGATCTTCACCAGCTTGACGGCGCCGCGTGCTTCCTTGACCGCCTTTTCGATGATCGGGCCGAGCTGCTTGCACGGGCCGCACCAGGGCGCCCAGAAATCGACGATCACCGGCACCTGCATGGAGGCATCCAACACGTCGGCGCGGAACGAGGCGGTGTTGGTGTCTTTCACCAGATCGCCCGCTGGGGCCCCCGGCTTGCCCGCACCCGGCTTGCCACCGCCAATCAACTGATCCATTTGCAAAAGCTCCGATGATGTCCTGATCTTGGCCGTTAATTTGGCCCTTCGCGGCGCCGCAATCAAGGCGCCGCCGGATACCGTGAAACAGGGATCGGGGGTCAGAATTCGCCTCTGATTACAGATCCTTGATCCCTGATCGCTGCCCGCCTAGCCGAGGTCCGTGACCAATGGGGGGTGACCCTCCGCCTCCAGAAAGCGCACCAGATCGGCGGGCGATAAGGCGGTGGTCATGGTGTTGACCAAGGGATGGGCATTGACCGGATTGAACCCCAGCAGGTCGCGATCCAGCACCACTTTCACCTTGTGGTCCTTGTCGTTGATGATGCCGAAGGGCGTTACCGCGCCGGGCAGGACGCCGAGATAACGCAGGAGACGGTCCGGCGAGCCGAAGGATAGCTTGCCCGCCCCCAGACGCTCGCCGAGCACCTTGAGGTCGATACGCTTGTCCTCTTCCGCCACAACCAGCCACATCTCCTCCTTCTTGTTGCGGAGGAACAGGTTCTTGATGTGGCCGCCGGTCAACTCACCGCGCAGGGTCTTGGCCTCTTCGACCGTGAAGACTGCGGCATGGGTGTGATTGCGATAGCCGATGCCCAGCGCATCCAACCGCGCCAGCAGCTGCTCGGGCGAGGTCGGGATCTGCGGTGAATCAGCGGTGGAGGCAGCGGCTGCGTGCGACATTTCGAGGCCGGATTCCGTTGGTGCAAATCGAGGCGCTGAGATAGCCAATGCCGCCGCGGAATACCAGCCCCATGCCCGTTGAGCCCCTTCGCCAGGATGGTGAATCTCGGTTCAAGTCATTGAAATCGCTTGAAACCGAGGGCTTGCAAATGCGTCGCTGATCGCTATGATGCGCGCCGCCCACCGACGGAGCGCGGGCGTAGCTCAGGGGTAGAGCACAACCTTGCCAAGGTTGGGGTCGAGGGTTCGAATCCCTTCGCCCGCTCCAAATTTCTCGAATGTCCAGCCCGGAGACCTAGGTAACAGAACGCTCCTAAGAGATGGGCGACACCCCTTTGCAGAAGGGGTTGTCTGCTGGTTGCAAGGTCCTCTGTTCCAAATCGATATATCCGAGATCGTGGTGCATGAAGGAGACGAGCCAGATTCCCTCGTCGACTTCCTTGAGTCCGAGCCTTTGTCCGGCGAGCACGGTTGAGATGTTGATCTTCTTGCGAGGTCAGGTGCACAGCCGACCTCTCGCAACATGGCAGGGACCGGCAAAAAGTACCAGAAGTGATCCTTGCACGGTCAATCGAATCGTAGGCGCATGCTAACCGCCCGTGACCGACATGTGCCGATCTGCGACGCCTCGGACAGCTCGGCGGTTGATGACGAAATCATGGCCCTTCGGCTTTCGCGAGATCGCCTCGCGTATCGTCAGCTCAAGGAGCTGATCGGCCTCGCTGGCACGAAGCGGCGCACGCAAATCGGCACTGTCATGCTGACCGAGGCACATGTACAGCATTCCGGAGCAGGTCACCCGAACACGGTTGCAGCTTTCGCAGAAATTATGCGTCAGCGGCGTGATGAAGCCGATTCGCTGCCCCGTCTCGACGCAGTCCACGTAGCGCGCTGGCCCGCCGGTCCGGTAGTCCGTTGGCCTCAGTGTCCATCGTTTCTCGAGGTCGGCGCGAACCATGGACAGCGGATAGAACTGCTCCACCCTTCGCTCGTCACCGATCTCGCCCATCGGCATGACTTCGATGAAAGCAATGTCGAAACCATGACGCCCGCACCATTCGACGAGATCGTTGATCTCGTGGTGATTGACGCCCTTCATCACGACCGTGTTGATCTTGATGCTGATACCAGCCGCCTTGGCAGCCTCAAGGCCGTTCAATACGAGCTCGAGCTTGCCCCATCGTGTGATCTCCCCGAAGACCGACGGACAGAGCGAATCCAGCGAGATATTGACGCGGCGAACACCACAGGCGGCCAGCTCGCCGGCGTGTTTGGCCAGCTGCGTGCCATTGGTCGTTAGCGCGAGTTCCTGAAGGGCGCCAGTCTCGAGGTGGTTCGAAAGCGATCGGATGAGCGTCATCACTTCGCGGCGGACCAGCGGTTCGCCACCGGTCAGCCGGAGCTTCTTCACACCGAGACGGATGAAACAGCTGCAGAGCCGGTCCAACTCTTCGATCGTCAGAAGCTCTTTTTTCGGCAGAAATGCCATGTTCTCCGACATGCAATAGACGCAGCGGAGGTCGCAGCGGTCAGTCACCGAGACACGCAGATAGGATATATGCCGGCCATATAGGTCCAGCATGACAGGACTGGCAAACTCGGATGACGCGCCCCCGTCCGCCGATGCGTTCATGCTCCCTTCCCCAATCGGCCGGCGGGGCGAACAACTTCGCCCCGCCGAGCTGTGCTTGGCCGCGGCTCTAGCTGGCCTTGTATTCGCGCGACTTGAAGCTCAGCGCCTTCGTGACCTCCGGCGCGTCGGCGATCTTCCGGATGTCGCCCCAGGTCTGCTTGTAGTTGGGAATGATGAGCTCATTGACCCCAGGATCGACCACATTGCCCTGTACGCCCGTCGGAAATGCGAACAGCATGAACGTCTCGCCCTTCCTGGCCGTCGGCGTCGGGTAGACCATGGCCTGGGTCGAGCCGGCCTCGTTGTACACTTCCACCAGGTCGCCGGCATTCAGCTTCAACCCCTTCATGTCATCGGGATTCATCTCGATGAAGGGATAGGGCATCACGTCCATCACGAAGTCATTCTGCTGGTCGAGGAAAGCGTTCTGCCACACAACGTTCGTGCGGCCATTGTTGATCAGGAACTTGTGCTTCGCCTTTTCATCCTCTTTGCCCGGCGCCTGCAAGCCACGCCACGGAGCGTCCATGAAACGCGCCTTGCCATCCTCGCCCGAGAACACGCCATTGGCATAGAGTCGCTTTGTGCCCACGATCTTGCCGTCCTTGACACCGGTTGCCGGCTCCTGGAAACCGTTGGTGCCCATGCCACGCAGGAGTTCATAGGTTACGAACTCACCGCCGCCAGCATGCTGGTGATAGCCGTCCATGAAGGCGTCTTCCTCGGTCTTCCAGTCGAAGCCCTTGAACTGGTCGGCATACTTGGCGTCGCCCATGTCACGCAGCACGCGCTCCATGTGCTGTGCGAGCCCAGCCGCGATCAGGCAGTCAGGCTTGGCGTTGCCTGGCGGATCCATATAGCGCTCGGTCAAGCGCATGCGGCGCTCGCCGTTCATGGAGGTGAGGTTCATCTCGCCCGCCTCGGCCGCCGGCAGCCAGACGTGGCTGGCCTGGCCGATCTGGCTCGGAATGATGTCGACGTCCACTGAGAAGAGGCCGCCCGCTTTGATCCCCTCGAGGATGGCCTTGACCATCCCTTCCCGATCGCCATAGGGCACGCTATTCATTGCATCCTTCACGATGTCCGTGCGCTTCTTGTAGACCCGCTTGAACTCGAATGCGTTGAGCGTTGTCTTGTAGTGATCGCAGGCCCAGACGTGATGCACGCCGCCCTTGCCTTCGATTAGAAGCTTGTCGACGTAGGCTGCGGGGCGCCCGACATGGGCGTCGCTCGGCCGCACATAGCCTTCCTGGTGACCGCCGAGACGGACCACGCCACCGCCTAGCTGACCAATATTGCCGGTGGCAAGCGCGATGTTCACCAGGGCGCCATTGGTGCGATAGTTGTCATTGCCCCAAATCAGGCCTTTCTCGTAGCCGATCATGGTGCGGCGCCGCTTGCCGCCTTCCTTGGGTGCCGCGATCCACTCGGCCGCCTTGGCGATGTCGGCGGCCTTCAACCCAGTGATCTTGGCCGCTTCCTCGAGCGACATGTGGCAGCCTTTGACGGCGTCCTCGAAGTTGGTCAGGTGGCCGGGCTTGTCCGCATCGCCACGCGCCGGATAGAGGTCAGGACGCTTGGTGGCTTCCGCGAGCGTGCTCTTGGCGATGAAGTCCTTGTCGATCCAACCCTTGGCCACGATCTCCGTGAAAATCGCATTGAACAGCGCGAGATCGGTGCCGGAATTGAGCGCGAGGTGCAGCACGTTCTCCTTGCCCGCTTCCATCTCGCAGGCGTTCACCGTCACGGTGCGGCGCGGGTCGACAACGATGATGCGCGCCGGCGCATGCGGCTCCCCTGGCATCTGCGCCTTCTTCTTATCCAGCGAAGTGCCGCGCAGATTGGGAATCCAGTGATTGAGGAAGTAGTTGGTCTGGGTTTCCAGCGGATTGGTGCCGACCGCGACGATCGTGTCGGCCAGTTCCGCATCCTCGTAGCAATTGTTGAGTTCGCCGACGCCCATATCGCGCGTCGCGTGAACTTCCGAGTTGTAGGCGGGGCGATTGTGGATGCGGACGTTCTTGATCTTCATGGAGCCGAAATAGAGCTTGCCCGTGCCCCAGGTGTTCTCGTAGCCGCCGGCCGAACCGCCATGATCGAACATCGAGACGAAGAGGCCATCCTCGCCCTGTTCCTTGACCACCGCAGCGGTCACGCGTGCGACGAGGTCAAGCGCGTCGTCCCACGATGTCGGCTGCATCTGGCCATAGCGCCAGACCATCGGATCGGTCAGGCGCTGCTGCTGGGTGCTGCGCGCCTGGCTGTAGCGTGACTCGCCCATGCGCGCGCCGCGCACCGAGCCAAGTCCGGAATTCACTTCGCAGGCGTGGTCCGGCTTGATCACGATGTGCACGTCCTGCCCGTTCTGTTGCACGATGTTGTACATTGAGGGCGCGTACCAGGCGTCGGTTTCGGCGGGCTGCTGCTTCGAGAGATCGGCGCCGAACACGTTGGAGGCGGAATCGGTCCCGCCTTGCTTGTTCACCGGCCACGTATAGGCATGATAGCCGCAACCGACGATGCAATAGTGGCAGGTGACATTGTGCTTCTTGGCGTCGGCCGGAATGATCGGCAGACGATCGATGTGGCGCTTGTATGCCATGATCCGGTCCTCCGTTAGAGCACGTTGCTGAGACGGCCGTAGAGCAACTCATCCAGGCCCTCGGCATAGATGTCGCCCCTGTCGTCCACGCGCAGCGTGTATTGCGGCAGGTTGGCAGTCGCCTGGCCCCAGATCTCCTGCCCGCCGGCTTCCGCATCGAAGCGTGAGTAGTGCCCCGGGCAATTGAACGTGTGGTCATCCGCGCTGTAGGAGAGCGGGAAGCCCTTGTGCGGGCAGACGGTTGAGAAGCCCACGATGTCGCCGTCCGGCCCGGCGCCGCCGGGAACCTTCTTGCCAAGCTTGAGAAGAACGCCAGGTGCATCAGCGTCTGGGTAGGCGACTTCGAGCGGCTCGCTGGCCTTCAGGTCTTTGACATTCCCGAGCTTGCTACTCGGATAGTTGACGCGCGCCAGCGGTATGTCAGCCTTGCTGGGGGTCGCGGCAACGACTGTCGCCATGCCTGCAGCAGCGACCACACCGGTGCCACGGAGGAATTGCCGCCGACCGATATCGACCAGCTTCTCGCATCGCTTCGCCATGATTGTCCCCTCCCAGGAACGCTTTGTTGTCCGGGAGGAGTTGCAGGCGCCGTGCCACGTTGCGCTGCGACAAACAACTTGAATTTTCAGGAGAATTCGCTCTTGCAGTGAACAAGAATCCGGAAGATCGGATTCCTGGCTCAGTATGAATCCGGAAAGCTGGACTGAGGCTAGATGGATATCCCTAGCCGACGGATCTTGTCGAACAGCGTGGAGCGAGAGACGCTGAGGAGCTGCGCCGCCTCCTCGACCCGTCCGCCCGCGCGCTCCAGCGCATTTCGGATGTGCTGGCGCTCCACCTGTTCTCGCACGTCTGCAAGCGACGAGAAATCGCCACCACGCTGGTCGTCTCCAAGCTCGGGAAACAAGTGCTCCGCGGCGATCCAGGCGCCATCCGCCAGCGCCACCGCGCGCTCCACTCTGTTGCGCAGTTCTCGCGCATTGCCAGGCCAATCGTGGGTCATGGCCATGTGATGTGCGTTCGGCATGAATCCCGCCACATGGCGTCCGAAGGACGTCGCAAAATGGGCACGATATTGGTCAAGCAGTGGCTCGATATCCTCGCGCCGCTCGCGAAGCGGTGGGATCGTGACCTCAATGACCTGGATGCGGAACAGCAGATCGGGGCGGAACTGACCGCTGGCCACCCGCGCTTTCAGATCTGCGTTGGTGGCGCAGATGATGCGGGCGTCCGAGGTAAATTCTGCCTCGCCGCCAATCCGCTGGAACCGGCGGGTCTCAAGCAGCCGCAGGAGCTTCGCCTGGACCGGTAACAGCAGATCGCCGATTTCGTCCAGCAGCAAGAAGCCTCCTGCCGCACGCTCGACATAGCCGAAATGACGTGCACTGGCTCCGGTAAAGGCACCGCGCTCGTGGCCGAACAACTCGCTTTCCAGCAGTTCATGGGGAATCGCGGCACAATTGACCGCAATGAACGGTCCATTCGCCCGGCTGGATAATTGATGAAGGTAGCGCGTGGCAACTTCCTTGCCCACGCCGCTTTCGCCGACGAACAGCACAGTAGAATCGATATTCGCGATCCGGCGCAACAGATCGTCAATTCGCCGCATCGCCATCGATCGCCCGAGCGGACCCTCGGGGTCACCGACGCATCGGGTGAGAATCTCGATCTTGCTGAGGAAGTCCTGCATTGCGAATGGCTTTACGACATAGTCCGCCGCTCCGGCACGCATCAGACGCACGGCCTGGTCTACCTGCGCAAATCCCGTGATGAACAGCACCGGCAAGCCGGGGTGCTCCGGGATGACCTTGTCGAACAGGGCCTCGCCATTGATGTCCGGCAACCTGATATCGCAAATCAGCAGGTCCAGCGCCTTGTTGCGGACCGCCTGCAGAGCGTCGGTCCCCGATTGCCACCAGTCGACCTGATACCCTTCGAGGTCCAAGCGATGGACGATTGACTCTCCCATGATCGGATCGTCTTCGACCAAACCAATCCTCGCCCTGTCATGCAACGGCACGGAGGCCTCCCTGATTCGACATCACGGGTATCGACAGTTCCATCAATGCGCCGCCATGCGGCGCTGCGGCACCGGTAAGTTGTCCGCCAAGACGTCCGGCGAGCCGGGCAGCGGTCCAGAGTCCAAGGCCCGGTGCAACTCTCGACGCATCCGGGGCCGTGTCCGCCGATGAGCCCGCTGAGATTGCCTCCAACGCGGCAGGCGGCAACCCAGGTCCCTGATCCGCAACAGAAATGCGGACGGTATTGCTTGAAACCCTCGCCCTGAGCGTAACGGCCCCTCCGACGGGCGAGGCCTGACACGCATTCAGAAGCAGGTTGAGGACGATCTGGCGCACCGGCGACGCATCGAGAGCCAGCGTCTCAGGAAGCTCGTTCAGCCAATCCAGGTGGAGATTCTTTGCGCCCGTATCGTGTTGGATCATGAAGCGCAGATCCTGCAGGTCCGCGTTGGTCAACTGACGGGTATGATGTTCGCTCTTGTAGGTCACCAGGGTGGCCCGAACGACTTGCTGGATGCCACGAAGCCCTCGGCGGAGAAGGTCGATGATGCGGCTTCTGACCGCAGGGTCTTCGCCGTGGGCTTCGAGTGTGTCCACTGCGTTCATCAAGCCCCCCAGCGGATTGTTGACCTCGTGAGCCATGCTGGATGCGAGCCGGCCGAGCATCGCGAGCTGCTCCTGTTTCGCCAACTCGATGGCCATCGCTTCCCTTTCAGACTGCGCATTGATCATCGCATTGAACTGCTTGTAGAGGCCGGCATGCTCGCGGCTGGCTGCGTCGATCGCCTGCGCTCCGATTGGCTCGAGGCGGCCTTCGGCGGCATGACCCAGCGCCTCCCGGATGACGGCTAATGGCGTCACCATGCGTCGGACGAGTATGTAGCCTCCGGCGCCGAACAAGAGCGTAACGCCGCCGTTGACGAGCAGCAGGGTCAGGAGCACCTCACGGCGCACGGCAAGCAGGCCGCTGATATCCATTTCCGAGAAGACGGTTCCGATCTTGAAACCCTCTTGCACCACGCTTCGCGTCAGCCACGCTCGGCCCTGCGCCTCGTCGACCGTGAGGCCATCGACATCGATGACATGGGCCTTCAGGTCCACCGGCAAGTCCGACCCGATCGGGAAGCGGTTTGGGTCGGATGCGGCGAGAACTTCGCCATTCGGCAGCAGAACGACATTGAACACGGCATGGACGGCTTCATATTGCTCCCGGGCACGGTCCAGTGCGTCAAAGGTCTCCCACGCATCCCGCGTGAGAAGGCCGGGCGTGACAGCCGTCATCAGCCCGTCCATGAAGGCGGAGCTGAGGCTGGCAAGCGCTGTGGATTGCTCCTTCGCCAGACGCTGCAGCACGACTTGCGAGATGACCACCGCCACCAGGATCGTCAAGGCAACGACCATCAACGGCACCTGGATGGTGAGTGGAATGCGTGACGCAAGCGCCCGAATTCGCCTCATCATGCGCCCCTTGCTTTCACCAGTTCGTACTTGGCGGCGATGCCATCGAACAGCGACCTGTCCTCGACCGCAAATCCATCGAGCTCGAGCATTTCCAGCAGCTTTCTGCCGTTCTCGGACTGGGGCGTAGCCTGCAGCGCCGCCGACAATGCCTGAACTCTTGGCGCCGCCTGATTCATCGTCAGGCAGGCTACCGGCGGGAACCCGAGCAGTTCCGAGCGACGGAGCACCCGTGTCCGCGACGCCAGGTCTGGATCGCGGTGGCTGATGACATCCCAGACGTAGCCATCGACACTGCCGCTTTGCGCGAGCCCCGACGCAACCGCGCGCACGACATTTCTGTGTCCGTAGGTGTAGATCGTCTCGCGGAAGAATGCCGATGGAGTCTCTCCCGCCTCGGCCAGAAGCGCCCACGTCACGAGGTGCCCGGAATTGCTGTCGGGATCGGAGAAAGCGTGAATGTCGCCGCGCAGATCCTGCCAAGTCGCGACATCTCGATCGTGCGGAACAATCAGGTACGATTGATAGAGCGGCTGCTGGTGATAGAGCGGCACGACGACAAGCGCGAACCGGTCCCAATGCTGAACGAACGGAAATCCGCAGATCCAGGCGGCATCCAGTTCACCGGATAGAAGAAGAGCCGTTATCTCCTGATAGGTCCGCCGCTTGACCAGATCGACAGCCATTCCCAAAGCTTCCTGCAGATAGAGCTGCATCTGGGCCAGCAAGGCGATGTCCGAATCCAGCAGCACCGGCGTCAAGCCGAAGCGGAACGGGCTGCCGGCGAAGGCTCTGCCGGCCGCCACCATCGGCGCCGTGAGCGCAGCTTGAATCATGGTTCGTCTGGTCAGCTGGAACATGAGTCATGATCCGTCGTAGGTACGCAGCACGTCCGAAATATGCGGCCTTGCGGCGAGCTTCGGTGTGTCGACGATCGTGCCGATACTGATGAATCCCAGGAGCGTCTCCCCCGCTTGCACCCCCAATGCTTCCCGCACATTCTCTGCCGCACACCGGCTGCCGCTGAGCATGATGGCCCCATAGCCGAGCCCATGCGCCGCGAGCAGGATGGATTGCAGCGCCGCACCCGCGCTCGCGATCTGCTCGGCTTCAGGAATCGTGGTCAGCCCGGGTTTCGGTGCGGCAATCAAGGCAATGAGAACTGGCGGCCGCAGGGCTTTTTCACGCTCGCGCGCCAATTCCAGGTCGGTCGCCGCGGGATTGAGACCGAGCTTCGCGGCGACAAATAGCTCCGCCAGCTTGGCTCGGGATTCGCTCAGGCAGAGCACAAGACGCCAGGGCCGCAGTGCGCCGTGATCCGGTGCGGCAGTGGCCGCGCCCAAGATCTGCTGAAGCTCGGCATCGGCGGGCGCGGGAAGTCCCAGCCGTTTGACAGCCACGGACCTGCGCTCCGACAGCCACGAAACGTCGTGGCGCGAGGCAGGCGTCACCGGCTGGCCTAGGCCAGTTCGTCTATCGTCTGGAACCATGGGCGCCCTCCCAACAGAGCTGCCGGATTCTAGGCCCGTCACTCAACTTTCATCGAAGGCGGGCTTGACGGTTCTTATCCAATCGATGATTCTCGAAATATGAAACCGAAGCAAGCCTTATCTGCCTTTGGCGCTCTTTCCCAGGAAACGCGCCTTGAAATATTCCGGCAATTGGTCCGCCTTTCCCCGGATTCAATTCCCGCCGGTGACTTGGCGCATGACCTGGACGTGCCGCCAAGCACGCTTTCCAGTCATCTCGCGATCCTCCAGCGCGCAGGCCTGGTCAAGTCCGAGCGCCAGGGACGCACGATCCTGTATAGCGCCGATCTCGATGGCGCGCGCGATCTGGTGGCCTTCCTGGTCAAGGATTGTTGCCGGGGACACCCCGAACGCTGCGATCAGCTGCTCAAAGCCGTCCTGCCGGCTTGCTGTTGATTGTCGCCACGCACCAGGAAATGAAAGCCATGACGGAACACGCCTACAACGTCCTCTTCCTCTGCACGGGAAACTCGGCGCGGAGCATTCTTGCCGAATGCATTCTCAACCGCGAGGGCCAGGGCCGGTTCAAGGCATTCAGCGCAGGCAGCCATCCGAAGGGTCAGGTTCACCCGTTCGCGCTCGAGCTCCTGAAGAAGATGAGCTATCCAACCGCCGGACTGCGCTCGAAGTGCTGGGACGAATTTGTGGGACCGGATGCACCGCATCTGGATTTCGTATTCACGGTCTGCGACAACGCGGCAAACGAAGTCTGCCCGATCTGGCCCGGCCAACCGATGTCGGCGCACTGGGGCGTGCCGGATCCGGCTGCGGTCGAGGGCAAGGAGGCGGAGCGCCGATTCGCGTTTGTGGATGCCTACCGCATGCTTCACAACCGGATCAGCATATTTGCAAGTCTGCCCATTCGATCGCTCGATCGCATGAGTCTGCAGAAGCGGCTGGACGAGATCGGCCGCCCGCTTCCCAAATCGGCCTAGGGTCATGCCGGAGTTTGACCTGCCGCGCCGCGCTGCTGCGGAGTTCCTGGGCACATGGCTGCTGGTTGCCACGGTGGTGGGTTCCGGCATCATGGCCGAGAACCTTGCTGGCGGGAATGTTGCCGTCGCGTTGCTCGGCAACACGGTTGCGACCGGCGCCATTCTGGTTGTGCTGATCGCGATGCTGGGTTCGGTCTCCGGCGCGCACTTCAATCCCGCCGTGTCGCTCGTCTTCGCGGTCGCGGGCGAGCTTCCGATGGCCGCCTTTGCCCTCTATATCGCGGCGCAGGTCGCTGGCGGGATTGCGGGCACCGTGACGGCCCATCTGATGTTCGAGATGCCGGTGGTTCAATTGTCTGAGCACATACGCCAAGGGCCAGGCCAATTCCTGTCGGAAGCGATCGCGACGTTCGGCCTGCTGGCGACCATTCTCGGCTGCCGGCGATTCCGCCCGGAAATCATACCGGTCGCCGTCGCGCTCTATGTGGTCGCAGGTTATTGGTTCACCGCTTCGACGTGCTTCGCGAATCCCGCCGTTGCCATCGCGCGCAGCCTCACGAACACTTTCTCCGGTATTCGCCCCGTGGACGCTCCGTGGTTCATCGCGGCGGAGATCATTGGCGCGGTGCTTGCCGCGGCAGTTTTCCGATGGCTCCTGGCTGGGAAAACTTCGCTGTCCCTGGCGTCGGGATCCGGCGTCCGGTCCAGGTCGGCGGAGTAGGACAAACCCGGCTGTCGAACGCCGCACGGCTTTGCCACCGGCACCCGTCTTCTCCTGGACCATACTTGCAATGTCTGAATCGGGTCATGAGCAGACTCCTAGCCTGGTGACGAGAGCGCAGAGAAGCCGCCACACACACCGCTTGTTGTATCAACCTGAGACGAGAAAACCACCATCGACGACGATGCCTTCGCCGGTTACGAAATCCGATGCGCGGCTTGCCAAGAAGATGGCGACGCCAGCAAAGTCTTCCGGCTTGCCCCAACGCCCGGCCGGTACACGGGGCATCACTCGCTCGCTCAAACCGGGAACCACCTGCCTCATCGCCACGGTAAGGTCGGTATCGATCCAACCCGGCACGATCGCGTTGACCTGAACATTGTCCTTCGCCCAGGCAACCGCCATCGCCTTCGTCATCTGAATAACGGCGCCCTTGCTGGCGCAATAGGGCGCGCTCATCGGTCCCGCCATCACCGAGTAGACCGAGGCAATGTTGATGATCTTGCCGCCGCCCTTCTTCATATGCGAATAGACAGCTTGGCAGCAGGCAAAAGTTCCAGTCGCGTTGACATCCATGATCTGGTGCCATTCAGCATCAGTATAGTCCTCGGGCCGCTTACGGATGGCGATCCCCGCGCTATTGACCAGGATGTCAACCTTGCCGAAGGCCGTAACAATCGCGTCAATCAGCCCCCGACATTCCGCCTGCCGACTGACATCGACGGGGAAGAATCGCGCATTTGCGCCCAACTCGGTAGTTGCCGCTTTCCCTTTCTCGGCATTCAGATCGGCGACCGCAATGGTGGCACCGGCGTGGGCCAACCCTTTGGCAATACCGAATCCGATGCCCGTAGCTCCGCCGGTGATCGCTGCGACTTTGCCGGAGAGATCGAACATCGACAGATCCATGGCATACCTCGGGATGTCGCAGGTAAGGATGTACCTTGGCAATCCTAATCGGAAGCCGCAGGTTTTCCAGTCTCTTTAGGCGCGCCCAGATCGGCTCCCAAACCTTCTGGCATCTTTAACCCTCGATAGGCAATTCGTTGGGAGGAGCACTCGCGCAGAATCGCGATCAAGATGAATATGCGTGAAGTTCCTTTAGGGTCAAAGTGAGCCCATGCCTCTTGAAGCGTCGATCAAGAACGGCCGGTTCAGCCCGATAGCGGACCTGGAGCATGCTGCTGAACCTCCCGACCAAAGGAGGAAGCCATGCAACACTCATCGAACGACACTCATCCCGCTGGCGCTGAGGTTCCTTGGAATAAGGGCAAGATGATCGGCGCCAAGCCGCCCTTGCAGACCAAGCACGTGTGGTCGATCCGTAGCAAGCTACAGTTGGACAGTAAGAAACGCGACTTGGCGATGTTCAATCTTGCAATCGACAGCAAGCTGCGCGGGTGTGATGTCCTCCACATCAAGATCGAGGACGTCGCCCCTCGCGGCCCGACAGCCGACCGAGCTTGCGTCCGCCAGCGCAAAACCGGACATCCCGTGAAGTTCGAATTGACGGAACAGACCCGGGAGGCAATTGATACGTACCTTAACGCAAAGCATCTGCATTGAAGGCGATCCTGCAGCCTAAGCTTTGACATGAGGGGCGCCGCAAGTGGGCGAAGCCCGCTTGTGGACGCCCCCTCGACGGGAGGGCTAGGCCTCGGGTTCGTGGCAAACCACTTCTATGTTGTGCCCGTCCGGACCAATGACGAAAGCTGCATAGTAGTTCGCGTGGTAGTGCGGGCGCAGACCAGGCGCACCATTGTCTTTGCCACCCGCCTCCAGAGCCGCGCGATAGAAAGCTTCGACTTGCCGGCGATTCTGGGCCGTGAACGCCAGGTGAAGATACGCCGGCTTCTCCTCGGTTTGGAACAAGCACAATGAAGACTTGCCGTCTGCGCTCAGCTCGATACCGAGCGGCCCCTCCAGGACAACAGCTACGCCGAGCGGTTCGAGTGCCTTGAGGAAGAACGCTTTGCTCGCCGCATAGTCGCTGACACCAAATACGACGTGGTCAAACATGACTTCTCCTGAAGTGTGTGGGTACGCGCGAGCCGGGCAAGCGGTATTCTCGCTCTACACGATCGCCAGAGGCCTGCCCGCGCGCGCCTGATCCGAGGACGCTTTGCAGCATCGCTCGCAGATCGGTTGCCGTGCATCGCCTGGAGGGACTGGCCATTCGACCTGACCAGGGAGCGGCGCGCTGATTTTCGGTTCTCCGCGTCGGCGCGCTCCTCAGCCCACCCGCCGCCAGGTCAGCGTGCGCGTGACCGCCGTCCCATCCGCTGAATTGGTATCGAGCTTGATGACCAGCGAGTCGCCCTCAACATCCATGGCGCGCGTCAGGACCAGCCCGACATTCTCGCGCGACAATGCGCCGGTCAGTTGCTGCGTGACGGTGCCTTTCTCATCGTCGATCGTGTAGGTGCCGAAATAGGCATCATAGCCGCCCTGCGCCCGGCTGTTGTTCTTTCCGCCGCCTGGGCCGTCCGGAATATCGACTGATCGGTCTCGCCGCATGAACTGCGCCGCGAAGTTGCCGCCGCGGTCATAGAACAAGAGCGCGACCGGATCTTCGCCGAGCATGGGCTCCGGCCGCCGCTCGCCGGCCGCCGTCACATCGACGCGCGACAACAGCTGCCAGGTTCCCGGAAGTGTCGCGGAAAGAGATTGCTTCGAACGCGTCATGAGCGTTGCTCCAGATCAGGCTTCCGGCCGGACCTGCTTAGCGAACGCCTAGGCGATTGCGCAATAGACATTTATAGAGATGGCATGATCACCGATCCTGACTTCGACCTGCCCGCCTATCTCGCGCGTATCGGCTATGACGGGCCGCGCGTGCCGACGCTGGAAACCCTGCGCGCGATCCAATTGCTGCATCCGCAGGCGATCCCGTTCGAGAATCTGAATCCACTGCTCAGGCTGCCCGTCCGGCTCGACATCGAGTCGCTGCAGCAGAAGCTGGTCCGCTCGCGGCGCGGCGGCTATTGCTTCGAGCAGAACGGCCTGCTGCTCGCCGTCCTACAGGCGCTGGGCTATCGCGTGTCGTGCCTCGCGGCGCGCGTGGTGTGGAACCAGCCGAGCGATGCGCTGCCGCCGCGCAGCCACATGGTGCTGCGCGTCGCGCTGGAGGAAGGCGTCTATATTGCCGACGTTGGCTTCGGCATGAGCCCGACGGCGCCGCTGCGCCTCGAGCCCGAGATCGAGCAGCAAACTCCGCATGAGCCGTTCCGGCTGCTGCAGGGCGATGGCCATTTCACGCTGCAATGCAAACTGAAAGAGAAATGGGTGTCGTTCTATCGCTTCGACCTGCAGGAGCAGGCGCCGATCGACTACCAGGTCGCCAATTACTATGTCTCGACCTGGCCGACCTCGCATTTCGTAACGTCGCTGATCGCGGCCCGCGCCACGCCGGATGGGCGTTACGGAATGCGCAACAACCGCCTCTCCATCCATCGGCAATGCGGTGAAGATGAGCAGCGCACACTCACGAGCGCGGTCGTGATCAGCGCGGTCTTGCGCGATCTGTTCGGTATCATCGTGCCGGACGAAGCGGCGTTCGCCGCCGCCTTGGCGCGGCTCAATTGGCCGGATTTCGCGGCAGGCTGAATCCGCGCCGTTCGAGACTCACTTGGGAGCTTCGACCGCCAGGACAGTGAGCTGGTGGCTGGTGCCATCGCGTGCGCTCCAGGTGATCGATCCGCCTTGCGGCAGGCCGATCAGCGCGGCCCCGACCGGCGTCAATACGGAGATCTTGCCGGCCGCAATGTCGGCTTCTGCCGGAAAGACCAGCGAAACCCGCTTCTGCTCTTCGCCGGAGCGGAACTCGACCACCGACCCCATCCGCACTACGTCGTCAGGCACCGCGTCGTCAGCGACCACCTTTGCACGGTCCATCTCCGACAGCAGCTCTTCCGCCGTGTCCGGCGCCGCGTCCAAGGCTGCGTTCGCCAGGCTCGTCAGGCGCGCGTGATCGGTGTCGCCAACGATGATCTCCGGCAGAGTCGTCTCATCATGCGATTGCTTTTCCATTGTCTTCTCCTTCGCGCGAAGAGCGCGGCCGCGCTGCAATTCGCCCGCCGAAACGATCTCCACGCTGTCACTGTGCTTGCGCCCAAAGCGCCGCGAATCCGGAATTTGTCCGTGCATCGCGAAAAATGCTGCGAATGGATGATGCCCCCGGGCTCGGGGGCGCTGGTGCCGAGCCGGGGGCTAGAAGCCCACCATCAGGGTTTCCCTGCGGGGACGCAGGCGACCGATATCCATGAACTTGGCCATAGAACCAAGATGGGGATTTGAGCCGCTATGTCAAGGCAGCTGCCACCACGCGGGCGGTGCGTTAACCGCTCCCGCCCGTACGGGTCAGAGTCCGAGGCTCTTCATTGCCTCCGCCACGTAGCGCGTGCCCGCTACCTGATCGGGCGCGAACATTCGATCAAGCTCGGCGATGTCGCCGGCATTCAGCTTGATCTCCGCCGCGGCGGCATTCTCTGCGAGATAGGTGCGGCGCTTGGTGCCGGGGATCGGTATGACATGCGGCTGCTTGTTGAGCAGCCAGGCGAGCGCGATCTGCGCGGGCTTGGCCTTGTGCTCGGCGGCGAATTTGCCGAGTGCTTCCACCAGGCGGCTGTTGCGCTCCAGCGCATCGCCCTGGAAGCGCGGATTGGCCTTGCGGAAATCGCCTTCGGGCAGGCGCTGTGGATCGCTCATCGTGCCGGTGAGGAAGGCGCGGCCGAGTGGGGAATAGGCCACGAACGCGACGCCGAGCTCGGCGCAGGCCTGCAGCATGCCCTGCTCCGGCTCGCGGCTCCACAGCGAGTATTCGGTCTGGATTGCTGAGATAGGATGGACCTTGTGGCCACGGCGCAAGGTCTCGATCGAGACTTCGGACAGACCGATCGCCTTCACCTTGCCCGCCTTCACCAGCTCTCCCATCGCGCCGACCGAATCCTCGATCGGAACGTCCGGATTGCGGCGATGCATGTAATAGAGATCGATGTGGTCGGTACCCAGGCGCTTCAGCGATGCGTCGCATGCGGACCGGATATAGGCGGGCGAATTGTCGATGCGGCGCGTGCCGGTCTTGAGGTCGCGCACGACGGCGAACTTGGTGGCAAGCACCACCTTGTCGCGCTTGCCCTTGAGAAATCGGCCGATCAATTCCTCGTTGTCGCCGTCGCCGTACATATCGGCGGTGTCGAAGAAATCGATGCCGGCGGCGAGTGCCGCGTCCATCGTGGCCAGCGATTCCACGTCGTTGCGCGGGCCATAGAACTCCGACATGCCCATGCAGCCGAGACCAAGGCAGGATACGGAAAGGCCGCTGCGGCCGAGGGGGCGGTGCTGCATGTCGGGCTCCTGGAACAGGCGAATGGAAGAGAGGACATAGATGTAGGAAGCGCCGGCCGCTTCCGCAACCACCCTGCCGGGAGCGCAACAAACTTGTCACTGCCGACTGGACGGAACCCAAGAGACGCGCCAATCTTGCGGTGCTGTCGTACGATCGGAGGACGCATCCATGACCACCGTTCTTTGCTTTGGCGATTCCAATACCCATGGCTCGATACCGATGCGCGATCGCGACGACAGCCAACGCTTCGGCTCAAATGAGCGCTGGCCGGGCGTGCTGCGCAACGAGCTGGGCGCGGGCTGGAGCGTGATCGAGGAAGGGTTGCCGGGCCGGACCACGCTTCATGACGATCCGATCGAGGGCGTCTACAAGAACGGGCTGTGGTACCTGCGCGCATGCCTGGAGAGCCACCGGCCGTTCGACATCATGACCTTGATGCTGGGCACCAACGACCTCAAGTCGCGCTTTGCGGTCCAGCCGCTCGATATCGCGGAATCCATCGGCCTTCTTCTGGAGACGGTCGCGCGCTCGGGCGCCGGACCGGACGGCGCCGCGCCGCGCGTCCTCCTGATCGCGCCGCCGCCGCTCGCCAAGCTCACCTTTCTCGGTGACATGTTCCATGGGGGAACCGAGAAATCCCAGCGCCTCGGCGCCGCCTATCGCCCACAAGCGGACAAATATGGCGCCATGTTCCTGGACGCGGGCACGATCATCCGGACCAGCGACATCGATGGCGTGCATTTCGAAGCAAGCGAGCACGCCAAGCTGGGCAAGGCGGTCACCAACGTCATCCGCGGGATGGTTGACTAGGCGGAGATCCGCTCTTGACCGCGCTCGTTATCTTCGATTGCGACGGCGTCCTGATCGACAGCGAGATCATCAGCACCAGCGTGCTGGTGGAGGAGCTGGCGCGGCACGGCATCACGATCGAGATGAGCCACGTGCTCGAGCACTTCATCGGCCATCCCTACGCGGTGGTGGCCGGCAAGATCGCGACCCTGACCGGGGCACCGCTGCCCGCCACGTTCGAGGGCGCCTATCGTGCCCACTTGGTGCAGCGGTTCGAGGCGGAACTTCGCCCCATGCCCGGGATCATCGACGTGCTCGACAATCTCGCGGTGCCCTATTGTGCGGCGACTAGCTCCGGTTCGGAGCGCGCGCACCAGTCGTTGCGCGCCGCCGGCCTTGTCGAGCGCTTCGGCGACCGGATATTCACGGTATCCATGGTGTCGCGGCCCAAGCCTGCGCCGGATTTGTTCCTGCATGCCGCAGCGGCGATGGGCATCGATCCCGCGGACTGCCTCGTGGTGGAAGACAGCGATCTCGGCATTGCTGCTGCGCATGCGGCGGGAATCACGGCCTGGCAGTTCACCGGCGGCAGCCACTACGCCGCCACCCATCGCGGCCCAAAACCTGGCATCCAGCCCGACCGCTCGTTTCATAACATGGCCGAGTTCTTCGCCGGTGCACCGCAACTGAAGCGCTGACACTCTTCCCCAGTCCACCCGCTTCGGACCAGAGTGGTATTCCCTAAGCTGGCAGCGGTTCTGTTCGTCTGCGGTGAGGCAGCCCGCCAGGAAGGCCGCGCAGGCCGTAGTGGGACTACGGCCCGTCGGCGAATGCCGACCTCGTCGGTGGCCGGCCTGACGCCGCGGATGCCCGCCCCAGAAACCGCTTCTGGCGAACCCGAAGGGACGGGCGCTTTTCGCCAAGGGCAGCGTCAGCGATCTTGGCGGTAGTCCCACTACCGCCTGCGACCGCTTCCTCCCCCTTGGTGAAAATCGCTCCGTCAGAACCGTTGCCAGTTTAGGGAACACCGCTCTAAGGTCTCGCCCCACGAGGGGTGAATGGCGAAAAAACCGGACAGCGAAGTCAGCAGACTCGATGAAGCGGCGCGAGCGGGCTGGCTCTACTACATCGCCGGCAACACGCAGGACGAGATCGCGGTCAAGCTCGGCGTCTCGCGCCAAACCGCGCAGCGCTTGGTTTCGCTTGCCGTCAGCGAGCGCCTCATCAAGGTGAGGCTGGACCATCCGATCGCCAAGTGCCTCGATTTGTCGCAACGCCTGATCGACAAGTATGCGCTGCAGCTGTGCGAAGTTGTGCCGGCGGATCCGGCCTCGCCCTCGACCACGCTGGGCGTCGCCGAAGCGATGGCGGCGGAATTGGAGCGTCGGCTGCAATCGCAGCATCCGATCATCGTCGCCATGGGATCGGGCCGGACCTTGCGCGCCGCTGTCGAGCAGCTGCCGCCGATGGATTGCCCGCAGCACAAGATCGTCTCCCTGGTCGGCAATATCGCGCCAGACGGCTCGGCTTCGTTCTATGACGTCATCATGCGCATCGCCGATGCGGTGAAGGCGCCGCACTATCCGATGCCATTGCCCGTCATCGCGTCGACCGTCCATGAGAAGGCTTTGTTCCTGTCCCAGAAGTCGGTGATGAGCGTGGTCGATCTTGCGCAGCAGGCCGATGTTACGTTCGTCGGCGTCGGCCAGATGGGTGACAATGCGCCCCTGGTGCAGGACGGCTTCGTGACGACAGCGGAGATGCGCGCGCTGGTGAAGGCCGGTGCCGTGGGCGAGATCGTCGGGTGGGCCTTCAATGCCAAGGGCAAGCTGATCGAGGGTCTCACCAACGACCGGGTCGCGAGTGTCCCGCTCGAGCAACCAGCGACGCGCCTCGTGATCGCCGTCGCCATGGGCGTGTTCAAGGCCAAGTCGCTCAAGGCCGCCCTCAACGGCCGGTTCATCACCGGTCTCATCACCAACGAGATCACAGCCGAGCTGCTGCTGTAGCACGACTCTCCAACAATTTCATAATTATAACAATTAGTTGGCGCGCGGCACGACAAGGCGGCGGGCAATCCGCCTTGACTCTGCCATGCAATGAGGTGAGAATATGCCCGTCGAATTAGCAAATGCTCAACTCAAGAGCTGGATGGGAGGAATCATGAGACCGATGCTCCGCGCCCTTTCGGGCGCGTGCGTGCTGGCTGCTTTGGCATTCCCTGCAGCCGCCGATACCAAGCTCACCATCGCCACCGTCAACAACGGCGACATGATCCGCATGCAGAAGCTGACGGATGACTTCACGTCGAAGAATCCGGACATCAGCCTCGAGTGGGTCACGTTGGAAGAGAACGTACTGCGCCAGAAGGTGACGACCGACATCGCCACCAAGGGCGGGCAATTTGACGTTCTCACCATCGGCACGTACGAAGTGCCGATCTGGGCCAAGAAGGGCTGGCTGGTGGCGCTCGACAATCTCGGGCCCGACTACGACGTCGACGACCTGCTGCCGGCGATCCGTTCCGGCCTGTCGCTCGACGGCAAGCTCTATGCCGCGCCGTTCTACGGCGAGAGCTCGATGGTGATGTACCGCAAGGACCTGTTCGAGAAAGCCGGCCTCACCATGCCGGACGCGCCGACCTGGGACTTCGTCGCCGATGCGGCGCGCAAGATCAACGATCCCAACGGCGGCGTCTATGGCATCTGCCTGCGCGGCAAGGCGGGCTGGGGCGAGAACATGGCGTTCCTGACCGCGACCGCCAACTCCTTCGGCGCGCGCTGGTTCGATGAGAAGTGGCATCCGCAGTTCGACCAAGCGGAATGGAAGAACACCCTGGACTTCTACGTGAAGCTGATGAAGGACGCCGGCCCTCCGGGCGCCTCGTCCAACGGCTTCAACGAGAACCTGGCGCTGTTCAATTCCGGCAAGTGCGGCATGTGGATCGACGCCACCGTCGCGGCCTCCTTCGTCACCAATCCGAAGGACTCCAAGGTTGCCGACAAGGTGGGCTTCGCCCTGGCCCCGGATAACGGCCTTGGCAAGCGCGGCAACTGGCTGTGGGCCTGGTCGCTCGCAGTTCCCGCCGGCTCCAAGAAGGTGGACGCAGCACAGAAGTTCGTCTCCTGGGCGACCAGCAAGCACTATCTCGATCTGGTCGCGGAGAAGGAAGGCTGGGCCAACGTGCCGCCCGGCACGCGCACCTCGCTCTACAACAATCCCGAATACCAGAAGGCAGCGCCATTCGCGAAGATGACGCTCGATTCGATCAACTCCGCCGACCCGACGCATCCAACTGTCAAGCCGGTGCCCTATGTCGGCGTGCAGTTCGTGGCGATCCCTGAGTTCCAGGGCCTCGGCACGCAGGTCGGCCAGTTGTTCTCGGCCGCTCTGTCCGGCGAATCGACCGTCGATGACGCACTGGCAAAAGCCCAAGCGATTGCCACCCGCGAGATGACCAAGGCAGGCTACATCAAATAAAAGACTGCCTCCCATCTCCCCCTGGCTGCCCGGCCCCGCGCAGGGCCGGGCAGCATCTTCTACCGGTGCGTAGACCGATATAGCGAACGCATTCGCTTTGGCTTGAGGCTTCGAGGCTGGAACCATGGCCACTCGTCAGACACGCATCCTTGCCCGCGTGGCGACCGCGCCATCCACATTGGTGCTGTTCCTGTGGATGATCGTGCCGCTGGGCATGACCATCTATTTCTACGCTCTTGAACTATTCGCTGCTCGATCCCGGCAGCGAAGGCTTCATCGAGTCTCAATTACGAATGCTTCCTGACCGATCCGGCCTTCCTCACGGCGCTCTTCAACACTGAAGCTGGTCAGCGGCGTCCTCTCATCTCGGTGGTGGGCGGCACGCTTCGCTCCTGCTCGACAGCCGTTCTGGGGCCGCGGCGTCGTGCAGTTGATGGTAATCGCGCCATTCTTCTGATGCCGACGGTCAGCGCGCTGATCTGGAAGAACTGCCCTGATGCATCCGGTCCAGGGGGCTGTTCGCCTGGCTCACCGGCCTCGTTGGCATGAAGCCGATCGACTTCATTGCCGATGCGCCCTTGACTTCGATCGTGCTGATCGTAGCCTGGCAGTGGCTGCCGTTCGCCACGCTCATTCTGTTGACTGCGATTCAAGTCGTCCTTGGACGAAGAGCGAGAAAGGAGCGGCGAGATGGACAACACGCCGCCGCTGGTCATGCTATATCGTGCTACCGCATCTGGCGCGGCCGTGCGGTCGTGATCTGATCGAGACCATCTTCCTCCTCAACGTGTTCGCGGGGGATCCTGAAGTCACCACCGACAGGCCGGGCAACCTCACCACCAACATTCCGTTCCTGGTGCTGCCGCCCAGGCGCTGCCTGCCAGTTCGATGTCGGCGGCGCGTCGGCCGGCGGCATCGTCGCGATCGTGCTGGCCAACATCGTGGCGTTCTTCCTGGTGCGGATGATCGGCTGGCCGCAATCTGGAGGCCCCAACGGCGCGCGCGTGGTCCGACGCAGGGCTGGTGATGCCGCCGGCCTGGGCTGCGGAGTTTGATCCTGCTGAAGTCCTGTGGACGTTCGTCGCCAGCAAGACCGGCTGGGGCGGTGAAGTCCCGCCGCCGTTTCTTGATGTTCGACTGGACGCCAGAAAACTGGCGTGGTATGGTCGGAACGCTCGAACTATCTGAAGTTCGTCGGCAATTCCATCATCCTGTCGGTCGGCGCCACCTTCGTGTCGCTGCTGTTCGGTCCAGCCGCCTGAGCTGGCGTTCGCGCCGGGCAAGCGGACCAAGGATCTGCTGCTGTGGATGCTGTCGACCAAGATGAGTGCCCCGCGGTGGCCGCCCTGTCCCGAATCTCTCCTGCTGTTCCGCGATCTCGGCTTGCTCGATACGCGTGGCAGCTGATCGCAGGTCTGTTCCTGCTCAGCCCTGTGATCTGATCGGGTCTTGTTCACCTAATTTCAAGGAGATCCCGGGCGAGATCCTGGAGGCAGCGCGGATAAGGCGGCGCGACCTGGCGCGGATCGTGTATGTTGCTGGCGCCGATGGCCGTTCCCGGCATTGCGTCGAGCGTTCTCCTCAACATCATCCTGGCGTGGAACGAGGCGTTCTGGACCTTGAACCTCACCACGTCGGATGCGGCGCCATCACCGTCTTCATCGCGTCCTGTTCGAGGTCCGGAAGGGCTGTTCTGGGCCAAGCTGTCGGCCGCCTCGACACTGGCGATCGCACCGATCCTGGTGCTGGGCTGGATTCTCCGCAAGCAGTTGGTGCGGCCTCACCTTGGAGCCGTCAAATGATCGGGGGATCGCTTCATGGGTAGGATCCATCAAAAAGGCGTGCGAGAGAGCATTCGGTGACATCGTCATCATTCCGTCCATCGATCTCGACATCGGCGATGGCGAGTTCGTGGTGTTCGTCGGCCCGTCGGGTTGCGGCAAGTCAACGCTGCTGCGCCGGTCGCGGGACTCGCGAGGATATCGCCAGCGGCGATCGAGGTCGACGGCGTCGAGATGGCGAACCGTACCGCCGGCCAGCGCGGCCTGCAGTGAATGGTGTTCCAGTCCTACGCGCTCTATCCCCATATGAGCGTCCGGAACAACATCGCCTTCGGCCTCAAGATGGCGGGCGAGTCGCCGGACATCATCAAGCAGAAGGTCGAGAAGGCGGCCTCCATCCTCAACCTCACCTCCTATCTCGACCGCAAGCCGCGGCAATTGTCGGGCGGCCAGCGCCAGCGCGTCGCGATCGGCCGCGCCATCGTGCGCGAGCCGAAGGCCTTCCTGTTCGACGAGCCGCTGTCGAACCTGGATGCGGCGCTACGCGTGCAGATGCGCCTCGAGATCACGCAGCTCCACCAGGCGCTGAAAACCACCATGATCTACGTGACTCACGACCAGGTCGAGGCGATGACCATGGCCGACAAGATCGTGGTCTTGAATGCCGGCAATATCGAGCAGGTGGGCGCCCCGCTGGAGCTCTACAACAATCCCGCCAACCTGTTCGTCGCCGGCTTCATCGGCTCGCCCAAGATGAACCTGCTGAACGGCGAGGTCGCGAAGAAGCACAACGCCCATACGATCGGCATCCGGCCGGAACACATCACGGCGTCGCGCGAACGCGGCGAATGGCAAGGCGTCGTGCAAGTGGCGGAGCATCTGGGTTCCGACACGTTCCTGCATATCGAGGCGGAGGCGATCGGCCACATCACGGCGCGCGCGCCGGGCGAGCTGGCGCTCGCCGCCGGCGACAAGATCGGATTGACGCCGCGCGGGGATCGCATTCATCGCTTTGATTCAGACGGGCAGGCGATACGCGCATAGATTTGAACCGAGTGGAACCAGCACCATGTATCTCGAGAAGTACAATCTGAATGGCCGCCTGGCGGTGGTGACCGGCGGCGGCCAGGCCATTGGTTTGGCGTGTGTCGAGGCCCTGGCGGAAGCCGGCGCGAAAGTCGTCATCGCCGACTACAACGCCAAGATCGCGGAAGAGGGCCGCGACGCGATGAAAGCCAAGGGCTACGAATGCGACGTCGCGATCGTCGATGTGACCGACTCGAAGATCATCGAATCGCTGGCCGACAAGCTGGGCCGCGAGCATGGCAAGATCGACATCCTGGTCAACAATGCCGGTATCGCGCGCTCGGAGATTCCGGGCGAGAAGATGGAAGACGAGCGCTGGCTGAACGTGATCGACGTCAACCTCAACGGCACGTTCTGGTGCTGCCGCTCTTTCGGCAAGCGGATGCTGGCGGCGGGCAAGGGCTCGATCGTCAATGTCGGGTCGATGTCCGGCTTTATCGTCAACCGGCCGCAGGAGCAGTCGCACTACAACGCCTCCAAGGCCGCGGTGCATCACCTGACCCGCTCGCTTGCGGCCGAATGGGGCTCGCGCGGCGTTCGCGTCAACGCGGTGGCGCCGACCTACATCAACACGCCGCTCAACGCTTTCGTGAAAACGAAGCCGGAAATGTACGACGCCTGGATCGGCGGCACGCCGATGGGCCGCATGGGTGAGATCGACGAGGTCGCCTCCGCCGTCCTGTTCCTGGCCAGCGACGCCGCCAGCCTGCTGACCGGCTCGATCGTGCTGGTGGATGGCGGGTATACCTGCTGGTAGGCGAGTATCGATCAACCAGTCTGGCGCCTAGATCAGAGCTGCTGAAGGTTCAGTTTTGTGGCTCAATAGCCACAATGGGCGCGGATTCTGTCTGCGATTTACCATTTGCTGCGCGCAAATTCTCCTGATCGGCCAGAGTATTAGGTCGCAAGGCGGATTTCGGCCAGCATGGCCCCAATGGCTTGAGTCCCAAGTAAATTTCTGGCTCAAGATGTAGATAAGTCTGGGGATGGACTTGGAAACGTCACATGAATCAATTGCTTATTCTGTTTTCTTAGCGTTTTGCTTTGACATTTGGGTTAATTCCACGCATCGTTAACCGTGCAGTAACGCTCCGGGGTGTTCTGATTCACATTGGAGCAGCAGGTTCAACGAGGGCGGTTGAACGGCGGTCAGCGGGTGGGGAATGGGGAAATCCGCTGTAGACTTGTGCGCCGCACCAGCGCCTTCATGCAGACCTGATATCCTCGGTACACGGGACCGAGCGGTCGCATTGGGGAGTCGCTCGAATGGCTGCTGAAGCCATGGAAGTGCAGCAGCTCCTGCAGCTGGCGCGGGAGAAATCTGAGCAGGCTCGTTCACACCTCTTCGAGGTGATGGGCGATCTGTTCCAGGAGCAGGCTGCGGTGTTGAGCGCGCAAGAACGCGCGCTGATGGTCGACATCCTCGAAAAGCTGGTCCGCGAAGTCTCCCACGACATCCGCCAGAAGCTTTCGCATCGTCTTGCCGATCTGCCGGGCACGCCGCGCGAGCTCGCCATCCTGCTCGCCAACGACGAGATCGACATCGCCTCGCCGATCCTGATGCGCTCCAGAGCGCTGCATGATTCCGATCTGATCGAGATTATCCATCATCGCTCGCGCCAGCACATCCTCACGGTCGCGATGCGGCGCGACCTGTCGATGTCGGTGAGCGACGTGCTGGTCGAGACTGGCCACAGCGACGTCATCATGACGCTGCTCAACAACCAGGAAGCCAAGATCTCGGAGAAGACCATGGCCTACCTGGTCGACCAGTCGAAGCACATCGACGAGTTCCAGGAGCCGCTGGTCCGCCGCAGCGACCTGCCGCACGATCTGGCGATCAAGATGTGCTACTGGGTCTCCGCCGCCATCCGGCAGTTCATCATCGAGAAGTTCCAGGTCGACGCCAACGATCTCGACGACCGGATCGAGCCGATTCTGCACGAACAGGTGACGGTAACCAAAGCCGAAGCACCGGCGCCCGACGCACTAACGCCGGCGGAGGAAGCTGCCCGCGCTGTCAAGGACAGCGGCAAGCTGACCGCCCGTCTGATGATCCAGACCCTGCGGCGTGGCGAAGTGCCGATGTTCGAGGCAATGTTCGCACAGGCCGCGGAGCTGCGCCTCGGGCTCATCCATCGCCTGCTCTATGAAGTGGGCGGCAACGGCATCGCAGTGATCGCGCGCGCCTTGCGGCTGTCGCGCGAGGAATTCGCCACCATTTATCTGCTGACGCGCCGGGCGCGGCCGGGCCTTGGCGGCGGTGCCGTGGATCTGGGCCGCGCTTTGGGATTCTATGACAAAGTCGCCGCCGACTCGGCGATGAAGGTGCTGGAGCGCTGGCGGCGCGATCCGCAATATCTGTACGCGATCAAGACCATCGAGCAAGAAGGAAGCCGGCCGGGCGGGGGCCCAGAATTCTTTGGCCCGGTTTCCGAGGGGGACGGGACGCAATGATGCAGGCATCGATGATCGTCAGCGACTGGCAGCCGGATATCGGCCGCTCGCCGACGCCGGAGCAGTTACGCGACATATTCCAGAAGGAACTGCTCGATTTCGGCCCGGCCCTGTTCCTCGCCGACCGGACAGGCGCCATCCGCTGGTGCAATTCCGGCTATCGCCGCGTCGCCGAAGTGCAGACCGAGGACGGCCGCATCGGCGACTTGCTGCCGCTGGGCCAGGTGGCGGAAGAGATCGAATACAGCCGCACCACGGTCTATCGCGAGGACCGCTATATCATCGGCCAGACCACGCAGATCCTGAAGTCGCGCATGGTGCCGGTGTTCGACAATGACGGCACGCTGAGCGGCTTCGGCGGCATCCTGCAGATGTTCGCCGACCACGGAATCGGGGTCGAGGATATCGCCCTGATGCTCGACCGCTATATGGACTTCCTGCGCCTCACTGCGGACTGGGTATGGGAAGCGGACGCCAATCTCAACTTCACCATGGTCTCGCAGCGCGTCGCCAATGCGCTCGACCGCCCGCCGCAGGATTATATCGGCAAGAACCTCCTCAGCATGATGGTGACCGATACTCTGCGCCAGGCGGCCAAGCGCCGGTTCGAGCGCATGTCGCCGTTCCGCGACGTACCGTTCGACGCGGTCGATGGCGAAGGCAAGCGGCGCCTGTTCATGCTGTCCGCCGTTCCGGTGTTCGACCGCGCCAACGGCACGCTGAAAGGCTATCGCGGCGCCGCGACCGACATCACCGAACTCACCAAGCGCGAAGAAAGCCTGCGCATGGCGAAGGAGCAGGCGGACATCGCCAGCCGCGCCAAGACGCACTTCCTCGCCAACATGAGCCACGAGCTGCGCACGCCCTTGAACGCCATCATCGGCTTCGCCGACGTGATGCGCATGGAGATGATCGGGCCGGTCAGCAACCCGCAATACAAGTCCTACATCCGCGACATCCACGCCAGCGCCTTGCACCTACTCGGCATCATCAACGATATCCTCGACGTCTCGCGCATCGAGGCCGGCAAGGTGACGCTGCATGAAAGCGTCGTCAGCCTCGATGAAGTCGTGGAATCGGTCACACGCCTGGTGAAGGAGCGCGTGAACGACAGCCAGCTCAGCCTCGATCTCGACGTCGCGCCCAAGCTGCCGCGCATCCATGCCGACAAGCAGAAGCTGAAGCAGATCCTGATCAACCTGATCGGCAACGCCATCAAGTTCACGCCCAAGAACGGCCGCATCACGGTCGGCGCGCGCCTGTCGCCGCATGGCGAGCTGGAGCTTTCCGTCACCGACAACGGCATCGGGATCAGCCAGGACAACATCGACCGGGTGCTGGAGCCGTTCGTACAGGTGGATTCGGCCCTGCACCGCAAGTTCGACGGCGCCGGACTGGGTCTACCTTTGTCGCGCGGCCTTGCGCGCCTGCATGGCGGTGACCTGCGGCTCGAGAGCGCGCCGGGCAAAGGCACGCGGGCGATCGTCACGCTGCCTGCCTCGCGCCTGCTCGACGGCAAGCACCTGGCGGCGGTGCGCTAGAGGAACTTGTCCAGCACGTCGATCGTGCTCTCCCAGCCGATGCGCTCGAAATGGTCGGCGATCCAGCGGTCGGCGGTCTCGTAGCCGAGCCGGTGCAGGTGCTGCAGGAACGAGCGCTCGGTGTTCATCTTGCTGAGCGCGCCCAACTTCGCCAGCTCGGCCTCCGCCGTGATCTGATGGAACCGGACCGCGACGTAGCGGTCATCCTTGAGCGCACCGCTTTCGACCAGGCTGGTGATGGTGGCGATGCCCGCCATCTCGCGCACCAAGCTTGAATTGAAGGTCATTTCGTTGATGCGATTGAGGATATCGCGCGAGGTCACCGGGATCTCGTCGCGGATCAGCGGATTGATCTGCACGATCACCACGTCGCTCGACGCGCATTCGTGGATCAATGGATAGATCGCGGGATTGCCAAGATAGCCGCCGTCCCAATAGAACTCGCCCTCGATCTCAACCGCCTCGAACAGGAACGGCAGGCAAGCCGAGGCCATGACCGTGTCAACCGTCAGCTCCGGGGTGCGGAACAGGCGCGACTTGCAGGTGCGCACGTTGGAGGCGGTGACGAACAGCTTGACGTCCGGCCGCGCGCGCAGGCCCTTGAAATCAACCACCTCTTCCAGGATGTCACGCAGCGGGTTGACCTTCAGCGGGTTGAGTTGTGCCGGCGACCAGATGCGGGTCACAATGTCGAGCATCATGAAGGCCGGATCGTTGTCGACCGCCCAGCCATCGCTGATCCCGGGAATGCCGCGCATCATGCTGCGCGGCATGCCGGCCAGGTCGGCGACGGCGTTCCAGAACCGCTCCAGCGCATCGATCGCGCCCTGCCGCCGGCCTTTCAAGAAACCGTCGGCGAACACCACGGCGTTCATGGCGCCGGCGCTGGTGCCGCTGATCCCGTCGATATAGATGCGCGGCTCGCTCATCAGCCGGTGCATGACGCCCCAGGTGAAGGCGCCGTGCGATCCGCCGCCCTGCAGCGCCAGGCTGATGCGCTTCACGCCCGGCTTCAGCCGGCGCGGCGCCTCTCGGCTCGGGCTCGTTGGTTGGGTCGCATCCGGCATCACGCCGTCTCCGCTCATGCAGCATGAATCCTAGGGCCGCAGAGCTTTACGACTTGTGAAAGTCTTGGTTAGCGCAACGTTAACGCCGTGGCCGGCCTACGCCGCCGCGGACCGTTCGATCAGGCGCTCGGCGGGGAAGGCCACCGTTATCTTGGTGCCGACGCAGAGCTCGCTTTCGATCTCCAGCCTGCCGCCATGCAGCTCCGCCAGCTTCTTGGTCAAGGGTAGGCCGAGGCCGGTCCCTTCGTATTTGCGATTAAGATCGCCATCGAGCTGGCCGAAACGCTCCAGGGCGCGCGGGATATCCTCTTTCGCCATCCCGATGCCGTTATCGGAGACCTGGATGACGAGTTCGTTGTCATCGGCGAAGGCAATCAGGTTCACGCGTCCGCCGCGCGGGGTGAACTTGACGGCATTGGACAGCAGGTTGAGCAGGATCTGACGCACCCGTCGTTCGTCCGCGCGCAGGATCGGCAGATCGTGGGCAATCTCCCTCTCGAGGATCACGCCGCCGCCGTCCGCCTGGCCTTCGACCATGCGCAGCGAGGTCGCCAGCGTCTCCGTGATATCGATGTGATCGTCCTGCAGAGTCAGATGGCCGGCGTCGATCTTCGAGAAGTCGAGCACGTCATTGACCAGCGCCAGCAGATGCTTGCCACTGCGATGCACGTCGTTAATGTAGCCCTTATAGCGCGCATCGCCGATCGGGCCGAACAGCTCGTTCTTCAGCAGCTCCGAGAAGCCGATGATGGAATTGAGTGGCGTACGCAGTTCGTGGCTCATGGTCGCCAGGAACTGCGATTTCGACTGGCTTGCCGCCGCCGCCGCGTCGAGCGCACGGGTCAGGTTCTCGGTCGTGGCCTGTAATTCCTGTTTGGTCGCCTCGAGCTCCGCTACATGTGCACGCAGCCGCTCCGCTTCCGCCGCGGTGCGGCTGGTCAGATGATGATCAGCAATGGACGCCAGCAGGCCGAGAACGATGATCATGATCATGACCGTCGCCACCATGAGCGCCAGCCATTCGGTCGGCATGATCGCCGTCTGTCGGACGATGACCATCGGGTCGGGCGTCACGGTCAGTGCCGACATGGCAGTGAAGTGCAAGCCGGCGATAGCAAGGCATAGAACGCCGGTGCCGCCCGCCAGTTTCCGCCAGCCGCGGCTCCACATGAACTGCCGCAGGGCAAGCGCGCCGCCGGCGACGCCAATGACGATCGATGCCACGACATAGGCGGCGTCCCAGCTGAAAGTCGCAGGCGCGGTCAGCGCCGCCATGCCTGTGAAATGCATCGCTGCGACGGCGGCGCCAACGATGCCGCCGCCCAACAAGGCCGCCCGCAGATAAAGCGCGGTTGCGAATCCGGCAAAGGCTACGATCACGGCGATTGCGATGGAGAGGATGGTGAGCGTGACGTCGTAGCCGAGCTGAAATGGTGTCTGGTAGGCGAGCATCGCGACGAAATGCGTGCTCCAGACGCTGGCGCCTGCCACCGCCGCCGACGCGAACAGCCAACGCAAGTCGATTGCTTGAGTGCGTTCGTCGCGCGCGCGCGCCAGCAGGCTGAGCGCAGTCAGGCAACCGAACGTGCAGACCACGACGGCGAGCAGAACAAGCGGTATGTTGTGCTGCCCCGTGATGCAGCTCAGAACTTTGATCATGAAACGATTCAGAAGGAATCGCGTGAAAGAAGCGTAAATGCGGCGATTTCAATCACAAATGAATGGATGATTTCGCTGCGTTCTTACACAGTGCTGTGTCGAAGATCATTCGAGAATTCCAGACAAGACCGTGTGGTCTAGATTGCCTGGCATTTGCCTCTAAATTGCGGCGCGCGAGCGCGCGCTATCGCCCGCGCTGCAGCTCCTTCAAGCCCGCTTCGAGTCCGTCGAGGGTCAGGGGGTACATGCGCCCCTCCATCACTTGGCGGAGAAGGCGTGCGGAGCTGGTGCCATCCCAGGCACGCGGATCGCGTGGGTTGATCCAGATGGCGCTTCTGAATCGCTTGAGCAGCCGCGCCATCCATACTGCACCGGCCTCGGCATTCCAATGTTCGACGCTGCCGCCCGGTTCGGTGATCTCATAGGGACTCATCGTTGCGTCGCCGACAAAGATCAGCTTCCAGTCGGGGCCGTAGGTGTTCATCACCTCGATGGTCGGCGTGGTCTGGTCGTGGCGGCGGCGGTTGTTGCGCCACAACGCTTCATACGGGCAGTTGTGAAAATAGTAGGTTTCGAGATGCTTGAACTCGGCCCGCGCGGCGGAGAACAGCTGCGCCGATTCCTCGATATAGTCGTCCATCGATCCGCCGATATCGAGGAGCAGAAGCACCTTCACCTTGTTGTGACGTTCCGGGCGCATCTGCAGATCGAGGCAGCCGCCATTTGCCGCAGTCGCATGGATCGTGCCGCCGAGATCGAGCTCGTCCGCCTCGCCTTCACGCGCCCAGCGCCGCAGCCGGCGCAACGCCAGTTTCAGCGTGCGCGTGCCCAGCTCCACGTCGCCGTCGAGATCGCGGAACTCGCGCTTGTCCCAGACCTTGACCGCCCTGCGCCGGCGCGAGCTCGCTTGGCCGATGCGGATCCCTTCGGGGTTGTCGCCATAGGCGCCGAAGGGCGACGTGCCCGCCGTCCCAATCCATTTGGAACCGCCTTCGTGCCGGCCCTGCTGTTCCATCAGGCGCTGGCGCAGGGTCTCCATCAGCTTCTCCAAACCGCCGAGACGCTGGATCGCCGCGCGTTCTTCCTCGGTCAGGAACCGCTCCGCCAGCTGCTTCAGCCAGTCCTCCGGAATTTCCGCCAGGATTGCGCCATGGACCGCCTGCAGTCCGCGAAAATAGAGCGCGAACACCCGGTCGAACCGGTC
This sequence comes from Dongiaceae bacterium, assembly GCA_041398065.1. Taxonomy (GTDB): domain Bacteria; phylum Pseudomonadota; class Alphaproteobacteria; order Dongiales; family Dongiaceae; genus Dongia_A. The sequence continues at coordinate 6,150 of JAWKVL010000030.1, read as the reverse complement.
GATCAGCCGCTCATCCTTGACTAGGCTGGCGCGCGCCAGGAAATAGAAATCCTCGACATCGTAGAGCGCCACCTGCTGCTTCAGCCCATTCAGCAGCATCAGATATTCCAGCAGCGAGACCTTGACGCCTTCATTGCGGAGCGCGCTGACGAAGCCGGCGAACATCGCCGCCGCTCTATTGCCCGCGCCGCGCCAGGAAGGCGACGCGCTCGAACAGGTGCACGTCTTGCTCGTTCTTCAGGAGCGCACCGTGCAGCGGGGGTATCACCACCTTCGGGTCCTTGGCGCGCAGGACTTCGAGCGGGATGTCCTCGATCATCAGCAGCTTCAGCCAATCGAGCAGCTCAGAGGTCGCGGGCTTTTTCTTGAGGCCCGGCACATCGCGCATGTCGTAGAACAGATGCAGCGCCTCGCGCACCAGCTCCTGCTTGATGTTCGGATGATGCGCGGCAACGATCCGCTCCATCGTTTCCTTGTCGGGGAAGCGGATGTAGTGGAAGAAGCAGCGGCGCAGGAAGGCGTCCGGCAGCTCCTTCTCATTGTTGGAGGTGATGATGACGATCGGGCGGCGCTTGGCCGTGATGGTCTCTTTCGTCTCGTAGACGAAGAATTCCATGCGGTCGAGTTCCTGCAGGAGGTCGTTGGGGAACTCGATATCCGCCTTGTCGATCTCGTCGATCAAGAGCACGACGGGGGTATCGGCGGCGAACGCATCCCACAGCTTGCCGCGCTTGATGTAGTTCGCGATGTCATGGACCTTCTCATCCCCCAGCTGGCCATCGCGCAGGCGCGCCACCGCATCATACTCGTAGAGCCCCTGCGCGGCCTTGGTGGTGGATTTGATATGCCATTGGATCAGCGGCAGGCCGAGTGCGCGCGCCACCTCCTCGGCCAGCACTGTCTTGCCGGTACCGGGCTCGCCCTTCACCAACAGCGGCCGCTCCAGCGCGATCGAGGCATTGACCGCAACCTCTAGATCGCGAGTCGCAATGTAGCGGTCGGTCGAAGCGAAACGCAGCCTCTGAGTCTGGGGGCGTTCGGTCATGTAGATTCCTCTTAAACGGACCGGCGGCACCATAGCAGCGGCCTCGGCTTGATCCAAACCGCGGCTCAAGGCCAAATAGCCGGATGTCCGAGTCGAGTTCCCCGCGGCTTGCCAAGTTCAAGATCGGCGATGTCGTACGCCACCGGGTCTATCCGTTCCGGGGCGTGGTCTATGACGTCGACCCGGTCTTCAACAACACCGAGGAATGGCTTTCCTCGATTCCCGAAGAGATCCGGCCGCACAAGGATCAACCGTTCTATCACCTGCTCGCCGAGAACGACCGCACTACCTATGTGGCCTACGTCTCGGAACAGAACCTGCTGCCAGATGAAACCGGCCGGCCGTGCCGCCACCCGATGGTGCCCGAGATGTTCGACGGGCCGATCAACGGCATCTATCGCCTGAAAGCAATCAAGCCGAACTGAGCCGAGGAAGGCAGGCTATTCCTCAGGTTCGACTTGACTTTGGCTCAATGTTAGAACATAAAAAGAACAAATAGGGATCATAACGGGAGATTGAGCCATGTCGACCTATGTCACGCACTTGCTCGAAGGCGCTGCATTCGCGGCCATCATGCTGCTGATCGCGATCTCCCCCAGCTTCCTGGCGGGCTGAGGCTTCCCATGTTCCTGGTCGACCGCCTCGTCCATGGGTCCGGCCTCCGACCGGACCTCGCTCCTCGGCAGCTCCGCGGTGGGACCGGCGATCTGATCCAGGCGGCCCTGATGCCGCGGCCATCCCGGACCGAGCCAAAGGCGCCACGTCCGCGCCGGCCGTCGGTCCAGCTCGATCTCGCTCTGGCCGCGCCGGTGCAGCGCCGGAAGGTGGGCTAGCACCGCCGCGGCGCGCCTCGGCCCGGCACGCGCGTTTGCGCGCCCCTCGACCAGACGACGACCTTGCCCGGCCGTTCAGGCGGTCCGGTTTTGTTTGAATCACGTGCCGTGAGCCTCCATGTTCGAAGTCCGAACAAGGGGAGTCGCGCGCATGCCGCTATCCATGATCCGCGAGTTTCTGCGCCATGAAGCGGCCGGCGGCATCGTGCTGCTGGGGGCTGCGGTGCTGGCCTTTGCCCTCACCAATTCGCCGTTGGCCGGCATCTATCAGCACTTCTTCGAGCTGCATCTGACCGTCAAGCTGGGCGACGTCGGCCTCGACAAGTCGCTCAACCACTGGATCAACGACGGGCTGATGGCGATCTTCTTTTTCCTGGTGGGGCTGGAAATCAAGCGCGAACTGATCGAGGGCGAGCTGTCGAGCCCGCGCCAGGCCGCACTGCCGGCAGTCGCAGCGATCGGCGGCATGGCTGCGCCGGCTGCCGTCTATTTCCTGTTCAACGCAGCAACTCCGGAGACGCTGGACGGCTGGGCGATTCCCGCCGCCACTGACATCGCTTTTGCGATGGGAGTGGTCAGCCTGCTCGGCAGTCGCGTACCGGAAAGCCTGAAGATATTTCTGCTGGCGCTGGCCATCATTGATGACCTCGGCGCCATCATTATCATCGCGATGTTCTACACCGCCGATCTGTCGCTGACGGCGCTCGGCCTGGCGTCGATTGGAATCGTGGTTCTGATCGCGATGAACCGCCTGAAGGTGCAGAGCCTCGCGGCCTATGTGCTGGTTGGGCTCTATGTCTGGGCATGCGTGCTGGAGTCCGGAGTCCATGCGACGCTTGCCGGCACCGTCGTGGGGCTGTGCGTCCCCCTGCGCTCGCCCCAGGGCGTTTCGGTGGATGATGAGCATTCCCTGGCCAAGCGATGCATCCACACTTTGCACCCATGGGTCGCGTTCGCAATCATGCCGGCTTTCGCCTTTGCCAATGCCGGCGTATCTCTGGTCGGTCTCTCCTGGGAGACGATCGCGGCGCCGGTCACATTGGGCGTGGCGCTCGGTCTTTTCATCGGCAAGCAGGTGGGCGTGATGGCCGCGATCATCGTGGGGCGGCTTTGCCGCATCGCAACGCTGCCCTATGGCACGAGCTGGGGCGAGACCTATGGTGTCGCTATCCTGACCGGTATCGGCTTCACCATGAGTCTGTTCATCGGCGGCCTGGCCTTCCCCGGGATCGAACACATGGTGGAGATGCGCCTGGGAGTTATCGGCGGATCGATCCTGTCCGCTCTCGCGGGATTGCTGGTGCTGACGTTGGCGACGAAGCGACGGACAGCCGCGCGCGCCGCTCAGTGATTGTTGACGGCTTTGCGGAAGGCCTCCACCGGTACGGCGGCCCCCACGCTTTGGCCGTTCTGCAGCTCAACGATTGCGCTCTGCAGCCCGATGATCTCCGCACCGTCCGGCGTAATAAGCAGCAGCGGCGCGCCGGACGAACCGTACGTTGCATCGCAATCATGCAACAAGAGCTTGCCGCCTTCCGACCGTGCGACCAGGTCACAGCCGCGATGCTGTGTGAGGATTTCCGCAAAGTCGCCGTTATAGCCTGCGATCGTCAATTCGCCCTCGTCGGCCGCTTCCTTCATCTCTTGGAACGACATGCCGCTCAACTCGACCGGCCGCGTGGTCAGGCGATGGTCCAGCTCCATCAGCGCCCAATCATTGCCGATGTTGCCTTCGCTCTTGGCATGGGCGGCATCCCATTTCGGTGAGATGACGAATTTCATTCCGATGGCGTGTTCGTTGTATTCGCCGCGGTGATAGCCGGCGACGAAATGGACCTCCATCGGGATGGTCCAGCGCTGGTCAGTGAAGTTGTAGAGACAATGCGCCGCCGTGAGCACCAGATCCGGCGCGATCAAGGCGCCAGTGCAATGGCCGCCGATCTCGCGGTTGATCCGCCCGAGCGCGGTCCACGGCCACTTCTCAGTCTCGATCGGAGTACGGTCGTCCGTGCCTTCAATGCCGACGATACTGCTCTTGGTCTCCTCGGCATGGACAATGCCGGCCAGCAGCATGAGCGCCAGCATGGCTAGCGCGACGCCCACCGCGAGGGCCTGGATCCCCGTCCGCTCCGAGCGGCGACGTCGCAATTGCCGGCGGATCATCCGGTCCTGGGCGTGGCGCTGGGGCCCGCGCCGGTCGGTCCCGGCAAGCAGGACGCCATAGAACCGCTTTCCGCCGAGCGAAGCCGGCAGGCTGAACCGCCAATCCAATCCGTGGCGGCTGGGCGCCACGGTGGCCGCAGCGCGCCTGATATCCTCGAGCTGGGCGGGCGACAGGCTGGATTTGGTTTCCGGCGTAAGCCGGGCGAGGAACAGATCAGCCCACATCTCGCCACTGGGTTCCCGGACGTCATCGCCAGCCGGGTCCGGGGATTTCTCCGCGCCGTTCGCCGCAGCATTGCGTGCGGCCTTGTCGTTTGTCGACATGCTCCCGAAGTACCTCGCGCAGTGCCCCCACCGGCTTCCCCACGCTAGCCGCCCGATTGTTAAGGAAGCGTGACCAAGTTGTTGGTTTAACGCGCCTTTCGCCTGCACTCGCCTGGAATCCTCAGTTCTGTTGCGCTAGAGTTGACTGCCCCGTCCAAGAACCGCTGCCGGCAAGAGCACGGGAATCTCCAAGATCAGGACAGTCATGAAATCCGAAACTCTCAAGCAGCAATTGATGGACCAGGTTCTCCGCTTTGTCAGCGGCCGGATCGAGCGCGCGCGTGTCGCCCAGGTCGAAGCCTTTGTCCGTCAGTTCTACGCCAACGTTCCGTTCGCCGACATCGCGCAGGAGCCGCCCGAGGACCTGTTTTGTGCCGCACTGTCGCTCTGGCAGTTTACCCTCAAGCGCAAGCCCGGCACACCAAAGATCCGCGTCTTCAATCCCCATCAGGACGACCATGGCTGGCGCTCCAGCCACACCATCATCGAGATTGTGAACGATGATATGGCGTTCCTGGTCGATTCGGTGACCGCTGAGCTGGCACGCCAGAACCTGGACGTTCATCTGGTCGTGCATCCGATCATGCGCATCAGCCGCGACAAGTCGGGGCAGATGACCGATATCGGCAAGGCCCAGACCCAGAGCGCCGGCTTGCCGGAATCGATCATGCAGATCCGCGCCACGCAGGTGGCGCAGCCGGAAAAGCTTGAGCAAATCACGCAGGGCATCCAATCGGTGCTGGCGGACGTGCGCAGCGCCGTTGCCGACTGGAAAGAAATGCGCGCGCGCCTGCGCGAGACAATCGAAGAGATCGACCGCAAGAAGCTGCCGGTCGAGGAGCCGGAACGGGGCGAGGTCTCACGCTTCCTCAAGTGGATCGAGGACGACCACTTCACCTTCCTCGGTTGCCGTGAATATGCCATGACCGGCAAGGGCGAGAAGGCGCTGTACCAGATCGTCGACGGCCGGTCGCTCGGCGTTCTCAAGAACTTCGATCTGCGGATCTTCGGCGGGATGCGCAACCAGCAGAGCATGCCGACCCAGGTGCGCTCGTACCTGCGGCAGCACAAGCTGCTGCTCATCACCAAGGCGAATACGCGCGCCACCGTCCATCGCGATGTGCCGATGGACGTGTTCGGCATCAAGACCTTCGACGCCAAGGGCAACGTCACGGGAGAGCGGCTGTTCGCGGGGCTCTTCACCTCCGCGGCCTATAGCCGCTCGCCGTGGGAGATTCCGCTGCTGGACCGCAAGGTGGAGACCATCATCAAGCGCGCCGGTTTCTCGCCCAACAGCCACGACGGCAAGGCACTGGCGCATATCCTCGAAACCTATCCACGCGACGAGCTGTTCCAGGCCAGCGAGGACGAGTTGCTGGAGACCGCGGTCGGCATCCTCAATCTGCAGGAGCGCCAGCGCGTCGCCTTGTTCGTGCGGCACGATCCCTATGAACGCTTCGTCACCGCTCTCGTCTTCCTGCCCAAGGATACGATGAACACCGAATTGCGCCTGCAGATGCAGGACGTGGTGGCAAAGGCGTTTGATGGCACGCTGTCCGCCTATTATGTGCATCTGGGTGACGGGGCGCTGGCGCGGCTGCAGTTCATCATCGCCACCAATCCCGGCGCGGTTCCGACCGTCGATCTCAAGAACCTGGAAGCCAAGCTTGCGGAAGTGGCGCGCTCATGGGCAGACCGCCTGCGCGATGCCCTCGTGGAAGCCAAAGGCGAAGCGGCGGGGAGCGATCTGCTGCGGCGCTACCGCGACGCGTTTCCAGCTGGCTA